>NZ_FMUL01000033.1:0-6827 GCF_900101215.1 Pseudomonas sp. NFACC32-1
TGCCCAAGGGCGTGATGATCGAGCACCGCAACACGGTGAACTTCCTGACCTGGGCGCAGCGTTCCTTCGACTCTGAAACCTTGTCGAAGACGCTGTTCTCCACTTCGCTGAACTTCGACCTGGCGGTCTACGAGTGCTTCGCGCCGTTGACCTGCGGTGGCAGCATCGACGTGGTCGCCAATGTGCTGGAACTGCAACAGGGCGAGCACGACATCACCTTGATCAACACGGTGCCATCGGCCCTCAAGGCATTGCTGGAATCCGGTGGCTTGAGCGAGGGTGTCGAGATCGTCAACGTGGCGGGCGAGGCCCTCAAGCGCAGCCTGGTGGAAGCGTTGTTCGAACAAACCCAGGTCAAGCGTTTGTGCAATCTTTATGGCCCATCGGAAACCACCACTTACTCAAGCTGGGTATCGATGTCCCGCGAAGAGGGTTTCGCCGCGCATATCGGCAAGCCGGTGGCCAACACCCAGTTCTATCTGCTGGATGAACACCGGCAACCGGTGCCGTTGGGTGTGCCAGGAGAGATCTATATCGGCGGCGCCGGTGTGGCGCGCGGTTACCTCAATCGCGATGACCTCACTGCCGAGCGTTTCCTCAAGGACCCGTTCAGCCTCGAACCCAACGCCCGGATGTACAAGACCGGCGACCTGGGTCGCTACCTGCCGGACGGCAATATCGAATACCTGGGTCGTAACGACGACCAAGTGAAGATCCGTGGTTTCCGCATCGAACTGGGCGAGATCGAAGCCAGGCTCGCTCAGTATCCAGGTCTCCAGGAAACCGTGGTCCAGGCGCGCGAGGACATACCCGGCGATAAACGTCTGGTCGCCTATTTCACTCAATCCCGGACGAATGAGGCCGTGGACATCGAGGCGCTGCGCAGCCACCTGCAGGGGCAACTGCCGGCATACATGGTGCCGATGGCCTATGTCCGTCTCGATGCCTTGCCGTTGACCCCCAACGGCAAGCTGGACCGCAAGGCCTTGCCGGCACCAGACCTCGACGCAGTCATCACCCGAGGCTATGAAGCCCCTCAAGGCGACGTCGAAACCACCCTGGCGCAGCTCTGGCAGGCGCTGCTGGGTGTGGAACAGGTCGGTCGTCACGACCATTTCTTCGAACTGGGCGGTCATTCCTTGCTGGCTGTCAGCCTGATCGAGCGGATGCGCCAGGTGGGCCTGAGTGCCGACGTGCGCGTGCTGTTCAGTCAACCCACCCTGGCTGCGTTGGCCGCCGCGGTGGGTGGCAGCAATGAAATCGTGGTACCGGCCAACCGGATCCCGTCTGGCTGTACGCGGATCACCCCTGACATGCTGGTCCTGGCCGACCTGGACCAGGAGACCCTCGACCGGGTCGTTGAAACGGTGCCCGGTGGCGCTCGCAACGTGCAGGACATCTACCCCCTGGCGCCGCTGCAGGAAGGCATTCTTTATCACCATCTCGCCGCCCGGCAGGGCGACCCCTACGTGCTCCAGACCCAGTTCGCCTTCGCAACCAGGGAGCGCCTGGAAGACTTCTGCCGTGCGTTGCAGCAGGTCATCGACCGCCACGACATTCTCAGGACCGCGGTACTCTGGGAAGGGCTCGATCAACCCTTGCAGGTCGTCTGGCGCGAAGCAGCGCTGATGCAGGAAGAGGTCGCACTGGACCCGGTCGACGGCGACATGGCGGCGCTGCTGTACCAGCGCTTCGACTCGAGGCATCACCGCCTGGATATCACCCGGGCCCCGATGCTGCAACTGGTCTATGCCCATGACACCGATACGGATCGCTGGCTGGCGATGCTGTTGTTCCACCATATGGCACTGGACCACACCGCGATGGACGTGGTGCGCCACGAGATGCAGTTGCATCTGCTGGGCCAGGCCGATCGTCTGGGCGCTGCGATGCCGTATCGCAACTATGTGGCCCAGGCGCGTCTGGGCGTGAGCCCTGAAGCGCACGAAGCGTTCTTCCGCGAAATGCTGGGCGATGTGGACGCACCGACCCTGCCGTTCGGCCTGCAGGATGTACAGGCCACGGGGCAGGGTATCGAGGAGGCCACGCGGGTACTCGCCCATGATCTGGGCCAGGGCTTGAGAGCGCGAGCCCGTCACCTGGGCGTGAGCGCCGCGAGCCTGGTCCATCTGGCCTGGGCGCAGGTGCTGGGGCGAGTGACCGGCCAGGACGATGTGGTGTTCGGCACCGTGCTGATGGGCCGGATGCAGGGCGGCGAGGGGGCTGATCGAGCCTTGGGCATGTTCATCAACACCTTGCCGTTGCGGGTGCGCGTGGGGTCAACCGGCGTCCGTGCCGGCGTGAAAGCCACCCACGCACGACTGGCTGCGTTGCTGGCCCATGAGCACGCCTCGCTGGCGCTGGCGCAACGCTGCAGCGGTGTGGCTGCGCCGACGCCGTTGTTCAGCGCCTTGCTCAACTACCGCCACAGCGCACCGACGGCGTCCAGCGAGGCGCTGCCGGCCTGGAACGGTATCGAGGTGCTCGGTGGCGAGGAACGCACCAACTATCCGCTGATGCTGTCGGTGGACGACCTGGGCGACGGCTTCAGTCTCACCGTCCAGGCGGTGACCGGTATCGACGCGGCACGGGTCGGTGCCTACATGGAAACGGCCCTGGCGAGCCTGGTGGAGGCCCTGGAGCATGCGCCGGAAAATCCATTGGCCGACCTGTCGATCTTGCCGGCGACGGAACGCGAAGAGTTGCTGGTGGGCTTCAACGCCACCCAGGCCGAATACCCGCTGGCGCAGACGATTCACGGGTTGTTCGAAGCGCAAGTTCAGCGCACGCCGGAATCGCTGGCGGTGCTGCATCGCGGACAACGCCTGAGCTATCGCGAACTGAACGAGCGGGCCAACCGCCTGGCCCATTACCTGCGCAAGCAGGGGGTGAAACCCGATTCCCGGGTGGCGATCTGTGTCGAGCGAAGCCTCGACATGGTGGTGGGCCTGTTGGCGATCCTCAAGGCCGGCGGCGGTTACGTACCGCTGGATCCGGCTTACCCGGCGGACCGGATCGCCTACATGCTGGAAGACAGCGCCCCGGCGGCGGTGCTGGCCCAGGCGGCGACGCTTGGATTGTTGGCCGGCGCGGCGATGCCGGTCATCAATCTGGGCAGCGAACTTTGGCAGGACGAATCCGTCCTGAATCCCCAGGTTCCGGAACTGACCTCGTCGCACCTGGCCTATGTGATCTACACCTCCGGCTCCACCGGTCTGCCCAAGGGCGTGATGATCGAGCACCGCAACACGGTGAACTTCCTGACCTGGGCGCAGCGTTCCTTCGATGCGCAAACCCTGTCGAAGACGCTGTTTTCCACTTCTTTGAACTTCGATCTGGCGGTCTACGAGTGCTTCGCGCCGTTGACCTGCGGTGGCAGCATCGACGTGGTCACCAACGTGCTGGAACTGCAACAGGGCGAGCACGACATCACCTTGATCAACACCGTACCGTCCGCCCTCAAGGCACTGCTGGAATCCGGTGGCTTGGGCGAGGGTGTCGAGACCGTCAACGTGGCGGGCGAAGCCCTCAAGCGCAGCCTGGTGGAGGCGCTGTTCGAGCAGACTTCCGTCAAGCGCCTGTGCAACCTGTATGGCCCATCGGAAACCACCACTTATTCAAGCTGGGTATCGATGTCCCGCGAAGAGGGTTTCGCTGCGCATATCGGTAAACCGGTGGCCAACACCCAGTTCTATCTGCTGGATGAACACCGTCAACCGGTGCCATTGGGCGTACCGGGAGAGATCTATATCGGCGGCGCCGGTGTGGCGCGCGGTTACCTCAATCGCGATGACCTCATAAGAAGAACCGAACGCTTCCTGAAGGACCCGTTCAGCAGCGAAACCAACGCCCGGATGTACAAGACCGGCGACCTGGGGAGATACCTGCCGGACGGCAATATCGAATACCTGGGTCGTAACGACGACCAGGTGAAGATCCGTGGTTTCCGCATCGAACTGGGCGAGATCGAAGCACGGCTCGCCGGGCACGAAGCCGTAAAAGAAGCCGTGATACAAGCCCGCGAAGACGTCCCCGGCGACAAACGCCTGGTGGCCTATTTCACCGAGTCCCGGGCCGTGGACATCGAGGCCCTGCGCAGCCATCTGCAAGGGCAATTGCCGGATTACATGGTGCCCGTGGCCTACGTACGCCTGGACGCCTTGCCGTTGACCCCCAACGGCAAGCTGGACCGCAAGGCCTTGCCGGCGCCAGACCTCGACTCGGTCATTACCCGAGGCTATGAAGCCCCTCAAGGCGACGTCGAAACCACCCTGGCGCAGATCTGGCAAGCGCTGCTGGGCGTGGAACAGGTCGGTCGTCACGACCATTTCTTCGAACTGGGCGGTCATTCCCTGCTGGCCGTCAGCCTGATCGAGCGGATGCGCCAGGTGGGCCTGAGTGCCGACGTGCGCGTGCTGTTCGGCCAGCCAACGCTATCGGCGCTGGCGGCGGCAGTGGGCGGGTACTGCGAAGTCGAGGTGCCGGCCAACGGCATTGCCCGGGATTGCACGAGAATCACGCCGGACATGCTGTCGTTGACCAGGCTGGACCAGGAGGCCATCGACCGGATCGTGGCGAGCGTGCCGGGTGGTGCGGGCAATGTGCAGGACATCTACCCCCTGGCACCGCTCCAGGAGGGGATTCTCTACCATCATCTGTCGGCCGAGCAGGGCGACCCCTATCTCCTTCAGGCGCTGTTTGGCCTGCGAGACCGGCAGCGCCTCGATGATTTCATCCTTGCGTTGCAGAGCGTCATCGATCGCCACGACATCTTGCGTACCGCGATCGTGTGGGAAGGCCTCGACGAACCTCAGCAAGTGGTCTGGCGCCAGGCGCCGCTGAAGCTGGAAGCGTTCGAGCCGGACCCGCAAGGCGCAGGCATCGTCGAACAGTTGCAACAACGTTTCGATGCCCGGCTCTATGGGCTGGACATGACCCAGGCACCGTTGATGCACCTGGCCTTCGCCGAAGACAAGCCCAACCAGCGCTGGGTCGCCCTGCTGCTGTTCCACCACATCGCCCTTGACCATACGGCGCTCAAAGTGGTGCAGCGCGAAATGCAGGCGCATCTGCTGGGGCAAGTCGGGCAACTGGATGCGGCAGTGCCTTATCGCAACTATGTGGCCCAGGCTCGCCTGGGCGTGAGCCAGGAAGAGCACGAGGCGTTCTTCCGCGACATGCTCGGCGACGTGGAGGAGCCGACCCTGCCGTTCGGCTTGCAACAGGTGCAGGGGGACGGCCACGACATCGAAGAAGCCGGCCGATTGCTCGAGCGCGATCTGAGCCGTCGTCTGCGGCGTCTTGCGCGCCGGTCCGGCGTGGGGACGGCCAGCCTTTGTCACTTGGCCTGGGCGCAAGTCCTGGCCTGTGTCTCGGGCAAATCCGAGGTGGTGTTCGGTACGGTGCTGCTGGGCCGGATGCAGGGCGGCCAGGGTGCCGACCGCGCATTGGGCATGTTCATCAATACCTTGCCCCTTCGCGTCAGCGTCGATGACCAGGATGTCCGCACGGGTGTCCAGGCCGTCCATGGGCGTCTCACCGCGTTGTTGGGCCATGAGCACGCCTCGCTGGCCCTGGCGCAACGCTGCAGTGGCGTGAGCGCACCGGCACCGCTGTTCAGTGCCTTGCTGAACTACCGCAACTCCAGTGAACAGGTCGATGCGCTGGAGGTTGACGCTGCCTGGCAGGGCATCGAGACGCTGGACGGCGAATCACGTACCAACTATCCCCTGACGTTGTCGGTGGATGACCTGGGCGAGGATTTCGCCCTGACCGTCCTGGTGAAGAACGGCATCGGCGCGCAGCGGGTCTGCGCGTATATGGAGCGCGCGCTGCAGAGCCTCGCCACGGCACTGGAGTCCAGCCCGGCTACACGTCTGCACGACCTGGCTGTGCTGCCCCATGCCGAACGCGAGCGGGTACTGGAGGCGTTCAACGCGACCACACGCGCCTATCCACGGGACAAGACCGTCCATGCCGTGTTCGAACAGCAGGCGCAGGATTGTGCGGATGCCATCGCCGTGGTGCACGATGAACAATGCCTGACCTACGGTGAACTCAACATCAGGGCCAATCGTCTGGCTCGCCATCTGGCAGGCCTGGGTGTGCAGCCGGGGGACCGTGTAGCGCTGGGATTGGCCCGTTCGGTTGAACTGCTGGTCAGCCAGTTGGCGGTGCTCAAGTGCGCCGCCGTCTACGTGCCGCTGGACACCAGCGCGCCGTTGGAACGCCAGCAGTTCATGGTCGACGACAGCGGGGCCAAGGTCCTGCTGACCCAGAGCTCCCTGGTCTCGGCGCAGAGCGCTGTGCGGGTCGACCTGGATCGCCTGGAGTTGGCTGAAGCCAGCACCGACCTCGATCTGCCCCAGAGCGCCGAAGCGGTGGCCTACATCATGTACACCTCCGGTTCCACCGGCACTCCCAAGGGGGTGCTGGTGCCGCATCGGGCGATCAACCGACTGGTGATCAACAACGGCTACGCCGATTTCAATGCCCGGGACCGGGTGGCGTTCGCCTCCAACCCGGCCTTCGACGCCAGTACCCTGGACGTCTGGGCGCCGTTGCTCAACGGCGGCTGCGTGGTGGTGGTCGACCAGGACGTGCTGTTGTCCCGGGAGCGTTTCGCCCGGTTGCTGACCGAGCAGCGGGTCAGCGTGCTGTGGATGACCGCCGGCCTGTTCCATCAGTACGCCGCCGGCCTGATGCCGGTGTTCAAGCACTTGCGTTACCTGATCGTCGGCGGTGATGTGCTCGATCCGGCGGTGATCGGCCGGGTCTTGAAAGAAGGCGCGCCGCAGCACCTGCTCAATGGCTATGGCCCGACGGAA
>NZ_FMUL01000030.1:0-13413 GCF_900101215.1 Pseudomonas sp. NFACC32-1
TGAGTTCCGGCCGATGCAGGTAACCGCGTGCCACCTGCACACCGCCGATGTAGATCTCCCCAGCCACCCCCATGGGCACCGGCTGACGATGGGCGTCCAGCAGGTAGATGCGGGTGTTGGCGATCGGCTTGCCGATGGGGGTGCTGTCGGGGGTGTCGACGCCCGAGCAGTCCCAGGCCGTGACGTCCACGGCGGCTTCGGTGGGGCCGTACAGATTGTGCAACGCCACCTGCGGCAGTTGCGCCTTGAAACGCCGCACCAGATGCCCCGGCAAGGCTTCGCCGCTGCACATCACTTGCCGCAGCCCGTCGCAGCCGTGGGCGGCGCCATGGGCCAGGAACACGTCCAGCATCGACGGTACGAAGTGCAGCGTGCTGATGCCCTGGGCCTGGATCACCTCGCACAGGTAGGCTGGGTCGCGATGCCCGCCAGGACGGGCCATCACCAGCCGGGCGCCGGTGAACAGCGGCCAGAAGAACTCCCACACCGATACGTCGAAGCTGAACGGGGTCTTCTGCAGCACCGCATCGGCAGCCGTCAACGGATAAGCGTCCTGCATCCACAGCAGGCGGTTGACCACCGCCCCATGTTCGTTCATCACGCCTTTGGGCAGGCCGGTGGAACCGGAGGTGTAGATGACATAGGCCAGATGGTCGCAGCGCAGCTCCTCGACCCTTGGATTAGCCGTCGACTGGGTCGAGAACGCGGCATCGTCCAGCAACAACGTCCGGGCATCGGTGGCGGGCAGGCGTGCCTGCAAGGCCCCCTGGGTCAGCACCACGCTCGGCGCGCAGTTGTCCAGCATGTAGGCCAGGCGATCGAGCGGATAATCCGGATCGAGCGGCACATAAGCAGCACCGGACTTGAGAATGCCCAGCAGGCCGGCCACCATTTCCAGGCTGCGCTCGGCGCAGATCGCCACCCGATCGTCCGGGCGGATGCCCAGGGCGATCAGGCGATGGGCAACCTGGTTGGCGCGGTGGTTCAGTTGCTGGTAGCTCCATTGCTCGTCGTCAGTCACCACGGCGATGGCGTCCGGGCTGGCCTCGGCACGGGCTTCGAACAAACCGTGCAAGGTCAGGCCTCGGGGATAATCGACCGTCGTGGCATTGAACGTTTCCAGCAGGCGCAGGCGTTCAGCCATGGGCAGAATCGCCAGCTCACCCAGGGGCGTCTCCGGCGCCCGCTCCAGCGCCGTGACCAGGCTTTCGAGGGTGGTGTGCATGTAGTCGCCGACACGTCGCGCATCGGTACCGGCCAGTGCCTGCACCACCAGGCTGAAGCCTTCGCCTTCGTCATCCACCGCCAGCGCCAGGGGGTAATTGGTACGCTCTTGGCCGCCAATCGACTCGATGCCCTGCCACGCCGACAGCGCCTGGGCAGTCACCTCGACCCCGCAATGGCGATAGTTGAGCATTGAACTGAACAACGGCGTCGGTGCAACCACACCGCTGCAGCGCTGCGCCAGGGCCAGTGAGGCATGCTCATGCCCCAGCAGGCCAGTGAGACGCCTGTGGGTGGCCTTGACCCCGGCGGCCACACCGTGCCCACCCAGGCTCACCCGCAATGGCAGGGTGTTGATGAACATGCCCAGTGCCCGATCGGCGCCCTCGCCCCCCTGCATCCGCCCCAACAGCACGGTGCCGAAGACCACTTCGTCGCGACCGCTGACACGACCCAGTACCTGGGCCCATGCCAGGTGCATCACACTCGCCGCACTGACGCCCAACTGCCGGGCCCGGGCGCGAAGGCGGCGACACAAGCCCGCCTCCACCGCCAGCTTCACTTCCTCCACACCGGAGCCATCGCGCTGCACATCCTGCAGACCGAACGGCAGGGTCGGCTCCTGGATATCGCCAAGCATCTCGCGGAAAAAGGCTTCGTGTTCCTGCTGGCCGACACCCAGGCGCGCCTGGGCCACATAGTTGCGGTAAGGCACCGCATTGCCCAGTTCGTGCGCCTTGCCAAGCAACTGGGCCTGCATTTCACGCTCCAGGACCTCCAGCCCCGTATGGTCCAGCACCATGTGATGGAACAGGAGCATCGCGATCCAGCGTCCGTTGTCGACGTCCTCTGCGATAACCAGGCGCAACATCGGCGCCTGGCGCACATCCAGGCGCACATGCCGGGCGTCGAAACGCTCCTGCAGCTGCGCAACGACATCCCCGGCGCTCGGATCCGGTTCCAGCTCATCGACGATCAGCCGCGCCTGTCGCCATACCACCTGCACCGGTTCGTCGAGGCTTTCCCAGGCCATCGAGGTCCTGAAGATGTCGTGGCGCTCGATCACCCGCTGCAACGCGAGGATGAAGTCATCCAGGCGTGCGCGGCTGTCAAAGCCGAACAGCGTCTGCAGCACATAGGGATCACCTTTTTTCGCCGTCAGGTGGTGATACAGGATGCCTTCCTGCAGGGGCGCCAGGGGGTAGATGTCCTGCACGTTTTGCGTGCCTCCCGGCACGCTTGCCACGATCCGATCGATGGCCTCCTGGCTCAATGCAGCCAGTGGCAACATGTCCGGGGTGATTCGCTCGCACCCTTGGACGATGGCATTGGCCGGTACCACCACCTCGCGGTGTCCGCCCACGGCGGCTGCCAGTGCCCGCAGCGTCGGTTGGCTGAACAGGACCCGCACGTCCACGGCCATCTCGGCCTGGCGCATGCGCTCGATCAGCCTCATCGCCAGCAGCGAATGGCCGCCCAGTTCGAAGAAGTTGTCGTGACGCCCCACACGCTCGACGTTCAACAACTCGGCCCACAGGCCGGCCAGCGCTTGCTCGACCTCGCCCTGGGGGGCCTCGTAGGCCTGGCTGGCGTACGCCTCCGCCGCCGGCACCGGCAAGGCCTTGCGGTCCACCTTGCCGTTCAGTGTCAAGGGGAACGCCGGCATCAGGACAAACGCGGCAGGTACCATGTATTCGGCCAGGGTGGCGGACAACTGCTCGCGTAACGCCGCCACGGTGAGGCTGACCTCAGGCTGTGCAATGAGGTACGCCACCAGGCGTTTCTCTCCCGGCTCGTCGGCCCGCACCATGACCACCGCGTCCTTCACGCCGTCACAGGCGACGAGCCTGGCCTCGATCTCTCCCAGTTCCACACGGAACCCGCGGACCTTGACCTGATCGTCGTTTCGTCCCAGGCACTCCAGATTGCCCTCGGGCAGCCAGCGGCCCAGGTCACCGGTGCGGTAAAGCAGCGCGCCGGGCTCGGGGCTGAACGGATCGGCGATGAACTTCTCCGCGCTCAGGTCCGCTCGGTTCAAGTACCCCTTGGCCACGCCCTTGCCGCCGATGCAGATCTCGCCGACCACACCCAGGGGCGCCAGCCGCTGGCGTGCATCCAGTACGTAGACCCGGGTATTGGAGATGGGCCCGCCAATGGGCACGCTTTGCGCGTGCTCGGCCACAGCCTTGACTTCCAGGGTCGTGGCGTAGGTGGTGGTTTCGGTCGGACCGTAGCAATGCACCAGGCGCAAGCCCGGCGCCAGGCTCAACAAGCGTCGGAAGGAGGCCGCGTCGGCGCGTTCGCCACCGCACAAAAGAATGCGCAAGCCGCCGATGGCTTCGGGGATCAGTTGCACGTACTGGTTGAAGATGGCCGTGGTCACGAACAGCACCGTGACGCCCGTATCGACCAGGACCTGGGCGAACCGCGCTGGTTCGAGGAGGGTTTCATGGTCGATCACCACCACCTGCCCGCCGTTGAGCAGCGCGCCCCAGACATCCATGGTGCTGGCGTCGAACGCCGGATTGGAGGCAAAGGCGATTCGGTCGTGGGCATTGAAATCGGCGTAGCCGTTGTTGATCACCAGCCGGTTGATGGCCCGGTGGGGAACCAGGACACCTTTGGGCTGCCCTGTCGAACCCGAGGTATACATGATGTAGGCAATCGATTCACTGGATTGCGCCAGTGCCGGATTGTGGATCGGGCCTTGCAGGGTCAAGGTGTCCAGCTCGACGCGAGGGGTGCCCTCGGGGGCGACTTCGGTACTGAAGGTGAGCAAGACCTTCGCCCGGCAATCCTCCAGCATGAAGCCCTGGCGCTCCAACGAAGCGTTGCGATCCAGGGGCACATAGGCCGCCGCGCATTTGAGGACCGCCAACTGGCCGACCAGCAGGTCGATCGAGCGCGGCAGCAGGATCGCGACGCAGTCGTCCGGTTGCACGCCCAGTCCCAACAGGTAATGGGCCAGGCGATTGGCTCGCTCGTTCAGTTGCGCATAACTGACCTGTCGCTGCCCATGCACCGCCGCGACCGCCTGGGGCAGGTGTGCAACCTGGGCCTCGAACAGCGCCAGGACAGTCTGGTCCTGCGGATAAGGGCGATCGGTGGCGTTGAAATCCGCCAGCAGCAGGTCGCGTTCGGTTTGCGGCAGGATCTCCAGGCGGTCGAGGGGCATGCGCGGCGCTTGCTCGAGGGCTTGTACCAGGCCTTCGAGCGCGGTGTGCATATAGGCACAGATGCGCTGCGCACCTATTCCCTGGACGACAAGGGTGCTCAACATGAAGCCTTCGCCCAAGTCATCCACCGACAGGGTCAGCGGGTAGTTGGTACGTTCCTCGCTGCCAAGGACTTCCATGCCCTGCCAGGCATCCCGGGCCTCGACCGAGGTCGCATCGGCCGCGCTGTGCCGGTAGTTCAGCAACGCGCTGAACAGCGGGGCCGGTGAAGCCACGCCGCTGCAACGCTGGGCCAGGGCCAGGGACGCATGCTCGTGGCCGAGCAAGGCAGTCAGTCGCCCATGGGTAGCCTTGACGCCGGCCAGCACGCCCTGGGCTTGCAGATCGACCCGCAGCGGCAACGTATTGATGAACATGCCCAGGGCCCGGTCGGCGCCCTCGCCGCCCTGCATCCGCCCCATCAGCACCGTGCCGAAGACAACATCCTGGCGTCCGGACAACCGTCCCAGCACCTGGGCCCACGCCAGGTGATGCAGGCTGGCCGCACTGACACCGATTCGCCGCGCCTGTGCCCGCAGCCGGCGGCTCAAGCCGGCTTCCACCGCGAGCTTCGCCTCCTCGATGCCAAGGCCGTCACCCTGGACCTGTTGCAAGCCCAAGGGCAGCGTCGGTTCGTCGACGTCGCCCAGCATGTCGCGGAAAAATGCCTCGTGCTCCTGCTCGCTGACACCCAGGCGAGCCTGGGCCACATAGTTTCGGTACGGCATCGCCTCGCCCAGCCGATCGGCCTGGCCGAGCAGGAGCATCTGCATCTCCTGTTGCACCACTTCCAGCGCGGTATGGTCCAGCGCGATATGGTGGAACAGCAGCATCGCCACCCAGCGCTGGTTGACCGGGTCATGGGCATGGCGCAGGCATATCAGCGGAGCCTGGCGAATGTCCAGGCAATGGTGCCGGGAGTCGAAGCGCGAATGGAGCTGGGTCACGGCATCGGCGCCTCCGGTTTCCAGCGTGACGGCTTCGACACTCAACGCGGCCCTGCGCCAGACCACCTGGATCGGCTGTTCCAGGCCCTCCCACAACACCGCCGTGCGCAGGATATCGTGACGATCGATAACGCCTTGCAGCGCCTGCGCGAAGGCCTCGATACGCGCTTCGCTGTGGAAGGCGAACATCGCCTGGAGCACGTAGGGATCGCCCTGCCGCGCCGCGATATGGTGGTAGAGAATGCCTTCCTGCAGCGGCGCCAGCGGGTAGATGTCCTGTACGTTGGACACACCGCCCGGCACGCTGGCGACGATCTGGTCGATCGCCTCCTGGGTCAACGACACCAGCGGCAACAGGTCAGGCGTGATCCGTTCGCAGCCGCAGGTGATTGCGTTGGCCGGGACCTCGACCTCATTGCCGCCGCCCACCGCCGCGGCCAGGGCCGCCAGGGTCGGCTGGCCGAACAGTACGCGGACATCGGCACTCAAGCCGACCTGGCGCATCTGTTCGATCAGGTTGACCGCCAGCAACGAATGGCCGCCCAGCTCGAAGAAATGATCGTGGCGCCCCACCCGCTCCACATGCAGGACCTGCCTCCACAGGCGGGCCAGGGTGTTTTCGACCTCCCCCACGGGGGCTTCGTAGCCCCGGCTGACGATCGAAGCCTGGTCCGGCACCGGCAAGGCCCTGCGGTCCAGCTTGCCATTGGAGGTGAGGGGCAAGGCCTGGAGCTGTACATAGGCCGCCGGCACCATGTAGTCCGGCAAGCGACTTTGCAGATGAGCGCGCAGGGCTTCGATATCCACCGCCTCGTCGCTGGAGCGCAGCGTGAAATACGCCACCAGGCGTTTCTCCCCAGGCGCGTCCTCGCGAACCAGCACCACGGCTTCCTTCACGTCATGGTGTTGGGCCAACCGGGCTTCGATCTCCCCCGGCTCGATACGGAAACCACGGATCTTCACCTGGCCGTCGTTACGGCCCAGGTACTCGATGTTGCCGTCGGCCAGGAAACGTCCCAGGTCTCCGGTGCGGTACATCAGGGCCCCGGGTCGCTGGCTGAAGGGATCGGTGAGGAATTTTTCGACCGTCAGTTCCGGACGGTTCAGGTAGCCCTTGGCGACGCCCATGCCGCCGATGTACAGCTCACCCGCCACGCCCTGCGGCACAGGCCGCTGTTGGGCGTCGAGAATGTAGACCCGGGTGTTGCCCAAGGGGCGACCGATGGGAATGCTGCCCTCGCCGACCGCCTTGATCTCGTACGTGGTGGTGAAGGTAGTGGCTTCCGTGGGACCGTAGCCGTTGAGCAGGTGAACCGGGGCGCCTTCCTTCAAGACGCGCCCGATCACCGCCGGGTCGAGTACATCGCCGCCCACGATCAGGTAGCGCAAGCGGGCGAAAGCCGTCATCAGGCTGGCCGCGTATTGATGGAACAGCCCCGCAGTCATCCACAACACACTCACCGATTGCTCGATCAGCAGCGTGCGCAGGCGCTCCTGGGACAGCAGCACTTGCTGCTCGACCACCACCACGCACCCGCCGTTGAGCAAGGGGGCCCAGACGTCCAGGGTGCTGGCGTCGAAGGCGGGATTGGAGGCAAAGGCCACCCGGTCCCGCTCGTTGAAATCGGCATAGCCGTTATTGATCACCAGCCGACTGATGGCCCGGTGCGGTACCAGCACGCCCTTGGGCGTGCCCGTGGATCCGGAGGTGTACATGATGTAGGCCGGCGCTTCACTCGACTGTGGCGGCGGCTCGGCGTGGGCCGGCTGCCCGCCAAGGTCGATGGTGTCCAGGTCCACGCGGCGCACGTGCGACGGCAACGCCTCGGCGCTGAGGGTCAGCGCCAGCACCGCGCAACTGTCCTGGATCATGAACCCCTGGCGCTCGGCGGGCGCGTTGACGTCCAGCGGCACATAGACCGCCGCGCACTTGAGGACCGCCAACTGGCTGACCAACAGTTCGAGCGAACGAGGCAGCAGCAGGGCCACGCTTTCACCGGCCTGCAGGCCAAGCCCCATCAGATGGGCCGCCAGGCGGTCGGACTGGCAATCCAGTTCACCATAGGTCAGGGTTCGTCCGCCCTGCACCGCTGCCGGCGCATCCGGCCGGGCCCGGGCCTGAGCCTGGAACAAAACCTGGATCGGCTGTTCCCGGGGATAATCGCGGTCGCTGTCGTTGAAACCCAGCAACACACGTTCCCGCTCCGCCGCCGGCAGCCATGACAGGCTGTTGAGCATCGCCCCGGGGCTTGACTCCAGGGCGCCGACCAGGCTTTCAACGGCCGCCAGCATGTATTCGCCTATGCGCTGCGCACCGATGAGCGCACTGGCCTGCACCGTCAGGGCAAACGCGTCGGAGAAATCGTCCACCGAGAGAATCAGCGGGTAGTTGGTGCGTTCTTCCGCACTCAGGGCTTCGATCCCCTCCCAGGCCTGGCTCGCTTCCACAGGCAGGACTTGAGCCGCGCTGGCGCTGTGGCGGTAGTTCAACAGCGTACTGAACAGCGGCGCCGGGGCCGCCACGCCGCTGCAACGTTGCGCCAGGGCCAGGGATGCGTATTCGTGGCCCAGCAGGCTGCTCAGCCAGCCGTGGGTGCTCTTCACCCCATCGCGGACACTCTGCGCCCCTACACCGACCCGCAGCGGCAGGGTATTGATGAACATGCCCAGCGCCCGGCTCATGCTTTCGCCCGCCTGCATCCGCCCCAGCATCACCGTGCCGAACACCACGTCCTCGCGGCCCGAGACGCAGCCCAGTACCTGGGCCCAGGCGAGATGGAAAATACTCGCCGCGCTCACACCGAGCTGTCGCGCGTGCCCGCGCAAGCGCCGACCGAGGTCCGGAGGCACTGCCAGGTGATGTTCCTCGATGGCAGTGCCGTCCCCCAGTACATCCTGTTGGCCGAAGGGCAGCGTCGGCTCCTCGACGTCGCCAAGCATCTTGCGGAAGAACGCCTCGTCGGCCTGCCGCTGGCCAGCCTGACGGGTGCGGGCCACATAGTTGCGGTAAGGGATGGCAGGCTGCAACTGATCAGCCTGCCCCATCAGGCAAGCCTGCATTTCGCTCTGCACGACCGTCAGGGCCGCGTGGTCCAGGGCCATGTGATGGAACAGCAGCATGGCGGCCCAGCGCTGGTGTACGGTGTCTTCGGCGACCACCAGCAACAGCAACGGCGCCTGGCTGACGTCCAGGCGATAGTGGCGAGGATCGAAGCGCGCCTGCAATTGCGCCATCGCATCGCCCTCGCCCAGCTCGGCGCTGATGTCCTTGACACCCAGCCGGGCCTGGCGCCAGACCACCTGGACCGGCTCTTCCAGCCCTTCGCGGACGATGGCGGTGCGCAGGATGTCGTGTCGGTCGATCACGCTTTGCAAGGCATCGACAAAATCCGCCAGGCGCTCACGCCGAGCGATGCTGAACCGTGCCTGCAGGACATACGGGTCGCCCTGGGTCGCCATCAGGTGGTGATAGAGAATCCCCTCCTGCAACGGCGCCAGCGGGTAAATGTCCTGCACATTGGGCGCACCGCCCGGAACCGTGGCAACGATGCGGTCGATGGCGCTCTGGTCCAGGCTCACCAGCGGCAGCATCTGCGGCGTGATGCGCGTGCAGCCGGCGGGGATGGCGTTGGGGGCGATGTCGGGTTCGCCGCCCTGGTTGGCATCGTATTGGCCGGCCTGGATCAACGAGATCAGTGCGCTCTTGTGTTCGCGCAGCAAGGCCAGTACCGCAGGCTCGCTCAGCGATTGTTTTCGGCCCCGCACCACGAGCTGATCGCCCTTGACTGAAAGCTGTACGTCTTTCTCTCTTAGTGTCGCCAACAGTTCGATCACACTCACAGGACAATCTCCATTTTTTCTGTCGTTGCCGCGTATTCCGAGAGCGTTGGCCGCTCGAATAACGTCCGCACATCCGCTTCCATGCCTTCCTGGCGCATCCGCTCCATCAGGCTGACGGCGAGCAGGGAATGCCCGCCCAGTTCGAAGAAATGATCGTGACGACCGACACGCTCTACGTTGAGCACTTCAGCCCACAACTGGGCCAGGGTGATTTCGGTGTCGCCGACCGGCGCTTCATAGCCACGGCTGATGAACGCCCCCAGGTCCGGCGCCGGCAGCGCCTTGCGGTCGAGCTTGCCGTTGGGGGTCAGGGGCATCGCGTCCAGGCAGACGTAGGCCACCGGTACCATGAAGGCGGGCAGTTGTGCCTGCAGGTACAGGCGCAGCGCTTCGATGCCCAGTGCTTCGTCTGCCGGGTACTGGGTGAAATAGGCCACCAGGCGCTTCTCCCCCGGAACGTCTTCACGGGCCAGCACCGCCGCTTCCTTCACCGCCTCGTGCTGGGCGAGCCTGGCTTCGATTTCGCCCAGTTCGATACGGAAACCGCGGATCTTCACCTGGTCGTCGTTGCGCCCTAGGTACTGCAGGGTACCGTCGGGCAACCAGCGACCGATGTCTCCGGTCTTGTACAAGCGGGCATCGGCCTGGCCGTAGAACGGATCGGCCATGAAGCGGGTTTGGTTGAGCTCCGGCCGGTTCAGGTAGCCACGCGCCACACCGACACCGCCGATGTGAATCTCGCCCGGCACCCCCACCGGCAACAGCTGGCCGTGGTGGTCCAGCACGTGCAGCTGCATGTTGCGGATGGGCCGGCCAATCGGGATCGACTGGTCCCGGTAGGTTTCCAGATGGCTATCCACGATGTGCCAGGCAACCACGTCGCTGCACTCGGTCGGCCCGTAGCTGTTGATCACCGTTGGCCGTGGCTGCGGCAGTTTCTCCAGCAGGGCGACCTGGATCGGCTCGCCGCCCAGGACCACCCGTTTCAGGCAGGCCAGTGCCTGCTGATGGTCGGCGTCCACCAGCGCATGGAACGCGCTGGGCGACATGTTGAGGTGAGTGATCCCGGCCTCGGCGACCTGGGCGACGATGGCACCTGGATTGAAGGGTTCTTCAGCCAGATGCAGCGTGGCGCCCACCATGAGCGGTGCCAGGATGTTCTTCTGGGTCAGGTCGAAGTTGTAGGAAGAGGCCAACAGCACTGCATCGCCGGCATGGAACGCCAGGTCCTCGAGGTACCAGTCCATCAGGTTGCGCAGGCCGCGACGCTCCACCATCACGCCCTTGGGCAGTCCGGTCGAACCGGAGGTGTAGATGACATAGGCCAGATGGTCAGGTGTCAGGCCTGTCACGTGCAGGTTGTGATCCGGCTCGTCCAGCCATGGGCCGGCGTCCAGGTCGATCAGGGGCACCTGGGCGTCCGACAGCAGCGCCCGGGTACCGGCCTGGGTCAGCACCGCAACCGGCGCGCTGTCCTGCAGCATGAACGCAAGGCGCTCGGCCGGATAAGCCGGATCCAGGGGGACATACCCCCCGCCGGCCTTGAGCACCGCCAGCAGTCCTACCACCATGTCGACACTGCGCTCGACGCAGATCGCCACCCGCGAATCCCCTTCCACGCCCTGCTTGCGCAGATAATGGGCCAGCCGGTTGGCTCGCTCGTTCAACTGGCGATAGGTCAGCCGCTGTGCGCCACCGTGCACGGCCAGGTCATCCGGCGTGCGCTGTGCCTGCGCCTCGAACGACGCCTGAATGGCTGGTTGCTGCCGTGGGGCGTCGGCTTGGTGGGCATTGAACTCGGCCAGCAGCCTGTGGCGCTCGCCAGGCGGCAGGATCGACAGCTGATGCAGTGGCGCCTGAGGAGACTGTTCGAGCATCTCGATCAGCCTTTCCAGGGTCTGGCGCACATAACCACACATCCGCTGGGCACCGATGCGCGCAGGCGTCATCACAGTGAAGCTGAACGCCTCGCCCTGGTCGTCCACCGCCAGCGTCAAGGGATAGTTGGTCCGCTCTTCGCCACTGAGCATCTGGATACCGTCCCAGGCCGACAACGCCTCGGTGGTGGTGATCGCACCCGTGTGCCGATAATTGAGCAAGGCACTGAACAGTGGCGTCGGCGCTTCCACGCCGCTGCAACGTTGCGCCAGTGCCAGCGAGGCGTGCTCGTGCCCCAGCAAGGCGGTCAGCCGCGCATGGGTCGTGGTCACACCGGCACGCACATCGGTTTGCAGGCTGACCCGCAGTGGCAGCGTATTGATGAACATCCCCAGCGCCCGGTCGGCCCCCTCGCCGCCTTGCATCCGGCCCATCAGGACGGTACCGAACACCACCTCTTCGCGGCCCGACACCTTGCCCAGCACCTGTGCCCAGACCAGGTGGTACAGGCTCGCCGCGCTCACACCGAGCAGACGGGCCTGGGCCCGCAATCGGCGGCTCAGGTCGGCCTCGACAAGCTGTCCGGCCTCCTCGATCCCGCTGCCATCGCCTTGCACATCCTGCAAACCGAACGGCAATGTCGGCTCGTCGACGTCGCCAAGCATGTCGCGGAAAAACGCTTCGTGGGCCTCGCGGCTCACCCCCAGGCGAGCCTGGGCCACGTAGTTGCGGTACGGCACCGACGCCGGCAAGCGATCTGCCCGCCCGAGCATGTGCGCCTCGATCTCGGCGGACAGTGCCGCCAGGGACGTGGCGTCGTCCACCAGATGATGGAACAGCAGCATACCCACCCAGCGCTGGTTCGCCGGGTCCTGGGCATAGGCGACCCGCATCAGCGGTGCCTGGCGAATGTCCAGGCGGTAGTGCCTGGGGTCGAAGCGTTGGTGCAACTGCGCGGCGACATCGCCCGCCGCCGGGTCCAGCTCCACCGACTCCACCACCATCCGGGCGTCACGCCAGACCACCTGCACGGGCTCGGCCAGGTCCTCCCAGAGCACACTCGTACGCAAGATGTCATGCCGGGCGACGACCGATTGGAACGCGTGGGTAAACGCCTCCAGTCGGGCGAAGGTGTCGAACGCGAACATCATGTATTGCAGATAGGGATCGCCCTGGGCGGCGGCGAGGTGGTGATAAAGGATACCTTCCTGCAGCGGTGCCAGGGCATAGATGTCCTGTACGTTGGCCAAGCCGCCCGGCACCATCGCCACCACGCGGTCGATCTCGTCCTGGCTCAGGGTCGCCAGAGGCAACAGCTCTGGCGTGATCCGTCGACAGTCCGAGGCAATACGATTGGCCGGCACCACCACGTCCGTACGTCCGCCTACCGCAGCGGCCAGGGCCGCCAGGGTCGGCTGGCTGAACAGCACGCGCACATCGGCGCTCAGCCCGGCCTGGCGCATGCGTTCGATCAGCTTCACCGCCAGCAGGGAATGGCCCCCCAGTTCGAAGAAGTTATCGTGACGACCGATCCGATCAAGATCCAGCAGGTCCTGCCAGATCGTGGCGATGACGGTTTCGGCATCGCCTTGCGGTGCTTCGTATTCGCGAGTCGCCACCGATGACTGGTCCGGCGTCGGCAACGCCTTGCGGTCGAGCTTGCCGTTGGTGGTCAACGGGAAGGCATCGAGCATCACGAAGGCGCCTGGCACCATGTAGTCCGCCAGGGAGCCCAGCAGTGCGGCACGCAACCCGGCTGCCGTGGGCGGCTCGCCTTCTTCGGCGATCACATAGGCCACCAGGCGCTTGTCCCCCGGCTCGTCCTCGCGCGCGATGACCACCGCTTCGCGGACACCTTCGCACGCGGCCAGCCTGGCTTCGATCTCGCCCAGCTCGATGCGGAAGCCACGAATCTTCACCTGGTCGTCGTTGCGGCCCAGGTATTCGATGCTGCCGTCGGCCAGTCGGCGTCCCAGGTCGCCGGTCCGGTACAGACGCGCCCCTTCGCATCCACTGAAGGGATCGGCGATAAAGCGCTGCCGATCGAGCTCGGGACGATTCAGGTAACCACGGGCCACACCCGCACCGCCGACGTACATTTCCCCGACTACACCCACCGGTACCGGCTCGCGCCGGGCGTCGAGCACATGCAATTGCAGGTCGGGAATGCGCGTGCCGATGGGGCTGACACCGACCCGCTGCGCGTCGTCCGCGCTCAGTGCGTGGTAAGTCACGTGCACGGTGGTTTCGGTGATGCCGTACATGTTCACCAGTTGCGTGCCGGCGTTGATCTCCCGGGCATACCACGG
>NZ_FMUL01000036.1:0-4946 GCF_900101215.1 Pseudomonas sp. NFACC32-1
CAGTTGCTGGCCCGGATCAAGCGCATCACCCTCGACGCCTACGGCCATCAGGACTTGCCGTTCGAACAGGTGGTGGAGGCGTTGCAACCGGAACGCAGCCTCGGCCACAGCCCGCTGTTCCAGGCCATGCTGGTACTCGGCAACACCCCGCAGGACCAGGACCAGGCCCTGCCCGGCCTGAGCCTGACCCCGCTGGCCCCGGCCACCGGCACCACCCAGTTCGACGTGAGCCTGTCCCTGAACGATGACGGCGACATCATCGCCGGCCAGTTCGAATACGCCACCGACCTGTTCGATGAAAGCACCATCGCCCGTTGGGGACAGCATCTGCTGCAACTGCTCGATGCCATGCTGGAGGATGCCACCCAGCCAGTGGCGACCTTGCCGCTGCTGAGCAATCCACAACGTCGCCAGTTGCTCGGTGACTTCAACCGGACGCATGTGCCCTTTCCCGAGGGCCGCCTGGTCCACGAATGGTTCGAGCAGCATGTGCAAGCGCATCCCGATGCCATTGCCGTGCAGGCCGAAGAGGCCAGCCTCAGCTACGCCGAACTCAATGCCCGGGCCAACCGCATCGCGCATCGGCTGATTGCCGCGGGCGTGCGTCCGGATGAGCGTGTCGCACTGCTGGTGGAACGCAGCCTGGAAATGATCGTCGGCATGCTGGGGATCCTCAAGGCGGGCGGCGCCTACGTGCCGCTGGACCCGAACTACCCGCAGGATCGCCTGCAACACATGCTCGACGACAGTGCGCCCCGGGTACTGCTCACCCAGGCTGCCCTGGTGAATGCCATGGGCGAGCAACTGCCGGCGCTGCGACTGCCCCGGCTGCTGCTGGACGACACGGCTGACGGCGACGCTGGCAACCCTCGCATCGAGGGCCTGACCTCCCGCCACCTGGCCTACGTCATGTACACCTCCGGTTCTACCGGCAAACCGAAAGGCGTGATGCTCGAGCACCGCTCGCTGTGCAACCAGATCGGCGCCTTGCAGGAACGCTACAGCCTCGATGCCCGGGACCGCATCCTGCAATTCGCCACCATGACCTTCGACATGTCCGTGGAAGAAATCTTCGGCGCCTTGCTGTCCGGAGCCACCCTGGTGCTGCGCAGCGATGCCTGGATAGCCGGCACCGCGGCTTTCGCCACCTTGTGCGAGCAGTACGCGATCACTGTCGCCAACCTGCCCACCGTGTTCTGGCAACAGGTGAGCCGGGATGCCCATGTGGCCCTGCCCACCTGCCTGCGGCAGTTCATGATCGGTGGTGAAGCGGTGAGTAAACAGGCGGTGAGCCAGTGGTTCGCCCGCAGCGGCCATCGTCCGGCGCTGTACAACGCCTATGGCCCAACCGAGGCCACCGTGAACGCCTCGATCCGCCGCATGGAAAGTGACCGGGACGACTTCCGTTCCATCGGCAAGCCGCTGCGCAATACCCAGCTGCATGTGCTGGACGGCGCCGGCAACCTGGCCCCCCTGGGAGTCGCCGGGGAAATCCATATCGGCGGCGTCGGCGTCGCGCGTGGCTACCTCAACCGCCAGGCATTGACCGCCGAACGGTTCATCGCCGACCCGTTCACCACCGATCCCCAGGCACGCCTGTACAAGACCGGTGACCTGGGTCGCTGGTGCGCCGACGGCACCCTCCAGTACCTGGGTCGCAACGACGACCAGGTGAAGATCCGCGGTTTCCGCGTGGAACTGGGAGAGATCGAGGCCGTCCTCGCCGGTCGCCCCGGCGTGCGCGAGGCCGTGGTGGTGGCCCAGGAAAGCAGACCGGGCCAATCCGACAGCAAGCGCCTGGTCGCCTACCTGTGTGGCGAGCCAGTGCCGGTGGAGCAATTGCGCGCCGCGCTGCTGGCGGTGCTGCCCGACTACATGGTGCCCAGCGCCTTCGTGCAGCTCGAAGCCATGCCCTTGACGCCCAATGGCAAGCTCGACCGTCGCGCGCTTCCGGCCCCGGGCCAGGAAGCATTCGCCAGCCGGGCCTACGAGGCGCCGCGGGGCGAGATCGAACAACTGCTGGCCACGGTCTGGCAAGAACTGCTGGGCCTTGAACAGGTCGGACGCCATGACCGTTTCTTCGAGCTCGGCGGGCATTCGCTGATGGCGGTCAGCCTCATCGACCGCTTGCGCCAGCATGGCCTGAATGCGTCGGTACGCACCGTGTTCACCGCGCCCAGCCTGCGGGAGATGGCCCAGGCCCTGGGCCGCAGCGATGAAACCCCGTTCCTGGCGCCAGCCAACCGCATTGCGGCCGACTGCAGCGCCCTGACGCCAGACATGCTGTCGCTGGTGGAACTGACCCCGGCCCAGCTCGAACGCATCGTCGCCGGCGTGCCCGGCGGCGCCGCCAATGTCCAGGACATCTACCCCCTGGCGCCGTTGCAGCAAGGCATCCTGTTCCATCACCTGCTGGGGCACGAAGGAGATGCGTATCTGGTGCGCTCGATGATCGAGTTCGACGATCGCGCGCGTCTCGATGCCTTTATCGACGCCTTGCAGCAGGTGATCGATCGCCACGACATTCTGCGCAGCGCCGTGCACTGGGTCGGCCAGCCGCAGGCGGTGCAGGTGGTGCAACGCCAGGCAACGTTGCCGGTGCAGCTTGTCACCCTGGCTGGCGATGAAGACCCGCGCGCTCAGCTGGAGCGCTTGAGCGACCCGCGCCACCTGCGCCTGGACTTGCAACAGGCGCCGTTGATGCGCGCCTGCATCGCCCGGGACCCGCACTCCGAACGCTGGTGGCTGAGCCTGCTGGACCACCACATGATCAGCGATCACGTGTCTTTGGGGATCGTGCTCGAAGAAGTCCAGGCCCTGGTGCAAGGCCGGGGCGCCGAGCTGCCGGCACCGATGCCCTATCGGGAGTTCGTCGCGCAGATCCTGGCGACCCCGCCCCAGGTCCATGAAGCCTATTTCAGCCAGCGCCTGGGCAGCGTCGACGAGCCCACCGCCCCCTTCGGCGTCCTTGATGTCCAGGGCGACGGCAGCCAGGTGACGGAAACCAGCGTGCGCCTGGATCCAGCCCTGAGCCAGCGCATCCGCGCCTGCTCGCGCAGCGCCGGCGTGACGCCGGCGGTGCTGTTTCACATCGCCTGGGCCCAGGTGCTCGGGCGCTGCACCGACCGCGACGATGTGGTGTTCGGCACCGTGGTCGCCGGACGCCTGCAAGGCTCCCGGGGCGCCGACCGGGCGCTGGGCGTGTTCATCAACACCTTGCCGGTGCGGGTGCGACTGGCCGGGTCGGGGGTCGGCGCGCTGGTGGACGAAACCTATCGCGACCTCAGCGAACTGCTGTCCCATGAGCAGGCGTCCCTGGCCCTGGCCCAGCGTTGCAGCGGCGTCGGCCCCGGCCTGCCGCTGTTCACCACCCTGCTCAATTACCGGCACCAGACCGATGGCGGCTCGCTGGCCAACGAAGGCCAGGTGCTGGCCTGGGACGGCGTACGCTTCCTGAGCAACGAAGCCCGTACCAACTATCCGATCGAAGTGGCGGTGGCCGATGAAGGAGACGACTTCTCGGTGACGGCCCAAGCCATCACCGGAATCGACCCGCACCGCATCGCCGCCTACCTGGGCCAGGCCGTCGCCGCCCTGGTGCAGGCCCTGGAGCAAGCCCCCGAGCGCCTCGCCAGCAGCCTGGACGTGCTGCCCGACGACGAGCGCCAGTTGCTGCTGCGCGACTTCAACCGCACCGCCACCGACTTCGGGCCGGCCCAGCCGATCCATGCCCTGTTCGAAACCCAGGTCCGGCTCGCCCCCGACGCCGTGGCCCTGGTCTGCGAAGACCGCCAGCTGACCTACCGCCAGCTCAACCGCCGCGCCAACCACCTGGCCCGCCAGCTGCTCGCCCTCGGCGTGCAGCCCGATCAACGGGTCGCCATCTGCGCCGAGCGCAGCCTAGACATGATCGTCGGCCTGCTGGGCGTGCTCAAGGCCGGCGCGGCCTATGTGCCCATCGACCCGGCCCACCCCGCCGACCGCATGGCCTTCATGCTCCAGGACAGCCAGCCACTGGCGGTGCTGACCCAGTCGGCGCTGTCGCTGCCCACCGGGGACCTGCCATGCCTGCTGCTGGACACCGACGCCTCGCTGCACGCCGCCCACGATGTGGCGTTCGACGTGAACCCGCGGATCGCCGGCCTGACTCCGCAACACCTGGCCTACGTGATCTACACCTCCGGCTCCACCGGCCAGTCCAAGGGCGTGATGGTCGAGCACCGCTCGGTGTTCAACTTCTGGCAGGTGATGCGCCGCACCACCCACCAGCATTGCCCGGCCCCGGCCACCGTGGCCTTGAATGCCGGCTTCTTCTTCGACATGTCGATCAAGGGCATCGCCCAGCTGTTCTGCGGCCATCGCCTGGTGATCATCCCGCAACTGATCCGCGCCAGCGGCCACGAGCTGCTGGACTTCCTCGAACAGCACCAGGTCCACGCCTTCGACTCCACCCCGTCCCAGCTCGACACCCTGCTGGCCGCCGGCCTGCTGGAGCGCCAGCGTTACCAGCCGGTCAGCGTGCTGCTCGGCGGCGAGGCGATCAACAGCGCCACCTGGGAGAAACTGCGCAACTGCCGGAACATCCGTTTCTACAACATGTACGGCCCCACCGAGTGCACGGTGGACGCCACCCTCGACCTGATCCGCGACCTGGGCGACCGTCCGAGCATCGGCCGGCCGTTTGCCAATGTGCAGGTCCATGTCCTCGATGCCCGGGGCGAACCGACGCCGTTGGGGGTGGCCGGGGAAATCCATATCGGCGGCATCGGCGTGGCCAGGGGTTACCTGAACCGGCCGGAACTGAGCGCCGAGCGCTTCATCGCCGACCCGTTCAGCGACCAGCCGGATGCGCGCCTGTACAAGACCGGCGACCTGGGTCGCTGGCTGGCCGACGGCACGCTGGAATACCTGGGCCGCAACGACTTCCAGGTGAAGATCCGGGGTTT
>NZ_FMUL01000019.1:0-102379 GCF_900101215.1 Pseudomonas sp. NFACC32-1
CGAGGCGCGCATTCTACAGCGCCCCGTACATCTGTCAAGTGGTTATTTTCAGAAGTTTTCAAAGTTTCCTTTGCAACTTCAACCACTTGCGCTTTCGATCTCTCGTCAGCGGGAGGCGAATTCTACAGCGTTAGCCGCTGCTGTCAACACCTCTTTTCCAGCGTCTTCGATCGCGAAGATCGAAGTGCCGACGGGACTTGACTGCAACCCTGTCGACCCCTTCCGGACTTCGATGATTTGAAGTCCTGCACACCCGAAAACTTCATAACTTATTGAATCTCAAGAAGTTTTCCGTTTCGACTGCGCCGGAAGTGGGGCGAATTATAGAGACTCAGAATCTGCCGTCAACCCCTGATTACGCTTTTGTTGAAAAAGGAACCTTGCGCCCCATTAATCGCGGGATACGGCGCAACACCGGTGGAATCCTCAACATCAACAAAAAAAGGCCTATGGCCGCATAGATCGACCACTCCTTGAGATCAGCCCTCACGATCCACAACATATGCAGCAATCCAAGGCCAAGGATCGGATAAACCAGACGATGCAGTTTCTTCCAGCGCGAGCCCAATCGACGCTGGCTATACCGATTGGAAGTGATTGCCAAAGGCAATAAACCGAGAAACCCCATAACCCCGACAATAATGTATGGCCGCTTGCTCAACTCGACACCTAACTGCGACCAGTCGAAGCCCAGAATGAATGCCAGGTAGCAGCTCAAGTGCAACACCACATAAGCAAAGCACCACAACCCGAGCTGGCGCCTTACCGCAATCCACCCCGCCCATCCCGTCAATTTCTGCATTGGCGTCATGCTCAAGGTCAGTAGCAGCAGAATCAGTGCTCCCAACCCAAGCCTATCCACCAGTACCTTGCCCGGATCAGGCCCCAACGCACTCATCAACGCCTCATAAAGCCAGAGCAGCGGCCAGACTGCCACCGCCATGAAGACGCCGATCCGCCACACTGGAAAATGCATCAGTAATCCTTCCTCAGGTCCATCCCTGCATAAAGAGAGGCCACTTCATCCTGGTAACCATTGAACATCAATGTATCGCGGACGTTTGGACTGAATAGCCCGCTCGGCAAGCGACGCTCGCGCGCCTGGGTCCAGCGCGGATGGTCTACCGTCGGGTTGACGTTGGCATAGAAACCGTACTCGTCCGAGGCAATGCTTTGCCAGGTGGTTTTAGGCTGCTCGCTGACCAGGCTGATGCGCACAATGGACTTCACGCTCTTGAAACCGTACTTCCATGGAACAACCAGCCGCAAAGGTGCGCCATTCTGGTTTGGCAGCTCTCGCCCATACATGCCGACAGCCAGGATCGCCAACGGGCTCATCGCCTCATCCAGCCGCAAACCCTCCACATAAGGCCAATCGATCAAGGCAAACCCAGAGCGCTGCCCGGGCATCATCTTTGGATCCTGCAGCGTTTCGAAGCGGATGTACCGGGCCTTTGAGGTCGGCTCGACCTGCTTGAGCAACGCGGAAAGGGGAAAGCCGATCCATGGAATGACCATCGACCAGGCCTCAACGCAGCGCAAGCGATAGATGCGCTCCTCCAGTTGATAAGGCTTCATGAAATCTTCCAGCGCATAGCGCCCCGGCTTGCCCACCTCGCCATCCACTACCACGCTCCAAGGCTCGGTTTTCAAGGCGCCGGCATTGGCCGCCGGGTCCCCCTTGTCGGTTCCGAACTCATAGAAGTTGTTGTAATGGGTCGCGTCCTTGAATGGCGTGATTGACTCATTCTTGACCGTGACGGCGCCCCACTGGGCGGATGACAGTTTCTCGGTGAACCAGGCAGGCGCCATGCCAGGCTCCACATCGGGATAACGTGCGGCATCAGCAGCACTCGCCCAACGGGAAACGCCACTCATGGCAACGCCAGCCACCACGGTAGCCGCCAGTATCTGGCGACGAGAAAGATAGAGGGATTCAGGCGTGACATCCGATTCACGGCAGTCGGACGACTTGGAGACTTTGATCAACATGACAACTCCGCAGCATTGGAGGGCAGATGCACCAATAGACTGCGGAGTATGGGGGAAATTACATTAAGGCAACGTTTAGCCTCGGCGAAGACGCAACAGATACTGCGCTGGCCCGGAAGCGGCATAGGCGAGGAATACCAGCAGCAGGATACGCGGCGGATCGCTGAAGACAACCGCGAATACCAATACCACCGCCAGGATCGCAACGAACGGCACGCGCCCCTTCAGATCCAGTTCCTTGAAGCTGTTGTACTTGATGTTACTGACCATCAGCATACCGGCCGCCGCTACCAGCAGCGCCACCAGGAAGGACATTTTCGACCCCTGGATGCCATAGTCGCTGAACGCCCACACAACCCCCGCCACGACGCCTGCCGCAGCCGGACTCGCCAGGCCGATGAAGTAACGCTTGTCAGCCTTGCCCACCTGCGTATTGAAACGCGCCAGCCGCAAGGCCGCACCCGCCACATAGATGAAAGCGACCATCCAGCCGACCTTGCCCATATCCCCCAGCGCCCAACCGAATGCCAGCAAGGCCGGGGCCACACCAAAGGCGACCATGTCTGACAGGGAGTCGTACTCGGCGCCGAAAGCGCTCTGGGTATTGGTCATGCGAGCCACGCGCCCGTCCAGGCCATCGAGCACCATGGCGACAAAGATCGCGATGGCCGCGAACGCGAAATAACGGCTCGCCCCGGCAGCATCGCCAGCGCTCAACGCAGCCTGGGCACTCATGGAGCTGATGATGGAATAGAAACCGGCGAACAGGTTGGCGGTGGTGAACAGATTCGGCAGCAGATAGATGCCACGATGCCGGACCTTGCGGCCTTCAGCGTCATGACCTTCTTCGACGTGCTCATCGATGGGCAGCATGCTTTCGGCGTCAGGAGCCTGGTTTGGCTCGTCGGGACGTTCGCTCATGGACAGTACCTTGCAACGGTGTGAAAAAATTCGACAGGTGTCTGGGACGACGGTTCGGCCGCAAACGATGCAGCTTTATACCAGAAGCAGCCGTCCAAACGAAAAAACGCGGCCATGGCCGCGTTTTTCGATCAAGCTCGCGACTCAGTTCTTGGCTTTGTCGACGATCTTGTTGGCGCTGATCCAAGGCATCATCGAGCGCAGTTGCTCACCAATGATCTCGATACCGTGGGCAGCGTTGTTGCGACGCTTGGCAGTCATCGAAGGGTAGCCGGTGGCGCCTTCACTGATGAACATCTTGGCGTACTCGCCGTCCTGAATACGTTTCAGGGCGTTGCGCATGGCCTGGCGGGACTCGGCGTTGATCACTTCCGGACCAGTCACGTACTCGCCGTATTCGGCGTTGTTGGAGATCGAGTAGTTCATGTTGGCGATACCGCCTTCGTACATGAGGTCAACGATCAGCTTCAGCTCGTGCAGGCATTCGAAGTAAGCCATTTCTGGCGCATAGCCGGCTTCAACCAGGGTTTCGAAACCAGCCTTGACCAGCTCCACGGTACCACCGCACAGAACAGCCTGTTCACCGAACAGGTCGGTTTCGGTCTCGTCCTTGAAAGTGGTTTCGATGATGCCGGTACGGCCACCGCCCACACCGGCGGCGTAGGACAGTGCCACATTCTTGGCGTTGCCCGAGGCATCCTGGTAGATAGCGATCAGGTCAGGGATACCGCCACCCTTGACGAATTCGGAACGCACGGTGTGGCCCGGGGCCTTCGGTGCGATCATGATCACGTCGAGGTCAGCACGCGGCACGACCTGGTTGTAATGGATCGAAAAACCGTGGGAGAAAGCCAGGGTCGCGCCCTTCTTGATGTTCGGTTCGATTTCGTCGCGATACAGAGCGCCCTGGAACTCGTCCGGAGTCAGGATCATGACCAGGTCGGCAGCGGCAACGGCGGAAGCCACATCAGCCACTTTCAGACCGTGGGCTTCCGCCTTGGCAACGGTGGCCGAGCCTTTACGCAGGCCGACGGTCACGTCGACACCGGAATCTTTCAGGTTGCACGCCTGGGCGTGGCCTTGGGAACCGTAACCGATAATGGCGACTTTCTTGCTCTGGATGATCGACAGGTCGCAATCTTTATCGTAGAAAACTTTCATGAATTTCCCCTATATCCGGCCGTTCAGGCCATTCGCTAATTTGGTTTAGATGCTCAGTACTTTGTCGCCACGGGCAATGCCGGTAACGCCACTGCGTACGGTTTCCAGAATCGAGGCGGTGCCGATCGATTGAATGAAGCTGTCGAGCTTGTCGCTGGTACCGGTCAACTGAACGGTATAGACGCTGGCGCTGACATCAACGATCTGCCCACGATAAATATCGGTGGTGCGCTTGATCTCGGCGCGCTGGGCGCCGGTGGCCTTGACCTTGACCAGCATCAGTTCGCGCTCGATGTGAGCGCTCTCCGACAGGTCCACGAGCTTGACCACCTCGATCAGCTTGTTCAGGTTTTTGGTGATCTGCTCGATGATTTCATCATGCCCCACCGTAGTCAGCGTCAGACGCGACAGGGTCGGGTCCTCGGTAGGCGCCACGGTCAGGCTTTCGATGTTGTAGTTGCGCTGCGAGAACAGGCCTACTACACGAGACAGAGCACCCGGTTCGTTTTCCAGAAGCAGGGAAATAATATGCCGCATGATTAGGTACGCTCCGTCTTGCTCAGCCACATATCGCGCATGGAACCGTCTTTGATCTGCATCGGATAGACGTGTTCGCTGGTATCGACCTGGATATCGAGGAATACCAGGCGATCCTTCATGGCGAAAGCCTCCTCGAGCCCGGACTTCAGGTCTTTAAGCTCGGTGATGCGAATCCCCACGTGACCATAGGCTTCGACCAGCTTGACGAAGTCCGGCAGCGATTCCATGTAGGAATGCGAATGACGGCTGCCATAGCTCATGTCCTGCCATTGGCGAACCATACCCAGCACGCCGTTGTTCAGGTTGACGATCTTCACCGGCAAACCGTACTGCAGGCAGGTGGACAGCTCCTGGATGTTCATCTGGATACTGCCTTCGCCCGTGACGCAGGCGACATCGTTATCCGGAAAGCTCAGCTTGACGCCCATGGCCGCGGGGAAACCGAAGCCCATGGTGCCCAGGCCACCGGAGTTGATCCAGCGGTTGGGTTTGTTGAACTTGTAGTATTGCGCGGCAAACATCTGGTGCTGGCCCACGTCCGAGGTGATGAAGGCATCGCCCTTGGTCACTTCGCACAGGGTTTCGATCACTGTCTGCGGCTTGATCACGCTGCCGTCGCCCTTGTCATAAGGGAACAGGCCACGGTCGCCACGCCATTCATCCACCTGCTTCCACCAGCTGGCGACAGCGTCCTTGTTCGGCGTCTCGCCGATCTCCTTGAGGATAGCGACCATCTCGGTCAATACGCTTTCCACCGGCCCGACAATCGGCACGTCTGCCTTGATGGTCTTGGAAATGGACGCAGGGTCGATGTCGATATGGATGATCTTGGCGTTCGGGCAGAATTTCGCCGGGCCGTTGATGACCCGATCATCGAAACGCGCACCGACGGCCAGGATCACGTCCGCATGGTGCATCGCCAGGTTGGCGGTGTAGCTGCCGTGCATGCCGAGCATGCCGATGAACTGACGGTCGGTACCCGGAAACGCGCCCAGGCCCATCAGCGTATTGGTTACCGGCAGGTTAAGCATCTTCGCCAGTTCAGTCAGCGGCGCGGAGCCGCCCCCCAGGATCACGCCGCCGCCGGAATACAGCACGGGACGCTTGGCCGCCAGCAACATTTCTGCCGCCTTGCGGATTTGCCCTGAGTGACCGCGTACAGCCGGACTGTAGGAACGCAGCTTGGCTTTTTTCGGAAAGACGTATTCGAATTTCTCGGCCGGGTTGGTCATGTCTTTCGGGACATCGACCACCACCGGGCCGGGACGGCCGGATTCGGCCAGGTAGAAGGCCTTCTTCATGACCTCCGGGATTTCCGAGGCGTGCTTGATCATGAAGCTGTGCTTCACGATCGGCCGGGAGATACCGATCATGTCGGTTTCCTGGAACGCATCGGTGCCGACCATGGTGCTAGGCACCTGGCCGGAGATGATCACCATCGGAATGGAGTCCATGTAGGCGGTGGCGATACCGGTGATGGCGTTCGTGGCGCCAGGGCCGGAAGTTACCAGTACCACGCCGGCCTTGCCGGTGGCGCGGGCATAGCCGTCAGCCATGTGGGTCGCCGCCTGCTCGTGACGAACCAGGATGTGGGTCACTTCCGGCTCTTTGAACAGGGCATCATAGACATGAAGAAGAGCACCACCCGGGTACCCGTAGATATATTTGACGCCTTCGTCACGCAAGAAGCGGACGAGCATCTCACCGCCAGATAAAAGCTCCACGTTGTTCACCTCTAAAACGCCAGAATACCGACCCTCGACAAGGGGACGGGTCTTAATAGGTTTACTTCTCGGCAGAGCATGAGCGACGGTGGTCGCCGACTACGTCAGCACTGACTGAGCAAGTATTGGGATCGTCCCAAGTGTTGCGGGCCTTTCCCACCCAGCGCGAGGTAACGCGTTGCGGGTGTAACAGGTCGACGCGGATATGCGCCTCATGATCTGCCGAGTGGGTCTGCTTCTGGCAGTCCCTCTACAGCGGACTTTGGATTCTTCTGTTTCGCCTTCTGCAAGTCAAGTCGTCTATGTGCTTTATTGAAGTAAGCGCATGAGAACGCAAGAAAAAACCTTTAAACGGCTACTGTGTTAGCTTCAATTGCGCAACCCATGACAAGGAAACAGCATGCGAATGATCCTCCTGACCGCCAGCCTGCTGGCTGGCCTGAGCCCAATGTGCATGGCCGGCCAGGTCTACAAGTGGGTGGACGCCCAGGGCGTTACCCATTTCGGTTCCCAGCCGCCACAAGGCGCAGAAGCCACCACCGTGATCAAATCCGCTCCATCGCCTGCCGGCAAGCCGCCAGCGCCCCCCACCGGCGGTGCCATTGGTGACCAGAAGGTCATCGATCAGGAGGTGAAGAAACAGGTCGCCGAGCAGGAGGCCCAGCTCAAGGCTTTCTGCGAACAGGCCCGGACCAACCTGGCGCAACTGCAGAACAACCCGAGGCTGCGCGAGGAAGTGGAGGGGGAAATACGCCGCCTCACGGATGAAGAGCGGCGTCAGCGTATCGACGAAACGCGCCAGCAGATCGAAGAGCACTGCCAGTGACGACGGTCAGCTGGCCTCGCTGATCAACTGGTCGAACTGCGCCAGCAACCGTTGCAGCTCGACGCCCTGTCCCGGGCGCTGGGCATAGACCATTTCGGCCATGGCCAGGATGCCCGAGGCATTGGGCAATGGCAGGTCGTTTTCCAGGATGGCTTTCATGCGAGGCAGGAAGATCCACTGCAGCCATTGTTCAAAGTCCAGGGTATCGACCGCGAATGGCTCGACACTGGCCAGCGCTTCGGCCGAAGGCGAAACGCTGCTCCACCAACCCTGAACCCGCAGCTCTCGCTCGATCAGCAGCAACTGGTCGGCGATCCGAGGGAAGCGACCGTCCATCAGAGCGAAACCTTGGCCTTCTGGCGGGCCAGCGCCGCGCCAGCAGAATCGCCCTGCTTCTCACGGGCCTGGGCGATCAATTCCCACAGGCTGGCCTGAAGTGCCGGACGACCACTAGTAAATGTCAGGCCACGACGAGCCAGTTGCTCGGCTTGCGGCGCATCGCCTTGGGCCAGACGCACCTGGGCCAGGCGATAAAGAACCTGGGGTTCACGTGGCGCAACGCGTTGAGCGCGCTCCAGGCTGGAGGAAGCACCATTCAAGTCACCGCCGGCCTGTTGCTGCTGGGCCGTGGTCAACAGGGCCAGTACCGGCCCGTCCAGCTGTTCATCGGCGGACAAGCCACCGCTGTTGGACGGCGCAATGCTACCCGACGTCGACGGCATGCTGTAGCTGCCCTGGTCGATCGGCGAACCGTTCACAGGCCCCGGCGTGATCGGGCCAGACGTGACCGGACCCGGCGTGATCGGCTGGCTGCTGATCGGAGCCGAAGTGGCCGCACCACCGCCCGGTACCATGACCACGACACCGGAGTCACCCTGGGGAATAGCCTGGGCCTGCCCTTGCACCGGGCGCTTCACTGTCGTCTGACGGAAACCGCCGCTGGCCGAGACCCGCTCGCTGTTGGAAACCGCCGTGCCGGCATCGACCACCGGAATAGAACCACGTTGTACGGTGGAGCAACCACTGAGCAAAGCCACGGCAGTCACCGCTGGAATCAACCACTTGTTCACTTGAAACCCTCTTTGCTTAATTCATCCAGTCCTTGACCCAATCCATCACCGATTCGGCGGGATTCGTACCGCCACAGGCGGCACCGGGTGGCGGTTCGCTGCCGCGAATATACGGCATCTGTACCGCCCCCGGACAATTGGCGTCGGAGCCCTGTCCGGTACGGGAATCGACCCAGGCCTGGACGATGTTGTCCGGTTGCGGCATATCCAGCGGCAACGGATCAGCCTTGCGCATGAAACTGGTCCAGACTTGCAGCGCGCCAGTGGCACCGGTGAATGGCGTCTTGCCGTTGTCATCACGACCAAGCCAGACCACTGCCAACAGATCCTGGCTGAAACCGGCGAACCAGCTATCGCGCGAATCGTTACTGGTACCGGTCTTGCCCGCCAGAGTCAGGGTCCGGGGCAGCACGTTATAAACCGAACTGCCGGTACCTTCACGCATGACCCGCTGCATGGCGCTCTGGATCAGATAGATGGAGGCCGGATCGAAACGCTGCTGGATCTGGAACGGGTAGCGCTTGAGAGGCTCGCCGTCGGCGGTGAGCACGCTGCGGATCCCGCGCATCGGTGTATTGAAGCCACCGTTGGCCAGCGTCTGGTACATGGCCGCTACTTCGATCGGCGTGAGACCACCGGCGCCCAGCAACATCGATGGGAACGCCGGGAGTTCACGGTTGACCCCCAGGCGCGCCAGGGTCTTGAGCACGTTCGGCACACCGACTTCCATGCCAAGGCGCGCCGTGGACAGGTTGTAGGAATGCGCCAGCCCCTGGTACAGGAACACCGTACCGTGGGTGCGGCGATCATAGTTCTGCGGCTTCCAGACCTGGCCATCCGCCCCCTTGACCGAGAAGGCCTCGTCGGACAACCAACTGGTCAAGGTGTACTGGCTCGGTTTCTCCAAGGCCGTGAGGTACACCGCCGGCTTGATCAGCGAGCCGATCGGACGCACCGCATCCAAGGCCCGGTTGAATCCGGCAAAACTGGCCTGGCGACTGCCGATCATGGCCTGGACTTCACCGGTTTCCGGATTGGTCACCACCATGGCAGCCTCGACTTCATCGGCGCCCTTGCGCCCGCCCAGTCGCTTGAACGTGTCTTCGACCGAGGCCTCGGCCTTCATCTGCAGGATCGGATCAAAACTGGTAAAGATGCGCAGGCCTTCTTCGGTCAAGTCTTCGTCGCGGTAGTCCTCACGCAGTTGACGCTTGACCAGGTCAAGGAAACCGGGGAACGAACTGTCCGCCAGACTGCCGCGCTTGGTCACGCCCAGTGGCATTTTTTTCGCCGCCTCGACCTGCTCGGCCGTCGCCACGCCCTGTTGCTGCAACAGATCCAGCACCAGGTTGCGTCGTTCGAGGGCGCGTTCGGGATTGCGACGCGGATTATAGGAGGACGGCCCCTTGACCATGCCCACCAGCAACGCCACCTGGTGCAGCTTGAGCTCGGACAGTGGCTGGCTGAAGAAGAACTGGCTGGCAAGGCCGAAACCGTGCACCGCCCGCTGGCCATCCTGGCCGATGAAGACCTCGTTGAGGTAAGCCTCGAGGATTTCCTGCTTGTCGTAATGCAGCTCCAACAGCAAGGCCATCATGGCTTCGGTGAGCTTGCGAGAGAGGCTGCGCTCGTTGGTCAGGTAGAAGTTCTTGACCAACTGTTGGGTCAGGGTACTGCCGCCCTGGCGCATGTGGCCCGAGGACGTGTTGACCCAGACAGCGCGGGCTATCGACTTGGGTGAAACGCCGAAGTGATGATAGAAGTCCCGGTCCTCGACGGCGATCAGCGTGTCGATCAGGAACGGCGGTACCTGGTCGATCTTGATCAGGATCCGGTCTTCCAGGTTCTTGGGATATAGCCCACCGATCAACAGGGGCTCGAGGCGCACCACCGATAGATTCGCATTCTTGGCACCGGTCAGCGCGGCCACATAGTCGCCCGAAAACCGCACCCGCACCGGTTGCGCCTGCTCCATGCCTTCATAGAACTGGAACCCCCGGGTATTGAGTTCAACGGTATTGCCATTGACGGAAGCCGCCCCCGGCCCGTTGGCCACGCTCTCACGGCGGTAGCCCAGGGCATCGAGTTCGGTGAGGAAATCATCGCGGCTCAGTTTCTGGCCGACGAACAACTCCAGCGGACGCGCGTAGACCTTGGCCGGAATCATCCAGCGCTTGCCGGAGAACTTCTCCTGGACCACGGCATCGAGGTAGACGGCAAAACCGGCGAGCACGACGAGGCCCACCAGGCTGAGTTTAAGGGCCCAGCCCAACCAGGGCCGCAGGCGGCTGGCGGGTGGTTTCTTGGGGGTACGGGGGGATCGGGTACGAGTCATGGCGGCGGATTATACGCACTTTGCGGCGGTTCAACATGAGCCCGCAAACCCGCCTGACAGAACGGGACCATCCGGTTTGCGTTAGCGCGGCTTGCCGCCATAATGACGACCTTGATTTCCAGACTCTGAAGGATCGCCTGTGAGCCAGTCCCTGATCGCTGCCCTGCAAAACCCGGCCCTCTACCCGCATCCCGTCGAAGGGTTCCAGGTCATCGAAACCCATATTTCCTGGGTCTTGCTTACCGGCCCGTACGCCTACAAGTTCAAGAAGCCGGTCAATTTCGGCTTCCTCGATTTCACCGACCTCGAGTCCCGCAAGCATTTCTGCGGCGAAGAGCTGCGCCTGAACCAGCGATTGACCCAGGATCTCTACCTGGAGGTGCTCCCGATTACCGGCAGCGTCGAAGCACCACAGCTGGGAGGCGACGGCCCAGCCATCGAATATGCCTTGAAGATGCGTCAATTTCCCCAGAGCCAACTGCTCAGTACATTGCAGGCCAATGGCGAACTGACGACCGCACACATCGATGAAATGGCTGAACAGATCGCCAGGTTCCACCTTTCCACGCCCAAGGTCCCTGCCGAAAACCAGGCGGGCACTCCCGACAGCGTGATGGCTCCGGTGCGGCAGAACTTCGAACAGATCCGCCCCTTCCTCAGTGACAAGGCCGACCTGGCGCAGCTCGAGGCCCTGCAGGCCTGGGCCGAAAGCAGCTTCGAACGCCTCAAGCCACTGTTTACCCAACGCAAGGCCGAAGGCTTCATCCGTGAATGCCACGGCGACATCCACCTGGGTAACGCTACCGTGATCGACGGCAAGGTGGTGATTTTCGATTGCATCGAGTTCAACGAGCCATTCCGCTTCACCGACGTCTATGCCGACACCGGATTCCTGGCCATGGACCTGGAAGACCGCGGCCTCAAGTCGCTGGCCCGGCGCTTCGTCAGCCAGTACCTGGAGCTGACCGGCGATTACCAGGGCCTGGAACTGCTGAACTTCTACAAGGCCTACCGTGCGCTGGTACGGGCCAAGGTCGCGCTGTTCAGCATGTCGGCCGAAGACCCCGTACAGCGTGCCACTACCCTGCGCCAATACCGCAACTACGCCAACCTGGCTGAAAGCTACAGCACCATCCCATCTCCTTTCCTGGCCATCACCCACGGTGTTTCGGCAGTGGGCAAAAGCCATGTCGCGATGCGCCTGGTGGAAGCACTGGGCGCGATTCGCCTGCGTTCGGATGTGGAACGCAAGCGCCTGTTCGGCGAGCAACAGGTTCAGAACGATCCACAAGCCGGCATTTACAGCAGTGACGCCAGCGCTACCACCTATGCCCGCCTGCATGACGTCGCAGGGGCCATCCTGCACGCCGGGCTCCCGGTGATCATCGACGCGACCTATCTCAAACATGATCAACGCAACGCAGCCGCGAAGATCGCCGAAGCAACGGGCGCGCCGTTCCTGATCCTGGACTGCGATGCGCCGCAGGCAGTCATCGAAAGCCGCCTGGCGCAGCGTCAGGCCGACCACAAGGATCCGTCCGACGCGAACCTCGCCGTGATCGCTGCCCAGCAGGCCAGCCGCGAGCCCCTGACGCCGGAGGAAATCCTGTGCAGCAAGCCGGTCCAGACCAATGAAAGCGCCTCGCTCGATGAGGTCGTCGCGCAGATTCGCCAGCGCCTGCCAAATCTGTAAACAACTATTTCGGTCGTGAAGCGACGCTCGGCTTCACGACCGTCAACTGGTGGCACTATACTGGCGTCATAAAACCAACAGGTGCGATGACATGAGCCATCCCAAGCTTCTCAACACTCCGCTTTATGACTTGCTGCGCAAGGATGACATCGCAGGCTTCAACAGCGAGCGCCCTCAAGGTCCGGTCGACATGCGTGGCGGCGACTTCCGTGGTCTCGATCTGCGGGAATTGAACGTGGACGACGTCGATTTTACCGATGCGTATTTCCGTTCCGCCGATTTGCGCGGCGTCGATTTCCGCAAATCGAAACTGGAGGGCGCAAGCCTGGCCCACGCCCAGATCTCCGGTGCCTATTTTCCGCCGGAGCTGTCAGCCGACGAGATCCTCATGTCGATGAATTTCGGTACCCGACTGCGTTATCGCACTCGCTGAGGATGTGACACCCAAGCGCCATCGCCTCCAGAGCCCCTGCTCGCGCTGGAGGCAGGCACGTCGTCGCGTGCCCTGCTGCATCGTGCGTTATGCATTAGAAGCTTTTGCGCCGATTCCGACCAAAGAATCACGCTTTTCCTACTGAGCGCTACACTCCTGAGAAACTTGCCCACTGCACCAGTCGGCCGTCGCAAGGAGGCTCGATGAATGATGAACTGCAACATCTGAAAAATCTGGGCAAGACATCGGCCCAGTGGCTGCACGCCGTGGGTATCCACAGTGCTTCCGATCTGCGTCGGCTCGGCGCGGTCGATGCCTACCGCGCCGTGCGCACTCGTGGATTCCGAGCCTCGAAGGTATTGCTGTACGCCATCGAGGGGGCCTTGATGGATGTGCACTGGAACGACATCCCCGCCGAACGCAAGGAGGCCCTGAACCAACAGCTGGATGCTATTTCGACACGTCACAAAGCCTGATCGAACCACTTGGCTGGCGGCACCCGGCATGTCGCTCGGATTATTTCGAAGGTTCAGGAAAAGAAAGTTTGACTTGGTAATGAGAATCGCTATGATTACCACATCCGGTCGCGAGACTGGTCGATATTTGAACAGCCCTTGGTTCGGACTCTCAGATATCTCCTCATCAGGCTAATCACGGTTATTCGACCCGGCTCTTGCCGGGTCTTTTTTTGCCTGCCGGAAACAGGTGCTCGCGCCTACGACTCTCCGCGCATCTGCGCGCAGTAGTCCACCGGTGGCGCGGCGGGTGTGTACCACACGTAATCCGCCATGGCCGACGTCACCTCGCTGCCCTCCTCGGCCAGCATCAGCACCCGCGGCGCTTCTGCCGCGCCGAGATCCAGCGTGTGCAGCGGCACGCCGACGTCCTTGCGGCCATGCCAGGCGCCAGCCAGCAATAATGCAGGCGTCGGCGCCTGCAGCAATCGCTCGGCCATGCGCCTGTCACGTTGCTGCTGGACAGCCAGCATCGCCGGCATCTGCGACTCCGGCAACAAGCCACAATGGGATTCCCTGATCTGTCCCAGCAGTTCGTCTTTCACAACCGCCGCGTTGGAGCGAGGCCCAGTGAGGCCCGGTGCCTGCTTGTAAAAGCGCTGGATTTCGACGGTGTCCAGGTTGGCGGCCAGCAGTGGATAGGGTTGAGCCAGCGCAAACGTCACTACCGGTCCATACAGATTCCAGTCCCAGCCGGGCGACCAACCCAGCGCGGCTGGCAGATCCTCAGGCAATACCGATGACTTGCGCACCGCATCGACCCGCGGCTGTTGTTCCGGTGTCAGCATTTCCAGCAACAGGCTGCCTTGAGGCCGTTGTGCGCCGAGGGCCTGGAGCAACCATTCTTGCAAGGCGTGGTGATCCTGATTGTCGTGTCGCTCCCCCACGATCAACCGAGGTGCCATTGCCAACTGTTCGACCAACGCCTGGGGCGTGACGGCCTGGCCTGTGTGCAGATCGCGAATACGCCCGGCGACCGGGGGTGGCGAGATGCTTTGGCAGGCTGACAATACACTCAGCAATAGAATCAGGATCAGGCGCACAAGCTGTATCCTCATTGAGCCCTTCAGCGGGCGATGATCAATGGGTGCCCGCGCTCCGGATGGGGTTGTACCAGCACTTCCAGGCCGAATACCGCCTTGAGCGTTTCCGGGCGCAGCACATGTTGCGGTGTATCCAGCGCCACCGGACGGCCGGACGCAAGCAACAACAGGCGATCACAGTAACGCGCCGCCAGATTCAGGTCATGCAGAATCACCAGCACGGCAGCGCCGCGATCGGCGAATTCACGCACCGCCTGCAGGATCGTATGCTGGTGCAGCGGATCGAGCATTGAGGTCGGTTCGTCCAGCAGCAAGGTTTGTCCCGCCTCTCCCGGCCACAACTGCGCAAGCACCCGCGCCAGATGCACCCGCTGGCGCTCGCCCCCGGACAATGCCAGGTAACTGCGGCCATGCAGATGCGCGGCGTCGGCGGCTTGCAGCGCCGAGGCCACGATTTGTCCATCGCGCACCCGACCGCTGCGATGCGGCAAGCGGCCCATGCCGACCACCTCTTCCACCCGGAACGCGAAATCCAGGGTCGACGACTGCGGCAATACCGCCAGGCGACGGGCACGTTCGGAGCCGTCCCACTGGGACAGGGGCCGTTCATCGAGCCAGACCTGCCCCTGGCTGGGACGCAACTCGCCACACAGGCCCGCCAGCAACGTGCTTTTGCCCGCGCCATTGGGGCCGAGTACCCCAAGCACCTCGCCGCACTCAAGCGCCAGGTCAACGCCGGCCAATACGGTTTTCCGGCCACGATGAATGTGCAGGTTCTGCGCGCGCAGCATCAGGCACGCCCTCGCACCAATAGATAAAGGAAGAACGGCGCGCCGATGAACGCCGTGACAATGCCGATCGGCAATTCCGCCGGAGCCAGTGCCAGGCGCGCCACCAGATCGGCCAACAGCAACAGGCTGCCACCCGCCAGTACTGAGGCCGGCAGCAGGATGCGATGATCAGGGCCGGCTATCAGGCGCACCAGGTGCGGTACCACGAGCCCGACAAAACCGATCATGCCCGCTGCCGCCACTGCCGCGCCAACGCCCAGGGCGGTGCAGAACACCAGTTCGCGCTTGAGTCGCTCGACGTCGATCCCCAGGTGAGCAGCCTCGGACTCTCCCAGCAACAGGGCATTGAGGGCCCGGGCCCGACGTGGCAGCCAGGCCACGACGCCAGCGCAGACCAGCAACAACGGCCACAACCGCGCATAACTGGCACCATTGAGGCTGCCCAGGTTCCAGAAGGTCAGGGTGCGCAGGGTCGCGTCATCCGCCAGGTAGGTGAACAGGCCGACGGCCGAAGCCGATAGCGCGGTCAGGGCAATGCCGGCCAGCAGCATCGTAGCGACGTGAGTCTGGCCGTTGCGTCGGCCCAGGCGATAGACCAGTGCTGTGACACCAAGCCCACCGAGAAACGCACACAGCGACAATACATAGGGGCCGAACGCTTCGGGCAGCCCGCCCATCACGGCCCCGCCGACAATGGCGAATGCAGCGCCCAGCGCCGCGCCGCTGGACACTCCGACCAGTCCCGGGTCCGCCAGCGGGTTGCGGAACAACCCCTGCATCGCCACGCCGGACAAGGCCAGTACCCCCCCTGTCGCCAGGCCCAGCAACGTGCGCGGCAAACGGATCTGGCCAAGGATCAGTTCAGCCTGCTCCAGGTTGTCGGCAGCCACCGGCAACCCCATCAGATGCAAGGCGGCACGCCCGGTATCGAGCAACGGCAGGCTTACCGGCCCCAGGGCCAGTGACAGCCAGATCGCCAATAGACACAACAGACTCAGGCCGATGAACAGGACGCGCGGCTGGACCTGCGGCCTCATTGTGTCTCGACCAGCCCGGGATAGAACCTGGCGGCCAGGGCTGCCAGGCTTTGCGGCAAGCGTGGGCCCAACCCGCCGACCAGCAAGGTCGGGTCGAGCTCGATCACACGCCCGTCCCTGGCGGCACGGGTCGAGGCGAGAATCGGATTTTCCTTGAACAGCGCCACACGGGCTTCTTCGCCACTGAGCACTCGATCGGCGAACACCAATACTTCAGGATTCAGACTGGCCAGGGTCTCCACCGAAAACGGCTTGTAACCGCTGTGGGTCGCCAGGTTCTGGCCTCCGGCCTGTTGCAACAGCCAATCGGCAGCAGTGCCTTTGCCAGCGACCAATGGCTTGCCTCCCGAGTGCCCCACCAACAGCAGCACGCCGGGCGCCTTTTGCTTGAGTTGAGCCTGGGACACTCGCTCTTTTTGCACCGCAAGCTGTTCTTGATATTGCTGGAACAACTGCTCAGCCTTGGCCTCGGCGCCCAGCAAACGGCCCAGATGTGACAGGTTTTCCTTGAGGCTCGGGACGTCAGGGGTTGCCGAGAACAGTTCGACCTGCACCCCGGCGCTGCGAATCTGTGCCAATACAGGCGGCGGGCCCATTTCCTCGGTGCCCACCAGGATCTGTGGCCGCAGGCTCAGCACACCCTCTGCCGATAACTGCCGCTGGTAGCCGATGCTGGGTAGCGCGCGCAGGGATTCGGGGTGCTGGCTGGTGGTGTCCACGCCAACCAGCTTCGACTCCCCTCCCAGCGCACTCACCCACTCAGACAATGCGCCACCGGCACTGACCCAGCGCTGTGGCGCCTGCGCTGCACTGGCCCACTGGCTGGCCAGTAACGCAGCAAACAGTACGGCAACGCGGATATTCAGGCGCATCAGGCAGCTTCCTCAAAGAAGTTGTTCGCAGGTGCGGGCACAGACCCGTCAGGCCAAGTATCCTCACTGCTGCGAAGGAAGCGCCATTTGATAATTGTTTTCATTTGACCGTCAAGCGCTCCGAGACTCGCGTTCAAGACAGGTTCCATTCGCCATGAAATATCAGGACATCCATGAAGTTTCTTTGCAGCGCCGCCGAACTACCTGACAACAGTAGTCGCGGTTTCGACATCGATGGGCGAAAGGTGCTAGCGGTACGTCGCGCGGGCCAGGTCCATGCGTATTTCAACCGCTGCCCGCATCGCGGCGTGCCACTGGAATGGCAACCCGACCAGTTCCTCGACCCCAGCGCCAGCCTGATCCAATGCGCCACCCATGGCGCCCTGTTTCTGATCGAAAGCGGCGAGTGCGTGGCCGGCCCTTGTGCCGGCCAGTTCCTGGTCGCTCTAGAGTGCCGGGAGGACGAGCAAGGCATCTGGGTCAAGCTGTAGCGGCTCGAGCAGCACCGGCAGCGGACGATCCACCCACATCTGCTCGGGCGTCAACGTGACCCCATAAGCCAACACCTCCACTCCCGCCGCCACGGCCTCGCGCAGCGCGGCCGCGTATAGCGGGTCGATCTCCCCCGCAGGACGCACGGCCTGGATGCCACTCAGGTTCACACAATACAGCTGCACCGCACGCACGCCCTGCCGGGCCAGGCCCGCCAGTTCTCGCAGGTGTCGTGCCCCGCGCTGGGTCACCGCATCGGGAAACGCGGCGACATCCGTTCCATCGAACCCCAAGGTGACACTCTTGACTTCGACCCAGGCCGAGCCGAGCTCATAGTCCAGGCGAAAATCGATGCGGCTGTTCTCCACACCGTAAGCCACTTCACGTTTCAACCCGACAAAGCCGTTCAGCTCACTGATCACGCCGGCACGCAGCGCTTCTTCGACCAAGGCATTGGCCCGCGCCGTATTGATGCAGGCCAGCCTGCCCTGAGGGGTTTCGCCGATTTCCCAAGTGCCGGGCAACTTGCGCTTGGGGTCACTGGAACGGCTGAACCAGACGCGCGCGCCTGGCGCCATGCAGTTGAGCATCGAACCGGTGTTGGGACAGTGAATGGTCAATTGCTCGCCGTCGGCGGTTTCGATATCGGCGAGAAAACGCTTGTAACGTCGGATCAACCGGCCTTCTTCGAGTGCAGGAGAAAAACGCATCAGCCTTGCCAGCTCCGAAGCCCGCGCGCGATACGCTCCACCGCTTCCTGCAAGCGCGGCAAGCTCTGGGTGTAGGCGAAACGCACATGGTGCCCGGCCTGATGGCGGCCGAAATCCAGCCCCGGCGTAAACGCCACGTGTTCGGTTTCCAGGAAATGCTGGCAGAAAGCAAAGGCATCGCCACCGAACGCGCTGATATCGGCGTAGAGGTAGAATGCGCCCTGCGGCTCGACCGCGATGCCGAAGCCCAGCTCACGCAAGGCCGGCAGCAGAAAGTCGCGACGCAGTGCGAACTCGGCCCGGCGCTGCTCGAAAATCTCGATGGTGGCCGGCTCGAAACAGGCCAGGGCGGCGTGCTGGGCCATGCTTGGTGCGCTGATGTAGAGATTCTGCGCGAGCTTTTCCAGCTCCCCGACAGCGGCCAGAGGAGCCACCAGCCAGCCAAGTCGCCAGCCGGTCATGCCGAAATACTTGGAAAAACTGTTCAGGACAAAGGCCTCGTCGTCGACTTCCAGCACGCTGGCGGCATCGGTGCCGTAGGTCAGGCCGTGGTAGATCTCGTCCACCACCAAATGACCATTGTGCCCCTTGATGGCCCTGGACAGTCCGGCCAGCTCGTCCCGGGTGAGGATCGTCCCGGTAGGGTTGGCCGGCGAGGCCACCAGTGCGCCGACACTGTCCTGGTCCCAGTGACGGTTCACCAGGTCAGGCGTCAGCTGGTACCGCACCTCCGGCCCCACCGGAACCAACTGCGCCGCCCCCTCCACCAACCGCAGGAAATGACGGTTGCAGGGATAGCCGGGATCGGCCAGCAGCCAATGCTTGCCCGGATCCACCAGCAAGGCACTGGCCAGCAACAATGCGCCGGAGCCGCCCGGGGTGACCAGGATGCGCCGGGGATCGATCTGTACGCCATAGCGCTGCCCATAGAAACCGGCGATGGCTTCGCGCAGCTCGGGGATCCCACGGGCCGCGGTGTAGCGGGTCTTGCCCGCCGCCAGCGCGGCCTGGCCAGCCTGGATGATCGGCTCGGCGGTGGTGAAATCCGGCTCGCCAATCTCCAGGTGGATGACATCGTGGCCGCTGGCCTGCAGTTCGTTGGCCCGGGCCAGCAGTGCCATGACGTGGAACGGTTCGATGGCGCGGCTACGCGCACTGTAGGGCTGAGCCATTGGCCTTCCTTGCAAAGGAAAAAGAACCGATTCTACCCAACCCGGGAACGAGCGCGAACCCAAAGCTGTCAGAGCCCTGTCGCAAGAAATGAGTCCGGCGATTGACCCAGGCTTGACTAGAATCAAGCATTGAGCAGGATTACCACTTCACCGCACCGCCCCCGGCCAGTTCCTGCAAGCCCCACGCACCGCAGGCTCGACAACCGGGAGTAGCGCGGCCCGATTCGATCTGGTAAGTTCGCCCGCTTGCAGCCGCAGGGCCGGCAGGTGTCGGTGATGGAGCAATCCTGCGTAGTGGATTACAAGAGTAGAGGCGGTCCATTCATGCCCACCCAAGCAAAGCAAAATCAGAACCAGTCGCTCAGCGGGTTTGAGCCTTATGTCCCTAAAGAGGGCGAAGAGTACATGGGCGCTCCCATGCGCGCGCACTTCACCAGGATCCTGAACAAGTGGAAACAGGACCTGATGCAGGAAGTCGACCGCACCGTGGACCATATGAAAGACGAAGCGGCCAACTTCCCCGACCCGGCCGACCGTGCCAGCCAGGAAGAAGAATTCAGCCTCGAACTGCGCGCCCGTGATCGTGAACGCAAGTTGATCAAGAAGATCGACAAGACGCTGCAACTGATCGAGGACGAAGAATACGGCTGGTGCGAGTCCTGCGGCATCGAGATCGGCATCCGCCGACTGGAAGCCCGCCCGACCGCCGACCTGTGCATCGACTGCAAGACCCTGGCGGAAATCAAGGAAAAACAGGTCGGCAAGTAATTGCCCGGGCTGTCATGAAAACGGAGCGTCCACACGCTCCGTTTTTTGTTTCTGGCTTGAATACGGGATAACGAGGCCTGGCATTTTGTGGCGAGGGATTTTATCCCCGTTGGGCTGCGAAACAGCCCTGAAACCCGAAACCGAGAAGGCCGTGCCGTCTGGATGGGGCCGCTTCGCGACCCAACGGGGATAAAATCCCCTCGCAACAAGGCCATGCCTGACTTAAACAACAGTAACCATTCCCATGACCGCCACCTCTGCCTACATCGGCCGCTTCGCCCCTACCCCGAGTGGCCATCTGCATTTCGGTTCGCTGGTCGCTGCGCTGGCTTCTTACCTGGACGCCCGGTCCGTGGGTGGGCGCTGGCTGTTGCGCATGGAAGACCTCGACCCGCCCAGGGAAGAGCCTGGCGCACAGGCGGCGATTCTCAAGGCCCTGGAGGCCTACGGTTTCGAATGGGACGGCGAGATGGTTCGCCAGAGCGAACGCCATGAAGCCTACGATCAGGTCATCAATCGCCTGTTCAGCCAGGGCCTCGCCTATGCCTGCACCTGCTCGCGCAAACAACTGGAGGCTTATCAGGGTGTTTATCCGGGGTTGTGTCGCAACGCCGGGCACGACACCGCCGATGCCGCGATCCGCTTGCGGGTACCGGAGCTCGAATATCATTTCACCGACCGGGTACAAGGTCCGTTCCGCCAACACCTGGGCCGCGAGGTGGGGGATTTCGTGATCCGTCGTCGCGACGGGCTCCATGCTTATCAATTGGCGGTGGTCCTGGACGATGCCTGGCAAGGGGTGACCGACATCGTGCGTGGCGCCGACCTGCTGGATTCCACGCCACGCCAGCTATACCTGCAGGAATTGCTCGGACTGCCGCAGCCGCGTTACCTGCACGTGCCGTTGATCACTCAGCCGGACGGGCACAAGCTCGGCAAATCCTATCGTTCGCCACCGCTGGCGGCGGACCAGGCCGCGCCGCTGCTGCTGCGGGCGTTGCGGGCGCTAGGTCAACAACCGCCCGCGGAACTGGTCGACGCCAGCCCCCGGGAACTGCTGGATTGGGGCATTGGCCACTGGGACGCAGGCAAGATCCCGCGCACACTGACCCTGCCCGAAGCGCAAATACGCTGACGGCTCTTGCAGCCTGGCACCCATCCGTTACCATCGCCGCACGTTTTCGGGCACGCGCTTAAAAAAGAGAGGCCGGGATGTACATCTATCGCTTGGTCCTGCTCCTGGTAGTGGGGATCTACCTTTTCTCCCCGGCCATCATGGATTGGTGGATCGATGCCACGGGCGCCTGGTATCGGCCTTATCTGCTCTGGCTGATCCTGATCGTCGTGACCTTCATCCTGCAGAGCCAAAAAGATGCCGATGAGCTTTAGCCTGACCCAGATGATCCTGATCAGCGCAGCCTACCTGGCGGTGCTGTTCGGCGTGGCCTGGATCAGTGAACGGGGCATGATTCCCCGGGCGATCATCCGCCACCCGCTGACCTACACCCTGTCGCTGGGCGTCTACGCCAGTGCATGGGCGTTCTATGGCACGGTCGGGCTGGCCTACCAGTACGGCTACGGCTTCCTGTCGAGCTACCTCGGTGTGTCGGGCGCGTTCCTGCTGGCGCCGGTGCTGCTTTATCCGATCCTGAAGATCACCCGCACCTACCAACTGTCCTCCCTGGCCGACCTGTTCGCCTTTCGATTCCGCAGTACCTGGGCCGGCGCGCTCACCACGATCTTCATGCTGGTGGGCGTGCTGCCCTTGCTGGCCCTGCAGATGCAGGCCGTGGCCGATTCCATCAGCATCCTTACCCACGAGCCGGTGCAGCACCGGGTAGCGTTGAGCTTCTGTGTCCTGATCATCCTGTTCACCATTTTCTTCGGCTCCCGGCATATCGCCACCCGGGAAAAGCACGAAGGCCTGGTGTTCGCCATCGCCTTCGAGTCGGTGATCAAGCTGATCGCCATCGGCGGGGTCGGCCTCTATGCCCTGTACGGCGTGTTCGATGGCCCGCAACAGCTCGAACTCTGGCTGCTGCAGAACCAGACTGCCCTCGCCGCGCTGCACACGCCCTTGCAGGAAGGTCCATGGCGCACGCTGCTGCTGGTGTTCTTCGCCTCGGCGATCGTGATGCCGCACATGTACCACATGACCTTCACCGAGAACCTCAACCCGCGCTCACTGGTAAGCGCAAGCTGGGGCCTGCCACTGTTCCTGCTGTTGATGAGCCTGGCAGTGCCGCTGATTCTCTGGGCCGGATTGAAACTGGGAGCCAGCACCAATCCCGAGTACTTCACCCTGGGCATCGGCATCGCCGCCAACAGCCCGGCCCTGGCCTTGCTGGCGTATATCGGCGGGTTGTCGGCGGCCAGCGGGCTGATCATCGTGACCACCCTGGCACTGTCGGGGATGGCCCTCAACCATCTGGTGCTGCCGCTTTACCAGCCGCCGGCCGAAGGCAATATCTATCGCTGGCTGAAATGGACCCGGCGGGCACTGATCGTGGCGATCATCATGGCCGGCTACGGGTTCTACCTGATGCTGGGGGACGGACAGGACCTGGCCAACCTGGGCATCGTCGCCTTCGTCGCCACCCTGCAGTTCCTGCCGGGTGTGCTGTCGGTGCTGTATTGGCCCACCGCCAACCGTCGCGGCTTCATCGCCGGCCTGCTGGCGGGCATCCTGGTCTGGCTGGTCGCCATGCTGCTGCCGTTGCTGGGCAATTTGCAGGGTTTCTACATCCCCCTGCTGAACATGATCTACGTGCTCGACGACACCAGCTGGCACATGGCGGCCATCGCCTCGCTGGCGGCGAACGTACTGATGTTCACCTTGATCTCCCTGTTCACCAACGCCAGCAGCGAAGAGGCCAGCGCCGCCGAAGCCTGCGCCGTGGATAACGTCCGCCGCCCACAGCGCCGCGAACTGCACGCCGCCTCGCCCCAGGAGTTCGCCACGCAACTGGCCAAGCCCCTGGGTGCCAAGGCTGCTCAGAAGGAAGTCGAACAAGCCCTGCGCGACCTGTACCTGCCCTTCGACGAACGCCGCCCCTATGCCCTGCGCCGCCTGCGCGACCGCATCGAAGCCAACCTGTCCGGCCTGATGGGCCCCAGCGTGGCCCAGGACATGGTCGAGACCTTCCTGCCCTACAAGGCGGGCGGGGAAAACTATGTCACCGAGGACATCCACTTCATTGAAAGCCGCCTCGAAGACTACCACTCGCGCCTGACGGGCCTTGCCGCCGAACTGGACGCCCTGCGTCGTTATCACCGCCAGACCCTGCAGGAACTGCCGATGGGCGTGTGTTCCTTGGCCAAGGACCAGGAAATCCTGATGTGGAACAAGGCCATGGAAGAACTGACCGGGATCGCCGCCCAACGCGTGGTCGGTTCGCGGCTGAGCACCCTGGGCGAACCCTGGAAAGGCCTGTTGCAGGGTTTCATCGACCTTCCGGACGAACACTTGCACAAGCAGCACCTGGCCCTCGATGGACAGACCCGCTGGTTGAACCTTCACAAAGCCGCCATCGATGAGCCGCTGGCGCCCGGCAACAGCGGCTTGGTGTTACTGGTCGAAGACCTGACCGATACCCAGATGCTCGAAGACAAGCTGGTCCACTCCGAGCGACTGGCAAGCATCGGCCGGCTCGCCGCCGGCGTGGCGCACGAAATCGGCAACCCGATCACCGGCATCGCCTGCCTGGCGCAGAACCTGCGCGAAGAGCGCGAGGACGATGCCGAACTCACGGAAATCAGCAGCCAGATCCTCGAACAGACCCGACGCGTGTCGCGTATCGTCCAATCGCTGATGAGCTTCGCCCATGCCGGCGGCCACCAGCACAACGATGAGCCCGTCTGCCTGGCCGAAGTGGCCCAGGATGCGATTGGTCTGCTGGCCCTCAACCGGCGCAATTTCGAAGTGCAGTTCTTCAACCTGTGCGACCCGGACCACTGGGTCGACGGCGATCCCCAGCGGCTCGCCCAGGTGCTGATCAACCTTTTGTCCAACGCGCGCGACGCCTCGCCTGCCGGCAGCGCCGTGCGAGTCAAGAGCGAAGCCAGCGAACACACGATCGATCTGATCGTCGAAGACGAAGGCAGCGGTATCCCACAGAACATCATGGATCGATTGTTCGAACCCTTCTTCACCACCAAGGATCCTGGCGAAGGCACCGGACTGGGCCTCGCACTGGTCTATTCCATCGTTGAAGAGCATTATGGACAAATCACCATCGACAGCCCGGCCGATGTTCAAAGCCAGCGCGGCACCCGTATTCGGGTAACCTTGCCGCGTCATGTCGAAGCGACGTCCGCTGTGAACTGAGACCGTCGAGAGAATCGAATCAATGCCGCACATTTTGATCGTCGAAGACGAAACAATTATCCGCTCCGCCTTGCGCCGCCTGCTGGAACGCAACCAGTACCAGGTCAGCGAAGCCGGTTCCGTGCAGGAAGCACAAGAGCGTTTCAGCATTCCCACGTTTGACCTGATCGTCAGCGACCTGCGCCTGCCCGGCGCCCCCGGCACCGAACTGATCAAGCTCAGCCAGGGCACTCCGGTGCTGATCATGACCAGCTACGCCAGCCTGCGCTCGGCGGTCGATTCCATGAAAATGGGTGCGGTGGACTACATCGCCAAACCGTTCGACCACGATGAAATGCTCCAGGCCGTGGCCCGGATCCTGCGTGACCGACAGACGGCGGCCAACAATCCGGCAGAGCCGACGAACGGTAAAGCCGCGACTTCTGCGAAAACGGTCGCCGGCAATGCCAACGGTGAAATCGGCATCATCGGCTCCTGCCCTCCAATGCAGGACCTATACGTCAAGATCCGCAAAGTGGCGCCGACCGACTCCAACGTCCTGATCCAGGGCGAATCCGGTACCGGCAAGGAGTTGGTGGCCCGCGCCCTGCACAACCTGTCTCGCCGGGCCAAGGCACCGATGATCTCGGTGAACTGCGCAGCAATCCCGGAAAGCCTGATCGAGTCCGAGTTGTTCGGGCACGAGAAAGGTGCATTCACTGGCGCCAGCGCCGGACGCGCCGGCCTGGTGGAAGCCGCGGATGGCGGCACACTGTTCCTCGATGAAATCGGCGAACTGCCTTTGGAAGCCCAGGCACGTTTGCTGCGGGTGCTTCAGGAAGGCGAGATCCGTCGGGTCGGGTCGGTGCAGTCGCAGAAAGTCGATGTACGCCTGATCGCAGCGACCCACCGGGACCTCAAGAGCCTGGCAAAGATCGGCCAGTTCCGTGAAGACCTGTATTACCGCTTGCATGTCATCGCGCTGAAACTGCCGGCTCTGCGCGAACGGGGCGCGGACGTCAACGAAATCGCCAATGCCTTCCTCGCCCGCCAAAGTGCGCGAGTCAACCGCACCGACTTGAAGTTCGCCCCGGACGCCGAACAGGCCATTCGTCATTACGCCTGGCCGGGTAACGTTCGAGAATTGGAAAACGCAGTGGAGCGGGCGGTGATCCTGTGCGAAAGCCCGGAAATCTCCGCCGACCTGCTGGGCATCGACATCGAGCTCAGCGATATGGACGACGAAGAATTCATCGGCCTGGCCCCGCAACAGGGTAACGCTGCCAACAATACCAGCCATGAGCCCACCGAGGACCTTTCCCTGGAAGACTATTTCCAGCATTTCGTCCTGGAGCACCAGGACCATATGACCGAGACCGAACTGGCTCGCAAGCTGGGTGTGAGCCGCAAGTGCCTGTGGGAACGGCGCCAGCGCCTGGGCATTCCACGGCGCAAGACCGGCGTGGCCAGCGAGAGCTGAGCCAGCTCCCACAGCGGAAGCTGAAAGGTATACCTATGTGAAAAAACTGTTACCTCAGCTTTTTCACGTAACAGAAGCCGGGGTTTACGGTAACGAAATCCCGGCTTTTTTTCGTCTTGAAAAAATGGCCTAGCCCTTCAACCTCCCGGTTTTCCTGGGCCTCACAAAAGTTGGCACGCACCCTGCTATAGCTTTGGTACAAGAACAATAACAAGCAATGCACAAGACAATAAAAATAAGACGAATCGACTCACGCACAATAAAAACAAGACGGCGAGAGGCGCAGCTAACTGATTCTTTTGGAGAGGCGTTGTATTTGGGGCTTGCCCCACAACCAGGCCGAGAACAATAAAAACTGTCTCAAGACAGCTGCCTGAACTGGTTGGATCGATCGATCACTGCAACTCAGCGACCAAAGCAATCCGTTTGCTCTTGGCTCCCGATTGGGAGGGTCACGAAGGGAAACCTCGTGGCGAGGGCACTCACAAAAACAAGAAGCCCGAAAACCATAATAAAAACAGAGCACGCAACTAATTCTGGGGGAGCTTCGGCTCCCCTTGTGGTTTCTGACATTCCCCTTCCATGAAGCCTACAGGGCTTGCCACTTGTAGCTTGCAGCTCAAAACTGCTGTGTCCTACACCATCCTCCGACTAAATGCTAGAATCCCCGCCCATCATGCGGCCATTCTTCGTTTTTGGTCGAATATTCCTTCAAACAGTGCATCCCATGCTGAAGAAGCTGTTCCAGTCATTCCGTTCTCCCTTGCGTCGTACGCAACACATTCGCAGCACGCCTGAAGTGCTCAACAGCAGCCAGCACTCGCTGCAAAAGGCCCAGTTCAGCCGTTATGCGGTGAACATCGTCGAACGCCTGCAGGGCGCCGGCTACCAGGCTTATCTGGTTGGCGGGTGCGTGCGCGACATGCTGCTCAACATCACCCCGAAGGATTTCGACGTGGCGACCAGCGCCACGCCGGAACAGATCCGGGCCGAGTTTCGTAACGCGCGCATCATTGGCCGGCGCTTCAAGCTGGTCCATATCCATTTCGGTCGTGAAATCATCGAAGTCGCGACTTTTCGCGCCAATCACCCGCAAAACGAAGAGGAAGAGGACAGCAACCAGTCTTCCCGCAACGAGAGCGGGCGCATCCTGCGCGATAATGTCTACGGCACGCTGGAAGAAGACGCGCAACGTCGCGACTTCACCATCAACGCCTTGTATTACGACCCGGTCAGCGAGCGCATCCTCGACTACGCCAATGGCGTACACGACATCCGCAATCGCCTGATCCGCCTGATTGGCGATCCTCGGCAGCGTTACCAGGAAGATCCGGTGCGGATGTTGCGGGCAGTGCGTTTCGCGGCCAAGCTGGATTTCGGTATCGAAAAACACAGTGCCGCGCCGATTCGCGACCTGGCGCCGATGCTGCGGGAAATTCCTTCGGCACGCCTGTTCGAGGAAGTGCTCAAGCTGTTTCTGTCGGGCAACGCGGCGGACACCTTCGAGATGCTGGTGGACCTGCAACTGTTCGATCCGCTGTTCCCGGCCAGTGCCGAGGCGCTGGAGCACAATCCGACCTACACCCACACCTTGATCAGCGAAGCACTGATCAACACCGACCTGCGCATCAAGCAGAACAAACCGGTGACCCCGGCCTTCCTGTTCGCCGCACTGCTCTGGCCGGCCCTCCCGGCCCGGGTGCTGCGTCTGCAGGAGCGGGGCATGCCACCGATCCCGGCCATGCAGGAGGCCGCCCACGAGCTCATCAGCGAACAGTGCCAGCGCATCGCGATTCCCAAGCGTTTCACAATGCCGATCCGCGAAATCTGGGACATGCAGGAACGCCTGCCACGGCGCAGCGGCAAACGCGCCGACCTGTTGCTGGACAACCCGCGCTTCCGCGCCGGCTACGATTTCCTGCTGCTGCGTGAAAGCGCGGGCGAGCAAACCGATGGCCTGGGCGAATGGTGGACCGACTACCAGGACGCCAACGACAGCGAGCGCCGCGATATGATTCGTGAGCTCAGCGGCAAGGATGACGGCGCCAGCGGCCCACGCAAACGTCGTCGCAGCAGCGGCGCCAAGCGCAAGCGCGCCGGTGTGCCGAGCGCATCGGGCGATTGATCGATGGAACGCATCTATATCGGCATGGGTAGCAACCTGGCCGAACCCGCCGAACAACTGCGCAGTGCCGTCCAGGCGCTGGCGCAATTGCCCGGCACCCGACTGGCGGGCGTTTCGGCGTTCTATCAGAGCGATTCCCTGCTACCCGGCCAACCGCGCTACACCAACGCCGTAGCGGCGCTGGACAGCCCGCTCGCGCCGCTGGAGCTGCTCGACGCGCTGCAAGCCATCGAAACCGGCCAGGGCCGCGAGCGCCTGGAACGCTGGGGCCCGCGGACCCTGGACCTGGACATTCTCTTGTATGGCGACCAGTTGATCGACCAGCCGCGTCTCAAGGTCCCCCATTACCATATGCATGCCCGGGCCTTCGTCCTGTATCCGCTGGCGGAACTGGCTCCCGCCGATCTGCGGCTGGCCGATGGACGCCTGCTCGCGGACCTGCTCGCAGCGTGCCCATTCGTTGGCCTGGAGCGCCTGCCACCTGCCTGACGAAGACCTTGCAAGTGGGAGCGAGACTGCTCGCTACCCCACAAGATCGGGACCAGGCAGTCAGATTCGAAACACACCTCTACGCTGAAACGCATCAGTAACCCCGGTAACACCTGGCGGTAACACATCCAATTGACTTCCCCGGTGCTCCTCACGACTATAGGCGTCCCGTTGCCGCCAATGCGGCGTTGAGGGGCGCAATCCAGGCCTTACAAGCACCACGCATAGAGGGTGCGCCTGTATCGAGCGCCTAATGAGGACTTTTTCATGCCAGCTATTACCCTGACCACGCTGCAAGGTCTCAAGCAAAAAGGTGAAAAGATCGCCATGCTGACCTGCTATGACGCAACGTTCGCCCACGCCTGTAACGAGGCCGGTGTCGAAGTGCTACTGGTGGGCGATTCCCTCGGCATGGTGTTGCAAGGCCACGACAGCACACTGCCGGCCACCACCGCCGACATGGCTTATCATGTCGCTTGCGTCAAACGCGGTAACACCGATGCGCTGATCCTCGCCGACCTGCCGTTCATGGCCTATGCCACCCTGGAACAGACCATGACCAACAGCGCCCAGCTGATGCAGGCCGGCGCCCACATGGTGAAAGTCGAAGGTGCATTGTGGCTGGCCGAGTCGATCCGGCTGCTGGCCGAACGAGGCATTCCGGTCTGCGCACACCTGGGGCTGACACCGCAGTCGGTGAATGTGCTCGGTGGCTACAAGGTCCAGGGTCGCAACGAGAACCAGGCTCGGCAGATGCGTGCCGATGCCATTGCGCTGGAGCAGGCCGGCGCCGCGATGTTGCTGCTCGAATGCGTGCCCAGCGAGCTGGCCGAAGAGATTACCCAGGCAGTGAAGATCCCGGTGATCGGCATCGGCGCCGGCAATGCCACCGATGGCCAGGTGCTAGTGCTGCACGACATGCTCGGGCTGTCGATCACCGGTCGCGTGCCCAAGTTCGTGAAGAACTTCATGGTCGGGCAAACCAGCGTGCAGGCCGCCTTGGCTGACTACGTGGCGCAAGTCAAGGCCGCGACCTTCCCTGGGGCCGAACACGGATTCTCCGCATGAACACCGTCAAGACCGTACGTGAACTGCGGGCCGCCGTGGCCCGTGCCCGCGGCGAAGGCAAACGCATCGCCTTCGTGCCCACCATGGGCAACCTGCACAGTGGCCACATGGCACTGGTGACCAAGGCGGCGCAGCGGGCCGATTTCGTGGTGGCGAGCATTTTCGTCAACCCGCTGCAATTCGGTGCCGGCGAAGACCTGGACAAATATCCCCGCACCCTGGCGGCAGACCAGGAGAAGCTGCTGCAGGCCGGCTGCCATCTGCTGTTTGCCCCCAGCGTGGAAGAGATGTATCCCGACGGCATGGCTGGACAGACCCGGGTCAGCGTTCCGCAATTGTCCGAAGGCCTGTGCGGTGCCAGCCGTCCCGGGCATTTCGAAGGTGTGGCGACAGTGGTCAGCAAGCTGTTCAACATGGTCCAGCCTGACCTGGCGGTATTCGGCCAGAAGGACTTCCAGCAGTTGGCGGTGATCCGGGCGCTGGTCCACGACCTGAACATGCCGATCCAGATCATCGGCGAGCCGACCGTCCGGGCCGAAGACGGCCTGGCGCTTTCATCGCGCAACGGCTTCCTCAGCCCCGAGCAACGCGCCGTGGCGCCAGTGGTCTACCGCAGCCTGAGCCACATTGCCGAGGCGATCCGCCAGGGGCAGCGGGATTTCCCGGCGTTGATCGCCGAGCAGCTCAAGCAACTCGAAGCCGCCGGCCTGCGCCCCGACTACCTGGAAGTGCGCCACGCCAAGACGTTGCGCCCGGCGTCGAGGGAGGATCGCGACCTGGTGATCCTGGTAGCGGCATTCCTGGGCAGCACACGGTTGATCGATAACCTGCACCTGGACCTCGATGCCCCCATCTGACCCCTAACGCACGCCCTGTGGGAACGAGCTTGTCCGCCAATGCGATGTCTGTCACATCAACGTGAACGATGCCGGCCTTGCCGCGAGCAAACCCGCTCCCACGGGGCCTTCCAGCGTTATTGCCGCCTCGGTGGCCTTCGGGCAAACTGCCCGCCGTTCGGACTCGACCCTAGGAAACTCCATGCACACCATCATGCTCAAGGCCAAGCTGCACCGCGCCGAAGTCACTCACGCCGTGCTCGATTACGAAGGCTCCTGCGCCATCGATGGTGAATGGCTGGACCTGTCGGGAATCCGCGAATACGAACAGATCCAGATCTACAACGTCGACAATGGCGAGCGCTTCACCACCTACGCCATTCGTGGCGAGGAAGGCTCGCGGATGATTTCGGTCAACGGCGCCGCGGCGCACAAGGCCAAGGTCGGTGACCGCGTCATCATCTGCGCCTATGCTCACTACAGCGAAGCCGAACTGGTCAATTTCAAACCGCGCATGTTGTACATGGCGCCGGGCAACGAACTGAGCCACACCAGCAACGCCATCCCGGTCCAGGTCGCCTGACCGATGGACTTGCCTGTGGGAACGGGCTCGCTCGCGATAGCGTCAATCCCGCCCCCTCGATAGCCAGAGCACCAGGAAGCGCCCATCGCGCTTCCGTCTGTCGGCCAATTCCCACCCTGGCTGTATAAAAAAGTACCGGGATCCTGTCAGACAAAGTCAAGACAGATCGCAACGCGAGGTTTACTGTAGTCGCCCTGCGCCCAGAGATCGTGTCGACGCAGTTGTCCGGACGCCCGCCTCGGGCCTTGCCGGAGTTTTTAGTGTACAAACGGTCGTTCAAGTAAAAGGAAACCCGCAGCGATGGCGTATTACCGAAACCCTCATGACGTGACCGCTCTGCCCGCCTGGCAAGCGCTGAATGACCACCGCAAAGCCATGCAGGATTTCAGCATGCGCGAAGCGTTCAACGCCGATCCGCAGCGTTTCAATCAATTCACCCTGTCGAGCTGCGGCCTGTTTCTCGATTATTCGAAGAACCTGATCAACGCCCAGACCCGCGACCTGCTGGTGAACCTGGCCAACGAAGTCGACCTCAAGGGCGCGATCAAGGCGCTGTTCGAAGGCGAAATCGTCAATGCCTCCGAAAACCGCCCGGCCCTGCACACGGCCCTGCGCCGGCCGGTGGGCGATAAACTGCTGGTGAACGGCGTCAACGTGATGCCTGACGTGCACAAGGTGCTCAACCAGATCACCGACCTGGTGGGCCGCATTCACGACGGGCTGTGGCGTGGCTACACCGAAAAACCGATCACCGACGTGGTGAACATTGGCATCGGCGGTTCGTTCCTCGGCCCGGAACTGGTATCCGAAGCGCTGTTGTCCTACGCGCAGAAGGGCGTTCGCTGCCACTACCTGGCGAACATCGATGGCAGCGAATTCCATGAGCTGACCATGAAGCTGCGCGCCGAGACCACCCTGTTCATCGTCTCGTCGAAGTCCTTCAACACCCTCGAGACCCTGAAGAACGCCCAGGCCGCCCGTGCCTGGTACCTGGCCCAGGGCGGCTCCGAAGCCGAGCTGTATCGGCACTTTATCGCGGTATCGAGCAACAACGCGGCCGCCGTGGCCTTCGGTATCCGTGAAGAGAATATCTTCCCGATGTGGGACTGGGTCGGCGGGCGCTACTCGCTGTGGTCGGCCATCGGCTTGCCCATCGCCCTGGCCATCGGCATGTCGAACTTCAAGGAACTGCTGTCCGGTGCCTACTCCATGGACCAGCACTTCCAGAGCGCCCCGTTCGAGCAGAACATGCCGGTCCTGCTGGCGTTGCTCGGCGTGTGGTACGGCAATTTCTGGGGCGCGCAAAGCCACGCGATCCTGCCGTACGACCACTACTTGCGCAACATCACCAAACACCTGCAGCAACTGGACATGGAGTCCAACGGCAAGAGCGTACGCCAGGACGGCACGCCGGCGTCCACCGACACTGGCCCGGTCATCTGGGGTGGCGTCGGTTGCAACGGCCAGCACGCCTATCACCAGTTGCTGCACCAGGGCACCCAGTTGATCCCGGCCGACTTCATCGTGCCGGTGGTCAGCTTCAACCCGGTGGCCGACCATCACCAGTGGCTGTACGCCAACTGCCTGTCCCAGAGCCAGGCGCTGATGCTTGGCAAGACCCGCGCCGAGGCAGAAGCCGAATTGCGGGACAAGGGTGCGAGTGAAGAGGAAGTGCAGAAACTGGCCTCCCACAAGGTCATCCCGGGCAACCGTCCGAGCAACACCCTGGTGGTCGAACGCATCAGCCCCCGTCGCCTTGGCGCGCTGGTGGCGCTGTATGAACACAAGGTGTTCGTGCAAAGCGTGGTCTGGGGCATCAATGCCTTCGACCAGTGGGGCGTGGAACTGGGCAAGGAACTGGGCAAAGGCGTCTACAACCGCCTGGTGGGCAGCGAAGAAAGCCCGGCCGAGGATGCCTCGACCCAAGGCCTGATCAGCTACTTCCGCGGACGTCACCGCGGCTGAGTCGTTGACCTGCATTACCCTCTGTGGGAGCGAGCCTGTTCGCGATGGCGGTGTGTCAGTCAATGGAAGGTTGATTGATCTACCATCGCGAGCAGACTCGCTCCCACAGTCATTTGTGCATGACTTGAACCCTCCGGCTACTGGGCGCATCTTTATGACTTGTCGCAAAACAAGAATAAGGAACCGCCATGCTCGATATCAGCCAGTTCCCTCAAGCCGATGCCGTCCGCCAGGCTGCGCAACTGAGTCAGGACCAATACAAGCGGCTCTACAAGGAATCCATCGAACACCCCAGCACCTTCTGGGCTGAACAGGCCACCCGCTTCCTCGATTGGATGGCTCCTTGGCAGACTGTCCAGCGCTACGACCTCAAGGCCGGCGACGCCACCTGGTTCGCTGGCGGCAAGCTGAACGTCAGCGCCAACTGCATCGACCGTCACCTTGAACACCGTGCCGACCAGACTGCAATCATCTGGGAGGGCGACAACCCCGCCGAATCAGCGCAGATCAGCTACCGAAAACTCCATCATCACGTGTGCCGCCTGGCCAATGTGTTGAAAAGCCGAGGCGTGAAGAAAGGCGATAGGGTGTGCATCTACATGCCGATGATCCCGGAGGCCGCCTATGCCATGCTCGCCTGCACCCGTATTGGCGCGGTGCACTCGGTGGTGTTCGGTGGTTTTTCGCCGGACTCGCTGCGCGACCGGATACTCGATGCCGATTGCCGCACGGTGATCACCGCCGACGAGGGCGTGCGCGGAGGACGCGCCATACCGCTCAAGCGCAATGTCGACAAAGCCCTGGAAAGCTGCCCCGATGTCAGCACGGTCCTGGTGATCGAACGCACCCAGGCCGAGATAAGCTGGGTCGATGGCCGCGACATCTGGTACCACCAGGCCATGCACGATGCCGGCGACGATTGCCCGCCCGAACCGATGGATGCCGAAGACCCGCTGTTCATCCTCTACACCTCCGGCAGCACCGGCAAACCCAAGGGCGTGCTGCACACCACTGGCGGTTATCTGCTGCAAGCAGCCATGACCTTCAGGTACGTGCTGGACTACCGCGACAACGAGGTGTTCTGGTGCACCGCCGATGTCGGCTGGGTCACCGGCCACAGTTATATCGTCTACGGCCCCCTGGCCAATGGCGCGACCACCCTGATCTTCGAAGGCGTGCCGAGCTACCCCGACAGCTCGCGCTTCTGGCAGGTGATCGACAAGCATCAGGTCAATATCTTCTACACCGCCCCCACCGCTCTGCGCGCGTTAATGCGCGAAGGTGCCGAACCCTTACAGAAAACTTCCCGCAAGAGTTTGCGATTGCTCGGCAGCGTCGGTGAGCCGATCAACCCGGAAGCGTGGGAATGGTATTTCAACAAGGTCGGCGAGCAACGTTGCCCGATTGTCGATACCTGGTGGCAGACCGAAACCGGCGGCATCATGCTCAGCCCGCTGGTGAGCCAACAGAAACTCAAGCCAGGCTGCGCGACCCGGCCACTGTTCGGGGTCCAACCGGTGCTGCTGGATGAAGCGGGCAAGGAGATCAATGGCCCGGGCAGTGGCGTGCTGGCCATCAAGTCCAGCTGGCCTGGCCAGATCCGCAGCGTCTACAGGGACCATCAGCGCATGGTCGACACCTATTTCAAGCCCTACCCCGGCTATTACTTCACCGGCGACGGCGCCCGTCGCGACGAAGACGGCGATTACTGGATCACCGGACGCATCGATGACGTCATCAACGTTTCCGGGCACCGCATCGGCACCGCCGAGGTGGAAAGCGCCCTGGTGCTGCACGACAGCATCGCCGAAGCGGCCGTCGTCGGTTACCCACACGACCTCAAGGGCCAGGGCATCTATGCCTTTGTCACGCCAATGAACGGCGTCGAAGCCAACGACGATCTGAAGAAGGAACTGCTGGCCCATGTCAGCAAGGAAATCGGCAGCTTCGCCAAGCCCGAACTGATCCAATGGGCGCCGGCGCTGCCCAAGACCCGGTCGGGCAAGATCATGCGACGCATCCTGCGCAAGATCGCCTGCAACGAACTGGACAGCCTCGGCGATACCTCGACCCTGGCTGACCCAAGCGTGGTGGAGGGGCTGATCGACAAGCGCCTGAATCGCTGAGTCAGCCGGCTTGGCCTCCCAGAAGCCCGGCCCCGTCTGTGGCAGGAGCATCTTCTGTGGCGAGGGGATTTATCCCCTCGCCACAAATGCCACCCTCGCCACAGGTCGGTGCCCGACCTCGAATCCGTATGCAATCCCCAACCCTGGTTTGCATAACTGTTAAACTCTCGCGCCTCATTTCCTTAAGGCGCGCTTGGCATGTCTTCCTTGAATCAGGCGCTGCGCGCCGCCCTCGATCAGCGTCGGGATCTGCTTGACGACCTGGAGCAGCAAGGCACCGATTGCTATCGCCTGTTCCATGGCAGCCAGGAAGGCGCTCCCGGACTCACCGTCGATCGCTACGGCCCGCAACTGATGGTGCAGAGCTTTCACCAGTCACTGGAGCGCGAAGCCTTGTTGCAACTGCACGGCATCGTCAACGAACGCCTGGGCCTGGACACCCTGCTGGTCTACAACGACCGTGCGCGGGGCAATTCGCGGATTGACCGCCAGGACAGCGTCTATCAGGCCGAAGAGGCCGCCCTGCAGGATCTCGTCGGCCACGAATGGGGGCTGAACTATCGCGTTCGCGGGCGCCACGCCGGACAAGACCCTCTTCTGTTCCTGGACCTGCGCAATGCCCGTGGCTGGGTCAAGGCAAACAGCCGCAACAAAAGCGTGCTGAACCTGTTCGCCTATACCTGCGGTGTCGGCCTGAGCGCCGCGGCCGGCGGCGCGCGGGAGGTGTGTAACCTGGACTTTGCCGAAGGCAACCTCGCGGTGGGACAGGAGAACGGCCTGCTCAACCCCGGCCTGCCGGCCATGGAATTCGTGCAATCGGATTATTTCCCGGCGATCCGGCAACTGGCCGGCCTGCCCGTCAGCCAGCGACGCGGGCAGAAACTACCCGGCTATGTGCGCCTGGAACAACGCCAGTACGACCTGGTGCTGCTCGATCCACCGGCGTGGGCGAAGAGCGCCTTCGGCACCGTCGACCTGTTGCGCGATTACCAGAGCCTGCTCAAGCCTGCGTTGCTCAGCACAGCCGACGACGGAGTGCTGATCTGCTGCAACAACCTGGCGAAAGTCTCCATGGACGACTGGCGCGAACAGGTGTTGCGCTGCGCAAGCAAAGCCGGTCGACCGGTGCGGGAATGGAGCGTGCTGATGCCCGGCGATGACTTTCCCTCCAAGGATGGCAATCCACCGCTCAAGACACTGGTCCTGCACTTCTGAGCCAACCTCCGCACACCTACGCAAAAAAACGGACAAATCCGATAAATCTCAGTGGGTTCGGAACCGTAAACGCATGCCATACTCCAAGGCACTCCGATTCACACCAGACGAAGCCACACATGTCCAAAGGATTGAAACGCGCTTTCGCCGCACTGCTTATCGCACTGGCCCTCTATAGCCTGCTGGGGTTTCTGATATTGCCGGGCATCGCCTTGCGGATCGCCAACCAGCAACTGGCCAGCCTTGCCACGGTTCCGGCTCAGTTGCAGCGTATCGAACTCAATCCTTTCAGCCTCGAAGTCACCCTGTGGGGACTGAATGTGGGCGAACCGGGCAAGGAACAGCTCGGCTTCGAACGCCTGTACGCCAACCTGCAGGTCGACAGTCTCTGGTCAGGTGCCCTGCACCTGGCCGATATCGAGCTGGACAAGCCCAAGACCGAGATCGTGTTCGCCAAGGACGGGCAGTTGAACCTGCTGGGCCTGTTCAAGCTGCCGCCCAGCGAACCGACCCCGGCCGATCCCGACGCCAAGCCGTTCCCCCTGCGCGTCGACCTGATCAAACTGGCCACCGGCTATGTGCATTTCCAGGATCTCCGGCCCAGCGAACCCATCGAGTTCCTCTACGACACGCTTGATTTCGAACTGAAGAACCTGAGTACCCTGCCTGACGACAGCGCCGACATGACCCTGGTCGCCGTCGGCCCTGAAGGTGGACAGGTCGACTGGACCGGCAATTTCAGCCTTTCGCCCATCGCTTCGCAAGGCAAACTCAAGATCACTGACGGCCAGATGAAAGCCTGGTGGCCCTACGTACGCGACGCGGTGCCCCTGGTGCTGGAAAATGGCGTGCTCAACCTGAGCACCGACTACAAGCTCAACCTGGCCAAGGGCACCGAACTGTTGCTCAGCAACGCGGCCGTCAGCGTCGCGCCCTTCGCCATCAAGGCGCCCGACGGTCGACCGCTGGCGAAGCTCGAGCGCCTGGATGTCAGCGAAACGACGGTGGACCTGGCCAAGCAGCAAGTGTTGGTAGGCAAAGTCCGTAGCCAGAAGCTGGAGACCTGGGCCGCCCGCGAGGCGGACGGACAACTGGACTGGCAGAAGCTCTTCGCCAGCCAGCCGGCAAAACCCCAGGTGAAGGTAGAGCCTGCATCGGCCCCGGCGGCGGCCGATTCGCCCAAGCCAGCCCCGCAAGCCCCCGGCAAGCCTTGGCAGGTGCTGTTGAAGGACGTTCAATTGCGCGATTACCGGGTGCACCTGGCCGACCGCCAGGCACAGCCTGCCGTGGCACTGGAGGTCGGCCCGCTGAATCTCGACCTGCAGAACTTCGACACCCTCAACGGCTCACCCTTTACCCTCAAACTGGACACCGGATTGGGTAAACAGGGCAAGATCCTCGCCGACGGCGAGGTCAACCTGAGCCCCGTCACGGCCAGGCTCAAGGTCAAGACCCAGGACATCGACCTGCGTGTGGCCCAGGCCTATATCAACCCGTTCATTCGCCTGGAGCTGCGTTCAGGCATGCTCGGCAGCGACCTGGCAGTGGATCTCAAGAGCACCGAGCCGCTGGCTTTCGCAATCACCGGTCGCGCCCAGGTCGATCAGTTGCACACCCTGGATACCCTCAAGACCCGCGACTTCGTCAAATGGCAGCGCCTGGTGCTAGAAGGCCTCAGTTATCAGCACGGCGACAGCCTGTCCATCGACAAGGTCAACCTGCTCCAGCCTTATGCGCGCTTCATGATCAACGACGATCGCACCACCAACGTCGATGACCTGCTCATCCCGCAACCGGCCGACAGCGGCCCGAAGAACACTGCGGCAAAACCGGCTTCCAAGGAAAAACCCCTGGGCATCCACATCGGCGCGATTGCCATCAATGACGGCTCGGCCAATTTCGCCGACTTCAGCCTGACACCGAACTTCGCCACCGCCATCCAGCAGCTCAACGGCCAGATCGGCACCATCGACAGTCGCCAGGCCAAACCGGCCAGCGTCGACATCAAGGGCAAGGTCGACCGCTACGCACCTGTCACGATCAAGGGAGCACTCAACCCGTTCGATCCGATGGCCAGCCTTGATATCGCCACCAGCTTCAAGCGTGTCGAACTGACGACCCTGACACCCTACTCCGGTAAATTCGCCGGCTACCGCATCCGCAAGGGCCGGCTCAACCTGGACCTGCATTACCGCATCACCCAAGGCCAGCTCCAGGCCGACAACAAGGTGGTGGTGGAGCAACTGCAACTGGGGGAAAAAGTCGACAGCCCGGACGCCGTCAGCCTGCCGCTCAAGCTGGCCGTCGCGTTGCTGAAGGACTCCGAAGGCAGGATTTCCATCGAACTGCCGGTGTCCGGCAATCTCAACGACCCGCAATTCAGCGTCATGCCGATTGTCTGGCAAACCTTGCGTAACCTGGTGGTACGAGCGGCCCAGGCACCGTTCAAGCTCATCGGTGGGCTAGTGGCCGGAGGCGGCTCGCAAGACCTGGGCAGCGTGTCGTTCGCACCGGGCTCCAGCGAGCTGAGCCAGGAGAACCAGGGCGTACTGCTCAAGCTGTCCGAAGCCCTGGGCAAACGTCCCGAACTGCGCCTGGAAATCGAAGGCACCGCCGCCGAAAGTAGCGACGGCCCGTTACTCGCCGCCCAGCGCCTGGAACGCGAATACCAGTACAACTACTACAAGATGCTGCAACGCAGGGGCGACAAGGTCCCGGCCAAGGCTTTGTTGCTGCAGGTACCGGAGGACGAGAAGGCCCCGCTGCTGGAAGGCATCTACCGCACCCGCCTCAAGACCCAGCCACCGGCCGAATGGTCGCAACTGGATAAAAAGGCTCGTATCGAGAAGCTGCGTGAAGGGGTCATCAAGTTCTGGAGCGGCAGTGACGTTCTGCTGCGTGAACTGGGGCAGGAGAGAGCCAGCAGCATCAAGGACTTCCTGGTGGACAAGGGCCAACTGGCTGACGAACGGGTGTATTTCATCGACGCGACCCTCGGCCAGGCCGAAAGCGATGGACGCGTGATCACCCCCATGCACCTGGATGCCGAATAACATGAACCGCTTCCAATGGCTCTCCCTGGGATTGCTGCTGGTTGCCGGCCCGGCGTTGGCGGCCGACACGTTGCGCTGCGGCAGCCAGCTGATCAGCGTTGGCGATCGTTCCAGTGAAGTGCTGCACAAATGCGGACAACCCACGGCTCGAGACGACCTGGGCTACAAGCGCAGTGTCAATCGCCGCGAAGAATATCCGGTAGAGGAATGGACTTACGGCCCCAACAGCGGCATGTATCAGTACCTGCGCTTCGAAGGCAATCGCCTGGTGCAGATCACCAGCAAACGCGGGCGCTAGCCCATCTGATCGATCAACACCCTGCCCAAAATAGACAGGCCCCCGGCAAACGCCGAGGGCCTGGGACGGCCACATCCATGTGGCCTTTCGCATGAACCCTAAGCAACGGCAAACGTATGACTAGGCCCGCTTGCCGTGCCTTCTCCCGGTTCAGGCGGAGAAGTCTTGGCCTTATTCGGCCTTCAGGCCATCAGCCGATACAGCCTTGACGCCTTTGATTTTCTTGGCGATTGCCACTGCTGTGTCTTTCTGAGCCTCGGTCACGGCAACAGTGGAAGACAGGGACACGACGCCTTTGTTGGTTTCTACTTTGATATCGGTGCCTGGAATACCTTTTTCGGTGACCAGGTCAGCCTTGACCTTGGTGGTGATCCAGGTATCGGAGGTGGCTTCCTTGGCCTCTGTCACTTCGCCCGCAGCCAGCATCATTGGAGCCTGAGTTGCTTGAGTGGTCTCGGCGAAAGCGCTAGCCATGGTCAGGGTCAGTGCGGTGGCTGCAGCGGCAGTGATAGCGAACTTCTTCATACGAGTAACTCCTGTTTTTCTCAGAAACTGCCGGGGTAATGCATTCCGGCAGGGTTGTCAGGAGTAGTGCGAAGGCTGTGCCAGTTTTAGAAATTCAAATAATTTCTTTTAAATCAATGAGTTAAGCGAAACGGCGATTTGCAGAATCATGCAAAATGCATGACCCTCCGATTTTGTACATGCAAGTTGCGGTTTTTTTACGACGACTTAAGCCACTGAATTGCCGGGCATTTCCTACACGCAAAAAACCCCGCTAAAAGCGGGGCCGGTCAGATCAACCTGTATGCCTCAACTACCTGCAGCGGCAGCACCGGTGCAGCCCTTGGGAGCGTATTCCTGTTCAGCCGTGGTGGCACAGGTCCATACGCCGGTTCCCGAACGACTCAGCGTGATCGTCTTGCCCACCACCGGGCCTGGTGCATTGAGGATCGTGCAGCCGATGGTGCCGACCCCTGTAGAGGCAACACCCGAGGCAGTGGTGGTGCAGTTACTGGTGGTTGCCGTCCCGCCGATAAGCTCGAGGGTCGGGTTGGTGCCCGAGTTGATCGTGTCTTCGAACGGCACTTTCAATGCGGTGATCTCCGCCAGGCCCGCGGTCACCTTGGCTCGCGCCTGGTATTTGGAATATTGCGGCAACGCAAAGGTCGCCAGAATGCCGATGATCGCCACGACGATCAGCAGCTCGATCAGCGTAAAGCCATTCTGCTTGTTCATAGACATCTCCATACATGAGGCGAAATCTCATGGTTGGAGCAGTCATTGCACGGCACATGCCAACCGCCCCGAGCCGCGCGGGCAAGGCCTTGCAGCCCGTCAAAGCACTACGGCCTACCCCAACAACCGCACTATCTGACATTTTTTGTCACCCCGCCCCGCTGGTAGGGCGTCGAGGCTTGACTAGGCTATAGGTCATGAATTGCCGTATCCGGGATCCCCATGACTGACATCGCCCTCAGTGGACTGACCAAGCAACTGGTACTGGCCGAACTGATCACCGAGCAAAATGCCCAACAGGCGCACCAGCAGGCCCAGCGCAATCGCATCCCCCTGGTCAGTTATCTGGTGCAGAACAAACTGGTCCAGAGCCGCCGTGTTGCCGAGATCGCCTCGGAACATTTCGGTGTCGCCCTGCTGGACCTCAACAGCCTCGACAAGGACATCCAGCCCACGGGGCTGGTCAGCGAAAAGCTGGTACGCCAGCATCACGCGCTGCCATTGTGGCGGCGCGGCAACAAGCTGTTCGTGGGCATTTCCGACCCCACCAATCACCAGGCCATCAACGACATCCAGTTCAGCACCGGCCTGACCACTGAAGCCATCCTGGTGGAGGACGACAAGCTCAGCGATGCCATCGAGAAATTCTTCGAGTCCAGTACCACGGGGCTGGAGGGCATGGGCGATGTCGACCTCGACGGCCTCGACATCGAATCAGGCGAAGACCGCAAGCAGGACACTATCGCCGGGCTGGACGCCGACGATGCGCCGGTGGTGCGCTTCGTCAACAAGATGCTGCTGGATGCGATCAAGGGCGGCTCATCCGACCTGCATTTCGAGCCTTATGAAAAATCCTACCGGGTGCGGGTGCGCACCGATGGCATGTTGCGGGAAGTGGCCAAGCCGCCTATCCAGTTGGCGACCCGCATCGCGGCGCGCCTGAAGGTCATGGCGAACCTGGATATTTCCGAACGGCGCAAACCCCAGGACGGACGGCTGAAAATGCGACTGTCGAAGACCAAGTCCATCGATTTCAGGGTCAACACCCTGCCAACCCTCTGGGGCGAAAAGGTGGTGATCCGGATCCTCGACCCCTCCAGCGCGCAAATGGGCATCGACGCCCTGGGCTATGAGCCGGACCAGAAAGAACTGTACCTGGCGGCGCTCAAGCAACCCCAAGGGCTGATTCTGGTGACCGGGCCGACCGGCTCGGGCAAGACCGTCTCGCTGTATACGGGGTTGAACATCCTCAATACGGTGGACATCAATATTTCCACCGCCGAAGACCCGGTTGAAATCAACATGGAGGGGATCAACCAGGTCAACGTGAACCCGCGCCAGGGGCTGGACTTCGCACAAGCCCTGCGCTCATTCCTGCGCCAGGACCCGGACGTGATCATGGTTGGCGAGATCCGCGACCTGGAAACGGCCGAGATCGCCATCAAGGCTGCGCAGACCGGGCACATGGTGCTGTCCACACTGCACACCAACAGCGCCGCCGAAACCCTCATCCGCCTGCAGAACATGGGCATTCCCGGCTTCAACATCGCCACGGCCGTGCACCTGATCATCGCCCAGCGACTGGCGCGCAAGTTGTGCACTCATTGCAAGAAGGCCATCGAGATTCCAGAGGAAACCCTGCTCAAGGAAGGTTTCCCTCGGGAACGCATCGGCTCGTTCACGATCTATGAGCCGGTCGGTTGCGAACAGTGCAACAACGGCTACAAGGGCCGCGTGGGGATTTACGAAGTGGTCAAGAACACCCCCGAGCTGCAACGCCTGATCATGGCCGAGGGCAACTCGCTGGAAATCGACCTGCAGATGCGCAAGGACGGCTTCAACGACCTGCGCGCCTCCGGGCTGCTCAAAGTGATGCAAGGCGTGACCAGCCTCGAAGAAATCAACCGGGTCACCAAGGACTGAGCATGGCGGTCAAGGCAGTAAAAACCGATACCTACACTTGGGAAGGCAAGGACCGCAAGGGCACGAAAATGTCCGGCGAGCTGACCGGCCAGAGCCCGGCGCTGGTCAAGGCACAGTTGCGCAAGCAAGGGATCAACCCGGACAGGGTGCGCAAGAAGTCCACCTCGATATTCAGCAAGGGCAAGCGCATCAAGCCCCTGGATATCGCCCTCTTCACTCGTCAGATGGCAACGATGCTCAAGGCCGGCGTGCCCCTGCTCCAGGCCTTCGACATCATCGGCGAAGGCTTCGACAACGCCAACATGCGCAAGCTGATCGACGAGGTAAAGCAGGAAGTCGCAGCCGGTAACAGCTTCGCCGCGTCGCTGCGCAAATGTCCGCAGTACTTCGACGAGCTGTATTGCAACCTGGTGGACGCCGGGGAACAGGCTGGCGCCCTGGATACCTTGCTGGACCGGGTCGCCACCTACAAGGAAAAGAGCGAGGCCCTCAAGGCCAAGATCAAGAAGGCCATGACCTACCCGACAGCCGTGATACTGGTTGCGGCGGTGGTCACGGGCATCCTGCTGGTCAAGGTGGTGCCGCAGTTCGAATCGGTGTTCGCCGGGTTCGGCGCGGAGCTGCCGGGGTTCACGGTGATGGTCATTGGCCTGTCGGAGTTCATGCAGCAATGGTGGTGGCTGCTGCTGGGTGCGCTGGTCGGCGGTTTTTTCGGGGTGAGATATGCCCTCAAGCGCTCCCAGGGCTTTCGTGACTGGCGCGACAAGTGGCTGCTCAAGCTGCCGCTGATCGGTGCCCTGATGTACAAATCCGCCGTGGCCCGCTTCGCCCGCACGCTTTCCACCACCTTCGCCGCCGGCGTGCCGCTGGTGGAAGCGCTGGATTCGGTGTCCGGCGCTACCGGCAACGTGGTATTCAAACGAGCGGTGCAACGCATCCGACAGGATGTCTCGACGGGCATGCAGCTGAATTTCTCCATGCGCGCGTCAGGCATCTTTCCGAACCTGGCGATCCAGATGACCGCCATCGGCGAGGAGTCCGGCGCGCTGGACGATATGCTGGACAAGGTGGCGAGTTTTTATGAGGCCGAAGTGGACAATCTGGTGGACAATCTCACCAGCCTGATGGAGCCGTTCATCATGGTGGTACTGGGGGTGGTCGTCGGCGGCCTGGTGGTTGCCATGTACCTGCCCATCTTTCAACTCGGCTCTGCGATCTGACATGCCCCTGACCGAATTCTTCGCGCTTTATCCCCTGGCCTTCGTGCTGACGGCGTTATTGCTCGGGCTGATCGTCGGCAGCTTTCTCAATGTCCTGGTGTGGCGCCTGCCCAGGATGCTGAGCCGGGAATGGCGACTGCAGGCCCATGACTTGCTGGGCCTGCCCGCCGAAACGCCCGGCCCGGCCTATAACCTGATACTGCCCCACTCCCAGTGCCCCCATTGCGGCCACCGCATCCGGGCCTGGGAAAATATCCCGGTGTTGAGCTACCTGGCGCTGCGCGGCCGCTGTTCCAGTTGCGCCACTCCCATCGGCAGGCGCTACCCCCTGACTGAACTGGCCTGTGGGGTGTTATCGGCGTTCGTCGCCTGGCATTTCGGCTTCGGCTGGCAGGCGGCAATGGTGATGGTCCTGAGCTGGGGCCTGCTGGGCATGAGCCTGATCGATGCCGAGCACCAATTGCTGCCCGATACGCTGGTACTGCCTTTGTTGTGGCTGGGCCTGATCGTCAACAGCTTTGGATTGTTCGCTTCGCTGAACGAGGCCATGTGGGGCGCTGTGGCCGGCTATCTGGCGCTGTGGTCGGTGTTCTGGGCGTTCAAGCTGATCACCGGCAAGGAAGGCATGGGCTATGGGGATTTCAAGCTATTGGCGATGCTGGGCGCCTGGGGCGGCTGGCAGATCCTGCCGTTGACGCTGCTGCTGTCGTCCCTGGTAGGCGCAGTCGTCGGCGTGGTTGTACTGCGCATGCGTGACGCTCCGGCGTCGACGCAAATCCCCTTTGGGCCTTATCTGGCCATTGCCGGCTGGATTGCGCTGCTCTGGGGTGGTCAAATAACCGACTTCTATTGGCAGTCTGTCGGTTTCTAATGAATACCCCTGTGGAAAAACCCTGGATTCTCGGCCTGACCGGCGGTATCGGCAGCGGTAAAAGCGCGGCGGCCCAGCACTTCATCGACCTGGGCGTGCACGTGGTCGACGCCGATCACGCCGCACGCTGGGTCGTCGAACCCGGACGCCCGGCCCTGGCGCAAATCGCCAGGCATTTCGGCCCTGGCGTGGTGCAGGCCGACGGCAGCCTCGATCGAGGGGCGCTGCGAAAACTCATCTTTGAAAATGCCGAGGAGCGTCGCTGGCTCGAGGCATTGCTGCATCCGTTGATCGCCGACGAAATCGCCCATCATCTGGCACTGGCACAATCGCCCTATGCGATCCTGGTCTCGCCACTGCTGATCGAGTCGGGACAGTACGCCATGACCCAGCGCATCCTGGTGATCGATGCTCCGGAACGAATGCAGATCGAACGTACCTTGCAGCGCGACCAGACCAGCGAACAACAGGTCCAGGCCATCCTCAAGGCACAGTCAAGCCGTCAGGATCGCCTGAGCCATGCGGACGACGTGGTGGTCAACGACCGCGACCTCGCCTGGCTGCACAGCGAGGTCGAACGCCTGCATCATTTTTACCTTACCTTGCGTGGAGGCCAGTCATGAGCCAGAACCCAACCGTTGATTGCCCGACCTGTGGCGCCCCCGTCGAATGGAGCCCGGAGAGCAAATTCCGGCCCTTCTGCTCCGATCGCTGCAAACTGATCGACCTGGGCGCCTGGGCGTCGGAGGAACACAAGATTCCGGTCAGCCCTGAGGCCGAGGACGAGTTGTTCAGCGAAGACTTCAACCCCCGCTCACATCATTAAGGGCGCATGAAACCGTAGTCCTGGCTGTCGTCGAGGTTTTCCGCCAGGAAACCCAATTCGTCGGCCAGGTCCTCGACACTGCGCACGGCCTTGCTCTGCTGCACCACCGCACTGAGCAAGGCCCGCAGGCTCAGTCCCGGATCGAAGCCTATTTCCATGGCCGCGTCCTGGCTGCGCCTGATCTCCTGTCTCGCCCACTCATAAACACTCATGGTTGTGCTCCCGAAATTTTTGCAGAGCATGCCGGGCGCTCGCCCGCGCAGCCTTGATGTGAATCAAGGCTTGTCGTTGTCCTTCCAGGGAGCCGACAGATACCGCGTACGGTTGAATGTCTCCAGCCATTCGGGGCTGAACACCACCAGCGCACTGATCACCATGCCGTTGATGAAGGCCTCGGGGAAAATGACCAGCCAGAGATAGCCGACAAAGTCGCTCAGCCAGTAAGGCATGGCGAATACACCGTCATACCACAGCAGACCGAGCCCCAGCAGCAGGCACAGCAGCGCCGACAGCGCAGCGGCCAGGAACCCCGAACAGAATATGTATACGAACAGGTTGCGTGGCTGGGCTCGCTCCACCAGGATCGCGCAGCATTCGGTGACCCACACCGGCAGCAGGACCAGCAGCATACCGTTGACGCCCACCGCCACCATGTCCTGACGCCCGAGCAGGACCAGCGCCAGCTGGGCCAGAAAGCCGCCGAGGATCGCCAGGGGCCAGTCCAGCAGCAGCGTCACGGCGGTCATGCCGATGAAGTGATACGACACGCCGGTCTCGAAATCCCGGCGCACCAGCCACAACATGAACAACGCGAGCACCGTCCCGAACAGCAGATGCTGGCGTCGACTGTCGGTGAACAGCTCGACCCAGGGCGCGCGCCAGACCGCCCAGGCGAGCACCGGCACATAGATCAGCCAACCCGCCGTGAGCGTCTGCGAAGAGAGCAGCTCGGCACCGATCATGGGACTCCTCCTTTCGCTTGCCCTGGCATCACAGACTCCGTCATCGCCTTCGAATTCAAGCCGGCAGTCTACACCCCGGCCGACGCGTATTAATCAACGCAAGGCTTCCAGCTTGTCGCAATTGAACGCTAAGCTTGGGCTCATGGATGACTCCGATTATTTACGCCTGCTCACCATCGCGGCCGAGCAAGCCAACGCCTTTCTCTCCAATGCCCGCAAATGGGAGCGTGAGCGTTGGGTCTGCCAACGGCTGCTGCAAGGGTTGAACGTGCCCTATCGCGCCGATGAGTTCGCCCCCGCCGGGGAACCACCGGACGTCTTGTTTCGCGATGCGAACTTCGAGGTGTTTTTTGTCCTCGACGAAGGCCGTCGCCTCAATGACGAATGGCGCGATGAGCTGCAACGCCGCCGCAGCGCTTTTTCCCTCAGCCAACTGGTGCGCCGCGAGGCCAAGCCCCGGCGGATCCCGGCCAACGAATTCCTGCTGCGACTGGCGCCCACCCTGCGCAAGAAAGCCCACAACTACACCGAACGAGGCATGGACCTGGGGGAGCTGGACATCATCGCCTTCGCCAGCCTCAAGCGCGAAGTGCTGGACCTCAACAGCCATTTCCCGCCACCCACCGAATATCTGCGCCAGGGCTGGCGCTCGTTATCGCTGGTGGGGCCGACCTTCGCCCGGGTGCTGTTCGCCCATCCCGACGCACCGGACTTCCTGCGCAGCAACCTGGGACGCAGCATCGTCTTCGATGTCGGGATCAGCCTGTGAAAACACGCCGGCGCCGCACACAACCGTGGTGTCGGCACCACAGGGATGTTACAACCCGTCCATTCGCCTGGACGACCGGCGCTCCTGTAACGTCTACCCGTTCTGCAACGTCTACCTGACGAGGCCTTTATGACCAGCCGCCTGAACCCCGAAGACCAGAAGCATGTCGAAGAGTACCTGCAACTGTCCCAGCACCGAGTCGAGCGCCGGCCCTTCCGGCCGTGGATGCTCCTGGTGGTGGTACTGGCCGTGACCATCGGCCTGGGCCTGTTGAGCCGATTGATCAGTTACCTGACGCTATGAGCAGCCTGGTATCGAGGGATACGACACCGGCGCTCGCTCGGGTAACGGCACCGATTTCCTTTAGCCTTGCGAGATATCCCCATGACCCATCGTATTGTCATCGTTGGCGGCGGAGCCGGCGGTCTGGAGTTGGCTACCCGCCTGGGTAAGACTCTGGGCAAGCGTGGCACGGCCAGTGTAATGCTGGTCGACGCGAACCTGACCCACATCTGGAAGCCGCTGCTGCACGAAGTGGCGGCCGGCTCCCTGAACTCTTCCGAAGACGAACTCAACTACGTCGCCCAGGCGAAATGGAACCACTTCCAGTTCCAGCTGGGGCGCATGAGTGCCCTGGACCGCGAACGCAAGCGTATTCAACTGGCCGCCACCTACGACGAGGCCGGCCTGGAACTGCTGCCGGCCCGCGAACTGAGCTATGACACCCTGGTGATTGCGGTCGGCAGCACTACCAATGACTTCGGCACCGAGGGTGCGGCGCAACATTGCCTGTTCCTCGACACCCGCAAACAGGCCGAGCGCTTCCACCAGCAGTTGCTCAATCATTACCTGCGCGCCCACGCCGGCCAGACCGACGCGGAAGAGCGAATCAGCGTCGCCATCGTCGGAGCCGGGGCCACCGGCGTCGAACTGGCCGCCGAGCTGCACAATGCGGCCCATGAACTCGCGGCCTATGGCCTGGATAGGATCAAGCCGGAAAACATGCATATCACCCTGATCGAGGCCGGGCCAAGGGTGTTGCCAGCACTGCCCGAGCGCATCGGCGGGCCCGTGCACAAGACCCTGGAGAAACTCGGCGTCAATGTCATGACCAACGCCGCCGTCGGCCAGGTCACGGCCGACAGCCTGGTCACCGTCGACGGCAAAGTGATCAATGCGAGCCTGAAGGTCTGGGCCGCCGGGATCCGCGCCCCGGAGTTCCTCAAGGAAATCGACGGACTGGAAACCAACCGGATCAATCAATTGCTGGTTCTGCCGACCCTGCAGACCACCCGTGACGAGAACATTTTCGCCTTCGGCGATTGCGCCGCCTGTCCGCAACCGGGCTCGGATCGCAACGTGCCGCCTCGCGCCCAGGCTGCGCACCAGCAGGCTTCACTGCTGGCCAAATCCCTGAAACTGCGGATCGAAGGCAAAGCGCTGCCGCACTATAAATACACGGATTACGGCTCGCTGATTTCCCTGTCGCGTTTTTCGGCGGTAGGTAACCTGATGGGCAACCTCACCGGCAGCGTAATGCTCGAAGGCTGGCTGGCACGGATGTTCTACGTGTCGCTGTACCGCATGCACCAGATGGCGCTGTACGGGATGTTCCGTACAGCGATGCTGATGCTGGGCAGCAAGATCGGACGCGGAACCGAGCCCAGGCTCAAGTTGCACTGAGCCGATACACCACTGTCGCAAGCAGGCTCGTCTTCACAGTGGCCAAGTGTCCTCAAGTGGATACGGTCCCTGTGCAAACGAGCCCTGCTCTCGATGACGGCAACACAGGCGACACTGTCCCTGCATCACACCTGGAACCGCTGAACCATCGTGCGCAACGAATTGGCCAGTTGCGACAACTCATGGCTGGAGGCGCTGGTCTGGTCCGCTCCGCTCGCCGACCGAGCGGACAAATCCCGGATGTTCACCAGGTTGCGATCCACCTCACGGGCCACCTGCGCCTGTTCCTCTGCGGCACTGGCAATCACCAGGTTACGTTCGTGGATCTCGTTCACCGAACTCGTGATGGTCTGCAGCGCTTCCCCCGCCCGCTCCGCCAATGCCAGGGTACTGGCCGCGCGACTGGAGCTGGTCTGCATGGAGTCCAGTGCCTGGGCGGCGCCGTTGCGCATGCCCTGGACCATTTGTTCGATTTCCAGGGTCGATTGCTGGGTACGATAGGCCAGTGCCCGCACTTCATCGGCCACTACGGCAAATCCGCGCCCGCTTTCCCCCGCTCTCGCCGCTTCGATAGCGGCGTTGAGGGCCAGCAGGTTGGTCTGCTCGGCAATGGCCCGGATCACGTCCAGGACCTTGCCGATGTCTTGTGACTGATTCGCCAGGGATTGCACCAGGCCGCCGGTGATCTGCACATCGCTGGCAAGCGCGCCAATGGCGTCCACGGTATCGCTGACCCGCTCCTGCCCGAGCACCGCCGACTCACTGGACTGGCGGGTGGCATCTGAGGTGGAGACAGCATTACGTGCTACTTCCTCCACCGCCGTGGTCATCTCGGTGACAGCGGTGGCGGCCTGTTCGATTTCGTCGTTCTGCTGTTGCAGGCTGTGGGTGCTGTCGAGGGTTACCGCATTCAGCTCGTCGGCGGCGGTCGCCAGCTGCGTGGCCGAACCGCTGATACCCTGCAATGTCTCGCGCAGGTTCCGCTGCATGGTCGCCAATGCTTCCAGCAGGCGACTCACCTCGTCGTTGCCATGGGTTTCGATGGGACGGGTGAGGTCGCCACGAGCCACGCTCTGTGCGGCGCTCAATGCCTCGCCAAGGGGTTTGACGATGCTGCGGGTAAGCAGCATGGCCAAGGCGACCGTAGCCAATGCCGCCAGCACGATGAACAGGCTGACGATCATCCGGGAATTGGCGTAGTGCTCCTGGGATTTCTGGCTTTCGATGGAGACCTGCTTGGAAAACAGCTCCGCCAGGTCGTTGAGTTGCTTGCCCGAGCCGTCCACGACAGTTTTCATGTCCACCAGCAACAGCTTGATCAGTTCATCGCGCCGCCCCTGTTCCGCCAGGGTGAACGATTGAGCGATCCCCGAGCGATAGGCGGCGAAGGTCTGCTTGAATTGCTCATAGAGGGCCTTGCCTTCAGGCGTGACGACCAGCCTGTCGTAACTGGCGATTTTTTCGCTCAGTTCCTTGTCACGGGTGTCCATCTGTCCCCGGTACACCGCAATGTTCTTCGGATCCTCGTCCAGGGCCATGCGCAGGGAAATGGTGCGGATGCGCAACATCAGTTCGCGGATCTCGTCACCGCCGCGAATACTGGGCAACCATTGGGTTTCCACCGCGACCTCACTGTCGCGGATGCTCGACATCTGCCCCAGCGCAAACACTCCGAGCAATGCCACCAGCACAGCGATCAGGGCAAAACCCAGCGCCGCACGAGGGGCGATATTCAATTGGCGAAGAAACATAGCGGTTGCCTTTTTTTGTTATCGGCCTGAAAAGGGGGCGATCATCCCATGGCCCCGTCGGCGGGTTATCGGCAAGTTGTATGATGACTTGAAGTGATTTACTTTCCCGCATGCGAAAAAAATCCCCGTATCTTTCGATACGAGGATTTTCAATATGGTCGGGGTAAGGGGATTCGAACTCCTGACATCCTGCTCCCAAAGCAGGCGCGCTACCGGACTGCGCTATACCCCGGTAAAAAAAAGGCGACCTTCGCAAGTCGCCTTCCTCGATCAGCGCTTTTGGCCTCTGATCTTAAGATTCGATTCCAGCGAACTGGTTTCAAAAATGGTGGGTCGTGTGGGATTCGAACCTACGACCAATTGGTTAAAAGCCAACTGCTCTACCAACTGAGCTAACGACCCAAAAATGGTCGGGGTAAGGGGATTCGAACTCCTGACATCCTGCTCCCAAAGCAGGCGCGCTACCGGACTGCGCTATACCCCGATTGAAATGGCTCCGTGACCAGGACTCGAACCTGGGACCCAATGATTAACAGTCATTTGCTCTACCGACTGAGCTATCACGGAACTGATATTTCAAGTTACTGCATTGAAACCGATTGTATCCAGCTTCAACCTCTTCTACTCGTCTGCATCTCTGCGTTCGTGTGTCTGAGGCGCGCTATTCTACAATCTTCAAAACCGCTGTCAACCCCCTAAATTGCTTTCAAGACAATGATTTGCAACTTATTTTGGATTGCTTCTCAGGGAGAAGTAACCCGTGGGTGACTGACTGCGGGGCGCACTTTACAAGCCTTTTCCTTTGAGTTCAACGGCCTGATGAAAAAAATGGCCTCGCAATGCGAGGCCATTCGATCACAGGGACTTGCTGGCTTTCAGTTGAAGACGATTTCGTCGTTTTCCACCGTGCCGGTGACGGTTTCGCCGGGCATGAACCGACCGGAGAGAATCAACTGCGCCAGCGGGTTTTCGATCCAGCGCTGGATCGCACGCTTGAGTGGGCGTGCGCCATAGACCGGGTCGTAGCCCACGGCGATCAGCTTGTCCAAGGCCTCGTCGCTCAGTTGCAGCTTCAGTTCGCGCTCGGTGAGGCGGCTGCGCAGCCGGCCCAGCTGGATCTCGGTGATACCGGCGATCTGGTCGCGGGCCAATGGCTCGAAGATCACCACTTCGTCGACACGGTTGATGAACTCCGGCCGGAAGTGCGTGGAGATCGCGTCCATCACCGCGGCGCGCTGGGCCTCGCGGTCGCCCACCAGCTCCTGGATCTGCGTCGACCCCAGGTTGGAGGTCATCACGATCACGGTATTGCGGAAATCCACCGTGCGCCCGTGGCTGTCGGTCAGGCGGCCATCTTCCAGTACCTGCAGCAGGATGTTGAAGACATCCGGGTGAGCCTTCTCGACTTCATCGAGCAGGATCACCGAGTACGGCTTACGCCGCACGGCCTCGGTCAGGTAGCCACCCTCCTCGTAACCCACATAGCCCGGCGGCGCGCCGATCAGTCGCGCCACGGAATGTTTCTCCATGAACTCGGACATGTCGATGCGCACCATCGCCTCTTCGGTATCGAAGAGAAACTCGGCCAGCGCCTTGCACAACTCGGTCTTACCGACACCGGTCGGGCCGAGGAACATGAACGAACCACTGGGACGATTGGGGTCCGAAAGCCCCGCACGAGACCGGCGCACCGCGTTGGACACCGCCACCACGGCCTCTTCCTGACCAATCACGCGCTGGTGCAGCAGGCTTTCCATCTTCAGCAGTTTGTCGCGCTCGCCTTCGAGCATTTTCGACACGGGGATGCCGGTCCACTTGGAAACCACTTCGGCAATCTCTTCCTCGGTGACCTTGCTGCGCAACAACTGGTTCTCACTCTTGCCGTGCTGGTCGACCATCTGCAGGCTGCGCTCCAGATCCGGGATCACCCCGTATTGCAGCTCGGCCATGCGGTTGAGGTCGCCTTTACGACGGGCTGCTTCCAGCTCCTGGCGCGATTGTTCGATCTTCTGCTGGATCTGCGCGGAACCCTGGACCTCGGCTTTTTCCGAGTTCCAGATTTCCTCCAGATCGGAATACTCGCGCTCGTGACGCACGATTTCTTCCTGCAGCTTTTCCAGGCGCTTCTTCGCCGCTTCGTCGCTTTCCTTCTTCAGGGCCTGGGATTCGACCTTGAGCTGGATCAGGCGTCGCTCCAGACGATCCAGTACCTCAGGCTTGGAGTCGATCTCCATGCGGATACGGCTGGCGGCCTCGTCGATGAGGTCGATGGCCTTGTCGGGCAATTGCCGGTCGGTGATATAGCGGTGGCTGAGTTTGGCCGCCGCGATGATCGCACCATCGGTAATCGCCACCTTGTGGTGGACCTCATAGCGCTCTTTCAGGCCACGCAGGATGGCGATGGTGTCTTCTTCGCTCGGCTCGTCCACCAGTACTTTCTGGAAGCGCCGCTCAAGCGCCGCATCCTTCTCTATATATTGGCGGTACTCGTTGAGCGTGGTCGCACCGACGCAGTGCAACTCGCCACGGGCCAGCGCAGGCTTGAGCATGTTGCCGGCATCCATGGAGCCCTCGCCCTTGCCCGCACCGACCATGGTGTGCAATTCGTCGATGAACAGGATGATCTGCCCTTCCTGCTTGGACAATTCGTTGAGCAGAGCCTTGAGCCGCTCCTCGAACTCGCCCCGGTACTTGGCCCCGGCGATCAACGCCCCCATGTCCAGGGACAGCAATCGCTTGCCCCGGAGGCCATCGGGCACTTCACCGTTGATGATGCGCTGGGCCAGGCCCTCGGCGATGGCGGTCTTGCCCACGCCTGGCTCACCGATCAGCACCGGATTGTTCTTGGTGCGGCGCTGCAGCACCTGGATCGTGCGTCGAATTTCATCGTCGCGACCGATCACCGGATCGAGCTTTCCTTCCTCGGCACGCTTGGTCAGGTCAACGGTGTACTTGTCCAGAGCCTGGCGGGATTCCTCGTGGTTGGCGTCGTTCACCGCTTCGCCGCCACGCAGGTTGTTGATGGCATTCTCCAGGGCTTTCTTGCTCACGCCCTGGCCAAGCAACAATTTACCCAGCTTGCTGTTCTCGTCCATGGCCGCGAGCAGCACCAGTTCACTGGAAATGAACTGGTCACCCTTCTGCTGCGCCAGGCGGTCGGCCTGGTTGAGCAGCCGTGCCAGGTCCTGGGACATGTTCACGTCCCCGGTCGGGTTCTGGATCTTGGGTAGATGGTCGAGTTCCTTGGCCAGCTCTTTGCGCAGGCTGTTGACGTCGAAGCCTACTTGCATCAACAGCGGCTTGATGGATCCGCCCTGCTGCTCAAGCATGGCCTGCATCAGGTGCGCCGGCTCGATACCCGGATGGTCCATGCCGACAGCCAACGATTGGGCATCGGACAGGGCCAGTTGTAATTTGCTGGTTAAACGGTCAATACGCATAAGGTCACCTTCCTTTTGAGCAGGCCGGACCGAAAAACATCCTGAATGAAGAAACCTGCCAGATACCGTTATAGATGTGGACGATTCTGGAAGATTCAAGCAGTGCGCTGTTGATGCAGATCAGAGAATTCTAGCGTTCGAGCCAGACCAGGGAGGCGAAACGACCGGTGCGCGGATTTCGGCGGTAGGAGAAGAAGCGTGGATCGCCCACGGTGCACAGGCCGCCACCGTAGACCGCCGTGACACCGCGCGCCGCCAGGCGCAGGCGCGCCAGTTCATAAATGTCGGCCAGGAACTTGCCGGCGTTATGGCTGGGCACGAAAGCCTGCGTCGCCTGGGGCAGTTGCGCGACGAAGGCTTCGCGCACTTCCGGCCCGACTTCGAAGGCTAGTGGGCCGATGGCCGGGCCGAGCCAGGCGAGTATTTCCTCGGATGGCTCCTGGAAGCGGTCGAGGGTGGCTTCCAGCACGCCGCTCGCCAACCCGCGCCAACCGGCATGGGCCGCCGCGACGCGGCTACCGGCGCGGTCGCAGAACAGCACCGGCAGGCAGTCCGCAGTCATCGCTGCGCAGGCGATACCCGGCGTAGCGGTCCAACTGGCGTCGGCGGTCGCCACCTGGGCCGGGTCGGCCTCGACCACGGCAATGCCATGGACCTGTTGCAACCAGGCCGGCTCGATGGCGAAGCGTTGGGTCAGGCGACGACGGTTTTCGGCAACGGCCCCGGGATCGTCGCCGACATGATCGCCCAGGTTGAGGCTGTCGAACGGCGCCAGGCTGACCCCGCCCGCTCGGGTGGTCACACAGGCCTTTACCCCGGCCGGTGCAGGCCAGTCGGGTATCAGCCAGTCGGTCATCCGACGAACGCCTCGCGGTCCTGCTTGAGCAAGGTCAGCAGCCAGACGAAGTCATCCGGCAACGGCGACTCCCAGCTCATGCGCTTGCCGGTGGTCGGATGATCCAGCTCCAGGAAACGCGCGTGCAACGCCTGGCGCGGGAAGTTCTTCAAAGACTCGACCATCGTCATGCTGGCGGCTGGGGGAATGCGGAAACGACCGCCATAGGCCGGGTCACCCACCAACGGGAAGTTGATGTGGGCCATATGCACGCGGATCTGGTGGGTGCGGCCGGTTTCCAGCTTGACCCGTACATGGGTGTGGGAGCGGAAGCGTTCCAGCACGCGATAATGGCTGACTGCGGGCTTGCCACCTTCCATCACCGCCATGCGCTGGCGCTGCTGGCCGTGACGACCGATGGGCGCATTGATCTTGCCACCGGCAGTGACCACGCCGATCACGATGCATTCATAGATACGGCTGACGCTGCGGCTTTGCAATTGTGCAACAAGCTGTGTCTGTGCCTGGATGGTCTTGGCCACCACCATCAGGCCGGTGGTGTCCTTGTCGAGACGGTGCACGATGCCGGCGCGAGGTACGTTGATGATATCCGGCACGTGGTGCAGCAAGGCGTTGAGCAGGGTGCCATCGGCGTGGCCGGCCGCCGGATGTACCACCAGGCCCGCAGGCTTGTTGATCACCAGGATGTCATCGTCTTCGTAGACGATGTCCAGGGCGATGTCCTGGGCGACCCATTCTCCCTGGGCTTCCTGTTCGGCCGTCAGCTCGAGGATGGCGCCACCATGGACGATGTCGCGCGGGCGGATCACCGCGCCGTCCACCGTCAGGCGGCCGTCCTTGATCCAGGCGGAAAGGCGCGAGCGCGAATGCTCGGCGAAGAGTTGGGCGGCGACTTGATCGAGGCGTTGACCGCCCATTTCGGACGGCACCTCTGCGCGAAGTTCTATTTTATCGGACATGCTCGGACTGGGCGTCGGCACAGCCTTTGGTTTCGGCTGCGCGCTTGTGGTTAAATACGGCGTCTTTTGCCCCGAGGCTTTCAACGGGGCGCTCATCATAACAGGACGGCCCCGCCCAAGACAGCGGCCGTCATAGGGACGCAAGCCGCCATGCAAGTGAAACACCTGCTGCTGATCGCCATCCTCGCATTGACCGCCGCTTGCTCATCGAAGGAAGTCGTAGACGAAAACCTGAGCGAAGTCGAACTGTACCAACAGGCACAGAACGACCTGGACAACAACAGCTACACCAGCGCCACCGCCAAGCTCAAGGCGCTGGAATCGCGGTATCCGTTCGGCCGCTACGCCGACCAGGCCCAGCTGGAGCTGATCTACGCCAACTACAAGAACGCCGAGCCCGAAGCTGCGAAATCCGCCGCCGAGCGTTTCATTCGTCTGCACCCGCAGCACCCGAACGTCGACTACGCCTACTACCTCAAGGGCCTGACTTCCTTCGACCAGGACGTTGGCCTGCTGGCGCGCTTCCTGCCGCTGGACATGACCAAGCGTGACCCGGGCGCCGCGCGCGACTCCTACAATGAGTTCGCCCAGCTGACCAGCCGCTTCCCCAACAGCCGTTATTCGCCCGATGCCAAGCAGCGCATGATCTACCTGCGCAACCTGCTGGCCGCCTACGAAATCCATGTGGCGGATTACTACCTGACCCGCCAGGCCTACGTCGCCGCCGCCAACCGTGGCCGCTACGTGGTGGAAAACTTCCAGGAAACCCCCTCGGTAGGCGACGGCCTGGCGGTGATGACCGAAGCCTACCAGCGCCTGCACCTGGACGAACTGGCAGCCACCAGCCTGGAAACCCTCAAGCTCAACTATCCGGATCACCCCTCCCTGGTCGACGGCCAGTTCACCCCGCGGGTCGACGAAGCCGACAACCGCTCGTGGCTGAGCAAGGCGACACTGGGCCTGATCGAGTCCCGTCCGCCCCTGCCGCCGGGCGAAACCCGCGCCAACCAGGACGTACAGCGCCAGTTCCAGGACGCCAAGGAAGCCATCCCGAACGAGCTCAAGCCCAAGGACGAAAATGGCGACGTGATCGAGGAAGAAGAGCCCGAAAGCGAGTCCAGCGACCGATCCTGGTTCAGCTACATGACCTTCGGTCTGTTCGACTGACGCTAACGCGCCGGCAAAAAAGGAGACCCTCGGGTCTCCTTTTTTTGTGCCTGGACTTTATTGCGCTGTGCGCCGCTCCAGTCCTTTGGCTAAACTGCCGGATCACTTGCCAGAAAGCTCCCCATCATGCTTCGTTTATTGATCTTGTTCGCCGTTGTCGCCGCCGCCATATGGATCTTTCGCGGGATGAAGTCCGGCTCCCGCTCGTCGCGTTCCACCCAGGATCGGGACCCTTCCCCCATGGTTCGTTGCGCCCATTGCGGCGTACACCTGCCCCGGGACCGGGCGCTGGCCCTCGAACAACAGTGGTATTGCAGCCAGGCTCATCTCGAGCAAGGCCCAGGTCCTCGTGACCACTGAGACAGCGAGCCCTCGCGTCAAGCAGACGCAACGCCTGCTGCGCCTGTATCACCTGTACCGATTGAGCATCGGCATCACGCTGGTGCTACTGATTACCAGCAACATGGATAACCGCCTGCTGGAGTTCGCCAGCGACGACCTGCTGCGCAGCGGCAGCTGGTTGTATCTGGTCCTGAACATCCTGCTGGTGGTGTTTCTTGAAAACACTCGGCGCCCTGCCCGGCTGTTCGGCCTGGCACTGACCGACGTCTTGCTGCTTTCATGGCTGTTCTTCGCCGCAGGCGGCGCCCCCAGCGCCGTCGGCAACCTGCTCATCGTTTCCGTGGCCATCGGCAATACGCTGCTGCGAGGCCGCATCGGCCTGTTGATCGCGGCCGTCGCCACCCTCGGCATCGTCAGTTCGACGTTTTTTCTCGGCCTGAGCGATTCGAACCGTCCCAGCAGTTATCTACAGGCCGGCACCCTGGGAGCGCTGTGCTTTGCCGCAGCACTGTTGGTGCAGGGCCTGACCCGGCGCCTGGAAGCCAGTGAAACCCTGGCCGAGCAGCGCGCCAGTGAAGTCATCGGCCTCGAAGCGCTCAACGCGCTGATCCTGCAACGCATGCGCACCGGCATCCTGGTCCTGGACCGTGAGCGGCGGGTGCAATTGGCCAACGAAAGCGCGCTGAACCTGCTGGGCATGCACGACCTGATCGGCCAGCCCATCGACGACTACTCCACGGCCCTGGTCGAGCGTCTGCTGCTGTGGCAGAACAACCCCAGCCTGCGTCCGCCAAGCCTGACCATCGCCGGCACGGGCCTGACCCTGCAACCGAGCTTCATCGCCCTGGGGCACAACGAACAGCATCAGATTCTGGTATTCCTCGAAGACCTGGCCCAGGTGGCCCAGCAGGCCCAGCAACTGAAACTCGCCTCCCTCGGGCGCCTCACCGCCGGTATTGCCCATGAGATCCGCAATCCCCTGGGGGCCATCAGCCACGCGGCGCAATTGCTGCGCGAATCCGAGGAACTGAACGACGCAGACCGGCGTCTGACGCAGATTATTCAAGATCACTCCCAGCGAATGAACCGCGTCATCGAAAACGTCCTGCAGCTTTCCCGCCGCCAGCAGACCACGCCCCAACGGCTGGATCTTCGCGCCTGGCTCGACCAGTTTGTCCAGCAGGCGCGCCAAAGCGCGGCCGCATACCAGCAATTGCACCTGAGCATAGAGCCGGGCGACTACACCACGCTCATGGATCCGGATCAGCTGACCCAAGTGGTCGACAATCTGCTGCGCAACGCCTGGCGCCACAGCGCGCAGCTTCATGAACAGGCCGAGGCCTGGCTGAATCTGTTCATCGACCCTCACAGCCACCTGCCCACCCTGGACATCATCGATAACGGCGCCGGCGTGACGCCGGACCAGCAGGCGCACCTGTTCGAACCCTTCTTTACCACCAGCAGCCAGGGCACCGGCCTTGGGCTCTACCTGTCCCGTGAGCTGTGCGAAAGCAACCAGGCCCGCCTAGACTTCAAACCACGCCAAGGCGGCGGCTGCTTTCGCATCACTTTTGCTCATGGACGGAAACAGATTTGAATACACGCTCACGGCAACGAATCCTGATCATCGATGACGAGCCGGACATCCGCGAACTCCTGGACATCACCCTGGGACGGATGAAACTCGACACCCGCAGCGCCAGGGACCTTGCCGAGGCCCGTGCCCTGCTGGCGAGCGATGCCTTCGACTTGTGCCTGACCGACATGCGCCTGCCCGACGGCACGGGCCTGGAGCTGGTACAGCACATCCAGCAGCGCTATCCCCAATTGCCAGTGGCGATGATCACCGCCTATGGCAGCCTGGAAATAGCCATCGACGCCTTGAAGGCAGGGGCTTTTGATTTTCTTACCAAGCCGGTGGACCTGGGCCGGCTGCGGGAACTGGTCGCCAGCGCCCTGCGCCTGCCGACAGTCGCCGCCCCGACCGCCACCATCGAACGCTGCCTGCTGGGGGACTCTCCGCCAATGCGCAATGTGCGCAAACAGATCGAGAAACTCGCCCGCAGCCAGGCACCGGTCTACATCAGCGGGGAATCGGGTTGCGGCAAGGAACTGGTGGCGCGCCTGATCCATGAGCAAGGGCCACGCTCCAGCCAGGCTTTCGTGCCAGTCAACTGTGGGGCCATTCCGACAGAACTGATGGAAAGCGAGTTTTTCGGCCATCGAAAAGGCAGCTTCAGCGGCGCCATCGAGGACAAGCCCGGCCTGTTCCAAGCCGCCAATGGTGGCACCCTGTTTCTCGATGAAGTGGCCGACCTGCCTCTGGCGATGCAGGTCAAACTGCTGCGGGCGATCCAGGAAAAAGCCGTGCGCGCCGTTGGCGGACAGCAGGAGGAAGTGGTGGATGTCCGCATCCTCTGCGCCACCCATAAGGACCTGGACGCCGAAGTCGCCGCCGGACGCTTTCGCCAGGACCTGTACTATCGACTGAACGTCATCGAACTGCGCGTCCCGCCCCTACGCGAACGCCGCGAAGACATCGAACCGCTGGCCAACCACATGCTCCAGCGCCTGGCTGCCACCACCGGCAACCCAGCCGCCAGGCTCCATCCCCAAGCCCTCGAGGCCCTTCGAAACTACCGCTTCCCCGGTAACGTGCGAGAGCTGGAAAACATGCTCGAACGGGCCTATACGCTCTGCGAGCACCAACAGATCGAAGCCGGCGACCTACGCCTGGCCGAAGGCAATGGAATCACCGACACCACCAACCCCGATCTGATGCGGGTCGACAACCTGGAAGACTATCTGGAGGACGTCGAACGCAAAGTCATCCTCCAGGCCCTGGAGGAAACCCGCTGGAATCGCACGGCGGCGGCGCAGCGGTTGAAGTTGTCGTTTCGGTCGATGCGGTACCGGTTGAAGAAGTTGGGGTTGGATTGATCAACCAAGAGCCATGCTGCCCCCTGTGGCGAGGGGATTCATCCCCGCTGGCCTGCGAAGCGGCCCCAAGACAGTCAACACCATCTGCCTGACACACCGAGGTGTAAGGATTTAGGGCTGCTTCGCAACCCAGCGGGGATGAATCCCCTCGCCACAGATCTTGTGTTGCCTTGCAGCTCCACTGAGCTGCAACATCTCCTCTAATCCACTGCCACCGGCACCCGCTCATCCAACACTCGATTAGCCAGCAATTCGCTCAGCTCGATCAGTTGCTGCACACCCAGGGCAACATGCCGGCGCGAACCATCAAGCTCGAAAGCCAGGTCGCTTAGCGTTGCGTTGGCGGATGCCAGGGTTTCGCTCAGGTTGGCGAGGAGACATTCGGCGTCTACGCCCTCCACGACGGTGAACAATTGGTTTGAGGCTGGCTTCTTTTTGACTTCAGGTGCAGGGGTCAGGTAATAGTCGAGGGCGCGCTTGGCGGCTTCATCGAGCTTTTCTGGATTAAGGCTGGAACAGGGAGAAGCGTTGTTGGTTTCTGAACGTGATTGAGATTTGTCACTCATTGCGGTACTCCAACAAGAAAATGGATTACCAAGTTTTAGACAGACCGCGACGCCCGGACGCTGAATTGGCAGCGACCGAAAAAGGTTAGCGATAAGCCTTCCCACCCGGCAACCGCCAAAGCTCGTCGGAAAAATCAGCTTCAGCTTGGACGTTGTCCGACCATTCCCACAAATCTCGAACAGCTGTCAGCTGGTTCACAACAACTCTGCGGCGGCCGGTTATTTCTCAGCCAACGTCAATCCTCGTGGGAGCGAGCCTGCTCCGGGCGGCGATCCGACGATAGCGGTCTGTCATTCAGCATTTGCATCGACTGATCCACCGCCATCGCGAGCAGGGCTCGCTCCCACAATGGGTCTGTGTACGCTTTCGAGAGCCGTGTCGAGCTATAAGCGGCGCCGCGGCTTTTGATCTTCCGCCCCTTCGGCAGGCTGAGCGCAGGCGTTCATCAGGGGGATGGCGCGCAGCGCCGTTCGACGCAGTCGAACCCATCGAGTGGAGGTCAAGCGCAGCGGACCGGAGCCGATGCCCCCCTGATGAATGCCGGAGCGAAGGAACCCCGAGCCTTGGCGAGGGGCCGTACGCTGGGGCGGAGCGTTCTTTGCCTACTTTCTTTGGCGTTTGAAAGAAAGTAGGTCGCCGTAAGGGCGAAACCATAGGTGGCCGTTACCGCAGCAATGGATATGTACTCGGTCAAAAAACTGACCAACTGCAAGGACGCCATCGCGAACAGGCTCGCTGCCACATTGGATCGGAGTACAACCGCAAGCCCCTACATCCGCCCCGCCGGCGCATACGGCGCAGGATCAATCACCGGCTCACGCCCCAGCATCACATCCGCCAGCAACTGACACGATGCTGGCGCCAATACCAACCCGTTGCGGTAATGCCCACAGTTCAACCACAAGCCGGCAACCCCCGGGACTTCACCGATATAGGGAATCCCCTCCGGCGACCCAGGCCGCAGCCCGGCCCAGTGGCCGACCACTTCGGCATCTGCCAGCCCCGGAATCAATTGCTCTGCCGAAGCCTTGAGGCTCTGCAACGCGACATCGGTGGGAGTCTTGTCGAAACCTGCATGCTCCAGCGTACTGCCCACCAGGATATGCCCGTCGCGACGTGGGATTGCATAACGGCCCCTGGCCAGAACCATGCTGGACAGGAAGTCCGATGCACATTTGTACAGAATCATCTGGCCCTTGACCGGCTCGACGGGCAACTTCAATCCCAGCGTCTGCAACAACTCACCGCTCCAGGCACCGGCGGCCAGCACCACTTGGTCGCCACGCACTTGCCCCGCCGAGCAGTCCACCCCGACGACACGCCCGCCGTCACGAATGAAGCCGCTGACTTCGCACTGTTCATGCAGGGTGACGTTGGGCAACGCCAGCAAGGCGGCCTTGAGGGATTTAACCAGCCGTGGATTGCGCACATTGGCTACGTCAGCCATATGGATCGCCCGGGAGAAACCCGCCCCCAGTACCGGAACCGCATCATGGACGGCGCAGATGTCCACAGCCCGCAACGGACGTCCTTGCCGCCCGGCCCAGGCCAACGCTTCGTCCTGATCGTCCAGGTCCAGCCAATACAGGCCAGTGACATGCACCTGGGGGTCGATTCCGGTAGTCGCGAACAAGCGTTGCCCCAGCTGTGGATAAAAATCCTGCGACCAATGCGCCAGCGCCGTAACCGCCGGGCTGTAGCGCCAGGGGTACAGCGGCGACACGATACCGCCACCAGCCCAGGACGACTCCTGGCCGACACTGGAACGGTCCAGCAGGACCACGCGCTGGCCTTCCGAAGCCAGATTGAACGCCGTCAGCAGGCCAATGACTCCGCCGCCGACAACCACCACTTGTTGTTGCCTGATCATGTTCCGATTCGACTCATAAGACAGGAGCGCCGCAGAGCGCCCGGATAAAAAACTCAGCGGCCCCAGCAATCCTTGGCGGTCAACCCGGCAGCGGCGTTGAGCATGCCCCTGGCGCCCGTGTTGTTGATCGTGAAATCACCGCACTTGTCCGTGGCCATGGACGAACCGCTTTTGCGTACGGCGGTCAGGGTGAAGCTCTGGTCCGCCAATGTCTGGGTGATGGTGTAGAAATCATTGCCACTGCTCAGCCCGGTGGCATTGGTGTACACATTGTTCTTCGAATAGTAGCGTTCGAGGATCTGCGCCTGTTCCGACAGCAGGCCGGCGATTTCGGCGCGACGGCCTTTTTTCATGTACTCGGTCAGGCTCGGATAACCGACGGTGATCACGATACCGATGATGGCGATCACGATCATGATTTCGATCAAGGTGAAACCCCGGTTGGCTCTGCGCATGTCTATCCCTCATTGTATTTGCCGCCACATGATGCGGCGGCTGCCGCCAACGGCTTTCCCCAGCAGGTCGGTGATACCGCCGCCGGAGTCGTTCACGACCATGTTGGTGGCGCCGTTGGCACTGACGACGGCACTCAAGGTCGGGATACCACCGGTGAAGACCACCCCGGCGGAAATCGTGTCGAGGCTGTTGAGCATGCCGTCACCGTTGGTGTCGAGCACCGCATAGTTGAGCATCTTACCGTTGAAAGCATCCACTTCGATCAATTTGCCAGTACCGAAGCTGGCACAGGGGTCGGTGGTGTCCACTGCGGCGGTGGTGAACACAACGCGTCCGAGTACCAGGTTGGCCGGATTGATCACTCGCTCCCCCGTCAACGCATTGTTGTACACCAAGGGCAGGTACCAGCCCTTGCGCACCGGGTAAGCCACGTTGGTCTGGCTGGTGGTCACGAATTGCCCCCCTGTGCTGCCTGAAAAAACCCCGGTGATCGATTGGGCCTGCAGGTTCGACACGGTGACCTGCCCGGTGCCTCCGGGAGCGTCCCAGATCGAGTAGAAGCCCTGCAGGTCCTTGTTGAGCTTGTCCACTGCCTCGTTGAACTTGCCGGTACCGAAAAAGACCTGGACGCCGCCTTGGGGGTTGTCCGCCAGCAAGGGTTGAACCGTGATCGGCTGGGTCGCGCCACCCGGTGCGGTGAACAACGGCTGGCCGGCGAACGCCAGGCCCCAGGTGGTCGGGGAGGTGCCGCTGAGGTCGAACTTCCACATGCGCCCTTTCAGGTCGCCGCCGTAGGCGGCCTGAACCACATTCTGGGAGTTGACCCGGAGCTTGACCGAAGACAGGCCGTTATCGGTCTCGCTGCTGTTGATGACGATCTTCCTGATCAACGAGCCGTCGCGAATATCCACCACATACAGCGCGGCCACGCCGGAATGGCTGCCGTAGCCATTGGAGATGAACGCGGCCCAGCGACCATCCGCCAATCGGGCGACCTCCGGGCGCGCGTAGGCATAGCCCAGGTCGTTGAAGACGTTGGCCGTATTGGCGACGGCCGGTGCGCTGATTTCCCACAACGCCCGGATCGTGTTGCCGGCCGTCGCGTCGAACAGTTGCACGGCGAAGAACGCCTTGCCCCCGGCCCCCGTCCCTCCCACGGCGACGGTCTTCCAGGCACTGCCCAGTTGCGTATCGAATACCCCGATCTGCCCGTCCACCAGGAATTTGTGGCTGACACCATTGATGTAGCCGGTATTGGCGATCAATTGCAGGGACGGCAATACGCTCGAAGGCATATAGGCGTAGCGCCGAGTCCCGTTGGTGCTGTTGATGACACTGAAGAAGCCGTCGTTGGCATTCACCGCCAGGCTGGCGTTCATGTTCGTCGCCTTGGTTGTCAGGTAATTGCTGTAGCTGGTGTCGTTCAGCAGGTCCGCGGCGGTCTGGTCATTGGGCGATGCCAGCACCAGGGGCGAATTGATGATGTCCCCCAGCAACGCGCTGCGCACCTTCAGGCCGGTCTTGTTGACCCCCTTGCTCCACTCCACCAGGTCGTTGCCGGTGATGCCCGTGGGCAGGTTCTGGCTGAGACTGGTCTGCTGGGCCGGTGAGAAGTTGCCATAGGCCAGGGTCACCGGCGTGTTGGTCGCACTGTTCCAGGACTGATAGACCGGGGCGGTGGCGCCGGGCACGATGGCGGTATCGGTGGTCCATTGCACCGCTGCCGTGTTGACGGTACCTGCCGAAGTGAAGCCGAACGCCCGGATGGTGCCGCGCCAGTCCTTGGGGTCGTAGGTGGTCTGGTAGAAACTGGAAGTGCTGGACAACGTGGCGCTGTTGGCGGCGCCGCCCCCTCCCGAGCCGGCCTTTGAAGTGATATCGCTCAGGGCCGATGACAGGGCTGAGTTCAGACCCTCGCTATCGGACGCCGGGTAATACCGGCCCGCGCCATAACGGGCCGCGTCGGACAGCATCTGGTTATTGACGGCAAAACCGACGGTATAGGTGTTGAGGTACTGCCGGGGAAAGTCCGTCGAGTTCCAGCTCTTGCCGGTGGCGTCGGTACCGGTGGCACGCATGTCGATATCGAAGGCGAACTTGGCGATGTCGTCCAGGTAGAGCGTGTCGCCCTCGGCGTCGCCACTGGGATTGTCGCCATCGTTGGTGCCGATGCCATCCCAGTTCGGCAAGCGTGAGCCGCCCAGGGGATCGTTGGTGGGAAACGTCCGGTCATAGGTGGGCAAGCCGTCGGTGATCACCACGCCGAAGTTTTTCTGGCAGCGGTACTGGATCGGGCTGGTATAGGTACTGGGCGTGCCGTTGTAATACGGCGCCATGCCCCTGAAGTAACGGGTGACCTCGTAATAACTCTCGGCCAACGGCGTATTCGCGACGGCTCCCAGGGCATTGATGGCGGTGACCAGGGCACTGTAGTTGGCATTGGCCTGGGTCTGGGTGACGCTGCCGCTGACGGGTGAAAGGTCGCTGATGGCCCGGGCGATGTAACCGCCCGGACCTGAGTTGCCGCTGTTGGGAGGATTGAACGTGGCAAGGCCGATGCGCAAGGCCCGGTTGCCGGCGACCAGATCATTGGAAACGTCGCGCGCCACGTTTATCCGATAGTCGGTGGGAATCGAGCCTGTGGTGAAGTCCCGGCTCGAACCGTTGGCCAGGGTCACGAGATAGGCCAGGTATCTGGCGGTATAGCGGGTATTGCCACCGCCTACCGGATCCGGGAGCCGGAGACAGACCCGGCCGATGGTGGAACGATAGAAGCCGTACCAACCGGAGGAGCAGCCACCGCGCAACAGGCTCACTAGCAGGATGTTCGAATCGTCCAGGTCCAGCTCGTACCTGTCATTGCAACTGCTGCTGGAGTTGCATGCAAACGTGCGCGGTTGCGCCGCCGTTGGATCGAACCCCGACGCCCAGATGATGTTGTTCATACTTCCCGAATCGTCGATCAGCAGCATCACGTTCGGCGTAACCGCAGCCGCACTCAACAGCGGCGACTCCGAGGGCGTGAACGCATAGGCCGGCGCCGCCAGGTAAAGGCTGAGCAGCGCCCCCCCTATCAACTGCATCCAGCCCCGGAGCGCCTCAATATTTCGCATAGATGCTCTCCACCACGCTGCGCTGGTTATTTCCCGCCACGGCCACCGCCGTGATCCGGTACAGCGTCGCCGACGTGTTGCTCGGTACGTTGACCGCCGTGAGGGTGGTGCCGATGTTCTGTACACCGTAGAACCCACCAGCGGCGGCGACCCAGGTCACTCCCGACGAGGAGTTGCGCCCGGCTGCCGTGAGCGTCGCCGACTCGGCCGGAGGCGCGCATTGGGTGGCAGTGGTACAGACCGCAAGCGAATACGTCTCGGCCTGTACCGCGCTCTCCCCCATCCTCAACGCCGCCTCGGCCGTCTGGAATGACTGATTGCGCAGCATGACGCTGTTGGTCATTTTTTCCTGAAGCGTGGCGCTCTGCATCGACGACAAGCCGATCAGCGTGAGCAGCAGCAGGAAAACCAGACTGACCAGCAGGGCCATGCCACGCTGACGGTGCCCATTGGATCTCGGATTCATTCTCGCCGCCCTCACAAAAGCCGATTGCGCAAAGCGGCAACCACGTTGAAGGTCTGGTCGCGCACGTTGTTCTTCGGGTCGTACAGCGTCAGGGTCAGGCGCACGCTGCGGATCAGGGCCGGATCCGCCGGGTTGCCGGTGTAGCTCGATGCCGCGATGTCGGTCGAACTGCCCGCGACGCCGAAGGTCACGTTGAACGCCCGCACGTTGTCCACCAGCACCGCCAGGGTCGGGTTGCCGGCGCCCGTGCCCATCAACAACTGGTTATTGCTGAAGCTGTAGACCAGCCGGCGTATGGGAAAGGCCAGTTGCCCGGCCGCAGGCGCCCGGGCTCCGGTGTAGGCGGTCGCGCTGGTGCGGCAATCGGAAACGACCGTCCAGGTCGGCCCCCCTGCGTTGCTGCCCACATCCGCCGTGACCAGGGTCATCCTGAGATTGGCGTTGTCCCAACGGATCGGCGTGACCTGGCTGGCGTTGAAATCCCCCGCGGACGAGGCGTCGGTAATGCTTCCCAGGCAGCCGAACATGCCGACCATGCGCAGCTCCTGGAGCATCTTGCTCAGGGCGAACCGTGCATCTTCCTGCATGACTGCTGCTGCGTTCTGGCTGACATAGGTGTTTTTCGCGGCAATGAAAATCTGCACCACACCCAGCACGATGATCAGGCTGAGCACCAGCGCGATCATCAGTTCGATCAGGCCGAAGCCCCGGCAACGGTTGTTCATGGCGTCGCCACCGGGTCGACGGCGACGCGGCTGGTCAGCACGAAGCTGCGCCGTGCCTCGGCAGCGTTGCTGGTGTTGGCGGCCCGGGCATCGTCCCAGGAAATGGTGATGGTGTAGACCCGCTGGTTCAGGGCGATGGTGCCGGTGGCCGTGGCGCCGCCGAAACTGGTGATATTGGTCTTGAAGTCGTAGAGATCCTGGTCCCGGGCGACGTTGAGATTGGGCGAGGTGGGTGGCGTGACGGTGTAGTCGGCGCCGGCGTTGGCGCGGATACGATCCAGCATGTCGTAGGCGATGAAACTGGCCTGGCTGGTCATGCGCGAGCTGTCGGTGTATTTGAGTGCGTTGAGCTGGATCATCGCCGCGCCCAGCAAGCCTATGCCGAGGATCAGCATCGCCACCAACACCTCGATCAGCGTCATGCCCTCCTGTGTCCTTTTACTGCAACCCTTCATCCGCAACTTCCACCCAATACGATTCGTCCATTGAGGCAAACACTCAGCGTCCTGCTCTGCGCCCCTCGTACGTAATTGAAACTCACCGGCGTGGTCGGTGCCGCCAAGCCGCCCAGGTTGTTGAAATCGATGCCGGTCACTTCTGAGGTTAGCGTCAGAGTCGCGCCGCTGCTCATCGCTGGAACAACCCGCAATACATTGGCCGGCGTGCCAGTACTGTCATACACCGCCAGCTCGCCGCTCCAGACGCTGCCCTGCACCGTGGGGCGGATACGTATCGTGGTGCCACGGTCGATCGCGGTCATGCGGGCAAAGTTCAGCGCCCGACGCAGATCGCCGATCTCGGTATCGGCCTTGGTGCCCTGCATCGAGCCAGTGAAGGCAGGCACCGCCAGGGTGATCAGGATCAACAGCACACCGAGGGCCACCAGCACCTCCACCAGCGTGAAACCTTTTGTACGAAGATCCATCGATGCCCTCCGTTGCCGTCGGCTATACCTGCTTGTACACGCTAGAACAAACCACCGCCTGTGCCCAATACCGACCTGTGGCGAGGGGTTTTATCCCTCGCCACAATGGGCCATTGATCTTGAATCCGCTTCCATTCTCCAGGGAGGAGATGTCATGCACCAACAGGGCTTCAGCCTCATTGAACTGCTCATGGGACTGGCGATTGCGGCAATTGTTCTACCGTGGGCCAGCGCCAGCTACACAGCCCTGATCGAAGCCACCGAACGCAAGGACGCCGCGCAACTGCTGGCCAGTGGTTTGCGTAACGCCCGCAGCGAAGCCATCACGCGCAGCCGGACCGTCGTGATCAGAGGAATAGACGACGATTGGGGCCGAGGCTGGCGGATCACGCTGGACGACAAGGCGAAGACATTGGTGATGGAGCGCAGCGGCCGCGCGCGAGTGGTCGGCAACTGGCCGGTGAAGCGTTCGGTGAGGTTTGGCAGCCAAGGGCAAGCGTTACTGCCCAGCGACGCCTTCCAAGCCGGTACATTGCATGTCTGCGGCAAACGCGAGCCGATCAGCCACCATCAGGTGGTGCTGGCGCGCACCGGACGCATCAGCCTGCGCAGCGAGAAAACTGAACAGGCATTGTGCGAAAAAGACTCAAAGCAGGGAGCGAACGCGTAGTTCCTTGGGCATCGAGAAAGTAATGTTCTCTTCACGACCGGCCAGCTCATCGGCACCGGTGGCGCCCCAGGCCTGCAATTGCTGGATCACGCCACGCACCAGGACTTCGGGAGCCGAAGCGCCGGCGGTGATGCCAATGCGCTCGATGCCATCGAACCAGCTGTGTTGCATGTCCTCGGCACCGTCGATCAGATAGGCCGGCGTTCCCATGCGTTCGGCCAGCTCACGCAAGCGGTTGGAGTTGGAACTGTTCGGGCTGCCAACCACCAGCACCACATCGCATTCGTCGGCCAGTTGCTTGACCGCGTCCTGACGGTTCTGGGTGGCGTAGCAGATGTCGTCCTTGCGTGGCCCACCGATGGCCGGGAAGCGGGAGCGCAGGGCGTCGATCACACGACTGGTATCGTCCATGGACAGGGTGGTCTGGGTGACAAAGGCGAGCTTTTCCGGGTTGCGCACCTGCAAGGCCGCCACGTCGTCCTCATCCTCCACCAGGTAGATCGCGCCACCATTGCTGGCATCGTATTGCCCCATGGTGCCTTCGACTTCCGGATGTCCTTCATGGCCGATCAGGATGCATTCACGACCGTCGCGGCTGTAGCGCGCCACTTCGATGTGCACCTTGGTCACCAGGGGACAGGTGGCATCGAATACTTTCAGGCCGCGACCGGCGGCTTCAGTACGCACCGCCTGGGAAACCCCATGGGCGCTGAAGATCACGATGACGTCGTCCGGCACCTGGTCCAGCTCTTCGACGAAAATGGCACCGCGGCTGCGCAGGTCCTCGACGACGAATTTGTTGTGGACCACTTCATGGCGCACATAGATCGGCGGCCCGAAGACCTCCAGGGCGCGGTTGACGATTTCGATCGCCCGGTCCACGCCGGCGCAGAAGCCACGGGGATTGGCGAGTTTGATTTGCATGCTGTGCCTCGTGCTTGCGCGCAAGAAATTGAATGCTTGCCTGTTAATCGAGCGAAAGGCCCGAAAACAGGAGACCCCATGTGGGAGCGAGCAAGCTCGCTCCCACAGAGAATCAGTGGCAGCAGGAACTGCCTGTTAAATCCTAAACCGCCTTGACGTCGATGATTTCCACTTCGAAATTCAAGGTCTTGCCCGCCAGCGGGTGATTGAAGTCAACCGTCACCTGGGTGTCGTCGAAGGCCTTCACCACGCCCGGCAGTTCAGTATTGGCCGCGTCGTTGAAGATCACCAGCAACCCCTCCGACAGTTCCATGTCCTGGAACTGGGAGCGTGGCATGGTCTGCACGTTTTGCGGGTTGGGCTGACCAAAGGCATTCTCTGGCGTCACCACCACCGTGCGCTTGTCGCCGGCCTTGAAACCGAAGATCGCCGCTTCGAAGCCTGGCAGCAGGTTGCCGTCGCCGACCTTGAACACGGCAGGGGCCTTGTCGAAGGTGCTGTCAACGGTGTCGCCGTTTTCCAGATGCAGGGCGAAGTGAAGCTTCACTTCTGTATTTTGAGCGATACGCTGCTCAGTCATGGACGGCTTCTCCGGTTTTCTTGCTCTTGAACATGTCCAGGGCGAGCATCACCGCGCCCACGGTAATGGCGCTGTCGGCAAAATTGAACGCCGGGAAGTACCAACGGTTCTGCCAGTGCACCAGGATGAAATCGATCACATGGCCCAAGGCAATGCGGTCATACAGATTGCCCAGCGCGCCACCGAGCACCAGCGCCAGCGCCACGGCCAGCCAGGTTTCGTCGCGGCCCAGGCGCTTGAGCCAGACCACCAGCACGCCGCTGACCACGATGGCGATCAGCGCGAAGAGCCAGCGCTGCCAGCCCGAGCTGTCGGCCAGGAAGCTGAACGCCGCGCCGGTGTTATAGGCCAGGGTCCAGCTGAAGTAGTCGGGGATGACCACGATCTGCTGGTACATGGTCAACGAGCTTTCGAAGTGGAACTTGCTGGCCTGGTCGATGACCAGTACCAGCACGCTCAACCAGAGCCAGCCCAGCCGTCCGAAACGACCCGCTGCGTTAGGCGCCACATCAGGCATAGTGGCGAACCTCGCCGGTGCCGCTGATGTTGTCGACACAACGCCCGCAGATCTCCGGATGCTCCGGGTTCACGCCAACGTCTTCGCGGCAGTGCCAGCAACGGGCGCACTTGACGAAGCTCGACTTGACCACCTTGAGCTTCAGGCCAGCCACTTCAGTGACCACCGCATCGGCCGGCGCCTGCACCAATGGAGCGACACTGGCGGTGGAGGTGATCAGCACGAAGCGCAGCTCGTTGCCCAGCTTCGCCAGGTCGGCGCCCAGGGCTTGCTCGGCGTAGAGGGTGACTTCGGCCTGCAGGTTGCCACCGACGGCCTTGGCCGCACGCTGGATCTCCATTTCCTTGTTCACCGCCGCCTTGACCGCCATGACGCGGTCCCAGTAGGCACGGTCCAGCTCGAAGCCTTGCGGCAGCTCGGTCAGGCCCTCGTACCAGGTATTGAGCATCACCGATTCGTTGCGCTCGCCCGGCAGGTACTGCCACAGCTCGTCGGCGGTGAATGCCAGGATCGGCGCGATCCAGCGCACCAGCGCCTCGCTGATGTGGAACAGCGCGGTCTGGCACGAACGACGTGCCTTGCTGTTGGCGCCGGTGGTGTACTGGCGATCCTTGATGATGTCGAGATAGAAACCGCCCAGCTCCTGCACGCAGAAGTTGTGGATCTTGGAGTAGACGTTCCAGAAACGGTATTCGCCGTAATGCTCCTGCAGCTCGCGTTGCAGCAACAGGGTACGGTCCACGGCCCAACGGTCCAGGGCAAGCATGTCCTCGGCCGGCAACAGGTCGGTGGCCGGGTTGAAACCGGTCAGGTTCGACAGCAGGAAGCGCGCGGTGTTACGGATGCGCCGGTAAGCGTCCGCGCTGCGCTGCAGGATCTGCTCGGAAACGGCCATCTCGCCGGAATAATCGGTGGAGGCCACCCACAGGCGCATGATGTCGGCGCCCAGGGTATCGTTGACCTTCTGCGGCGCGATCACGTTGCCCAGGGACTTGGACATCTTGCGCCCGGCCTCGTCCACGGTGAAACCATGGGTCAGCAGCTCGCGGTACGGTGCGTGGTTATCGATGGCGCAGCCGGTCAGCAGCGAGGAGTGGAACCAGCCGCGATGCTGGTCGGAACCTTCCAGGTACAGGTCGGCACGCGGGCCGTTTTCATGGCCCACCGGGTGCGAACCGCGCAGCACGTGCCAATGAGTGGTGCCGGAGTCGAACCACACGTCCAGGGTATCGCTGATCTTGTCGTACAGCGGCGCCTCGTCGCCCAGCAGTTCGGCGGCGTCCAGCTTGAACCAGGCTTCGATGCCTTCGACTTCGACGCGCTTGGCAACCTCTTCCATCAGCTCGACGGTGCGCGGGTGCAGCTCACCGCTTTCCTTGTTCAGGAAAAACGGGATCGGCACGCCCCAGTTGCGCTGGCGGGAGATGCACCAGTCCGGCCGGTTGGCGATCATCGAGTGCAGGCGCGCCTGACCCCAGGCCGGTACGAACTTGGTCTCTTCGATGGCCTTGAGCGAACGCTGGCGCAGGGTATCGCCACTGACGGGCTGCTTGTCCATGCCGATGAACCACTGCGCGGTGGCACGGTAGATCAACGGTGTCTTGTGCCGCCAGCAGTGCATGTAGCTGTGTTCGATGACGGTGGTGTGCAGCAGAGAGCCGACTTCGGTCAACTTGTCGATGATGGCCGGGTTGGCCTTGAAGATGAACTGGCCGCCAAAGAACTCCAGGGACGGCACATAGACGCCGTTGCTCTGCACCGGGTTGAGGATGTCGTCGTTGACCATGCCGTATTTCTTGCAGGTCACGAAGTCGTCGACGCCATAGGCTGGCGCGGAGTGAACGACGCCGGTGCCAGCGCCCAGTTCCACGTAGTCGGCCAGGTATACCGGCGACAGGCGGTCATAGAACGGGTGGCGGAAGTTGATCAGCTCCAGTGACGAGCCTGGCGCGGTGGCGATCACCGAGCCTTCGAGGCTGTAGCGGGCCAGGCAGGACTCGACCAGCTCTTCGGCCAGAACCAGCAGCCGGTCGCCGACGTCCACCAAGGCATAGTTGAATTCCGGATGGACGTTCAGCGCCTGGTTGGCCGGGATGGTCCACGGGGTGGTGGTCCAGATCACGATGGCGGCCGGCTTGGCCAGCTTGCCCAGGCCGAATGTGGCGGCGAGCTTGTCTTCATCGGCGATCGGGAAGGCTACGTCGATGGTCGACGATTTCTTGTTTTCGTACTCGACTTCCGCCTCGGCCAGGGCCGAACCGCAATCGAAGCACCAGTTCACGGGCTTGAGGCCCTTGAACACGAAACCACCCTCGACGATTTTCGCCAGGGCACGGATTTCGCCGGCTTCGTTCTTGAAGTCCATGGTCTTGTACGGATTGGCGAAGTCGCCCAGCACGCCGAGGCGGATGAATTCGGACTTCTGCCCCTCGATCTGCTCGGTGGCGTAGGCACGGCACAGTTCGCGGGTCTTGTCCGCGCCCAGGTTCTTGCCGTGGGTCACTTCCACCTTGTGCTCGATCGGCAGGCCGTGGCAATCCCAGCCCGGGACATAAGGTGCGTCAAAACCCGACAGGGTCTTGGAACGGACGATCATGTCCTTGAGGATCTTGTTCAGCGCGTGACCGATATGAATGGTGCCGTTGGCGTACGGAGGACCGTCGTGCAGGACGAACTTCGGGCGGTCCTTGCCAATCTCGCGCAACTTTCCGTACAGGCCAATGCTGTCCCAACGCTGCAGAATCTGTGGTTCGCGCTGAGGCAGGCCGGCCTTCATAGGGAAGGCGGTGTCCGGAAGGTTTAGCGTGGCTTTATAGTCGGTCATTTAAGGCTCTTCATTAGCGATTGGCGCTGGTTGCGACAAGGGCACGGGCGGCGGCGATATCGGCATGGATCGCCGCCTTGAGCGCCTCCAGAGAGGCAAAACGCTGCTCTTCACGCAGCTTATGGTGGAAAACCACCGTCAAACGCCGGTCATACAGATCGCCGGCAAAATCCAGAACATGTACTTCGAGATGGGCCTTGCCATCTCCCTGGACGGTGGGTCGTACGCCAATGTTGGCGACGCCGGGCCAGGCCTTGCCGTCGATCTCGATACTCACCAGGAACACCCCGGTCAGCGGTACGCGACGACGCTTGAGCTGCACGTTGGCCGTTGGCGTGCCCAACTGGCGCGCCAGCTTCTGCCCATGCAGGATCCGCCCGGCAATCCGGTATGGCCGGCCGAGCAGGCGCTCGGCCAGTTCGAAGTCGGCGGCCGCCAGGGCATTGCGGACCTGAGTACTGCTGACACGCAGGCCATCCATCTCGACAGTCTGCGCCGCTTCGACAGTAAAACCATGGACGGCGCCAGCCCGCTGCAGGTAATCGAAATCCCCTGCCCGGTCACAACCGAAACGGAAATCGTCGCCCACTTCCAGATGCTTCACATCCAGGCCATCCACCAGGATGGTCTCGACGAACTCGGCTGCGCTGAGCTGGCTCAAGCGTTGGTTGAACGCCAGGCAAAGGACCCGGTCGACGCCTTCGGCCGCCAGCAGCTGCAGTTTGTCTCGCAGCCTGGCCAGGCGGGCCGGGGCGGTGTCCGGGGCGAAAAACTCCCGGGGCTGAGGCTCGAAGATCACCACGCAACTGGGCACGCCCAGCTCCAGCGCACGCTCGCGCAGCCGCGCCAGGATAGCCTGGTGGCCACGGTGAACACCGTCGAAGTTGCCAATGGTGGCGACACAGCCCCGATGCCGGGGACGCAGGTTGTGAAGGCCTCGAACCAGCTGCATAACGCGCTTCTTGCTCATAAAGTGGCCGATTATAACCACACCCGGCGGTCAACGACAGGCAGCACCGTAACCCAAAGTGATCGAACCGACAAAACCGCTGCCCAAACCTCAGCTCAAGGCCTTGCGATTGAAGTCCCGCAGACGGAAGCCCAGCAGCAGCAACATGCCGAAATACGCCACCACGCCAGCGACAACCAGCACACCCAGGCGCAGGAAACGCTCGGGCATCTGCCCTTCGCCCCAGGCCGGCATGAAATGCATCCCCCCCAGCAGGACCGCCGACATCACCGCCACGGCGATCAGCAGCTTGAGGCCGAATTTTCCCCAGCCCGGCTGCGGCTGATACATTTTCTGCTTGCGTAGCTGATAGAACAGCAGCCCGGCGTTGAGGCAGGCGCCGATGCTGATCGCCAGGGCCAGGCCGGCATGGGCCAGGGGGCCGATCAGCAGAAGGTTGAACAATTGGGTCATCACCAGGGTGAAGATGGCAATCTTCACCGGCGTGCGGATGTTCTGCTGAGCATAGAAACCTGGCGCCAGGACCTTGATCAGGATGATGCCAAGCAGCCCGACCGAATAGGCGACCAGGGCGCGCTGGGTCATGGCGGCATCGAACGCCTTGAACTGGCCATACTGGAACAGCGAAACAGTCAGTGGCTCGGCCAGGATCCCCAATGCCAGAGCGCAGGGCAGCACCAGCACGAAACACAGGCGCAGGCCCCAGTCGAGAATCCGCGAGTACTCCTGGCGATCCTGGCTGGCGTAGGTCTTGGCCAGGGTTGGCAACAGGATCGTGCCCAGGGCCACGCCCAGTACACCGGACGGTAACTCCATCAGTCGGTCGGCGTAATACATCCAGGACACCGAACCGGCCACCAGGAACGAGGCGAAGATGGTGTTGATGATCAGGGAAATCTGGCTCACCGAAACCCCCAGGATCGCTGGCAGCATCTGCTTGAGCACCCGCCAGACGCCGCTGTCGCGCAGGTTCAGGCGAGGCAGTACCAGCATGCCGATCTTCTTGAGGTAAGGCAGTTGATACAGCAGCTGCGCCAGCCCTCCCACCAGCACCGCCCAGCCGAGCGCCATCACCGGCGGATCGAAATACGGCGTCAGGAAGACCGCAAATATGATCATGCTGACGTTGAGCAGGGTCGGCACGAAGGCCGGCACCGAGAAACGGTTCCACGTATTGAGAATGGCCCCGGCCAGGGATGACAGGGAAATCAGCAATATATAAGGAAAGGTCACCCGCAGCAGGTCGGTGGTGAGCTGGAACTTCTCCGGGGTATCGGTAAAGCCCGGCGCCGTGGCCCAGATGATCCAGGGCGCGGCCAGCATGCCGGCCGCAGTCACCAGGGCCAGCACCAGGGTCAGCAAACCGCTGACATAGGCAATGAACGTACGGGTCGCTTCATCGCCCTTCTGGTTCTTGTATTCCGCCAGGATGGGCACGAACGCCTGGGAAAACGCACCTTCGGCGAAAATCCGCCTCAGCAGGTTGGGCAACTTGAAGGCGATGAAGAAGGCGTCGGTGGCCATACCGGCGCCGAATATCCGTGCGATCAGCGTATCGCGAACGAACCCCAGGACCCGGGAAAGCATCGTGATAGAGCTGACGGCAGCCAACGATTTGAGCAGATTCATGAAAAGAGTTTTTGCCTGTCGATAAACAGCAGGCGAACAACGCGCCCACTTGTGCGATACTCCGCGCCGCCAACAGCACTGCGCCAAAGCCCGCGAGTTTACAGGTCGCACGCCGGAAAGAAATCATCCGGTGCGATGTACCTGCCATTCAGCGGAACGCGTCACCCGCCCTTGACAAGACCCCAACTCATCGGCATGATTCGCGGCCTATTTTGTTTGCTATTTCCCAAAAAGTCTTTCGAGGAGCTCGACGGTGGCCAACTCACCTTCCGCCAAAAAACGTGCAAAACAGGCTGAGAAGCGTCGCAGCCACAACGCCAGCCTGCGTTCCATGGTTCGTACCTACATCAAAAACGTAGTTAAGGCCATCGACGCAAAAGACGCTGAAAAAGCCCAAGCTGCTTACGTTCTGGCTGTACCTGTTATCGACCGTATGGCCGATAAAGGCATCATCCACAAGAACAAGGCTGCTCGCCATAAGAGCCGCCTGAATGGCCACGTAAAGGCCTTGAACGTTGCCGCTGCTGCCTAAGCGACGCGCTCGTTAAAAAACCGACCCCAGGGTCGGTTTTTTATTGCCTGCAATTTGACAGGCACATCAAAAATGCGGGAGCAGGCCTGCTCCCGCACGAGCGATCGACGGGCAGGGTTATTGAGCGTGAGCCCACGGCAAGATCGGAATTGCCGTCACCGCGTTCTGGGGACTACCCTCGATGATCCGATCGCTGTAGACCAGATACACCAGCGTATTGCGTTTCTTGTCGAGGAATCGCACCACCTGCATGGTCTTGAAGACCAGCGAAGTGCGCTCCCTGAACACCTCTTCCCCATCCTTGAGCTCGCCCTTGAAGCTGATCGGCCCGACCTGACGGCAGGCGATGGACGCCTCGGCACGGTCCTCGGCCAAGCCCAGGCCACCCTTGACACCCCCAGTCTTGGCCCGAGACAGGTAGCAGGTCACCCCATCCACCTTGGGATCATCGAACGCCTCGACCACGATCCGGTCGTTCGGCCCGACGAACTTGAACACCGTCGAGACCTGACCGATTTCCTCGGCCGAAGCCAGCAGCGGCAATGCCAACAGCAAGCCGATCAATCCTTTAGCCAAACCCATGATTTTTCCTTAGACGAGAATCAGGTTGTCACGATGAACCAGCTCGGGCTCAGCCATGTAACCCAGCAGGCCAACAATCGCATCAGACGATTGGCCGATGATTTTCTGGGCTTCCAGCGCACTGTAATTGGCCAGGCCGCGGGCGATCTCACGACCGTCCGGCGCCACGCACACAACCATTTCGCCACGACGGAAACTGCCCTGGACCAGCTTTACGCCCACCGGCAACAGACTTTTATTACCCTGGGACAGCGCCGCCACGGCCCCCGCATCCAACACCAGCGTGCCACGGGTCTGCAGATGGCCCGCCAGCCACTGCTTGCGAGCGGCCAGCATGCCGCGCTCAGGCGAAAGCAGGGTGCCGATGCGCTCTCCCGCCTTCAGACGATCCAGCACCCGCTCCAGGCGCCCACCGACAATGATGGTGTGCGCTCCGGAACGCGCCGCAAGGCGTGCGGCGCGCAGCTTGGTCTGCATACCACCGCGCCCCAATGCACCACCGGTACCACCGGCAACCGCATCCAGTGCAGGATCGTCGGCACGAGCCTCGTAGATCAATCTGGCATCGGGATTGTTGCGCGGATCCGCATCGAACATGCCGTCGCGGTCCGTGAGGATCACCAGCAGATCGGCCTCGACCAGGTTCGCCACCAAGGCCGCCAGGGTATCGTTATCGCCAAAGCGGATCTCGTCGGTGACCACCGTGTCGTTTTCGTTGATCACCGGAATCACCTTCAGCTCCACCAGCGCCCGCAGGGTACTGCGCGCATTGAGGTAGCGCTTGCGGTCGGACAGGTCGTCGTGAGTGAGCAGGATCTGCGCCGTATGGCGGTCATGCTCGGCAAAACTGGACTCCCAGGCCTGCACCAGCCCCATCTGGCCGATGGCGGCGGCGGCCTGCAATTCGTGCATCGCGCTGGGTCGCGATGTCCAGCCCAGACGACTCATGCCAGCCGCCACAGCCCCCGAGGAGACCAATACCAGCTCGACGCCAGCCTCATGCAAGGCCACCATCTGCTCGACCCACACCGCCATCGCCTTGCGATCCAGGCCCTTGCCATCCGCCGTCAGCAGTGCGCTGCCGATCTTCACGACCCAACGCTGCGCACCCGTCACCTTGCTCCGCATCATCTTCAACCTTTGCCAGCGGACGACGCGACCCAGCGCCACCCATGGGATTATTCGTATTTGCGTTCTACAGATACCAAAACGCCGCTCGAATGAGCGGCGCCCTGGAAACCGGCTGACAGCGATGATACCACCGGCCGAAGCAGTTAAACCCGCCTGCGTGCCAGCCATTTCATCAGTGCCGCCTCAAACGACCGACACCGGAAGAAGATCAATCGCGCACGTAGATGATTTCCGGACCATCTTCATCATCCACATCTTCTTCGTCCCAATCGTCGTCACCGATGTCATGGACCGACTTCACGCCACTGCGACGCAAGGCACGCTGGTCATCCAGTGCCTGCAACTGCGCACGCGCCTCGTCTTCGATACGCTGATCAAGCTCGGCCAGCTCTTCCTTGTAGGCCGGGTCATTGGCCAGGCGATCGGCGCGATCTTCCAGGTAACGCATGATGTCGTGGCACAAGCGCTCGGTGCCCTCTTTGGCAATGGCCGAGATCACATAGACCGGACCTTCCCACTCCAGGCGATCGACGATTTCCTTGACCCGCTCCTCATGCTCTTCCTCAAGGATCTGGTCGCACTTGTTCAATACCAGCCAACGATCGCGCTCGACCAGGGCCGGACTGAACTTGGCCAGCTCGTTGACGATGACTTCGGCGGCATCGGCGGGGGAGCTTTCGTCCAGCGGCGCCATATCGACGAGGTGCAGCAACAGACGGGTACGAGACAAGTGCTTGAGGAAACGAATCCCCAGGCCGGCACCCTCGGAAGCACCTTCGATCAGACCCGGGATATCCGCAATCACGAAGCTCTTCCAACGATCGACGCTGACCACCCCGAGGTTAGGCACCAGGGTGGTGAACGGATAATCGGCGACCTTTGGCTTGGCGGCCGAGACCGAACGAATGAAGGTACTCTTGCCCGCGTTCGGCAGACCCAGCAGCCCCACGTCAGCCAGCACTTTCATTTCCAGCTTCAGATCACGCTGCTCGCCGGGCTTGCCTGGCGTGGTCTGGCGCGGCGCACGGTTGGTACTGGACTTGAAACGAGTGTTTCCCAACCCATGCCAGCCACCATGAGCCACCAGCAGGCGCTGGCCCGGCTTGGTCAGGTCGCCAATCACTTCCTGAGTGGCGGAGTCGATCACCGTGGTACCAACCGGCACGCGCAGGACCAGATCCTCGCCTTTCTTGCCAGTGCAGTCGGTGCTGCCGCCGTTGGAGCCGCGCTCGGCATCGAAATGCCGGGTGTAGCGATAATCCACCAGGGTGTTGAGGTTTTCATCGGCGACCATGAAGATCGAGCCGCCATCACCACCATCACCGCCGTTCGGACCGCCGTTTTCAATGAACTTTTCCCGACGGAAACTCATGCAACCATTGCCGCCGTCACCAGCCTTCACTCGAATCGATACTTCATCAACAAACTTCATGACACACGCCTCTCGTCATATGGACGAGCCGAAAAAAACAAGACATAAGACTCTTGCAAAAATGAGCGCAGCGGCCTGATTCACGCCCAACTGCAGCGCCGACAGCCCATACAAACAGCTTTGCAAGAGACTCACCCCACAAACGAAAAAGCCCCGTCGCAAGACAGGGCTTTTCCAGCGATCTCGCTATTAAGCTGCGATAACGCTTACGTAACGACGACCGAAGGCGCCCTTTACTTCGAACTTGATCACGCCTTCGATTTTAGCGAAGAGAGTGTGATCCTTGCCCATGCCTACGCCGTAGCCAGCGTGGAATTGGGTGCCGCGCTGACGCACGATGATGTTGCCTGCCTTGATAGCCTGGCCGCCATACATCTTCACGCCAAGGCGTTTGGCTTCTGAGTCGCGACCGTTACGGGTACTACCACCAGCTTTTTTGTGTGCCATGAGTTCAATTCTCCTAGTGAGGAATTAGGCTGAAATTAAGCCTGAATACCGGTGATTTTGATCTCGGTGTACCACTGGCGGTGGCCCATACGCTTCATGTGGTGCTTACGACGACGGAACTTGATGATGCGGACTTTATCGTGACGACCTTGGGAGATCACTTCAGCCACAACGGTAGCGCCAGCAACGACTGGAGCGCCGATATTCACGTCGTCGCCATTGGCGACCAACAGAACGCGATCAAAAGTCACGGATTCGCCAGTGGCGACTTCCAGTTTTTCGATCTTCAGGTATTCACCTGGGGCGACCTTGTATTGCTTGCCACCAGTAACGATTACTGCATACGACATGGTATTTCTCCGATAATCCTGCTCACCCAGCGCTTTATAGGAAAAGGTATTGGCTGGCATGGCTGCATGGGCTGGAAGGCCCGGGATGCAATTGCGTAAGGCAGGTGCTGCCCAGGAAGTTCAGGGTGCGCGATTGTACGCAAGCCGACGAAGCCTTGCAAGTGGCCGCCAATCCCGCCAAAGCTTCACGCCTTGACAGGCCTGGGTGTGGGTCCTAGCATGCCGCGCAACCCTTCTGGAGCGCCTGTCGCTGATGCAACCCCAAGCTTTCTACCGCGCAGTGGCGGACGATTTTAGTGCCGTCGACGGCATCATCAAGAAGCAGCTGACTTCCCGAGTGCCGCTGGTATCGAAAATCGGCGACTACATCACCTCGGCCGGAGGCAAGCGCCTGCGTCCTTTATTGGTGCTCCTGTGCGGCAAGGCCCTGGGCCGGGAGGGCGACGACCTGCGCCTGCTGGCCGCCACCATCGAGTTCCTGCACACCGCTACCCTGCTGCATGACGACGTGGTGGACATGTCCGGCATGCGCCGCGGCCGCTCCACCGCCAATGCCATGTGGGGCAATGCCCCAAGCGTGCTGGTGGGCGACTTCCTGTACTCGCGCTCGTTCGAAATGATGGTCGAGCTGGGCTCGATGCCGGTCATGAAGATCCTGTCCCAGGCCACTCGCATCATCGCCGAAGGCGAAGTGCTGCAGCTGTCCAAGGTACGCGACGCCAGCACCACGGAAGAAACCTACATGGAAGTCATCCGCGGCAAGACCGCCATGCTTTTCGAAGCCTCGACCCACAGCGCCGCCGCCCTGGCCGGCGCCAACGCCGAACAGAGCGAAGCCCTGCGCACCTTCGGCGACCACTTGGGCGTAGCCTTCCAACTGGTGGACGACCTGCTGGACTACAAGGGCGACGCCGAGACCCTGGGCAAGAACGTCGGCGACGACCTGGCCGAAGGCAAGCCGACCCTGCCGCTGATCTATACCATGCGCGAAGGCACCCCCGAGCAGGCAGCGCTGGTACGCCAGGCGATCCAGAAAGGCGGCATCGAGGATCTGGAAAGCATCCGCGAGGCCGTCGAGGCATCCGGCTCGCTGGATTACACCGCGCAACTGGCCCGTGACTATGTCGCCCGCGCCATCAAATGCCTCGATGCCCTGCCGGCCAGCGAATATCGCGACGCACTGGTGGAACTGAGCGAGTTCGCGGTCGCCCGCACCCACTGACCCCACTGACATCCCTGGGATTTTTTCTGGCGTGGGGGTTTTCCCCCGCCGGGCTGCGAAGCAGCCCTAAAAGTCATTCCCCGTGTCCCAGGCAGATGGAGTTGAGCACCGCTCTTGGGGCTGCTACGCAGCCCAGCGAGGACAAATCCCCTTGCCAAAGGCCTCCAAACGCAGCGACGTCACCCTCCCACAACAAAACCCTATATAATGTGCGCCCTTTTGCCCTCCTGATACCCAAGGAACCTTAGTGAGCACGTTGCCACCCTGCCCGAAATGCAATTCCGAATACACTTACGAAGACGGCACCCAACTGGTCTGCCCGGAGTGTGCCCACGAATGGTCCGCCAGCGGCGAAGCTGAAGCGGCAGCCGACGACACCGTGAAAAAAGATTCGGTCGGCAACGTCCTGCAGGACGGCGACACCATCACCGTGATCAAGGACCTCAAGGTCAAGGGCACTTCCCTGGTGGTCAAGGTAGGCACCAAGGTGAAGAACATCCGCCTGTGCGACGGCGACCACGACATCGACTGCAAGATCGACGGCATCGGCCCGATGAAGCTCAAATCCGAGTTCGTCAGAAAAGTCTGAGCCTTCTGTATTCCATCCCGCGCCCTGCGTGGGATGGTGCCTACCCCTCCCCGCTTTAGCCCCGTTACTAGCACCTTGGCCAAACGCCAGCCATCCGAACCACCACAACCCATCGTCCGAAAAAAAATCGGAATACAAATAGACGCTTGCTATTTAGCGAATAGGAATTATTCTCATCGGACCCATCAAGGAGATGAGAACCATGACTTATTTGATCGATGCCTGGCTGGACCGCCCACACCCCTACCTCAGGATCCTGCATCGGGAAACCGGGGAAGTCTGTGCGGTACTTGAGGAAGAAGCCCTGAGCGAACTGCAGGACCAGGGTGACCTGGACCTCAACAGCCTGAACTCCAGCGAGCCGCTGGTGCTCAAGGAGCTGGTGCGCAATCTGTTCCTGTTCTGCTACGCCCGGGCGTTGCGCCCCACTGGCGATTTCAATGGCAGGCTGCACGGATGAATGCGCAGCTCATGGGGGAGCGGGTTTGCTCGCGAAGGCCGTGTGGCCGTTAACGACAACGTCGCCTGGCAGTCCATCTTCATCGGACCGCGGCCCGGAGCAAGCCGGCTCCCACATGCATTTGCCCAGTGCAAGACCGGGCAGGGTCTTACAGGACGTCCAGCAGCTCGACGTCGAACACCAATACGCTGTGCGGCGGGATGCTGCCAACGCCTTGAGCGCCGTAAGCCAGTTCGCTCGGCACGTACAGGCGCCATTTGCTGCCAGCGTTCATCAGTTGCAACGCTTCGGTCCAGCCCGGAATGACACCACCCACCGGGAATTCGGCAGGCTGGCCACGATCGTAGGAGCTGTCGAACACAGTGCCGTCGATCAGGGTGCCGTGATAGTGGGTACGCACCTGGTCTTCACGGGTCGGCTTGGCGCCTTCGCCCTGGGTCAGCACTTCGAATTGCAGCCCCGACGCCAGGGTGGTGACGCCATCGCGCTTGGCGTTTTCAGCCAGGAAAGCGCGACCTGCACCAGCAGCGGCTTCAGCCTTGGCGGCGGCTTCGGCTTGCATGATTTCGCGGATGACCTTGAAGCTGGCAGACATTTCTTCCTGGCCCACACGGCTCGGCTTGCCGGCGAAAGCGTCGGTCAGGCCAGCCAGGATCGCGTCCAGGCTGACGCCCGGCGGTGGGTTGTCGCGCAGCTGGTCACCCAGCTGACGGCCGATACCGTAGCTGACGCGGGTTTCGTCGGTGGACAGGTTAACTTCGGACATGGTGCTGCTCCGCTATGCGGACGGCTCGGGAAATCGCCGTGCGTGACACAGCGCCTCCCGAAGCGCCCGGAACCAAAAGGGCGAGCAGACTAGCACAGATGCCGCGGCGGGTGACGTGCCCTTGCATCAAAGATACCCCGCCAGAAACGACAACGCCCGCCTGTTTTTAGACAGACGGGCGCTGCGCCAGGACGATGGGCTGGCCTCAGTGCTTGGTCAGCTTGTCCAGATACCCCATGGCAAAGGCCGACACCACGAAGGTCATGTGAATGATCACGTACCACATCAGGTGCTCGGGATCGACGTTCTTGGCGTCCATGAAGATGCGCAGCAGGTGGATGGACGAGATCGCCACGATGGAGGCCGCGACCTTCATCTTCAGCGAAGAGGAGTCCATGGTGCCGAGCCAGTTGAGCTTTTCCTTGTCGGAATCGATGTCCAGTTGCGAGACGAAGTTCTCGTAGCCGGAAATCATCACCATCACCAGCAGGCCACCCACCAGCGCCATGTCGATCAGCGACAGCAGCACCAGGATCAGGTCGGACTCGGCCATGGAGAACACATTGGGGATGACGTGAAAGACTTCCTGGAAAAATTTCAGCGCCAACGCCAGCAAACCCAGGGACAGCCCGAAGTAGATCGGCGCCAGCAGCCAGCGGGAGGCGTACATTGCGTTTTCGATAAAGCGTTCCATTGATTCTCACACCAGGGCTGAAAATGGCGGCGAGTATACCAGCCACCATCTGCCCCACAAACGCCGGGCCCGTCCCTGGGCCCTGCCCTTGTATCAAATTCTTACTTAATGAAACGGTCCGGCACCGGCGCTCAACGGGGTGGACGGAACTCGAAGCCGCCGTTGCGACTGCGCCCGCCATTGATTTCACGCAGCTGGGCTTGCATGTGCAGGCACCAGATCTGAGGGTCGTCGGCCAGTTCGTAGCCATGCAATGTCAGGCTCTGGACGATGGTATCGAGGATGGACTCGGCCGCATTCGGGCCTGGGAAAGGCCCTTGGGCCTTGAGAGCGGAAGGTTGTTCGCCGGCCATTCCGGCGGCAAAGAGCAAGGTCCACATGCCGTTGTCGCCCGCCAGCGGACGGATGGCGCATTCGATCCGGGTGACCAGGCCCAGGCATTGACGGGTAAGGCAAAGGTTGCGCGACATGGCGGCGCCCCTCAGTGATACGGTGTTCAGCCCCGAGAGGCTGTTTCGATCCGATGATGATCTCTCGCTATCCTTGAACTGAGGATAGAAGAAAAGTTCCGCCAGCAAGCCCACCAAGACCAGAATGCGCCGAATGGTCATAGTGTGAATATTGACGCCAAAGCGATGGCTTTTCTTGAGTTGACCCAATCATTGCGGGAGCGGGCTGGCTCGCAATGGCGGTGTTTCAGTCAACGGCATGTTCACCGAACAACCACCTTGGCCAGCCAGCCCATTCCCGATCAGCACCAGGTGAACGGCAGTCGTATCAGGCCGGCTTGGTCTCTGCCAGCGCTTGTTGCGCCTGCTCTTTCTCCGCCTCCTTGATGTCCTCCTCACTGACCATTTCCGCAATCACCCGCAGTCGCTCCACCACCCGGGCGTTGACGCTGCCCTCGGGAAACTCGCCGTTTTCATCCGGCTCACCGGCAGGTTCGCCGACCAACAGGCTCAGCGCTTCGTCGGCCTGGCGCACCGCATAGACGTGGAACTGCCCTGCCCGCACGGCCGCCAGCACTTTTTCATCGAGCATCAGGGTGGCGACGTTGGCCTGGGGAATGATCGCCCCCTGCTCGCCGGTCAGCCCGCGAGCTTCACAGAGACGGAAGAAACCTTCGATCTTCTCGTTGACCCCGCCCACCGCTTGTACTTCGCCGAACTGGTTGATCGACCCGGTGATGGCGAAACACTGCTTCAGCGGCGTCTTCGACAAGGCCGAGATCAGCGTGCAGGCCTCCCCCAGGGAAGCGCTGTCGCCGTCGACGTAACCGTAGGATTGCTCCAGGGCGATACTGGCGGAAATCGCCAGGGGAAATTCCTGGGCGTAGCGACTGCCCAGGTAACCGGTGAGGATCATCACACCCTTGGAGTGGATCGGCTGGCCCAGGTTGACCTCCCGCTCGATGTCGACGATGCCGCTGCCGCCCGGGTACACCGTGGCGGAAATCCGCGCCGGTACGCCGAATGCCGAATCGCCTACCTCCAGTACCGTCAAGCCGTTGCACTTGCCCACGGCGGCACCGTCGGTGTCGATCAGGATGATTCCCGCCAGCATATCGTCGAGGATCCGCGCCGAAACGCGCCCGGTCCGGGTGGCCTTGGCCTTGAGCGCACGCTCGATGTGGCCCGCATCGGTCATTTCGTCCCCGGCCAACTGACGGATGAAGTCCGCCTCGCTGACCAACTGGAACAGATCGCCGATGCGCGCCGACAGGCGCCCCTGGTGTTCGGCCAGGCGCGCACTGTAGGTGGCCAGGCGCGCCACCGCATCGGCGGTCAGCGGCGCCATGCCCTCTTCCGAGGTGCGGGTCTTGAGCAACTGGGCGAACTGCTCCAGGCTCTCGTCGCCCATGGGGATGTCTTCGTCGAAGTCCACCAGCACGCGAAACATTTCTTGGAAATCCGAATCCAGGTCCTGCAAGGCGTAGTACAGCTGACGAGCGCCGATGATCACGACCTTGACCTGCAACGGAATGTGTTGCGGCGTCAGGCTCACCGTGGCCACCCGGCCCAGCTCACCCAACGGTGATTCCATCTTCAGCTTGCGCGATTGCAGGGCGCGCTTGAGGGCGTCCCACACGAATGGCTCGCCAAGCATTTTTTCCGCTTCGAGGATCAGGAAGCCGCCATTGGCCCGGTGCAAGGCGCCGGGACGCAACTGCCGGTAGGTGGTGTAGAGCGCGCCCTGGTCCGTGCTGTACTCGATGCGTCCGAACAGGTTGTCGTACGTCGGGTGCGGCTCGAACACCACGGGTGCGCCACCGCTCGCCGGATGCCCTACGACCAGGCTCGGGGCGTATTGCTCCTCCAGCAACTTGCGGGCGATGGCGTCGGTCTTGCTGTCGTCCACCAGTTGCTCGACCACGGTCCTGAGCAGGTTGACCTGCATCGCCTGCAGGTAACCGCAGACGGCCGCGTTCTCGGCATATTTCTCCGAAAGCGGCGCCAGCAGGGGTTGCAGGGCCAGGGTGATGGTCTCTTCGTTGAGCTGGCGCAACTGGTTGTTGGACTCGCGCTTCCATTGCGGCAGGCTGGCAAGTTCCTCGTTCAGGCGCTCTTCCAGGCTGGAAATGTCTTCATGGAAACGCTCGCGCTCGGCCTCCGGCAACTGGGCGAATTCCGCTTCGTCCAGGGCCTTGCCTTCGCTCATCGGGGTGAAGGCGATGTTGCTGCTGTCGCGGTACAGCGCGACATCCTTCTCCAGCGCCAGGCGTTCGATCACATCGAGGGCACGGTCGTAGCGCTGGTTGAACGCGCGGTCGATGGCACTTTTTTTCTGCTGGTAGGACGGGTGCTCGAAGACCGCAGGAAAAGTCGCCAGCAGGTTGTCGATCAGGCCGTTGATATCGGCGATGAAAGCGCCAGCGGTTCCCGAAGGCAGCTCCAGGGCCCGGGGTTCACGAGGCTCGTCGAAGTTGTTGACGTAGACCCAGTCGGCCGGGGTCTGCATGCGCTTGCCTTCGGCCTTGAGGTAGCGCTTGACGAAAGAAAACCGGCCGGTACCGGGTTCGCCCATGACAAAGACGTTGTAACCGGGGCGCGGCATGGCCACGCCGAACTGCAAGGCTTCGACCGCACGTTCCTGGCCAAGCACACCGCGGAAGGGCTCCAGATCATTGGTGGTAGAGAAGCTGAACTGTTCAGCGGAAAACGGACGAGTCAGCGCTTCGGGCGCTAGACGCAGGCTGGCAGCAACAGGATCAGGCATCGGGCTTCCTTACATCAGGCGGGGCAGATAGCGGCATTCTGGCGCCCCCCGCACCGCACTGGCAAGGAGCGCCTCAGGCCAAAGCATAGTCAAGACGTTCACCCGGGGCGCGGGCCAGAAAATACATGGGTTTATGGATAGTTTTTTGCAAAATGTCACGGAACCCTCGGATCGTGCCTAAACTCCAACTTGCGCGGCTGGATGAATAACCGGCCCACTGGCGCCTGGCCCTTCGGGCCAGACCCTGTCCGATTGGTATGCACATAAAAGAGAACATAGCTATGAAACGGATTCTTCTCGGTACTCTCTTCACCGCTGTATCCCTCAACGCCATGGCTCAGGCGCCAGGCGGTCCGGATTGCGGTTGGGGCAACATGCTGTTCGAAGGTCAGCGTGGCACCCCGGCTCACTTCCTGGCATCCACCACCAACGGCACTTCCGGCAACGCCACCTTCGGCATGACCTCCGGCACCAATGGTTGCTCCACCAACGCAGCACTGACCTACGGTGGCAAGTCCTGGCTGGCCATGAATGGCATGATGAACGAGCTGTCCGAAGACATGGCCAAGGGGCAGGGCGAAGCGCTGACCACCTATGCCGTGGTACTGGGTGTGGCACCGGAAGACCGTGCCCACTTCTCCGCCGTTACCCACGAGCACTTCCAGCAGATCTTCAGCAAGGCTGACGTGACCGCAGAAGATGTGCATACCAACACCCTGGCCGTGCTGAAAAACGATCCTCGCCTGGCCAAGTACGCTACTCAAGCTTAAGCTCGACCCCACTCGCTCCTTTCGGGGAGCGGGTTTTCTTTTCGAGGCCCCCCTTCCGGTCTTTTTATTTTTTGACTTTCCAAGTAGCCGACTATGCTCAAACGCCTTGCCTGGCTGGCGCTCTGTGTGTGCGCCCCTTTGTCCGCCGCGCCTCATGTCGACACCCAACGTTTGCAGCAACTGGCCAATGACCCCTTCTGGATTTCCCTGGGCCACTACGAAACCGCCAAGCTGGGCGGCTGGCGCAGCTATATCAACGACGAGAAATTCTTCCTCGCCCCTGACGGCAACGAACACCCTGACCACGAGTTGAGCGCCACGCTGCAAGCCCTGTACGGCCCGGCCGACGCCGGCCAGCAGCACGCCCAATGCGTGTACCCGGCACGCACGCGATGGCTCAAGGCGCAGCTCAACCTGACGGACCTGCCGGTGGTCAACTGCAGCGATTTCACCCAATGGTTCAAGGACGTCTCTCCTCATAGCGCAGTGATGATCTTTCCCGCGGCGTACCTGAACAGTCCCTCGTCGATGTTCGGCCACACCCTGTTGCGTATCGACCAGGCCGACGTGCAGAGCGACAAGACCGCCCTGCTCAGCTACGCGATCAACTTCGGTGCCTACATCGAGGGCTCCGACAACAGCCTGCTCTACGCCTGGAAAGGCCTGATGGGAGGCTATCCCGGCCTGTTCGCCCTGGTGCCCTACCAGGAAAAGCTCTCTGAATACCGCAGCCTGGAGAACCGCGACCTGTGGGAATACCGCCTCAACCTGAGCCAGGCGGAAACCGAGCGGATGGTCGAGCATGTCTGGGAGCTCAAGCAGATCCGGTTCGACTACTTTTTCTTCGACGAAAATTGCTCCTATCGCCTGCTGGAACTGCTGCAAGTGGCTCGCCCCGGCCTGCGCCTGACCGAACAGTTCCCGCTGACCGCGATTCCCACCGACACCGTCAAGGCCGTGAAGGACGCTGGCCTGGTGGAGAGCATCCAGTATCGGCCGTCCCGCGAGCGGGAACTGCTCAGTCGTGCCGAGCCGCTCGATGACGACGAACAGCAATGGGTCCTGAAGGTCAGCGCCGACCAGCAGAACCTGCAAACGCCCGGGTTCAGGGCACTGCCTCGCGAGCGCCAGGCCCTGGTGGTCGACGCGGCCTATCGTCTGGAACGGTACCGAGCCAATGGTCAGGAGCGCGACCCACAGCGGGCCCAGCGCAGCTTCGAGCTGTTGAGGGCCATCAACCGCAATCCTGCCCCGGAGCTCGATATCCCGCAGCCGGGTCTGCCCGAGGACGGTCATCAATCGCGCACATGGCAAGCCGGCCTTGGTACCCGGGGCGATCGGGCGTTCGGTGAATATGGCTTGCGCATGGCCTACCACGACCTCAATGACAATGCCGAGAGTTTCCCGCTGGGGGCGCAGATCGAGATCCTGCAGTTGAAACTGCGCCAGTACGAAGGCAACGATTGGCAGGTCCAGCAACTGGACCTGGCGACCATTCGCTCCCTGACCCCGCGCAACGAGCTGCTACAGCCGTGGTCCTGGCAGGTCACGGGAGGCCTGGAGCGAGTGCCGGGCAAGCATGACGATGAAACCCTGGTCAGCCACGTCAATGGCGGTGCCGGGGGCACCTGGGCGCTGGGCGAAGACGTGCTCGGGTTTGCCCTGGGCACGGTGCGGGTGGAACACAACAACGACTTCGCTCAGTTCATCGCCCCGGCCGCCGGCTTCAACAGCGGCGTGCTGTGGAAAAACCCATTGGGCAACCTGAGCCTGGAGGCCAAGGGCGACTACTTCACCAATGGAGAGGTACGCCGCAGCGTGAGCCTGAATCAACAATGGGAACTGTCCCGCAACCTTGGTCTGCGTCTGAGTGCACAGCGCGAGTTCAGCCACCTCGCCTCGCCGGAGAACGAGGTGATGCTGGAGGTCAAGTGGTACCACTATTGATCGGCCCACGACCGCTCGCTCGGTGAACGGATTCATCACAACGCTTTCACGTCGGCCCGACAAATCGACTTCTAGACTTTCTCCCACGAATGGGCAAGGCAGGGCGATCGATGAGGCGCGTAGTGACGGTAATGGCTGTGCTGATGCTGCTCGGTGGCTGTGAAACCACCCACCAGGACCTGATCGCACGGGGCTTTCCTCCAGCGTTCGCCGACGGCTTCGATGATGGTTGCAGCAGTGGCCGTCAGGCAGCCGGCGTGATCACCGGCCAGTTCAGGAAGGACGTTCCACGCTACCTCAAGGACGCCCATTACGCCGAAGGCTGGCAGGATGGCTTGCGCCAATGCTTGGCCATGCGCGAAAGCGAAGAGCGCGATGCCTACCGCGAACGGCACTGGGACGAGCGCGAGCGGGCCTGGCAGCAGGAAAAGGATCGGGACGCCGCCCGGGCTTATCGCTCGCAGTGAGTCGCATACAGGCATTCGGGGAAACCAAAAGCCTGCCAGCATGGCCCAAACTCCAGGAAAGGAGAAAAACCATGAGTCGTGCCTTCGTCAACGAAGACAACGCCGCGGCCCAGGCCGATCAGCCGGTCGAACGCCAGGTCAGCGCGCAGATCAACTATGTCACCCCCGCCGGGCTTGCCCAACTGCAGGCCCGGGTCGCCCAGTTGCAGGCTCTGCACAGCCAACAGACGGCCAGGCAGGAGCAGGCGGACAAGCAGCGCATCGCGGATATCGAACGGGATCTGCGCTATTTCAACCAGCGCTTGAAAAGTGCACAGGTGGTGACGCCAACGTCATCGGACCAGGTGCGGATCGGACATTGGGTGACCTTTGTCGACGAGCATGATCACGAGCAGCGGGTGCAATTGGTGGGCGAAGACCAGGCCGATGCGGCCAGTGGGCTGATCAATTGGGGCTCGCCCCTGGGACGGGCATTGCTGGGAGCCAGGGTCGGAGAAGAAGTGGTCTGGAAACGACCGGTGGGGGATCTGGCGATCGAAGTGCTGGCAATAGAGCCGGGGTAACCCTCATGGCCTCCGCCAGGCCCTTTCGAACACGGCATTATGAGCTAGCGCAAGCATCGTGGCGGGCTTGCCCGCGAAGGCGGCGGAACAGGCAACACGGATGTTGAATGAACCGACGCCTGCACAGGCAAGCCACGCCTACAACAATTCCACAGGCTGATCAGGCCAGTTTCTTGTGCCGTACACGATGCGGCTGGGCAGCGGCTTCGCCGAGGCGTTTCTTGCGATCGGCTTCGTACTCGGTGTAGTTGCCCTCGAAGAACACCGCCTGGGAGTCATCTTCGTACGCCAGGATGTGAGTCGCCACGCGGTCAAGGAACCATCGGTCGTGGGAGATCACAATGGCGGCGCCCGGGAAGTCCAGCAGGGCTTCCTCCAGGGAACGCAGTGTTTCGACGTCGAGGTCGTTGGACGGTTCGTCGAGCAGCAGGACGTTGCCACCCTCCTTCAGGGTCAGCGCCAGGTGCAGACGCCCACGCTCACCGCCGGACAGGTCCTTGACGAACTTCTGCTGGTCGCCACCCTTGAAGTTGAAGCGCCCCACATAGGTGCGCGACGGGATTTCATAGCTGCCGATGCGGATCTGGTCGGAACCGTCGGAGATCTGCTGGAACACAGTCTTGCTGCCATCCAGGTCTTCGCGGCTCTGGTCGACGCAGGCCAGTTGTACGGTTTCACCGATTTCGATGGTGCCCGAATCCGGCGTCTCCTTGCCCATCAGCATGCGGAACAGCGTGGACTTACCCGCACCGTTACCACCGATCACGCCGACAATGGCGCCCTTGGGCATGGAGAACGACAGGTTGTCGATCAGCACGCGATCGCCGTAGCCCTTGGTGACGTTCTTGAATTCGATGACCTTGTCACCCAGGCGCGGACCGGCCGGGATGTAGATCTCGTTGGTTTCGCTGCGCTTCTGGAATTCCTGGGACTGCATTTCCTCGAAGCGTTGCAGACGAGCCTTGGATTTGGACTGGCGGGCCTTGGCGCCTTTGCGCACCCACTCCAGCTCTTCCTTCATGGCTTTTTCATGGGCCGACTGCTGCTTGGATTCCTGGGCCAGACGCTCGGACTTGGCTTCCAGCCAGCCCGAATAGTTGCCCTCGTAAGGAATGCCCGCGCCGCGGTCGAGTTCCAGGATCCAGCCGGCGACGTTGTCCAGGAAGTAACGGTCGTGGGTGATCGCCACCACGGTGCCCGGGAAGTCGTGCAGGAAATGTTCGAGCCAGGCGACGGAATCGGCGTCCAGGTGGTTGGTCGGTTCGTCGAGCAGCAGCATGTCCGGAGCGGACAGCAGCAGGCGGCACAGGGCCACACGGCGCTTTTCACCGCCGGACAGGTGTTCGACCTTCGCGTCCCAGGCCGGCAGGCGCAGCGCATCGGCGGCGACTTCCAGCTGGCGCTCCAGGTTGTGGCCGTCGCTGGCCTGCAGGATCGCCTCCAGCTTGGCCTGTTCGGCGGCCAGCTTGTCGAAATCGGCGTCCGGGTCGGCGTAGGCGGCGTAGACCTCATCCAGGCGTGCCTGGGCGTCCTTGATCGCGCTGACGGCCTCCTCGACCACTTCACGAACGGTCTTGGTCGGATCCAGTTGCGGTTCCTGAGGCAGGTAACCAATGTTCAGGTCCGGCATCGGGCGGGCTTCGCCATCGAATTCCTTATCGACGCCGGCCATGATTTTCAGCAGCGTGGATTTACCCGAACCGTTGAGGCCCAGCACGCCGATCTTGGCGCCGGGGAAAAATGACAATGAAATGTTTTTCAGGATTTCCCGCTTCGGCGGAACAACTTTGCTCAGCCGATGCATGGTGAAGACGTATTGAGCCATGGTGAACCTAGCGTCTGTGACAGGTGAAAAGAACGAGCCGGGCCATGCGCGGCGCCGGCAGTTGACGGTCATCAATGCCTGCGGGCAGATAAAGCCTGGGAGTCTGAGCGTGCGCTCCTGGGTTTGTAGGAAAGGTGCCTGCGGCTTGCCTGACCGCCGTTCGGCGAACTTTCTTACAAAGCCTGGTTTGACCGGCAAAGCTACCTCAACCGTCCGTCAAGGTCCAGCCGCCAGGGACTGGCACTTTGCCACAACTCAAGGCATGCTAGCCGCCCTTCGGGCGTCCAGCTTATAGTGCACGTCGCGCCAGTCCAGCAAACTGCAGGATTACAGCTTGTCCAACGTCACACCGACTCTGTCCCCACGTGCACCGGATGCTGTGCCTGGCTCGCCCCTGCGCGGGACATTGAAGGGCGCCCTGGCCACGCTGGTATTGCTGCTGCTCGGATTGCTCTTCTGGCAGTTGCTCGACCAATTGCGTGTTACCCAGCAGCAACAACGCCAGTACACCATTGACTACACCGCCGACCTGGCCGCGCAAGTCAGCCTGAACATGGCCCTGAATGCGCAGATCGCCCTCAACCTGCTACCGATCGTCGAACAACCGCAAACGGCCGACGAACAGCAGGCCCTGTTGCGCAAACTCCAGCAATCGCTGCCTGAACTGCGCAGCCTGGCGTTGCTCAGCCCCTCCGGCCGGGTGCTCAGCGACAGCGACGCCGACAGCCACGACGCCAGCTACCTGACCGAACTGGTGCGCCGCAGCCACGCCCAGGCGCACTATTTCAGCAATGCCGACGACGGCTCCGTGGTGCACCTGTTGTTGCACCAGGCTTCCGGCAGTACTCGCGGCTACTGGGCCCTGCGCCTGACTCCAAGCTTCTTCGCCACGTTGACCAAGCAGGCCGATACAGGCCTGCGTCCACTGTGGCTGGTGGAAAACCGCCTCAACCGACAGATCATCAGCCGCGACGAGAGCCACCCTTCGGTCACCCCGGTACACCTGTCGCCCGAGGATCTGGACAATACCGTATTGACCGTGCCCCTGAGCAGCAGCGACTGGCAATTGCGCGGGCTGTTCGACCGCCGGCAGGTGCTCGAGCAACTGTTGCCGGCCTTCATCGGCAAGTGCCTGCTGGGGCTGGCTTTCTCGATGCTGCCGGTGATCGCGCTGCTCAACATGCGCCGCCGTCAACGGCAGTTGCACGAAGGTCGCCGGCGCTATCAAGACATCTTCGAAGGCACCGGCGTGGCCTTGTGCGTACTCGATCTGTCGGGGCTCAAGTCATTCTTCGCCAAGGCCGGCCTGCATAACGGCGATCAACTGCGCACCTGGATGAAAGTCCCGCACCAACTCGAGCAGTTGCAGCAGGAAGTGCGCATCACCGAAGTCAATCAGATGGCGTTGCGGTTGCTCAATGTCGATTCCTGCGGGCAGGCCTGGCAACTGCTGGTGGGCAACGGTCCCCAGGACAGCAGCCCCGTCGGTTCGAAACTCCTGGAAGCCCTGCTCGATCCCCACAAGCAACTGGAATTGGAAATCAAGCTCCAGGACGCCCATGGGCGCGATCAACACCTGTGGCTGGTTTTGCGCCTGCCGGAAAAACAGGAGGACTACAACGCCGTCATCCTGAGCATCAACGACATCACCAGCCGCAAGCTGATCGAACTCTCCCTGCTCGAACGCGAAGGCTTCTGGTCCGACGTGGTGCGCACCGTGCCGGACCACCTCTATGTGCAGGACGTCATCAGCCAGCGGATGATCTTCAGCAACCACCACCTGGGCCAGACCCTGGGGTACGACCGTACCGAACTGCACCAGATGGGCGAGTACTTCTGGGAAATCCTGCTGCACAGCGACGACGCCGACCATTATCAGGACCTGCGCCAGGAGCAACGACGAGGCGGCTACAGCCAATTGCTCCAGTGCCAGTTGCGCTTTCGCCATCGCAATGGCAAGTGGCGCCGTTTCGAGATCCGCGAACAGGCCCTGGCCCGGGACCGTCACGACCAGGTGACGCGGATCATCGGCGTGGCCAAGGACATCACCGAACAGATCGAAGCCAGTGAGTCGCTGCGCGACAGCGAGCAGCGCTACCGGATGCTCGCCGAAAGCATCAGCGACGTGATTTTCTCCACCGACAACAAGCTTTCGCTCAACTACGTCAGCCCGTCAGTGCAAGCCGTGCTGGGCTATAACGCCGACTGGATCTTCCAGAACGGCTGGCAATCGACCATCGCCAATCCGCAACAGCTGACCGGCATCTACACCCTGATGGACCGCCTGAGCAAGGCCCTCGACAAGCCCGAGCAACTGGCCGAGCTGCGCAACCAGATGCAGACCCAGCTGTTCCTGTTCGACTGCCTGCGGGCCGACGGCCGAAAAATCCCTATCGAGTTGCGACTGGTGCTGGTGTGGGACGATCTGGGCGCATTCGAAGGCGTACTCGGCGTCGGCCGCGATATCAGCCAGCAACGGCGCGCCGAGAAGGACCTGCGCATGGCCGCCACGGTGTTCGAGCACTCCACGTCGGCGATCCTGATCACCGACCCGGCCGGCTATATCGTCCAGGCCAACGAAGCCTTCAGCCGTGTCAGCGGCTACGCGGTGTCGCAGGTGCTCGACCAGTTGCCCAACATGCTGACCGTGGACGACCAGCAGGAAGCCCACCTGCGCTACGTACTCAAACAGTTGCAACAGCACAGCACCTGGGAAGGCGAAGTCTGGCTAAAGCGCCGCAACGGCGAGCATTATCCGGCCTGGGTCGGCATCACGGCGGTGCTGGACGACGAAGGCGACCTGGCCAGCTACGTGTGTTTCTTCAGCGACATCAGCGAGCGCAAGGCCAGCGAGCAGCGCATTCATCGCCTGGCCTATTACGACGCCCTCACCCACCTGCCCAACCGCACGCTGTTCCAGGACCGCCTGCATACCGCGCTGCAATCGGCCGAACGGCAGAAGACCTGGGTGGTGCTGATGTTCCTCGACCTGGACCGTTTCAAGCCGATCAACGACTCCCTGGGCCATGCCGCTGGCGACCGGATGCTCAAGGAGATGGCAACCCGGCTGCTGGGCTGCGTCGCCGACGACGACACCGTGGCCCGCATGGGCGGCGACGAGTTCACCCTGCTGCTGCAACCACGGGCCAGCCGGGAAATGGCGCTGAACCGGGCGATCAACGTCGCCGAACAGATCCTTGCCAGCCTGGTCCGGCCATTTGTCCTCGAAGGCCGGGAATTCTTCGTCACCGCCAGTATCGGTATCGCACTGAGCCCACAGGACGGCAACGAACTGAGCCAATTGATGAAAAACGCCGACACGGCCATGTACCACGCCAAGGAACGCGGCAAGAACAACTTCCAGTTCTACCAGGCCGATATGAACGCCAGCGCCCTGGAGCGCCTGGAACTGGAAAGCGACTTGCGCCACGCCCTGGAACAGAACGAATTCGTGCTGTATTACCAACCGCAGTTCAGCGGCGACGGCAAACGCCTGACCGGCGCCGAGGCCCTGCTGCGCTGGCGTCATCCGCGCCGCGGGCTGGTGCCGCCAGGGGACTTCATCCCGGTGCTGGAGGAGCTCGGGTTGGTGGTGGATGTCGGCGACTGGGTCATCAGCGAGGCCTGCCGGCAGCTCAAGACCTGGCACCAGGCCAAGGTCCGGGTGCCGAAGGTCTCGGTCAACATCTCGGCCCGGCAGTTCTCCGACGGCCAGCTCGGCACGCGCATCGCCAACATCCTGCGCAGCACCGGCCTGCCGCCGGCCTGCCTGGAGCTGGAACTGACGGAAAGTATCCTGATGCGTGAGGTCAGCGAGGCCATGCAGATCCTGGCCGGATTGAAGAACCTCGGTCTGAGCATCGCCGTGGATGACTTCGGCACCGGCTATTCGTCGCTCAACTACCTCAAGCAATTCCCCATCGACGTGCTGAAGATCGACCGGACCTTCGTCGATGGCCTGCCCTCCGGCGAACAGGACGCCCAGATCGCCCGGGCGATCATCGCCATGGCCCACAGCCTCAACCTGGCGGTGATCGCCGAAGGGGTCGAGACCCACGAACAACTCGATTTCCTGCGCGAACATGGCTGTGATGAGGTCCAGGGTTACCTGTTCGGCCGCCCGATGCCGGCCAATCGGTTCGAAGCACAGTTCAGCAATGATGCGTTGTTCATGCTCGACTGAGGTTCTTCGGTGCCTGTGGTGGCCTCATCGCGAGCAAGCTCGCTCCCACATGTTGACCTGCGTGCCTATCACCCTGTGGGAGCGAGCTTGTTCGCGATAGGGCCCGCCAAGGCCACGCAGCATGGCGCTTGAATCCCATTCGTCCGCGACATGACGTCCTTTCATATGCCTTCCAAAACCGGTTGGGTTAGAATGCCCCCCTTTTCTGCCCCCGATCCTTGAGGACCGCCATGTTCAGCCGTGATTTGACTATTGCCAAGTACGACGCCGATCTCTTTGCCGCCATGGAGCAAGAAGCTCAGCGCCAGGAAGAGCACATTGAGCTGATCGCTTCGGAAAACTACACCAGCCCCGCGGTGATGGAAGCTCAAGGCTCGGTTCTGACCAACAAGTACGCCGAGGGCTACCCGGGCAAGCGCTACTACGGTGGTTGCGAGTACGTAGACGTAGTTGAGCAACTGGCCATCGACCGCGCCAAGCAACTGTTCGGCGCCGACTATGCCAACGTCCAGCCCCACGCCGGCTCCCAGGCCAACGCAGCCGTCTACCTGGCCCTGCTGTCGGCCGGTGACACCATCCTGGGCATGAGCCTCGCCCACGGCGGTCACCTGACCCACGGCGCCAGCGTTTCGTCCTCCGGCAAGCTGTACAACGCCATCCAGTACGGCATCGACGGCAACGGCCTGATCGACTACGACGAAGTCGAGCGTCTGGCCCTCGAACACAAGCCGAAAATGATCGTGGCCGGCTTCTCCGCCTATTCGCAGGTTCTGGATTTCGTCCGTTTCCGCGAAATCGCCGACAAGGTCGGTGCCTACCTGTTCGTGGACATGGCCCACGTGGCCGGCCTGGTCGCCGCTGGTGTCTACCCCAACCCGGTGCCTTTCGCCGACGTGGTCACCACCACTACCCACAAGACCCTGCGCGGCCCACGTGGTGGCCTGATCCTGGCGCGCGCCAACGCCGACATCGAGAAGAAGCTGAACTCCGCCGTATTCCCGGGCGCCCAGGGCGGCCCCCTGGAACACGTCATCGCTGCCAAGGCGATCTGCTTCAAGGAAGCGCTGCAGCCTGAGTTCAAGGCCTACCAGCAGCAGGTGGTGAAGAATGCCAAGGCCATGGCCGGCGTGTTCATCGAGCGCGGCTTCGACGTGGTGTCCGGCGGGACCGAGAACCACCTGTTCCTGTTGTCCCTGATCAAGCAGGACATCTCCGGCAAAGACGCCGACGCCGCGTTGGGCAAGGCGTTCATCACCGTGAACAAGAACTCGGTGCCAAACGACCCACGCTCCCCGTTCGTCACTTCCGGCCTGCGCTTCGGTACTCCGGCCGTGACCACTCGTGGCTTCAAGGAAGCCGAGTGCAAGGAACTGGCTGGCTGGATCTGCGACATCCTGGCCGACCTGAACAACGAAGCGGTCATCGACGCCGTACGTGAGAAGGTCAAGGCCATCTGCAAGAAACTGCCGGTATACGGCGCCTGATCAGCCCGTTCAACCGTCATGAAAAAGGCCCGCATCGAAAGATGCGGGCCTTTTTCATTCAATGCCGCCCTGGAGTGGGCAAATAACTCCAAACCATTCAGAAACTTCCACTCCTTAACACTTTACGCCTTGCAATACACCGACCGGCAATAGCCTTGGGAAATTCCATTAATATCGACCCCGAACAACGCTACAACTCGTGAACTTCACAAAGGATTCGAATATTACATGGACAGTAATCTTTCTTTTGATGCAACCCTCCGCCTGCCCGATAACCACGTAAACCTGCTGGAAATACTCCACGGCAAGCCTGCGCTGGCCTCCGTCAGTTCCTTCAGCGGCGGGTTCTTCACCGGCAGGCCGCAGACCCTGGACCACTCGAGTTTGCTGGGCTTGCGAGCCAATGCAGAAGGCGCGGCACCACGACCGCTGAGACTGCATTTCAGCGCCACGGCAGATGGCTACAGGCTGCACATCAGAAACCGAGGCGAGCATTACAATAAGTTGATTGGCATCCGTTGGCTCGAAGTACTTGGGGTAAATGACCCGGACATTGACACGCCCACGGCATTCACGCTGATCGACCATCAGGACACAGTCATTACGCGGGCCGATATCAACGCGCGTCATTTGCCTGTTTCACTGATGACAGCCAATAAGAAGTATATAGGCGGCATGAAAGTACGCGGTTCGCCTTATATATACCTCGCTGAAACGGAAGAGAAATCCCGGATAACCTTCATCCTGAGCGTCGTCGATAAAAAACGCTCCTGAGCCCGCAACGAGAATGACGAACGGTCAACGCTGGCGGATCCTGATGGCGAGGGATTCGTCTCCTCGCCATGGGGTTTGCCCCTTGGCCGGGCAAGGCGGGCCGGACGTTGCACGGAGCAAACCTGAATGGACAACGCCCGCAGTCTGGGGAACATCAAAGCAGGACGGCTTCGAAACCTGCGCGGATTTTTTCCTCCGGCAGCTCATCGGCAATGAAAACGATCACGCTTTCCCTGGCCTCGTCCGGTGCCCATTCGGTGTCCCAATCGAAACCGTACAACTTGAGCACGCCCTGGAACACCAGGCGCCGGGATTCTCCGGCAATGTTCAGCACACCCTTGTAACGCAGCAATTGCTTGCCATGGTCTTCCAGCAACTGGTTCATGAAGGTGCTGAGCCTGTCGATGTCCAGTGGTTTGTCAGTGCGCAATACCAGGCTGCTGATGCGATCTGCCGTGGCCGGCTTGAGGACCGGTCGCAGGCTGAATCCCGCGCCCAGGTCGGCATTGAGATTGAAGCCGCGGATATCGAGCAGCTCGGCCAGATCGATCCTGCCGTGCTCCACGACCCGGATGGGCGCCCGCCGGTTGATACGGGTCAGGCGTTCACCAAGCGCTTGCACTTGCGCAGCGTCCACCAGATCGGTCTTGCTGAGCAGCAGACGGTCAGCGAACCCGACCTGGGCCTGGGCGATGGCCTGGGCCAGGTGCAGGTCGGCATGGGCCGCGTCCACCAGGGTCAGGATGCCGTCGAGAATGTAGCGCTCACGCAGTTCCTCATCGATGAAAAACGTCTGGGCCACCGGCGCCGGATCGGCCAGGCCGGTGCACTCGATCACCAACCGGTCAAACGCGATCTCGCCGCTGTCCAGCCGTTCGAGCAACAGGTACAGGGCCTTGGTCAGGTCGGTGTGGATGGTGCAGCACACGCAACCGTTGGCCAGGGTCATGACCTGCACCGGCTCATCGCCCAGCAATTGGGTATCAATGCCGGCATCACTGAATTCGTTCTCGATCACAGCGATTTTCAGGCCGTGCTCGGCCTTGAGCAGATGACGCAACAGCGTGGTCTTGCCGGCGCCGAGAAAGCCGCTGAGGATGGTGACCGGGATGGGAGAGGACAAACTGAATCTCCTTGATAGCTGAAAGGAAAGCAATTTTTGGGGATGAGCCTGCTCGCGAAGGCATCGGGTCAGTGGACATTATCATTAACTGACACTCCGCCATCGCGAGCAAGCTCGCTCCCACAAGGGATCCGTGGCGTAAGCAAATCCTGAGGTCACCTCACAAAGAGGTCTGTGGTGTATGCACCTCTTGAGCCCCCCAGAAACAACGGTGGGAGCGAGCAAGCTCGCTCCCACAAGGGTTGCATCATCCGCCGGCAATCAGCGGTTCAACAGCACTTGGGCCCGGCCTTGCCGCCGTAGCGGGCTTCCTGGCGTTCGCGGAAGAACGCCTCGTAGTCCATCAGCGGCTTGTCCGGGTGCTTGGTTTGCATGTGCTCGACGTAGTTGTCGTAGTCGGGCATGCCGACCATCAGGCGGGCGGCCTGACCGAGGTATTTACCGAGGCGACTCAAGTCATTGAACATCGTTGCAATCCTCTGGTTACGCGTCCGGCAGGGCCTGGAATGGCGCTTCTTTGTCCGTGCGCTCTTTCGTGCCCCAGGCGGCGATGCCGACCTTGAGCGCGTAGAACAGGATGCTGAAGACCACGAACAGGAACAGCACCGTCAGCGTGGCGTTGGTGTAGGCGTTGAACACCACGTGCTGCATCTGCTCCACGCTCTTGGCCGGGGCCAGGACCTGGCCGGCGGCCAGGGCATCGTTGTACTTGCGCGCCAGGGCCAGGAAGCCGATCGCCGGGTTGGCGTCGAACAGCTTGATCAGGCCCGCAGTGGTGGTGCAGATCAGCAGCCACGTCGCCGGCAGCAGCGTGACCCAGACGTAGCGCTGGCGCTTCATCTTGATCAGCACCACGGTACCGAGCATCAGGGCGATCCCCGCCAGCATCTGGTTGGAGATGCCGAACAGCGGCCACAGGGTGTTGATGCCACCCAGCGGGTCGATCACGCCCTGGTACAGCAGGTAGCCCCACAGTGCCACGCAACCGGCGGTGGCGAT
>NZ_FMUL01000042.1:0-2228 GCF_900101215.1 Pseudomonas sp. NFACC32-1
TGCCGTTTCCTGGCCGATGGCAACATCGAATACCTGGGACGTCTCGACCATCAGGTCAAGCTGCGGGGCCAGCGCATCGAGCTGGGGGAAATCGACGCCGGACTGCTGGCGCAAGCGGGCGTTCGCGACGCCGCGACCTTGCTGCTGGACCAGCGCCTGGTAAGCTTCTGGTGCGGTGAGGCTGACGAAGCCACCCTGCGTGCCACCCTGGGCGAACGCCTGCCTTCGCACATGCAGCCGAGTCTTTTCGTGCAGCTCGACCGCCTGCCGCTCAACAGCAACGGCAAGCTGGACCGCAAGGCCCTGGCTGCCACGCCGCTGCCGCAAAGCCAGAGCGACCAGCCGCGCACCGCGCCGCGCAATGCCACTGAAACCGTGCTCTGCGAACTGTTCAGCGAGGTGCTGGACTGCTCTGTCGTCGGTATCGAGGACCACTTTTTCCAACTCGGCGGCCACTCCTTGCTGGCCACCCGTCTGGTCAGCCGGGTCCGTGAACGCCTGGGGGTGTCCCTGCCCTTGCCGCTGGTGTTCGCCCAGCCGACGGTGGCGGCCCTGGCCAGGCACTTGCGGGCGGCTCTGCCCGATGAATCGATCAGCGTACAACCGCGCCCGGCGCAACTGCCCCTGGGCCTGGCCCAACGCCGGTTCTGGATGCTCAGCCGACTGGTGCCGGAGTCCCGCGAATACCACATGCCATTCGCTCTGACCTTGCGCGGCGAACTGCAGGTCCAGGCCCTGCGCGCGGCATTCGAGCAGGTCAGCCAGCGCCACCTGGTGCTGCGCAGCCGGATCGTCGAGGTCCAGGGGGAGCCACAGTTGCTGATCGACCCGCAGGGTCCGGCACTCGCGGTCACCTCGGTGCCGACCCAGGACTGGACTTGGGCTTGCGCCAAGGCCCAGGACGAACTGATGGCACCGTTCGACCTGGCTGCCGCCGCGCCATGGCGCGCGCACCTGTTGCAGCGCCAGGACAGCGACGAGCACCGTCTGCTGGTCTGCCTGCATCACAGCGCCACCGATGGCTGGGCCATGCAATTGCTCATCGACGAGCTGACCCAGGCCTATGCCGCCGGGCTGAACGGACAGGCCCCCGCCTGGGCACCGCTGGAGATCGATTACGTCGACTTCGCCCTATGGCAGCAGCACCCGGACACCCAGGCACGGCGTAACAGCAGCCTGGAATACTGGAAAAACCATCTGGGCCAGGACAATTATCAACTGGACCTGCCCATCGATCATCCGCGCGGCGCCGAAGTCGACCGTCGTGCCCGGCAGGTAATCGTCAGCCTCGGTGCCGAACGGGCCGAAGCCATCCGCCGATTCGCCCGTCAACGGGGCACCACCACCTATGTGGTCCTGGCCACCGCCTTGAGTGCGCTGCTGGCGCGCTACAGCGGGCAACGCGAGATTCGCCTCGGCACGCCGGCGGACCAGCGTGACCAGGCGCAATCCCAGGCGCTGCTGGCCTGTCTGGTCAACACCCTGGTAATCCGTAGCGACGTCGAGCAGCGTGCGCCGGCCGAACGCTTGCTGACCAGCCTCGAAGCCGACCTGCGTGCGGCCCAGGCCCACGCCGACCTGCCTTTCGCCACCCTGGTCAGCACCGTTGCCCAGCATCGTGACCTGAACCGCACGCCGCTGTTCCAGGTACTGTTCTCTCTCAACTACGGTCGCGTGGACAGCCGTCAATGGCCGGGGCTGGAGGTGCAAGAGCAGACCCTGCCAGTGGTCGATGCCAAGTTCGAGCAAAGCTGGGAAGTCCAGGACGACGGCAGTGACATGACCCTGTCACTGGAGTACCAGGCGGCGTTGTTCGACGAAACGACAATGCAGCGCTGGAGCGCACAGTGGTGCGCTCTGCTCGATGCCTTGGTGGCGACGCCGCAGCGCACGTTGATCGAGCTGTTCCCGCAGCAGCAGGACCAGCCACGACTGGACCAGTGGAACGCCACCGACCGCCACTACAGCGGCCCGACCAACCTGCACACGGCCCTGAGCCAGCAGGCAGCCCTGAGCCCCAACGCCTCGGCGCTGGTGTTCGAAGGCCAACGCCTGAGCTATGCCGAACTGGACCAGCGCGCCCAGGCCGTCGCCCGCGCCCTGCGCGCCGTCGGCATCGGCGCCGAGCACATCGTGCCGGTGTGCATGGAGCGCTCGGTGGAAATGGTCGTGGCCTTGCTCGGCATCGTCCATGCCGGCGCCGCGTGGCTGCCGCTGGACCCGCAATT
>NZ_FMUL01000037.1:0-4662 GCF_900101215.1 Pseudomonas sp. NFACC32-1
CGATCGCTCCGGCGGCGCGGGCCGCGGGAATGTTGTTGGTGAGCGTGTCGGTGGAGCCGGTGAGGATGTTGGCCTGCACCGTGGGGGGAAAGAGGGCGTTGCCGATGCCCTCGCATAAATTGCTCAGGCCCTTGTCGGCTCCGGTCTTGCTCATGGCGATGCCGACGACGGCGCCGACCACGGCGCCCAGCAGGAAACAGCCCAGGCCGCCGGTGGCGACGGTGATCCCGGTGGCCGCCACCACGGCAGCGGTGGCCAGGGCGGTGATCGCGATATTCGCTGCCACCTCCAGCACGCCGCCGAGGATGTCGGCCATCATCGAGGTATGTTCCAGTGCATCGCCCAAGCGGGCCGCCCAGAGTGCGTCAGGCATATTGAATACTCATGGGACTCGGATGTCTGGCGGATGCGTTTGCATGTACTTCGATGCTTTCCATTGCATCCTTTTTCCTATGGGGTCAAGGCATGCTCATCAATGCCATTCTCAGGCGCCTGATCAGCTTCGGGCTCTTGAGGCAATCGGCCGGGCGTTTGTTACCCAAGGCCGGCACGACTTGTTCCATCCACCACAGGCCTTCCTTGAGCCCTCGTTTTCCATAGAGCACCACGGCCATGTCGAGGTTGTCGTCCATGGACTTGGCGAGCGTGCGGGCGTTGTCGTCGAGGTAGTCCTCTTCATACAGACGCACAAAGGTTTGCCAGTCGGCGTCGCCGACGTATTCGTCTTCCAGTCCCATTTCTAAAAGCCCGCGAAGGAAATCAGATTACTGCCGGTCGGGTTGCGCGCCGACGGCGCCAGGATCCCATCATAACCGTTGGCCTTGGCCCAGGCGCCGATCTGGTGGGTCTGGGTGTATTTGTTGCCAGTGATGCTTTTCAGCGACACGCCCAATTGCTTGCGCACATCGGCGCGGGTCAGGTCCAGGACGTTGTTGAGCTGAACTTTCTTGCTCACCAGGACCCGCGTGGACAGGTCCACGCCCCAGTGATTGACCTCGCCCATGGCGGTCTTGCGCGAGTTGGCGCCGTAGACGCCACCCAGGCCGGGGGCGGTATAACGGTGTCGGGCGGCGACGTTCCATTTATGCACCGTCCAGGTCGTGCTGATCCGCCCAGGCTCTTCAAAGCGATAAACCGTCCGGTTGACCTTGCGACCTTTCGGCGGGGTCGTGCACTTCATCAGCCCCAGGGGGTCGATCCAGCTCACCGGGTTTGGCGCGTATTGGTAGAGGTTCAATCCACCTGCCAGGCCGATGGGGTCCGGGGTGGTGAACCGGCCGATGTCCGGATCGTAAAAGCGCAGGGTGTTGTAATGCAGGCCGGTTTCCCGGTCCAGGTACTGGCCCTGGAACCGCAGGTTCTGCTCTTCGATGAAATACGGCTCGCGCAACTCTTCGGCGGTGTTGCCCCAGACCTGGTAATGGGCACGCCAAAGCGTGTGGCCGTCGGCTTCGGAAAGTTGTTCGGGCAGGCCGTTGAGATCGTTGTGGTAATAACGGACTTTCTGCTGCTCACCGATGCCATCGACCCTGGCCAGGGGCTCGTGGCTGTCGTCGGCATAAATGTAGAGGCTGGTCTGGCCGTTGCGGTGCTCCTGTAACAGTTGCAGCGCATCCCAGGTAAAGCGGGTCCGGCCGAGCACGTTGGCGTGACGGTCGTATTCGGCCTTTTCGATGCGTCGACCCAACGGGTCGTAGGTCATCTTCACGACCGAGCCGTTGTCGTTGTGGACCTCCAGCAAACGCTGCTCTGCGTCGTACTTGAAGCGCTGTACGCCGCGTCGGCTGCTGCGTTTTTCCACCATGCGGCCGAAACCGTCGTAGCGGTAGCGCTTGTCCTGATAGGTCAACAGGCGGTTATGGGTGACATGCCCGGTGCCCATCAGTCCGTCGAGCAGGTTGGCCGATGGATCGTAGGCGAAGCCTTCGCGCTGGCCCTTGAGGTTGTCCTGGCTGGCAAGGATCCGACCGGTGGCATCGTAATGCAGCAGTTGGCGATGAGGGGCTTCGGGCTGGTTGTCGAAGCGCTCCACCAGTTGATCGCTGCTGTCGTAGGCAAACAGCGACTGCGCTATTGGCGGCAGCAACGTCGACTGGCCCTGCTGCCGTCGCTGGCGAGCCCGCAGACGACCGCTGCGGTCGTATTCGCTGCGGGTGCTGAGGCGTCCCTGGGTGCGCAGTACTTCGCGGTGCAGACGGTCGCGTTCGAAGTCGCTGATGACCTGGCCATCAAGGTTGATCTGGTGCAGATGGCCGCTGCCATAGTGCAGGCGGTTCAGCCAGCGGCCATCGGGAAGCTGTGTCTGGGTGAGGTTGCCCAGTTCGTCATAGCGATGCTCGAGGCATCCGGCCCAGCTCTGTTCGGCAATCAACTGCCCGAGGGCATCGTAGCTGAAGCCGACGCTCTGCTGGTCACCGGTCAGGCTGGTGAAGGTTACGGCAATGACCTGGTCGAGGGCGTCATAGCGATATTCGGTGCGCCCGTCGGCGGTGACCTTGGCAACCAGCCGTCCTACCGCATCGCGCTCCAGTTCATGGACGATGGGCGCTTGTGGCGAGAGGTCCAGGTTGGTGCTGCCGGGAGCGGCGTGGGCTTGCACGCGAGTGACGTTGTCCAGTGCGTCGTAGGTGTAGTGCTTGAGGCTGCCGTCCAGGCTCTGCTGGGTGCTCAGCCGGTCGCCCGCATCCCAGGCGAACCGATAGCTTTCGCCGTTCTCGTTGGTCAGGGCCAGCAGGCGCCCGTAGTGGTCGTAGCTCAACTCCACCCGCCGGCCATGGGCGTCGGTGCGCAGGTGCAACTGGCCGCTTGGGGTGTGCTGGAAGCACGTGGTGTGCCCGGCGGCGTCGCTGTAGCCGATCAACTGACCGCTGGCATCGCGCTGATAGTGCTCGGTTCGCCCGTCGGGCAGTTGCTTGCTCAGCAATCGGCCCAGGTCGTCGTAGCTGAAACGGGTGCGTTCTCCCAGTGCATCGGTGCTGCCGAGCAACAGCCCACGCTCGTCGTAGCTCAGTCGCGTGGTGTAGCCGGAGCAGTCGGTGTGTTCGCTGAGTTGACCCAGCGGCGTCCAGCGCATCGTTTTGCTTTTACCGCTGGCGTCGATGATTTCGACGACCTGACCGTGGTTGTCGTAGCGGTAGCGGGTGACATGGCCCAGTGGGTCGGTTTCACGGATACGGTTGCCACGCGCGTCATAGCGGTACTGCCAGGTGTTGCCCGCGGCATCGGTTTCAGCCAGGGGCAGGGCCCAGTGTTCGAGCCACAGCGTCGACTCGCTGCGCCCGAGCGGGTCGAGGGTCTGGCACAGATTGCCCGCTTCGTCATAGCTGAACCGATGCTGCCCGCCGTTGGGATCGGTGGCCCCCAGCAACTGGCTTTCGTCGTTCCACTGGAAGGTCCAGGTGCGATCCAGTGCATCGGTGGCTTCGGTGATCCGGTAGCGCTCGTCCCAGCGCCGGGTGCTGATGCGGTTCAAGCCGTCGGTGATGCGGGTGATGCCGCCGGCCAGATCATAGGTGAACGTGTAGGTATCGCCAGCGTCGGTCCAATGGCGCACCACGCGCCATTCCCGGTCTTCAAGCAGGGCCCATTCGTAGAAACAGCGCAGGCCGGTGGGCAGTTGGTGCTCCACCATGCGCCGCCCCGAGTCGTAGGCATAACGCCGTTTGACCTGGTTGTTGGAGTGGCGCACTTGCGCCAGATCCCCTTGGGCGTCGTAGCCGTAGTGCATCAGCACTTCGCGGTGCTGGTCGGGGTAGAGGCGTTCGATCCGACTGACGCGTTGTGGACGGCGCTGGTCGTAGACCAGTTCGACCTGTACCTGATCGAAGCTGTCGCGCAGCCGCACCAGGCGCCCGGTTTCGTCGTAGTCGAGATGGATGCGGTTGTCGTTACGGTCGCCCAGTTGATCGAGGCGCAGCTGCGCAGCATGGCCCGGTGTCGGTTCGAACAGGCGATACAGCCCATCCGCGCTTTCGATCAGCAGTTTTCCATCGGAGTGCCGCCGGACCGAGAGCCCTTCACCGGGGCTGAACACGGCGCCGCCCAGGGGGATCGGGCCCATGTCGATGCGGCGGCCCTGTTCGTCGGTGTAGACCAGGGTTTCGCCGCCCTCGGGATGGGGCAGGACCTCCACGCGTATTTCGTAGGCGACGCTCCAACCGGCGCCGAACAAACTGTCGCCCCGTTCGTCGCGGCTGTTATAGAAGCGCTGCCAGTCGATGGGCAGGATCCCGGGCAAGACGAAGTCCAGCTCCTCGACATCGCCCAGCACTTTTGCGCCGGTGGCGGCATGCACCGGGTTCGACGAGCCCATGGCCGCATTGGCCGCCGCGCCCATCGCACTACTGACGGCCATCGAGGCCGCCGCGCCAGCCAGCATGCACGGCAGGTTGCTCAGGAACTTGCCCTTGCCACCCTTGAGCATCAGCAACGCAGTCACCGCCAGGCCCACGCCCGGTGTCTTGCCGCTGCGGATCTCGCGCACCACCACCGAACCGCCGCCGATGGTCACATCCGGAGAGATCAGCCCGGACGACACCACCTTGGCATCGCAGGTGCTGCGGTCGCCGCTGCGCACGGCGGGCTGGCCGTTGATGGTGACCTTGTCCGAGCCTTCGGCCAGGAACTGCGGTGGCATCGGCGGGTGCTTGGTGCAGATGACCA
>NZ_FMUL01000031.1:0-12935 GCF_900101215.1 Pseudomonas sp. NFACC32-1
GGTGGCGGTGAAGTAGGCCAGCAGGCGTTGCTGGGCGTCGGCCAGCACCACCGCTTCGGTCACGGGTGGCAAGGCCTTGAGCTGCGCCTCGATCTCCCCCAGCTCGATCCGGAAACCGCGGATCTTGACCTGGAAGTCGTTGCGCCCCAGGAACAGCAACACGCCGTCGGCGCGCCAGCGCGCCAGGTCGCCGGTGCGGTACAACCGCGCCCCCGGCGTCGGGTCGAAGGGATGGGGCACGAAGCGCTGTTCGCTCAACTGCGGCTGGTTCAGGTAACCCAGGGCCAGGCCATCGCCGCCGATGTACAGCTCGCCGGCGACGCCGATGGGCACGGGGCGACGTTGGTCGTCGAGCACGTAGACCTGGGTATTGCCGATCGGCTTGCCGATGGGAATGTCACCGGCCAGGGCGTCTTCCAGGGTGACGCGATGGGTGGTGGCGAAGGTGGTGCTTTCGGTGGGACCGTAGCCGTTGAGCAGATGCCGGGGCGGCGAGTGGCGCAACACCTGGGCGATGCGCCGGGGATCGAGCACATCGCCGCCCACCATCAGGTAGCGCAGGGCCGCGAAGGCCGGGGCCAGAGGTTCGGCGAACTGATGGAACAGCCCGGCGGTGAGCCAGAGGACGCTGACTTCATGGCGCAGCAGATGTTCATTGAACCGGGCCGCATCCAGCAGGGTGTCGCGGGGACAGACCACCAGGCAGCCGCCGTTGAGCAATGCGCCCCAGATTTCCAGGGTGCTGGCGTCGAAGGCCGGGTTGGCGGCCAGGGCGATGCGATCCTGGGCGTTGAAATCGGCGAAACCGTTGTTGCGCACCAGGCGGGTGATGGCGCGGTGGGGCACCTGCACCCCCTTGGGCACGCCGGTCGAGCCGGAGGTGTACATGACGCAGGCCGTCGCGTCGGCGGGCCGCGGTACATCCGCGGCGGGCGCCGCGACGCTGTCCAGGGTGTCTTCCCAGGTCGCCAAGGCAAGGGATTGGACGGCTGGGTCCGCGGGGATCGAGTGCGGTTCGTCCACCAGCAACCAGGCGCTGCCGCAATCGTGCAGCAGATTGCGGCGCCGCTCCGAGGGCGTGGCCGTGTCGATGGGCACATAGGCCGCGCCGTTTTTCAGGATCGCCAGGATCGCCACGATCAACCGTGGGCCACGGGCAAGGCACAGGGCAACCCGGGCGCCCGGCACCACGCCGTGCTCGGCCAGCCAACCGGCCAGTCGGCCGGCGCGCTCATCGAGCTGGCGATAGCTCAGGGACTGCTCGCCGGTCTGGATCGCCGTCGCCTCGGGCCGCCGCTTGACCTGCGCCTCGAACAGGCGAGGCAGCGACTCATCGCGAGGGTAGTCACGGGCGGTGGCATTGAAGGTGTGCAGCACGTGTTCGCGCTCGGCCGGGCCGAGAATGGACACGGCCTCGAGCGGTTGTCGGTCATTGGCGACCAATGCTTGCAGGGTGGTGTGCAAGGCCTGCCAGTGACGTTGCACGGTGTCGACCTCGAACAGGGCGGTGGCGTAGATGAACCGACCGGCAATCCGGCCGTCACGCTCGTGCAGGTCCAGGGTCAGGTCGAACTTGGCGCTGTCTTCGTGGGTGGATAACGGCGTCAGCTCCAGCGAGTCCAGCTCCAGGCTGGGCTGCGGGGCGTTCTGCCAGGCGAACATGACCTGGAAGATCGGACTGTGGGCCAATGAGCGCGAGGGGTTCAATGCCTCGACCAATTGCTCGAAGGCAACTTCCTGATGGGCCTGCGCATCCAGGGCGGTACGCCGCACCTGGGCCAGCAGTTGGCTGAACGCATCGACCTCACCGAGCCGCACCCGCAACGCCTGGGTGTTGACGAAAAAGCCGACCAGCGGCTCGACCTCCGCCCGGGTCCGGTTCGCCAGGACCGAACCGATGACCAGGTCGTCCTGCCCCGACAGGCGCGCCAGCACCACCGACCACGCGGCCAGGAGCGTCATGAACAGGGTGCAGCCATGTCGTTCGGCCACGTGCTTGAGCGACTGGACCAGGTGGGCGTCGATGCCCACCTCCAGGCTGGCACCGGTGAAATCCTGGTGCGCCGGGCGAGGGCGGTCCAGGGCGAGGTTCAACAGCGGCGGTGCGTCTTCGAGCTGGGTGCGCCAGTAGGCCAGTTGTTCGGCGATCCGTTGCGCCTGGCGCGCAGAGCGCTGCCACAGGGCATAGTCGGCGTACTGGATGGCCAGTGGCGGCAGGCGGTCGGCCTGGCCGTGGACAAAGGCCCGGTACAGTTCAGTCAGTTCCCGGGTGATGACCGATAACGACCAGGCATCGCCGACGATGTGGTGCAGCGTGACCAGCAAGACGTGCTCCTGCTCCTCCAGGCGCAACAGGCGCGCACGGATCAGCGGACCGCGCGCCAGGTCGAACGGTGCCTGGGCCTCGGCGGTGCAGTGGGCCTGGAAGACCGCCGGGGGCTGGCCGCGCAGGTCGTCGACGGGCATGGCGAAGGCCTGCGGCGGGTCGATGATCTGGAACGGTTGCGCGCCCTCGGAAACGAACCGGGTGCGCAAGGCTTCATGCCGCTCGACGATTCGCGACAGGGCGGCCTGCAACGCCGCTGGGTCAAGCGCTCCCCGCAGGCGCAGTCCGCCGGCCATGTGGTAGGCCGCGCTGGCCTGGGCATCGAGGTGGGCGATGAACCACAGGCGCTGCTGGGCGAAGGACAACGGTAGCCGCGCCGGGCGCATCGCCGCCGGAACAGGCGCCGCCCCGGACAACCCGGACGCTCCCAGGGATTCGATGGCACGGGCCTGCCGCGCCAGGGTCGGGTGATCGAACACGCAGGCCAGGGGCAGTTCGATGCGCAGTTGCTGGCGCAGTTGGGAAATCAGTTGCACCGCCAGCAGCGAATGGCCGCCGGATTGGAAGAAATGGTCCTCACGGCCTACCCGTGGGCGTCCCAGCAGGCGACTCCAGATCGACGCCAGTTGAGTCTCCAGCGGCCCTTGGGGCGCTTCGAAATGATCGCTTTCCGTCTGCTCCGGCGCCGGCAGCGCGCCGCGGTCCAGCTTGCCGTTGGGGGTCAGGGGCAGGGTCGGCAAGGCCACGTAGGCCCCAGGCTGCATGTACTCAGGCAGACAGGCGTGCAGGGCCTCGCGTAACTGGGCCTCGGATACCGGGCTGTCCGCCTGCCCCACCCAGTACGCCACCAGGCGCGGATCGCCGCTGGCGTCTTCGCGGGCGATCACGACGGCATGCAACACACCGGGCACCCGGGCCAGGGCGGCTTCGATTTCTCCCAGCTCGATGCGGTAGCCACGCACCTTGATCTGGAAATCGTTGCGCCCCAGGTAGAGAAGCTGACCGTCGGCAGTCCAGCGACCCAGGTCGCCGGTGCGGTACATCCGGGCCCCCGCCTGGAGCGCGAACGGGTCGTCGACGAAGCGCTCCTGGGTCAGCTCGGGTCGGTTCAGGTAGCCCCGGGCAACGCCGGCACCCCCGATATAGAGTTCGCCCACCACGCCCTGGGGCACCAACTGGCGGTGCGCATCGAGAATGTAGACCTGGGTATTGTCCAGCGGTCGTCCGATACCGGGGACGAAACCCTGCTCACGACTCATCGACACCCACGTCGAGTAGGTGGTGGTCTCCGAAGGGCCGTACAGGTTGCACAGGCGTTGCACTGCGCTGTGGGCGAACACCTGCTCCACCAGGCTTTGCTTGAGGGGCTCGCCGGCCAGGTTGACCACCTGTGTTGACCCTGGGATCGCCTGGGCATTGACCAGCGCATCAAGGGCCGAAGGCACGCTGTTGATCAGCGTGACCGGCACGGGGCGGTCGAGCAAGGCCAAGGCGTTGGTGGCCACGTGCAAGGTGGCGCCGGCGGCCAGGGGCACGAAATATTCGAACACCGCCAGGTCGAAATTGATCGAGGTGGCGAAGAGGCTGTCCCGCAGGCTGGCGGTATCGAACGCATGCAGCGCCCAGTGCAGCAGGTTGCAAGCGTTGCGGTGCTCGATCATCACGCCCTTGGGCGTGCCGGTGGATCCCGAGGTATAGATGACATAGGCCAGGTGAGCGCTGGTCAGGCCAAGGCTGGCGGGATCCGGGTCATGGACGGGTTGTTCGGCCAGGCGCGCCTTGACAGGGGCCGCGTCCAGGCAAAGCACTTCGCAACCGGCGGGCGCCGGGACGCTCGATTGCAGCGGGCCGAGTGTCAGCAGCGCACGAGGCGTGCTGTCGGCGAGCATGTGCAGCAGGCGTTCCCGCGGGTAGGCCGGGTCCAGCGGCACATAGGCGGCACCGGCCTTGAGAATGCCGAGCAGGGCGATCAGCAGGTGGGGGCCACGCTCCAGGCAGATCGCCACGCGGCTGTCCGGCTCGACACCGGCCTGCAGCAGCAAGTGCGCCAGCCGATTGGCCTGGGTATTGAGCGCCTCATAGGTCAGGGGGCTGGCACCGTTGGCGGCGTCGAAACGGGCGGCGATGGCCTGGGGTTGCCGCTGGGCCTGCCGCTCCACGGCCAGGTGCAGCAGAGCCGGGCCGTTATGCGGGCGGGTGGTGGCGTTGAACGTGCGCAGGACCCGCTCCTGTTCGGCGGCGGGCAATACCGAAAGCTGGCAAGCCAGGGTCAGGGGACGCTGTTCCAGGGCGTCGAGCAGGTTCTCCAACGCGGTGCGCAGCCAGCCCAGTACCGGTTCGGCGCCCACCTGGTGATCGATTTGCAGGCTCAGCGAAAAGCCTTCCCCCAGGTCGTCCACCGACAGGTTGAAGGGGTAGTTGGTGCGCTCCTCACCGCCCAGCACCTGCATGCCATCGACCTGGGGTGCATGCCCGGGGGCCGCACTGTGGCGATAGTTGAGCAACGCCGAGAACAGCGCGGTGCCGCTGGGCAAGGCGCTGCAACGCTGGGCCAGGCCCAGGGGGGCGTGCTCGTGGGCGATCAGCCGGCTGAGCAGCGTGTGGGTGTCGCGCAATGCCTGTTCCACGGAGACGGCCAGGCGTACCCGCAGGGGCAGGGTATTGATGAACAGGCCCATGGCACTGGTCGCTTCGCCGGCACCCAGCAGGCGACCGAACATCACGGTGCCGAAGACCACGTCGTCGCGGCCGCTGGTCTTGCCCAGGACCAATGCCCAGGCAAGATGGAACAGGCTGGCGCTGCTGACCCCCAGGACACGCGCACGCTCACGGATCCGCCGGCTCAGGTCGAGGGTGAGTGCGGTCTCCAGGGTCTGTACCTGGTTGCCATCGCCGCGTACGTCCAAAAGGCCGCAGGGCGCGGTGGGTTCGTCGATGTCCCCCAGCAGCTCGGTGAAGAATGCCTCGTGCTGCGCTTCGCCCAGGCCCTGGCGTGCGCGCAACACGAAATCCCGGAACGGCTGCGGCGGCTGCAGATCCGCCAGACGGCCTTGCTGGATCGCGGCGACTTCTCCCACCAGGCGTTCCAGCGAGGTATGGTCCATTACCGCGTGGTGATGCAGCAATTGCAGCAGCCAGCGTCCGGTTCCCGGATCCTCGGCGGCCACGGCGCGCATCAGGGGCGCCTGGCGCAGGTCCAGGCGCTGATGACGCGGGTCGGCATGGGCACGCAGAGCGGCCTCGACGTCGACCTGGCTCGGATGGAGGACTTCCAGCGCCAGGGGCGCCTGGCGCCAGACTACCTGCACCGGCTCGTCAAGGCCTTCCCAGGCCAGTGCCGTGCGCAGGATGTCGTGGCGGGCGATGGCCTGGTTGAGGGCATCCATGAAACGTCGCAGGCAGGGCTCATCGTCGAAGGCCAGCAGCACATGCAGCAGATAGGTATCGCCGTGCTGCTGGAGCAGGTGATGAAAGAGGATGCCCGCCTGCAACGGCACCAGAGGATAGATGTCCTGGATATTGGCGCAGCCGCCCGGCACGCTGGCGACGATACTGGCGATCTGTGCTTCGTCCAACTGGCAGAGATCGAGCATCGCCGGGGTGATGTCGTCGGTGCCTGGCGGCAGGCCGCTACTGCTGCCGGCCTGGGCGGCGGGGTTGCGCAGGGCTTCGATCAGGGCCGGTTTATGGCTGCGCAACAAGGCGATCAGTGCCTGGTCGGCCAATACCTGGTCATCGGCCACTACCGATAATTGATCGCCGCGCAAGGACAGGGTTACGCCACATTGTTTGAGCAGGGCCAGCAATTGTTCCGTGGTCACAGGAGCAGTTCCTTCAAAGGGGTGGTGGCCATGGCCAGACCGGCGAGGGTCGGGGTGGTGAAGAGTTGGCTGATGTCGACCCGCAGGTTGCGCTGTCGCATGCGCTCCACCAGAGTCATGGCGATCAGCGAATGGCCGCCCAGGGCGAAGAAATTGTCGTGCCGGCTGACCCGTTCGACATTCAGCAACTCGCACCAGAGCGCCGCCAGGGTGATCTCCAGTTCGCCTTGCGGGGCTTCGTAGAGGGTCTGCACGTAAGCCTGGGCGTCGGGTTCCGGCAGGGCGTTGCGGTCGAGCTTGCCGTTGGCGGTCAGCGGCAGGCTGTCCAGGCGCACGTACAGGCCGGGCAGCATGTAGTCGGGCAGGCGTTCGGCCAGGGCGGCCCGGGCCTGGCTCGGCGTCGGTGGCGCCGTGCCCTGCAGGTAGGCGACCAGCCGTGTCACGCCGTGGCGGTCGTTGCGCCCCACCACCACGGCTTGCTGCACACCGGGCAAGGCCAGCAACTGGCTTTCGATTTCACCCAGCTCGATGCGGTGGCCGTGGATCTTGACCTGGAAATCCGTGCGCCCCAGGTAGCTGAGGCTGCCATCCTCTTCCCAGCGCCCGAGGTCGCCGGTGCGGTAGAGCCGCCCACCGGCCTGGGCAGTGAACGGATCGCTGAGGAATCGTTCGTCGGTCAGGGCCGCGCGCTGCCAATAACCACGGGCGACCCCATGGCCACCGATGTGTATTTCCCCGGCCACTCCCACCGGCACGCGCCGGCCATGTCGATCGAGGACATGCACCTGGGTGTTGGGCAGCGGTTGGCCGAGGCTCGGCGTCGAATGGCTGTCGAGCCAGGCACTGGTGGTGTCGACGGTGCACTCGGTGGGCCCATAGACGTTGAGCACCCGAACCTCGGCTTCAGCGGCCAGTTGCGTCCAGAGTTCGCTGGGCACCGCCTCGCCGCCGAGCAGGATGCGCCGTGGCAACGGTTGTCGTGTCTGCGCCGCCTGCCGATGCTTGAGCAAGACCTGCAACTGGGTCGGGGTGCAATCGAACAGCGTGACCTGGCGGCTGTGCAGGTAGTCCAGCAGGGCGCTGGCATCCAGGCGCACCCGTTTGGGAATCAGCACCAGGCAGTGGCCGCTGAGCCATTGGCAAAGCTGTTGCACCGAGGCATCGAAGGCGACCGAGGCATTGAGCGAGCAACGGGTGCCCGGCGGCAGGTCGTCCAGGCGTTGACGCAGCCCGGCCCAGAGGTTGAGCACCGAGTGGTGCTCAACCATCACACCCTTGGGCTGTCCGGTGGAGCCAGAGGTGTAGATCAGGTAGGCCAGGTCCGTGGGCTGCTGGCCCAGGGCGATAGCGTCCGGGTCGTCCGCGCTGGCCTGGGTCCAGGCCAGGGATTCGGGCGCGTCAAGGCTGAGCAGTGGTCCACCCGTAAAGGTCGGTAAACGAGGACGCACCCGTTCCTGGGTGAGCAGGGCCGCCGGTGCGCTGTCGTTGAGCATGTAGGCCAGCCGGGGCGCCGGGTAGTCAGGATCCAGCGGCACATAGGCGCAACCGGCTTTCCACACCGCCAGCAGGGCAATCGCCAACTGCACCTCGCGCTCCAGGCACACGGCGACGAGCTGGCCGCTCTGCACACCCAGGTTGCGTAAGTGATGAGCCAACCGGTTGGCCTGTTCGTTGAGCTGGCGGAAGCTCAATGCCTGGTGTTCGTCGATGACGGCCAAGGCATCGGGGGTGCGCGCAGCCTGTTCGGCGAAGCGCTGCTGCAAGGTCGCGCCGGACGACGGCAGGGCCACTGGCCGGTTGAAGCGATCCAGCCGCGCTTTTTCGTCGTCGGGCAGCACGCGCAACTGCTGGACGGGGGTGTCGTCGGCCTGTTCCAGTGCCTCGACAAGGGCGTCCAGGGTTTGCAGCATGAACCCGACCAGGCGCGCGGGCGCGTACGCCGGGTGGGTCTGGGCGGTCAGTTGAAAGCCTTCGCCCAGGTCGTCCACCGCGAGGTTGAAGGGATAGTGAGTGCGTTCTTCGCTGTGCAACAGGCTCATGCCCGGCATGGCCTGGCGGACGTTCGCCTGGTCGGCATGGCTGTAGCGGTAGTTGAACATCGCACTGAACAGCGCGGTGCCGGCGGGTACCGCGCTGCAGCGCTGGGCCAGTGCGAGTGGGGTCTGCTCGTGGCTGAGCAACCCGTTCAAGGCCTGCTGCACGCCTTCGAGCACGATGCCCACATCGCCATCCAGGCGCACCCGCAAAGGCAGGGTGTTGATGAACAGTCCCAGGGCCCGGTCGGCATGGGCTCCGGCTTGCAGGCGGCCGAACAGCACGGTGCCGAACACCACGTCATCGCGCCCGCTCAGACGGCTCAACACCAGCGCCCAGGCCAGGTGGCAGACGCTGGCGGCACTCACGCCATGGGCACTGGCTTGCTGACGCAGGCGGCGCGCCAGCCCAGGCTCCATCGGCTGTTGGTGTTCCAGGGCGCGCCAGCGGGGATCGGCCTGCACATCGATGGCGAGCGGCAGGGTGGGTTCGTCCAGGTCGCCCAACTGCTCGCTGAAGAACGCCTGTGCCGCACTGACAACCTGCGGTCGACGCGCATGGGCCACCAGCCCGCGAGCGCTGACGGGGCGCGACAGCTGCGCCTGCCGGCCGCCTTCGATCAGTGCGATTTCCTCGATCATCAGTTCCAGGGAAGTGTGATCGACCACCACATGGTGATGCACAAGCAACAGCAGCCAGCGGTCGTGGACGGCGTCGAACGCTACCCGTGCTTCGATCAATGGCGCCTGGCGCAGGTCGAGGCGGTAATGGCGAGGGTCGGCACTGGCGTGCAGTTGCGCGGCGACGTCGCCCTCGAATGCCAGGCGCACTGGCTTGAAGGCCACCTGGCGCAGCACCACTTGCAGCGGCTCCTGCAAATCCTCCCAGAGCACCAGGGTGCGCAAGGCATCATGCCGGGCGATGACCTGTTCCAGCGCAGCGCAGAAACGTTGCAGGCACGCTTCGTCGGTGAACGCCAGCAGGCTGCGCAACAGGTAGTTGTCCCCGGCACTCTGGGCCCGATGGTGGTAAAGCATGCCTTCCTGCAGAGGGCCCAGCGGATAGATATCCTGGATGTTGCCGGCACCGCCGGGAACCTGTGCCGCGATCCTGTCGATCTGCGCCTGGGCCAGTTCGACGAGGTCGAGCATCGGCGGGGTGATCCGCGAGCAGGGGGTAGGGATGCAACTGACGCTTTCCACGGACGCGGCCTCGGTACCCAGGGTGTCCAGGCGTTGCGCCAGGGCCGCGAGGGTCGATCGCTCGAAGACACTGCGGATATCCAGGTTCCAGCCGTTGCGGCGCAGTTGTTCGAGCAGTTGCACGGCCAGCAGGGAGTGTCCGCCCAGGCTGAAAAAGTCATCCTCGCGACCGATGTCCGGCTGGCCGAGCACCTGGGCCCAGATCGCCGCAAGCCGACGTTCGGTGTCGCTGCGCGGAGGGGACTTGTCCCGGTCGGCGGGCAGCGTCACGGGCAGGGGCAGTGCCTGCCGGTCGAGCTTGCCGTTGGGCGTCAGGGGCAACTGGGGTAGCGCGATGCAGGCGCTGGGCAACATGTAGTCCGGCAAGCGGTTTTCCAGGTAGGCCCGCACCTGCGCCAGGTCCGGCACCGGCGCGGCGGGATCCTGGGCGACCAGGTAGGCCACCAGCCGCGGATCCCCGCCAGGCCCGGGTTGGGCCAGGACCACCGCTTCGCGCAGGCCCGGCATGCCCAGCAGTTGCGCTTCGATCTCTCCCAGTTCGATGCGAAAGCCCCGCACCTTGACCTGGAAGTCGTTACGGCCCAGGTACTCCAGGTGTCCGTCGGCACGCCAGCGGCCCAGATCGCCGGTGCGGTACATGCGCGCTTCGGGATCGCTGACGAAAGGGTCCGGCAAGAACCGCTCGGCGGTGAGTTCGGCCCGGTTCAGGTAGCCACGGGCCACGCCGGCCCCGCCGATATGGATTTCCCCGGCCACACCCAGAGGCACTGGTTGGCGATGCCGATCGAGCAGGTAGATGCGCGTGTTGTCCAGGGGTTGACCGATACCGGGCAGGTAGCCCTGCTCACGGCTCATCGACAGCCAGGTGGAGTAGGTGGTGGTTTCCGTCGGGCCATAGAGATTGCAGACCCGGTCCGTGGTGCCCTGGGCAAACAGTTGCTCCACCAGCCGTGCCTTGAGGGGCTCGCCGGCCAGGTTGACGACTCGGGTGGTCGGCGCGATGGCGCCGATCCTCACCAGTTCCTCCACGGCCGAGGGCACGCTGTTGATCAGCGATACCGTACGGGGGCGCTCCACCAGGGCCAAGGCATTGTCCACCAGATGCAAGGTGGCGCCGGCGGCCAGGGGCACGAAGCACTCGAACACCGCCAGGTCGAAATTGATCGAGGTGGCGAACAGGCTGTGGTGCAACTCATCGACGTCGAAACTGCGCAGGGCCCAGTGCAGCAGGTTGCAGGCGTTGCGGTGCTCGATCATCACGCCCTTGGGTATACCGGTGGAGCCTGACGTATAGATCACATAGGCCAGGTGCGCGGCGTTCAGGTCCGCGGCATCGGGATTGTCGATGGGCTGGGCGTCCAGCCGAGCCTGTAGCTGCGGTGTGTCCAGGTCCCATCGCTCGATTGCGGTGGTGGCCGGTAGGCGCGTGCGCAATGCGTCACTGCTGAGCACCAGGCGCGGGGCGCTGTCTTCCAGCATGTGCCGCAGGCGTGCCGGCGGATAGGTCGGGTCCAGGGGGACGTAGGCAGCGCCGGCCTTCAGGGTGGCCAGTAACGCCACCAGCATGTGCGGACCACGCTCCAGGCAGATCGCCACCCGGTCGTCGGGTCGCAACCCGGTCGCCAGCAGGGCGTGGGCCAACCGGTTGGCCTGGCGATTGAGCTGGCCATAGGTGAGCGTGGTCGTGCCGGCTGACGCGGTTTCGATATGGGCGGCCACGGCATCGGGCCACAAGGCGGCCTGGCGCTCGAACGGCTGGTGCAGCAGGGTGTCGCGCGGATGTGCGTGTCGAGTCTGGTTGAACCCTTCCAGCAACTGTTGCCGTTGCGCCACGGGCAGGCTGTCCAGGGTGCAGGCACCGGTGGTCGGCGCTGTCTCCAGGGTCTGCGCCACCACGTGAAGGGCCTGGACCATATGGGCCAGGACGGTTTCGGCGCAGACCGAGCGATGGATCTGTGCGCTCAGGGCAAATTCATCACCCAGGTCGTCCACCGACAGGCAGAACGGGTAGTTGCTGCGCTCCTCGCTGCCCATTACCTGAATGCCGGGCAGGTCGAATTCCGGGCGCGTCGAGCGTTGGCCCTGACTGTGACGAAAGTTCAGCAGTGCCGAGAACAGCGGCGCATGGGCGGGCAAGGCACTGCAGCGTTGGGCCAGGGCCAGGGGCGCGTGTTCATGGGCCAGTAGTTCCACCAGCCGCCCATGGACTTGGCGCAATGCCGTCTGCAATGGTAGGTCGAGGTCGATACGCAGCGGCAAGGTGTTGATGAACATGCCCAAGGCGCGGCCGACGTGCTGTTCGGCGTTGAAGCGTCCGAACAGCACCGTGCCGAATACGACGTCGTCGCGGCCGCTGGTCTTGCCCACCAGCATTGCCCAGGCCAGGTGAAACAGGCTGGCGACGCCCACTGCCTGGGCCTTGGCCAGATGCCGCAGGCGCACGGATAGTGCCGGGTCGAGCTGGCACTGGGCCTCGCGATTGTCGCGTCCCGAACCCTGGATATCGTTCAGCCCATAGGGCAGGGTCGGCTCGTGGAGATCACCGAGCAAGCGTTGGAAATAGGCCTCTGCATCCGCCTGGCGTCGGGGCTGGCGCGCCTGGGCCACGAATTGGCGAAACGCGATGGCGGGGGGCAGCGGATGCCGGGGATCGAGCATCAGCGCCCGGACTTCGGCGAACAGCAGGCCCAGGGTGGCGTGGTCGATGGACAGGTGATGGTGAACCAGTTGCAGGTGCCAGCGCTGGTCGGCGGCGTCGAAGCGTACGAAGGCTTGCGCCAGGGGCGCACGGCGAATGTCCAGGTGCTCCTCAGCAAAGGCTCGGCCCTCGTCCAGCAGGACCACGGGCAAGCGGGCGACGCGCCAGACCACTTGCACCGGTGTATCCAGGCCTTCCCAGAGCACGGCGCTGCGCAACACGTCATGACGAGCGATGACTTGGTCGAAGGCGTCGATGAACCGTTGCAGGCGTGCCTGGCTGTCGAAGGCCAGGGTCGCGCGCAGCAGGTAGGCATCGTCCCTGGGCTGCAACAGGTGGTGGAACAGCAGGCCTTCCTGCAGCGGTGCCAGGGGATAGATGTCTTGTACGTTGGCCAGACCGCCTTCCACCGTGGTGACGATGTGGTCGATCTGCGCCTGGGTCAGGTCGAGTGAGAGCGTCGCCGCAGGTTCCGGGTCCTGGACTGAGTGTTCCAGCGTCGCCGCCAGGTTGAGAAGGTTGGTCGCGTTGAACAGGGTCCCGACGTCGAGGCTCCAGCCTTCGGCGCGCAGTTGCTCCACCATCTGCACGGCCAGCAGGGAGTGACCGCCCAGGGCAAAGAAATTGTCCTGGCGACCGACACGCGGTACGCCCAGGATCTGGGCCCAGAGTTCGGCCAGGCGGGTTTCCACCGGCCCCTGCGGCGCGTCGTAGCGGTGCAGGGCGAAGTGAGCTTCGCCTGGCTCGGGCAAGGCGCGGCGGTCCAGCTTGCCGTTGGCGGTGAGGCTGAAGGCGTCCACCTGGACGAACGCGGCGGGCAGCATGTAGTCCGGGAGCACCGCGGCCAACCGGGC
>NZ_FMUL01000034.1:0-6319 GCF_900101215.1 Pseudomonas sp. NFACC32-1
CATCCCGAGTTCATGTTTTCCTTCACGGTCACCGACCAGTTGGGCAACTCGCCGGACCTTGACTCACCCTTTTCGGCAATACAGATCGTGGACGTGGACCAGGCCGGCCTTCGACTGCCGGTGCCGATCCCGCGGGAAATCGCCAGCGACGGAACCGACGATCCCAGCACCATCGACCTCGACAAGCTGGGCACCAACCCGCTGTTGTTGATCATCTTGACCGGTGACTCACGCTTCCTGCCGGGGGATACGATCGAGGCGACCTACGTCGCGAAGGTGGCAGGCCAGCCGAATGTCACCCACAGCGAGACGGGAACGGTCGAGACCGATGGCTTGGGGCAGAAACAGGCCTGTGTGCTGGAGATTCCCAACGACAAGGTTATTTCGGGCAGCACGGTAGAAATGTCCTACAAGCTGTTCAGGGGCACGACCTTCATGGGCTCCTCAAAAATAGCAAAGGCGACCGTTGTCGGGTCACGACAAGACCCGCTTCCTCCAACCATCGACCAGGCCCTGGGAGACCAACTCGACCCTGCCAATACTCCCAATGGCGCCACGGTTCGGATACCGGCCGAGACTAATCTGCTGGACGGGGATTCGGGCGAAGTGCGTTGGGTAGGTCTGCCCGATGCGGGCACTATCAACGTGCCTTATACCGTCTCGGCCAGCGAAGCGGGCCAGTCGAAGGCAGTGACCGTGCAACAGTCGGTGGTACTGGCGAACGTTGATCGAACCATCACGTTGGACTATACGTTGCGGCGTCAGGGTAGTTCGCCCATCCCCTCGCAACCGGCGGTCTACGATGTGCGGCGACAAGTGGGAACAGGACAGTTGCAGGTCATGGGCGCGCGCGGTACATCGAACTCGATGCACTGGTCCACGGTGGGGAGCAGCCGGCTGCTGACAGCGCTGAATGTCACCACCCAACAGCCGCTTGAAGCACTATGGCAATACGAGGGCGACGGTGGCGCCCCCATCCAGGCCGCGAGGTTCAATGACAACCAGCCCTGGCGGCTACTCCGTGTGCGCACCAGCCAGGATGAGGTCCGTATCAATCCTGCCAACCTGTTCGGAGCAGGCAACTTCAAAATCGCTGCTCCATCGCAACCATGGGGCGCATTCGTAGCTCGCCGCACCCAAGGCAACCTGGTTGGCTGGGGAGTGGCTGGGCATGGCGGCGACGTGCCGCCGGAGATTGCGACGATCACCGACATAGTCGGCGTTGCCCATGCCGCCTATGCCTTTGCCGCATGGCGCGCCAACGGCCAGGTGGTCGCCTGGGGCTGGGCAGAGCGAGGCGGTGAAGTACCACGGGATATCGGCAATCTGAGGGATATTGTCGAGGTGGTCGGGACAGGACACGCTTTTGCCGCGCGACGGGCAACGGGGCACCTGGTGGCATGGGGAGAGACCGGCTTGGGCGGTGATATTCCTGAAACCATCGCGCAGTTCGATGACTTCGTAGAAGTAGCCGCCACAGCCCATGCCTTTGCGGCACGGCGGGCCAACGGCACCGTCGTGGCGTGGGGAAGGCCGGACCTGGGGGCGGCGGTGCCGGATGATATTGCCTTGCTCACCGATATCGTGGACTTGAGCAGCGCCTACTACGTCTTCGCGGCGCGGCGAGCCAATGGATCCGTGGTGGCGTGGGGCACTCAACCTAACGCGGGGGGCATGGTGCCAGGCGATATTGCGCGCCTCACGAACATTGTCGAGGTCGTTGGCGCAAGCACAGCTCTGGCCGCCCGACTATCCGATGGATCAGTCGTGGCATGGGGAGACGCGAACGCCGGCGGTAGTATTCCGGGCCCGATTGCAAGACTCGACGACGTGGTTCAGGTTGTCTCGACTTCAAGTTCCTTTGCCGCACTCAGGGCCAGCGGTCATGTCGTGACCTGGGGACATCCGGATTACGGAGCACCAGTGCCTCCTACCATCGAAGTGTTCGATGACTTCGTTCAGGTCGCAGCCACCGCCGGGGCATTTGCCGCGCTGCGCCGAAACGGCACCGTAGTGGCTTGGGGGCACCCAGCGTGGGGAGGCGTGGTGAACGCAAGTGGGCTGACAAACGTGCGAGCACTTTATGCCAACAGCCAGGCTTTCATCGCACTCACGAGCGATGCGCGAGTGGTTACCTGGGGTCTTGCCGGTGCGGGAGGCAACAGCGACCCGGTCCAGGGATTGCTGAACGGCCATGTGTCCTACTACGCCACTGCCGCCACGCGCGGTGCTGCGCTGAGGCGGCCGGCCGCCGGGTGAGCCTCCATTGCTTGATCGGGTCGGAGGATGACTGGATGAGTGCGGAATGATTTCCTGCCCGGCCATTTCAGCCCAGCCCACTCGAGTCATCCGCTTATCAGGTCGCTGGAAGATATAAAACCCGCCATCCCCCTCCACGGGGATGGCGGGTTTCGTCGTTTCAACTCACCTTACACCGTATCCACCTTCAACGAATGATCGTTCAGCATCCCGTTGATGATGGTTGCCGTGTCCGCGCCGGCGATCATGCCGTCCACGCCAGGCGTGACACCGTAGTGGCTGGCGAGGTTGACGCCGGCCAGGTCGATGGTCTGGTTCGGCGCGGCGCCGGCGATGGCGCTGACGTCGATGCTGGTGGTGACCGATGCGCCGCTGCCCGTCACGCTGAAATGCAGGTAGTCGTCCAGTGAAGCGCTAGTGCCGTTTTCGCCCAATAGCAACTGGGACAGGTCGAGCTTGTCCACGCCCGGGGTAAAGTCCGTGATCACGTCATGGCCGCTATTGCCCGCCAGCCATTTGAAGGTGTCGGCGCCGCTGCCGCCGGCGAGGGTATTGTTGCCCAGGCCGCCGATCAGGATGTCGTCGCCGCCACCGCCATTGAGCACGTCATGGCCCAGCCCACCGTCGATGCGGTTGTTGGCGCCATCGCCACTGAGGGTGTCGTTGAAGTTCGATCCGATGAGGTGCTCGATCCCCCCCAGGGTATCGGTACCGGCGCCGCCGGTGTCCTGCGCGGCCAGCAGGCCCAGGTCGACCGTGACGCCAGCCGTGGCGTGGGCGTAGCTGGCGGTGTCGTTACCCGTGCCACCGTCCAGCAGATCGTTGCCGGTGCCGCTGTAGAGCAGGTCGTCGCCGGCACCACCGTGCAAGGTGTCATTGCCCGAGCCCGCGCTGAGGATATCGTTGCCGTCACCGGCGTTGAGGATGTCGTCACCGGCACCGGCCATCAGCACATCGTCCCCCGCAGTGCCCGTCAGGGTGTGACCGGCCTGGTAACTGATGCTCACCGCCCCGCTGTCGCTGCCGCCATGGTTGTCGCTGGCGGTGTAGGTACCATGGTAATCCGGCGTACTCTCCTGGGCGCCGGCGTAGTTGACGGTCAAGGTCAGCTGGTAGTTTTCCGAGGCATTGACGTTGCCATTGCCGGGGTTGGGAATGTTGGTGACGTGGATCTGATAGTTGCCGTCCGCCGCGGCAGTGAACGAGGCACCGTCATTGACGGCAATGAACGGTCCGCCATTGAGGGAGTACTCCAGGGCGATGCGCCCGGACGCCAGATTATGATCCAGGGTGAGGGTCTCGCCCTGCTTGAGGCTGATATTGAGCCGGTCTTCATCGTTGGCATTGTTGTTGGACACCGCCCCCAGCGCCCCACTGACTACCAGCGCCGCGGTCATGGTCGCGGTGTTGGCGACGAAAGCGCTGCGGTTGAGGTTGATGGACTGCACGTTGTTACCGGTGAAACTGAGCGTGCCGGCGGTGCCGGTGAAGTCTGCTCCCCTGGCGACCCAGCCGGTATTGAAGCTGGTGGGCGACGCAGTCAGCGGATCGCCGTTGGCGTCGCTGTCGTTGCCCAGCAACAACTCTCCCGGCACTACGATATTGCCTGACAGCAGGTTGGTGATGATGTGGTCGTCCATCGCCACGGGAGGGCTGTTGGGCGTGACATTGACCACCAGGCTGGCGCTCGCCAGGTCGCCGTCGTTGTCGCTGACGACATAGCCGATGGTTTCGGTGATCAGGCTGCCGGTGGTGGTTTGGGAGGTGTAGCTGTATTCACCGGTGTCGAGGTTGACCACCAGGGTACCATCGTGGTCGGTGGCGATACTCAACGTATTGTTCAGGCTATTGAAAGTGCCGTGGTTGGACCCTCCGCTGGCAACCAGTGCCCCCTGCCCACCGTTGGCGGTCGGGTCATAGCTGTAGGTGGTGCCATCCACCAGCAGGCTCTTGATAAACCCGCCGTCGGCGCCGAACGAACCGCCCTCGCCTAGCAGATTGCCGGTCACCGGCACCCCTTGCACGGTACCGGAAAGCACCGAGCCGAGCTGGTTCAGATCGGTGACCACCACCGCGTTGGTGTCGGTGTGGGCGCTGCCGTCATAGGCCAGTGGGTCGAGATGGGCATTGCTGACGCCGCTGCCCAGGCCGATGGCGTAGTTCTTGATGCCGTTGGCGTCGAGGAAGGCTTTCCACGCGGCCTCGTCCGCCGCACCGGTTTCCTGGCCCGTGGTGGGCTTGCCATCGGAAAAGAAGTAACCGATGTTCTGTGCCCCGGTCAGTTGCCCGGAGGTGGCGAACGCCGTCTTGGCCGCCGCCACCGCAGCGTCGTAGTTGGTGCCGCCGTCCGCCGACAGGCCGCTGAGGAGCGACTTGGCGGTGGCCACGTCCACCCACACGGACGTCTGGTCGGTGGCGCTGCTGCTGAATGTCACCAGTTGGACTTTCACATCACCCAGGTCATCGTACTTATCCAGCAAGGCGCTGATGGCCTGCTTCGCCAGGTCCAGCCGCGAGAGGCCGGGCACACCGGAGGGATCGGCCATGCTGCCGGACACATCGAGCACGATCAGCAGGTTGGAATCGATTTCCACGGCGGTCACCGAGCGCTCGGTCGCGATGGCAGTAGGCACGTCATCGACGATGCTGACCACCAGGTTGCCGGTCACCTTGTTGCCCAGGGAATCCGTGGCCTGGTAGGTGAAGCTCTCGCTCAGGACATTCGGACCGTCGTTGGCATGGGGCGTCGTGCTGGCGGGGGACGTCAGCGTGTAGGTGTAGGAGCCGTCCGGATTGAGCAGCAGTTGGCCGTAGGCGCCAGTGGCATTGCCGACCAGGGCGAACGTCACGGCGCCAGTGGCACCGCTGACCGATCCCACGAGGCTGCCGCTGGCGGTTTCGCCGGTGGTGCCGGGGTCGCTGCCGGTGACCGTGCCGGGGGCCAGGTCCTGGCCGTCCTGATTCAGGTCGAGGGCTTTCTCGTAGACGGTAATGTCCTGATCGGGCTCGGCCACGAGGCAACTGTTGTGCACGTCGATGGTGATGGTGGTGGTGCTTTCATCGCCGTCGGCGTCGCGCACGGTGTAGGTGAACACATCGGTGGCGCCGGGTGCGCCAACGGCGTCCGGGTTGCTGTGATAGACCGCGTTGCCGCTGGCATCCAGGGTGAGGTAACCATAGGTGCCGTTGATCTGGGTATTGAGGCCGCCCACCGCCGGGGACGAAGTATCGCTGCCAACGCGCACACCAATGACGGTACCGCCGTCGGCGCCGAGTACGTCGTTGTCCAGTACGTTGCCGCTGATCGTACCGCCCTCCACCACCGAAGCGGCGTCGCAATGCGCCTCGGGCATGTCATCGACGATGTTGATGACGATGGTGCTGGTGACCGAGTTGCCCAGGGAGTCCGTGGCTTGATAGGTGAAGCTTTCGCTCAGGACGTTCGGGCCGTCATTGGCGTTGGGCGTGGTCGTGGCCGGTGATGTCAGCGTATAGGTATAGGAGCCGTCCGGGTTGAGCAGCAGTTGCCCGTAGGCGCCAGTGGCGTTGCCGACCAAGGCGAACGTCACGGAGCCGATGGCACCGCTGACCGATCCCACCAGGCTGCCGCTGGCGGTTTCGCCAGTGGTGCCAGGGTCGCTGCCGGTGACCGTGCCGGGAGCCAGGTCCTGGCCGTCCTGGTTCAGGTCGAGGGCCTTTTCATGGACGCTGATGTCCTGGTCCGGCGTCGCGACGAGGCAGCTTTCATGCACGTCGATGGTGATGGTGGTGGTGCTTTCATCGCCGTCGGCGTCGCGCACGGTGTAGGTGAACACATCGGTGGCGCCAGGGGCGCTGACCGTGTTCGGGTAGCTGTGATAGACCGCGTTGCCGTTGGCATCCAGGGTGAGGTAACCGTAGCTGCCGTTGATCTGGGTATTGAGGCCGCCCACGGCCGGGGTCGAAGTATCGTCGCCGGCACGGACACCGATCACCGCGCCGCTGGTGGCCGGGCCGTCGGCACCGCCCACATCGTTGTTCAGTACGTTGCCACTGACCGTCCCTCCCTCGTCCACCGAAG
>NZ_FMUL01000005.1:0-330873 GCF_900101215.1 Pseudomonas sp. NFACC32-1
AATGAAGTCGTTTTTGTTGCCTTTGACGAACGGCTTAACGTATTGCGGGGCAATCAGTTTTACCTCGTGGCCCAATGCCTCAACCTGTCGAGCCAGCCAGTGGGCACCGCCACACGACTCCATCACCACCGTGCAGGCCGGCAGTTGGGCCAATGTGCCGAGCAATTGGCTGCGGCTGGTTTTCTTGCGCAAAACCTGATGACCTTTGGCGTCCTGGCCGTGCAGATGGAAACTGTGTTTACCAATGTCGATGCCGAGAAGCGTCATCGTGTTCATGAGAGATCCTCCGCCGAAAACGAGAAAAGCCCTGCAAGCGTAAACCTGCAGGGCTTCTCGGTCAGGCTGACCATCTCATTAAACCCGCTTCGGCGGGTTTTTTATTGCGCTGGTTGTTCAGGCAAGAACTTGTTTTGTGGTGAGCGGATGGGTTCCCTTGCCCCAAGAGATCCCTGTCGGCCGTGAGCACAATCGTCATTCAAAGTGACGAATCCAGTGATTGCCCCATCGCCAACCCCTGCCTAGTCTTTCAGCGTTCAGTCACTGGAGGTCACCCATGCAAGGCCCGTTGGCGTCGCTCAAGGTCCTGGATTTCTCGACTCTGTTGCCTGGTCCGTTCGCTTCACTGTTACTGGCGGACATGGGGGCAGAGGTGTTGCGTATCGAATCGCCGACCCGCCCGGATCTGGTGCGCAACCTGCCGCCCCATGACCAGGGGGTGTCGGCCAGTCATGCCTACCTCAATCGCAACAAGCGCAGCCTGGCCCTGGACCTCAAGCAGCCCGCGGCACGAGAGATCATCGGGCAACTGCTTGGCGAGTACGACATCGTGCTGGAGCAGTTCCGGCCCGGGGTGATGGAGCGGCTGGGGTTGGGATATGACACCCTTAAAGCTATCAATCCACGGCTGATCTACGTGTCGATTACCGGCTATGGCCAGACCGGGCCCTACAGGGACCGCGCCGGCCATGACATCAACTACCTGGCCCTGACGGGGCTTGCCAGCCATACCGGCCGTGCCGATAGCGGCCCGCTGCCTTTGGGTATCCAGGCGGCGGACATTGCCGGCGGTTCGTTGCATGGGGTGATCGGGCTGCTGGCGGCGGTGATTGCCCGGCAACAGAGCGGACAGGGCCAGCATCTGGATGTAAGCATGAGCGATTGTGTCTTCAGCCTGAACGCGCTGGCAGGCGCCGGTTACCTGGCCTGTGGTGTCGAACCGGGCAGGGAGGACCAATTGCTCAACGGCGGCAGCTTCTACGATTATTACCGCACGCGGGATGGCCGCTGGATGTCGGTGGGCAGCCTGGAACCGGCCTTCATGCAGGCACTGTGCGAGGCCTTGGGGCGACCGGAACTGGCGGCCCAGGGACTGTCGCCCAAGCCTGAAGAGCAATACGCCCTTAAGCAGGCACTGCAGACCGAGTTCCAGAAGCATGATTTTGCCGAGCTGTGCGGCTTGTTTGCCGGGGTCGATGCTTGCGTCGAGCCGGTGCTGAGCCTGGCGGAAGCTGTCCGGCATCCGCAGTTACAGGCTCGGGAGCTGGTGAAACAGGTGCCCCGAGGGGATGGTTCGAGCCAGGCTCAGATGGCCTGTCCGTTGAGGTTTTCAGATGGCCTGCCCGAACCTCGACATGTTGGCGTGGGGCTGGGGGCGCATACGGATCAGGTGTTGGGGGCGTTGGGGTTCAGTGCTGGGCGGATTGCCGAATTGCGCAGGAGCGGGGTGGTTTTGTAGGGCGGCAAGGCCGCCATCGCGAGCAGGCTCGCTCCCACACTGGATCTTTGGCATTCACGGATCCTGTGGGAGCGAGCCTGCTCGCGATGAGGCCGGCCCACACCACAAGAGCATCACTCCACCCGCGTTTCCCCACTGAACACCAGGGTATTGCGGCAGCTGCGGCACAAGTATCGCCGCCCCTGGCGCACCAGGCGATGGCGCTGGGCCGAAAACGGGAAGTCGCTGCCGTCGCAGGGGCATTTGTAGATGTAGCGGGTCACGCTGCGACGCTTGATTTCGTAGGTGTGGCAACGATTGGGCGGCAGTTCGTAGACCCCGCGCATGATCAGTTGCCATTCCTCGCCGTGGGGCTGGATGCGTTCGCCGAACAATTGATGGGCGATCAGGTGCGCGACTTCGTGGGCGACAGTCTGCTTGAGGAAATCCTCAGCGTTTTCCCGGTACAACTGCGGGTTGAAGCGCAGCAGGTTCTCGTGCAGATGCGCGACACCGGCTTTCTGGCCACGCAATTTGAAGCTGACTACGGGGCGTTTGAAGGAACGTTTGAAAAAGGCTTCGGCTTGTTGGTAACACTCTTCGACGCGGGTATTGAGTTGCTCGAGCATGCTTTACGGGTCTCCAGAACCCCGAGTATGCCGCAAGCGCCGGCCATTGCGAATCGCCCGGGCGCCCAATGGTCGTCTTGGCTGTTCCAGGCACAGGAAGGCCGCCTTGCGGCGGCCTGTATTGGCAGATCCTGTTTTTATAGGTGAGCCTTGGAGTTCAGTTGGTGTAGACCGGGCCGACGCCCAGCCCCCAGACAATGACCGTGAACGCCATGATCGCGACCAGCACCACCAGGCCGACGGCGAGCACCGAGCTGGAAAACAGGAACCCTTCGTCCTGGGGAATGTTCATGAAGGTGGGCAGGCCCACGTACAACAGGTAGACCGTGTAGCAGATCGCTGCCGTGCCGACGATCATCCCCAGCCACATGTGCGGGTAGAGCGCCGCCAGCCCGCCGATGAACAACGGTGTCGCGGTATAGGTGGCGAACGCGACGCAACGGGCCAGGCTCGGATTGGCGTCATAGGTACGGGCCATCCAGTGGATGAAGGCACCCATCACAGCCACCCCACCCAACATGGCGAGGTACGACATGATGGTCATCCATAGCGCGCTTTCCTGGGTAAGCATCACCGGTGGGCGATTGCCGATGACCCATCCCACCTGCGTGGTGCCGATAAACGCCGATACTGCGGGGATGGCCGCGAGAATCAGCGTATGGGTGAGGTACATGTGGCTGATGCTTTCCTCCTGATCGCCACGGATTTCCTTCCATTCTTGATCAGGGTGGGTAAAGAGCCCCACGACATGATGGATCATAGTCAGTCACTCCTTTGTTATTGCCATCGCCCCCCAACGGAGCGCCTACGGGCCAAATGGCCAAGTAAGTAAAGGTCTGAATATGTGTGCGACCTTATGACGCAGTATAGAAAGGAGTTATCCCTAGTGGGACTAGGGGCTTAGAGCAAATCGCGCTGTAGAAAAGTCTATTAATCGCCGATGAGTCTTGCGCCGGTGCGGTAGGCGGGGCTTACCCGTGGCCAGGGGACTTATCCCGCTGGACCATGCAACAGCTCCCCTCATCTGCAGTGTCAGGCTGGGAAGCCAGTGGAGCGGGGCGCTTCGCACTCCAGCAGGGAAAATTCCCTCGCCACAATCAGCGTTCATCATGGGTCTTCGCTGAAAGTGGGTTTTTTGCGTAAAATGCCGGCCTTTCGTCACACCTCACGGATTTCGCGTCATGGGCACTCTTACGGTCAACCAGAACAAACTGCAAAAGCGCCTGCGCCGCCAGGCCGGTGAGGCGGTCGCCGATTTCAACATGATCGAGGATGGCGACAAGGTCATGGTCTGCCTGTCCGGCGGCAAGGACAGCTACACCCTGCTGGATGTCCTGATGCATTTGCAGAAGGTTGCGCCGATCAAATTCGACATCGTCGCGGTGAACATGGACCAGAAGCAGCCCGGTTTCCCCGAGCATGTGCTGCCGGCCTACCTGGAGTCCCTCGGCGTGGAATACCACATCGTCGAGAAGGACACCTACTCGGTGGTCAAGGAGCTGGTCCCCGAAGGCAAGACCACCTGCTCGCTGTGTTCACGCCTGCGTCGCGGTACGCTCTACACCTTCGCCGACCAGATCGGTGCAACCAAGATGGCCCTGGGTCATCACCGCGATGACATCGTCGAGACCTTCTTCCTGAACATGTTCTACAACGGAACGCTCAAGGCCATGCCGCCCAAGCTGCGGGCCGACGACGGGCGCAACGTGGTGATCCGTCCGCTGGCCTATTGCAGCGAAAAGGACATCCAGGCCTATTCGGATTTCAAGCAATTCCCCATCATCCCCTGCAACCTGTGCGGCTCCCAGGAGAACCTGCAGCGCCAGGTGGTCAAGGAGATGCTCCAGGAGTGGGAACGCAAGACCCCGGGCCGTACCGAGAGCATTTTCCGCGGCCTGCAGAACGTCGTTCCATCGCAATTGGCCGACCGCAACCTGTTCGATTTCACCAACCTGCGCATCGACGAAAACGCCACGCCGCGGTTCGTCAACGTGGTGAACCTCTGACGGTGCCAACCGCTCTATTCACGGCGCCAGTGGCTATGAAGGCCACTGGCGCCGTTTTCATTTCAGACCCCAGGAGAGGGCATGCGCGACTACAAGTGGCTGCACGAGTATTGTCTGAACCGCTTCGGTTCGACGACTGAACTGGAGGCTCACCTGCCGGTGCCCAAGACCCCGGCGCAACTGCGCAAGATCAGCGACGATCGCTACCTGTCGACCCTGGCGCTGCGGGTCTTTCGCGCCGGGCTCAAGCACAGCCTCGTGGATGCCAAGTGGCCGGCATTCGAAGAGGTGTTCTTCGGGTTCGACCCGGAAAAGGTCGTGCTGATGAGCGCTGAGCACCTGGAGCGGCTGATGCAGGACGCAAGGATCATCCGGCACCTGGGCAAGCTCAAGAGCGTGCCGCGCAATGCGCAGCTGATTCTGGACGTGGCCCATGAAAAGGGCAGCTTTGGCGCGCTGGTTGCCGACTGGCCGGTGACTGACATCGTCGGCCTGTGGACCTACCTGAAAAAACACGGCCATCAGTTGGGCGGCCTGTCGGCGCCGCGCTTCCTGCGGATGATGGGCAAGGACACTTTCGTGCCCAGCTACGACGTGGTGGCCGCCCTCAATGCCCAGGACATCATCGACAAGGTTCCCACCAGCCTGCGGGATCTGGCGACGGTGCAGAATGCCTTCAACCGGTGGCATGAGGAGAGTGGCGGCAGGCCCATGAGCCAGATCTCGATGATGCTGGCCTATACCGTGAATCATTGAGACCGCATGGCGGCCATCGCGAGCAGGCTCGCTCCCACAATGACTCAGTGACACCCTGTGGGAGCGAGCTTGCTCGCGATAGCGGTTCATCAGGCGACGGGGATATCTCCCTCACCAGCCAAGCGCCGGTTCAACTGGAACCGCCAGCGCACATACAGCAAGGCCGAGCAGAACACCGCCACGCTCGCGGCCATTTCCAGCACGCCGAACCACTGCCGGTTCGGGTCATAGGCCGCCAGCGCACCCTTGATGAAATACAGGTTCACCACAAAGCACATCCAGGAGTGGCCACGGGCGCTGCCCATGATCATGCCCGGCGCCAGGATCAGCAGCGGCACCAGCTCGATCAGCAGGATCACCCAGGGCCGGGCGCCGTGCAGGTCGGCGATGAGCAGGTAGTACACGCAGAGCAGCCCCACCAGGCCGAAAAAGCACAGCAGGCTCACGGCGCGGGCGACGCGCACGCGTGGTTCCAGCCACTGGATCGGCGGCAGGGTCTTGGGCTTCTTAGCCACGGCCGTTCTCCAACAGTTGCGCGGTTTTCGCCAGGCGCGAACCCAGGGCCCGGCACAGGGTCACTTCGTGTTCGTTCAAGCCGCTTTTACCGTCGGCGCCCGCATGATGGCTCGGCCCGTAGGGGGTACCGCCGCCCTGGGTGTCGATCAGTGCCGATTCGCTGTAGGGCAGGCCGGTGATCAGCATGCCGTGGTGCAGCAGCGGCAGCATCATCGACAACAGAGTGGTTTCCTGGCCGCCATGCAGACTGGCGGTGGAGGTGAACACCCCGGCCGGTTTGCCCACCAGTGCGCCGGTCAGCCACAGGTTGCTGGTGCCGTCGAGAAAATACTTGAGCGGTGCGGCCATGTTGCCGAAACGGGTCGGACTGCCGAGGGCCAGGCCGGCGCAGTGCTTCAGGTCATCGAGGGTGGCGTACAGTGGGCCCTGGCCGGGAATTTCCGGGGACACCGCTTCGCACTCGGTGGACACTGCCGGCACCGTACGCAGCCTGGCTTCCAGACCGGCCTGCTCGACGCCGCGGGCGATCTGCCGGGCCATTTCGTTGGTGGCGCCACCGCGGCTGTAATACAGCACCAGGATGTACGGCGTGCTCACGGCAGGATCTCCAGGATCTTTTCCGGTGGCCGGCCGATGACGGCCTTGTCACCGACTTCGAGAATCGGGCGCTCCATGAGTTTCGGGTGCGCGGCCATCGCGGCGATCAGCTGGGCTTCGCTCAGGCCTGGATCGGCCAGGTTCAGGGCCGCGTATTGCTCCTCGCCAGTGCGCAGCAGTTGTCGGGCGGTGATACCGAGCTTGCCCAGCAGGCGCTCCAGCTGCGTGGCGTCGAGCGGGGTTTCCAGATAATGAACCACGCTGGGCGCGAGGCCTCGGTCCTCCAGCAGTTGCAGTGCACCACGGGATTTCGAACAGCGCGGGTTGTGATAAAGCGTCAGGTCGGTCATGAGCGGGTCGCATCTTGCGTAAGGTGGCGGCTATTCTACTGTGCCACGAGGTGCCAGGCATCCTGCGCAGGTGCCAGGCATTCACATTCATACAAGGACAGCACATGACAAGGCGACTGACGGCGGCATTGGCATTGATGGGCTCTTTATTGCTCGCCGGTTGCGGCAATGACTATGGTGTGGACCAGAACGGCCAGGCCATTGCCTCGCAGCGGCTGGACAAGCAATGGCTGGTGGTCAACTACTGGGCCGAATGGTGCGCACCGTGCCGCACCGAAATTCCTGAGTTCAACGCCTTGTCCGAGCAGCTCAAGGGGCGCGGCATCGGCGTGTTCGGGGTCAATTTCGATCAGGTGCAGGGCGAGGAACTCAAGAGCGCCAGCGAGAAGATGGGCATCCGTTTCACCGTGCTGGCCCGAGATCCGGCCGAGATCTTCGACCTGCCCCGCAGCGAGGGGCTGCCGGTGACCTACATCATCGACAACCAGGGCAAGGTGCGCGAGCAGTTGCTGGGGGAACAGACGGCGGCGGGGGTGATGGCGAAGCTTGAGGCGTTGCAGGCGTTCAAATAACCCTTGTTTTGACAGGTGGGATCCCCTCGCCACAGGGGATCCATGCCGGATCCAGGATCTTCGCCTGAAGGACTCAGCCTTCTTCGAGCCACCAGCGCAGCGGCTTGCCCTGGGCCGGCCAGAAACGGATCTGCTCGATGGGGGAAATGTCCCAGCGCTCGACCTTTTCCAATGCCTGCAAGAAGCGCGCTTCCTGCTCCATCAGCGCCGGGCCGCAGAGTTTGCGGGTGCTGCCGATCTTGCCGAAGCTCAGGCGTTCGCCTTCCAGCGTATAAGGCGCGAACCAGTGATTGCAGCCACCGTTGCCATAGGCCCGGCCGTCCTCGCCGAGGGTGATGGTCAGGTGGCTGTAGTCCATCAACGGGCGTTCGCCGATCCATTCCAGGATGTAGCTGCGGTTCTGTTGCAACCGAACCGGCTCGGCGGCACACCCCATCAGGCCGACGCCGATCAGCGCGAGGGCAAGCGGATGTTTCATCAGGCGGCGTCCTGGCATTCGGGGCACAGGTGTTTTTCGCCCTGGGTGGTCCAGCCTAGCTCGGCGATGCGTGCGGTGGCGGCTGGTTTCTGGGCCTTGCTGCCGAGCTTGGCATCCACGGCAAATTCGAAACTCAGTGCCTTGGCGCAGCGATCGCAGTTGACCTGCCAGGTATGGATCGCCAGTTCGCCAAAGACCGGACCGGTGGTCATGGCGGTCCACTGGCCCATGGGCTTGAGCAAATGCCGGACAGTGTCCACGGTAAGGCGCATGGACAAGTCCTTGCTGCCCTTGAGCGTGACCAGCAGCACATCGTTGGCCTGGATCGAACCGCCATTGCCGGTCACCTGGTATCGGCCCGGCGCCAGGGCGCGGACTTCAGTCAGGGTGTGGTGCGGATTCATCAGGGTGTAGCGGAAATCGTGTTCGGCCATGGGTCCTCCAAATAGGCGCGACATGCTAGCACGGGGCATGGCCTGGGATAGTCAACCACGAATCCTGCCGACGAAACTCCCACTGGGGGAAGGCCGGTTCAGGTCTAGCGCTCAACCAGGTTTTTCGGCGTGCCGGCCGCCCACGCTGCGATGTTATCCAGGGTGGTCATGGCAATCGCCGCCAGGGCTTCATGGGTGAGAAAGGCCTGGTGAGCAGTGATCACCACGTTGGGGAAGGTCAGCAGGCGTGCCAGCACATCGTCCTGCAAGGGCTGGTCGGAGCGGTCCATGAAGAATAGATCGGCCTCTTCTTCATAGACATCCAACCCCAAATAGCCCAATTGGCCGTTCTTCAGTGCCTCGATCAAGGCCGGTGTGTCCACCAGGCCACCGCGTCCGGTGTTGATCAACATGGCGCCGCGTTGCATCGACGCCAGGGACTGGGCGTTGATCAGATGGCGGCTCTGTTCGTTCAGCGGGCAGTGCAGGCTGACGATCTGGGCTTGGGCCAGCAGCTCGTCCAGGGGCAGGTAGCGAGCCCCCAGGGCTTGCACCTGAGGGTTGGGGTAGGGGTCATGGGCCAGCAACTGGCAGCCGAAGCCGGCCATGATCCGGGCGAAGGTGGCGCCGATCTGCCCGGTGCCGATCACGCCGACGGTCTTGCCCACCAGGTCGAATCCGGTCAGGCCATGCAGGCTGAAGTTGCCGTCTCGGGTCCGGTTGTAGGCGCGGTGCAGGCAGCGATTGAGGGTCAGAATCAACGCCACCGCATGTTCGGCCACAGCATGGGGGGAGTAGGCCGGTACCCGGGCGATGCTCAAGCCCAGGCGTTTGGCGGCGGGCAGGTCGACATGGTTGTAGCCGGCCGAGCGCAGGGCGATCAGCCGGGTGCCGCCGGCCGCCAGTTGTTCCAGTACCGGGGCGCTCAGGTCATCGTTGATGAACGCACAGACCACCTCGTGGCGCTCGGCCAGGGCCACGGTGTCCAGGTTCAGGCGCGCCGGCTGGAACTGCAACTCGATACCCGCCGGCAGCGGGGCGTTGGTGAAACTGTCGCGGTCATAAGTCTGGCTGCTGAAAAAAATTACGCGCATGGCGGCCTCCTGGCACTGGAATGGCATCAGCTTAGCCGCAATCGTCCCGATGGCTATTGCCCTGGGTCAGGCGCTGACACGCGCCTCGCTGGCCAGACGGTCGATGGCATTGTCCAGATCCTGGAGGGCGGCGGCAGCTTTCGGGTCCTGTTGCTTGAGCAGGGTTTCGCTGCGCTGGCAGGCGGCACGCAACTGGGGGACGCCGCAGTAGCGTGTCGCGCCATGCAGGCGATGCACCCGTTCGATCAGGGCATTGTGGTCGTTGGCTTCGTTGGCCTGGCGAATCGCTTCGCGGTCGGCCTCCAGGGAAGCCAGCAACATGGCCAGCATGTCCGCCGCCAGGTCCGCCTTGCCGGCGGCCAGGCGCAGGCCTTCCTCGTGGTCCAGCACCAGCAGCTCGCCGCTGCCCTGGGCTTCATGGCCCCGCTCCGGCGTCTGGTTGCGCAAGGCCAGGCCAGTCCATTTGAGCACTACCTGGGCCAGCTGGCGCTCGCTGATGGGCTTGGTCAGGTAGTCGTCCATTCCACTTTGCAGCAACGCGCGTTTCTCGTTGGCCATGGCATGGGCGGTGAGGGCGACGATGGGCAGTGGCGTGCAGTGCCGCTCGCTTTCCCACTGACGGATCGCCTCGGTGCTCTGGCGGCCGTCCATGCCGGGCATCTGGACATCCATCAGGACCAGATCGAAAGTCTCCTTCTGCACGGCCTTGACCGCGGCATAGCCACTTTCCACCGCCAGCACCTTGGCCCCCATGTCCTCGAGCAGGGTTTGCACCAGCAGCAGGTTGGCCGGGTTGTCGTCCACGCACAACACCTTGGGGGCGCGGCTGGCCACGGGTTCGCTGGGTTCGCTGCGGGGCGGGCGCGGGTTGATCAGGTCGGACAGAGAGCGACGCAACTTGCGGGTGCAGGCCGGCTTGGCCTGCAGCTGGCTGTGGGGGTTGGGCACCGAGAGGTGGTACAGCGTCTGTTCGGTGGTAGGGCACAGTACCAGGACCTTGCAGCCCAGGTGCTCAAGGTCCCAGACATGCTGGTTGAGGCGTTCCGGCGGCATGTCGTTGCTGGTGATGCCCAGCACGGCCAGGTCGATGGCCTGGTCGGTCTGGTGGGCGATGGTCACGCCGTTGGTCAGGCTCTCCAGGGTATTGAATGGCGTGACTTGCAAGCCACAGTCTTCCAGCTGGTGCTGCAGGGCCTGGCGCGCCAGTTCGTGATTTTCCAGCAGGGCCACGCGACGGCTCAGCAACGGTGGGCCGGGCAGGTCCTCGGCGTCGTCACGGGTCTTGGGCAGACGCAGGCTGATCCAGAACTCCGAGCCCTCGCCCGGTGTGCTGTCGACGCCGATTTCGCCGCCCATCTGTTCCACCAGGCGCTTGGAAATCACCAGGCCCAAGCCGGTACCGCCCGGTTGCCGGGACAATGAGTTATCGGCCTGGCTGAAGGCCTGGAACAGCGCCCGTACGTCCTGGCTCGACAGGCCGATACCGGTGTCCTGGATGCTGATGCGCAGTTGCACGCTGTCTTCATGCTCGTCTTCGAGCATGGCACGGGCGACGATGGTGCCTTCGCGGGTGAACTTGATGGCATTGCTTACCAGGTTCGTGAGGATCTGCTTGAGGCGAAGGGGGTCGCCCACCAGCGACAGCGGGGTGTCCCGGTAGACCAGGCTCACCAGCTCCAGCTGTTTGGCGTGGGCGGCGGGCGCGAGGATGGTCAGGGTGTCCTGCAACAGGTCGCGCAGGTTGAACGGAATGCTGTCGAGCACCAGCTTGCCGGCCTCGATCTTCGAGAAGTCGAGGATCTCGTTGATGATGCCCAGCAGGCTGTCGGCGGATTTCTCGATAGTGCCCAGGTAGTCGAGCTGGCGCGGGGTCAGCTCGCTTTTCTGCAGCAGGTGCGTGAAGCCCAGGATGCCGTTGAGCGGCGTACGGATCTCATGGCTCATGTTCGCCAGGAATTCGGACTTGATCCGGCTCGCCTCCAGGGCTTCCTTGCGGGCCAGGTCCAGCTCGATGTTCTGGATCTCGATGGTCTCCAGGTTCTGGCGCACGTCCTCGGTGGCCTGGTCGATGCTGTGCTGCAATTCCTCCTGGGCATTCTGCAGGGTGCCCGCCATGCGGTTGATGCCCGATGCCAGTTCATCCAGTTCCTGGCTGCCCAAGGGGGGCAGGCGGGTTTCCAGATGACCGTCCTTGAGTTGTGCCACGGCTTGCTTGATCTGGCTCAACGGCCGGTTGATGGTACGGCCCATGCGCAGGGCCAGCAGCGCGGTCAATCCCAGGCCGGCGGCGATCAGCAGCAGGCTGGCGAACAGGCTACGGTAGCCGCGCAACAACATGCCGCTGTGGGACAGCTCCAGTTCGACCCAGCCCAGCAGGCGGTCGGCCTCTTCGGGGATCAGTTCGCCGGCCAGGTTGCGATGCTTGCCGAATACCGGCAACAGATAGCGGGTGGCATCGTTGCCGGTGCGCTGCAGCAACTGGGTGCTGTTGCCTTCCGGCGCACGGTTGAGCATGGTCGGGCCGGCATGGGCCAGCGGTGTGCGGTCGGGCGCGAGGAAGGTCACGGCACGCACGTCCGCCTGTTCCAGGGACTGGGTGGCGATGCGTTCCAGCAGGTCGGTCTCCTGGCGGCTCATGGCCGGGGCGACCAATGGTGCAAGCTGTTCTGCGATCATTTCGCCGCGTTGCAGCAACTGGGCGTGCAGGTCAGATTGCTGCATCCAGGTGAAATAGCCCCCCAGGACCAGCGCCATCAGGCTGGTCGGCAGCAGGGTCAGCAACAGTACGCGGCCTTTGATTCCCAGTTTCTTGAGCACACTTGTCTCCTGCATCCAGCGGTCAGATCGAACTTGCACGCATCCGGCATGCAATACCTGCGCAGTGTAGCGATTTGCGGGCGGGCAATCTCCGTAAAATTCATGCGCGTCTCGTATCCGTACTGCCGGGCAATTGTCCACGGCGATAAACGGCGCTGGCGTCTGGGGGCAGGGTCAAACTCGCGATGATCCGTGGGCAGCCAGACCATGTGTCACTTCCGGCTCGCTATTGACCATCGGTCGGGACTGTCGATCTTGACAGGTGTGGGCTTCTTTTCTGTTTTTTAAGCTCGGTGTCGTTGAGTTATTAACTACCTGAGGAGAAAGACATGAACACCCTGAGCGACAAAGAAAGGATGAAAGCTATAAAAGCTGCTCCCAGGCTTGATGCGAAAGGCTCAATAACCATCACGCTTAATGGGCAGGTCACCAAAACTGAGGACGTTTATATTCTGGATCAGCCCGATAACTCCATTGTCGGGGTTATAGGAGAGGATAAAGGTATTGTCATCGTGCAGTTCAGCTCTCTGACGGCGCCGGGTACCTATGAGATCAAGAAACATAATATCTGGATACAGATGTCGTTCCACGGTTTCTCAGGGGCAGCAAACACTGGAGACTTGACCCTTGAGACCATCGAGATAAAAAACAAATACAAAGGTCGTTTTGACGTGAAAACCGTGGATCACCAGAAAGCTGATGGGGTATTTGACGTACAGAAGGTATAGGTCTGGCAGTCGCGGACAGGTGGACTGGTTCCATGGGAGAGGTTCCCAGCCAGACTTGCTTCACCTCCCCGTGTTCGCGAGGTCGGCGATAGCTCGCAGCCCGGCGGGATCAAGCCCTGTCTCTCCATCTCATGACCCGCTTATTCCCATAAGCCATAACCACCACACTTTGCGTGATATGGCCTGGCAACGTTTGCCGGTATGATAGGCGCCCCCGCAGCCCGGATTGCGAATACGCCATGACATTGCAGTACCCCACCATCGCCGATTGCGTCGGCAACACCCCGCTGGTCCGTTTGCAGCGCCTGCCTGGCGCCACCAGCAACACGCTTTTGCTCAAGCTTGAAGGGAACAACCCGGCGGGTTCGGTCAAGGATCGGCCGGCGCTGTCGATGATCACCCGGGGTGAACTGCGTGGACAGATCCGGCCCGGCGACACCCTGATCGAGGCGACGTCCGGCAATACCGGTATCGCCTTGGCCATGGCGGCGGCCATCAAGGGTTACAAGATGATCCTGATCATGCCCGACAATTCCAGCGCCGAACGCAAGGCGGCGATGACCGCCTACGGTGCCGAATTGATCCTGGTGTCCAAGGACGAAGGCATGGAAGGCGCCCGGGACCTGGCCGAGCGCATGCAGGCCGAAGGGCGTGGCAAGGTGCTGGATCAATTCGCCAACGGCGACAACCCCGAGGCCCACTACACCAGCACCGGCCCCGAGATCTGGCGCCAGACCGGCGGCACCATTACCCATTTCGTCAGTTCGATGGGCACCACCGGTACCATCATGGGCACTTCGCGCTACCTCAAGGAACAGAATCCGGAGGTACAGATCATTGGTCTGCAGCCGATGGAGGGCTCGGCCATTCCGGGCATTCGTCGCTGGCCCGAGGAATATCTGCCGAAGATCTACCAGGCCGATCGCGTGGACCGCATCATCGACATGGCCCAGAGTGAGGCCGAGGACGTGACCCGTCGGCTGGCCCGGGAAGAGGGTATTTTCTGCGGCGTGTCTTCGGGCGGTGCCGTGGCGGGCATGCTGCGCTTGTCCAAGGAAGTTGAAAACGCGGTGATCGTGGCGATCATCTGCGACCGGGGCGACCGTTACCTGTCCACCGGCATTTTCGACGCGCCCAACTGATGGCCAGGCATGAAAGAGGCCTGCGCTTCCAGCCCAGCGGCGGAAGCCGGGCCCCCCAGGTGCCCACCGGCAAAAAGCAGCGCTTGAGCATCGAACGCCTGGCCAACGATGGCCGGGGTATCGGCTTTGTCGATGGCCGTACCTGGTTCGTCATCGGTGCCCTGGCCGGCGAGGAGGTCGAGGCTCGGGTGCTCGGTGCCCATGGCAAGGTGGTCGAGGCGCGCACCGAGCGCGTGTTCCAGACCAGTGAACTGCGCCGCCCGGCAGCCTGTGCCCACGCCGGTCAATGCGGAGGCTGCAGCGTCCAGCATTTGCCCCACGAAGAACAGCTCGCCCTGAAACAGCGCATGCTCGCCGAGCAGTTGTCGCGGGTGGCCGGCGTCGAACCCGAGGAGTGGGCCGCGCCGCTGAGCGGGCCGGAGTTCGCTTATCGACGTCGCGCCCGGGTGGCCGTGCGCTGGGATCAGAAAGCGAAGAAGCTCGAGGTGGGTTTGCGTGCGGCCGGCAGCCAGGACATCGTTGCCATTGGCGATTGCCCCGTGCTGGTACAGCCCTTGCAGCCGATCATGAGCCGCCTGCCGGATATGCTCAGGCGCCTGAGCAAGCCCCAGGCACTTGGCCATGTGGAGTTGTTCGCCGGCTCGTCCCTGGCGGTGTTGCTAAGGCACATGGCACCACTATCGGAGGCCGACCTGACGATCCTCAAGGATTTCTGCGCGTTCCATGAGGCCCAGTTGTGGCTTCATGGAGAGGGCGAGCCGCAACCGGCGGAGCCCGGCCAGACCCTGGGTTATCGCCTGGATCCCTGGGGCCTGGAGCTGGCCTATCGACCGGGGGATTTCATCCAGGTGAACGCCGGCATCAACGAGGCGATGATTGCCCAGGCCTTGCAATGGCTGGCGCCTCGGCCCGAGGAGCGGGTGCTGGATCTGTTCTGTGGCCTGGGCAATTTCGCCTTGCCACTGGCCAGGCAGGTACGCGAAGTCGTCGCCGTCGAGGGCGTGCAGGTCATGGTGGATCGGGCTGCGGCCAACGCGCTCAGCAACAATTTGCATAACACTGCCTTTTTTCAGGCCGATTTATCCCAGCCGCTGGCGGGTGCCGAATGGATCGGCGAAGGCTTTTCTGCGGTACTCTTGGACCCACCCCGTGACGGTGCTTTCGAGGTGGTGCGCAAGCTGGCCTCCCTGGGCGCCGGACGGTTGGTATATGTATCGTGCAACCCGGCAACTTTGGCCCGGGACACGGTCGAATTGATCAAGCAGGGCTACCGGTTAAAACGTGCCGGGATTCTCGATATGTTTCCTCAGACGGCGCATGTCGAGGCCATGGCGTTATTTGAAGCGAGCCAGGATGGCTTGTCCGACTGACCCGTTCGTGCCAACCCGCTACAGTCCTGGGCGGAAGCACGGACAACGAAGGTCAGCGATGTTGACGCATTGAATCTGCGTCATAGGGAAGGTAAGTAAAGATGGTACAGGTGAGAGCACACCAGCCGATCAACACCGACGGCAGTATCAATCTCGAGGCTTGGCTCGATCACGCGGTCAGCATCGACATGGCGTTGGATCGCGAAGCCTTGAAGCAAGCCTGCGAGTTCGCTCGCGAGGCGGAACAGCAACACAATGCGGCGAAGAACCTCTGGTCCGAAGGCACCTCGAGTTTTCATACGGGCCTGGAGATTGCCGAGATCCTCGCCGACCTCAAGCTCGACCAGGATTCCCTCGTGGCCGCGGTGCTGTACCGCGGCGTTCGCGAAGGGCAGATCCCGCTCCCGGTGGTCAGCCAGCGCTTCGGTGCGGTGGTCGCCAAGCTGATCGACGGCGTGCTGCGCATGGCGGCCATCAGCGCCAGCCTCAGTCCGCGCCATTCCATGGTCCTGGGTACCCAGGGCCAGGTAGAGAACCTGCGCAAGATGCTCGTGGCCATGGTCGACGACGTGCGCGTCGCGTTGATCAAGCTGGCCGAGCGGACCTGTGCGATCCGTGCGGTGAAGTCCGCCGACGACGAGAAGCGCAATCGCGTCGCCCGGGAAGTGTTCGACATCTATGCCCCCCTGGCCCACCGTCTCGGCATCGGTCACATCAAGTGGGAGCTGGAGGATCTGTCCTTCCGCTACCTGGAGCCCGACCAGTACAAGCAGATCGCCAAGCTGCTGCATGAGCGACGCCTGGACCGTGAGCGTTTCATCACCGATGTGATGACCCAGCTGCGCGAAGAATTGCAGGCCACCGGCGTGGAAGCCGATATCAGCGGCCGGGCCAAGCACATCTATTCGATCTGGCGCAAAATGCAGCGCAAAGGGCTGGAATTCAGCCAGATCTACGACGTTCGCGCTGTTCGCGTGCTGGTTCCGGAAATGCGCGATTGCTACACCGCCCTGGGGATCGTCCATACCCTGTGGCGACACATTCCCAAGGAGTTCGACGACTACATCGCCAACCCCAAGGAAAACGGCTATCGCTCGCTGCACACTGCGGTGATCGGTCCCGAAGGCAAGGTACTGGAGGTGCAGATCCGCACCCACGCCATGCACGAGGAAGCCGAGCTGGGTGTCTGCGCGCACTGGAAATACAAGGGCACCGACGTCAAGTCCGGCTCCAACCACTACGAAGAAAAGATTTCCTGGCTGCGCCAGGTCCTGGAGTGGCACGAGGAACTGGGTGATATCGGCGGCCTGGCCGAGCAGTTGCGGGTGGATATCGAGCCGGACCGGGTCTACATCTTCACCCCCGACGGGCATGCCATCGACCTGCCCAAGGGTGCGACGCCCCTGGACTTCGCCTACCGGGTCCACACCGAGATCGGCCATAACTGCCGTGGCGCCAAGATCAACGGGCGGATCGTACCGCTCAACTACAGCCTGCAGACCGGTGAACAGGTCGAGATCATCACCAGCAAGCACGGCACGCCGAGCCGTGACTGGCTGAACCCGAACCTGGGCTATATCACCACGTCGCGGGCTCGGGCGAAAATCGTCCATTGGTTCAAGCTGCAGGCTCGCGACCAGAACGTCGCCGCCGGCAAGACCTTGATCGAGCGCGAGCTCAGTCGCCTTGGCCTGCCGCAGGTGGATTTCGACAAGCTGGCCGAAAAGGCCAACATGAAGACCGCCGACGACATGTTCGCCGCCCTCGGGGCCGGGGACCTGCGCCTGGCGCAACTGGTCAACCTGGCCCAGCAACTGGTGGAGCCGGAGCGTGGCAACGAACAACTGGAGCTGATCCCGCGCAAGGCCACTGGCTACAAGCCGGGCAAGCGCGGCGATATCCAGATCCAGGGGGTCGGCAACCTGATGACCCAGATGGCCGGCTGCTGCCAGCCGTTGCCGGGGGATGCGATCGTCGGCTACATCACCCAGGGGCGCGGCGTGAGCATTCACCGCCAGGACTGTGCCTCGGTGCTGCAACTGGCCGGCCGCGAGCCGGAACGGATCATCCAGGTCAGCTGGGGCCCGGTGCCCGTGCTCACCTATCCGGTGGACATCATCATTCGCGCCTACGATCGCTCCGGGTTGCTGCGTGACGTGTCTCAGGTGCTGCTCAATGAGCGGATCAACGTGTTGGCGGTCAACACCCGTTCGAACAAGGAAGACAACACCGCACTGATGTCCCTGACCATCGAGATTCCGGGGCTGGATGCGCTAGGCCGCCTGTTGGGGCGGATTTCCCAGTTGCCGAACATCATCGAGACCCGGCGTAACCGGACACCAGGTTAAGCGCAGTCCGAAAAAGTGGGAGCGAGCTTGCTCCCACAGGACTTTTTTGTGATGGGATGGATTGATGTACAGCCTCGAAGACCTGCTCCACTTGATGAACCGTCTGCGGGACCCCCAGTACGGTTGCCCGTGGGACATCAAGCAAACCTACGCGACCATCGTTCCCCATACCTTGGAAGAAGCCTACGAAGTCGCCGATGCCATCGAGCGCGGCGACTTCGATCACCTGCAAGGCGAATTGGGCGATCTGTTGTTCCAGGTGGTGTATTACAGCCAGCTGGCCCGGGAAGAAAACCGCTTTGAATTCGCCGGTGTGGTCGACAGCATCACCCGCAAGCTGATCCGGCGCCATCCTCACGTATTTCCCACCGGCGATCTCTACGCGCCGCTGGATGTACCGCGCCTGAGCGAGGAGCAGGTCAAGCATCGCTGGGAGCAGATCAAGGCTGAGGAGCGGGCTGAAAAGGCCTGCGCTCCGGAGCAGTTGTCACTGCTCGACGATGTGCCAGCGGCCCTGCCGGCGTTATCCCGGTCGGCGAAGCTGCAGAAACGGGCGGGCCAGGTCGGTTTCGACTGGCCGGGTCCACTGCCGGTGCTGGACAAGGTTCGCGAGGAGCTGGACGAAGTGCTGCAAGCCATGGCCGACAATGACCCACAAGCCATTGGCGAGGAGGTCGGCGACCTGCTGTTCAGCGTGGTGAACCTGGCCCGTCATCTCAAGGTCGATCCGGAAACCGCACTGCGCGGCGCCAATGGGAAATTCGAGCGGCGTTTTCGATTTATCGAACAGGCATTGCGCGACACCCACCGTCCCATGGAAGATTGCACCCTAGAAGAATTGGACGCCTTGTGGGGCGAAGCCAAACGTCAGGAAAAGAATTTGCCCAGCTGCGGCTGAGGCCGTTGCCTAAGTGAGTAAGCACCATGAGCCTTTCCCTTCGCGACCAGTTGCTCAAAGCAGGGCTGGTCAACCAAAAGCAGGTCAAGCAGGTCGGCAAAGAGAAGCAGAAGCAGCAGCGCCTGGCCCACAAGGGCCAGATCGAACTGGACGACTCCCAGCAGCGCGCGGCCCAGGAGGCCATGGCGGAGAAGGCGCGGCGTGACCAGGAGCTCAATCGCCAGCAACAGGAAAAGGCCGAGCAGAAGGCCCGTGCCGCCCAGATCAAGCAGTTGATCGAAGTCTCGCGCCTGCCGAAGCTGACCACCGATGATTACTACAACTTTGTCGACGACAAGAAGGTCAAGCGTATCTCGGTCAACACCCTGATGCGTAACAAGCTGAGCAGCGGCTCGCTGGCGATCGTCCATCATGCCGGCGGTTATGAAGTGATCCCCCGCGAAGCGGCGTTGAAAATCCAGGAGCGAGATCCCAAGCGTATTGTGCAGCTCAATACCCAGACCGAAGAAGTGGATGCCGACGATCCGTACGCGGCGTATCAGATTCCGGATGATTTGATGTGGTGAGCCGGACGCAATATCAGTTGAACTGAAACACAAAACCTGTGGGAGCGAGCGTGCTCGCAATAGTGGTTATCAGTGCCCCATATGGCGACTGACACTCCGCTATCGCGAGCACGCTCGCTCCCACAGGTTTTTCGTTGTTCAGGATTCTGCCGTCTCCCGCGAGCGCAGCATTTCCTCGCGCTCCAGCTCCGCCTTGTAGCTATGGGCGTCTGTCTCCGAATGGAACATCCCCACCAGCAGATCCTGCTGATGCACATCCCAGATCCGGATGCCGGCGGCAATGGCTTCGTGGGACATGTGGGCATCATCGCGTTCAATTACTTTCACAGTCATCTTTGCAAACTCCAATCTCTGTCATCTGCAGCAAAACGTGTGCAGGACTTTGTTATAGGTTTGCGTAGCCTGCTAAGTAAATGCCCCGGTCCGTTAAGAAGTTTTCATGGAAAGCGCAGCGGTCGTACAGCCCAGGCCGGGCGCGGCATTCGGTCGCAGGGAGGCATCATGAAAAAGGTTTCATATTGGCGCGGCAACCATCCAGCGAAGCTGCTTCCCTGGGGAAAGAGGCTGCCCGCGATACCGTGTGCCAGCCCACTTCCATCGTGAGCAGGTGCACGCAAGGCATGGCATCCCGGACAAAAAGAAGCCCCGCATATGCGGGGCTTCCTGATTATCGAGCCGGATCAGCTGCCTTTGACTGGCTTGCCGTTGACCGTGCCGTCCTGGAGCATGATGTTGTACTCCTTGCCGTCGGTCTCGACCTGTTGCAGGCGTACCAGCAGGTAATCCCAGTCCTTGGCGAACCAGAGTACGGTGATGCGCTTGCTTTGTGTCGGGTCGCGCACACGCTCCACTTTGATCGCGTCGATCTGCCCGGCCTTGGTTTCGACTTTTTCGGCGCCCAGTACGCGGAAGTCATAGGTGTCGACTTCGCCGTCATCGACCACCTGATAGCTCATGCTCTTCTTGCCGGCGGCCACATCGTGCTGCAAGGCCAGCTGGTAGGTGGATTTATCCACCATGCCTCGGTTGAGCGGCAGCTTCACCGCGTCGCCGCGATCGGTGCCGGTGACCATCTTCGTGTTCCAGTCGAAGTCCAGGTCGGCCTTCTTGGCCTTGCCCAGGCCGCTGCGCTCGAAGTGGTAGGACTGAGGCAGCAGGGTGTCCTTGTCCAGGGTCAGGGTGCTTTCTTCCGTCAGGCCGGCAATCATCATCGATGCCTTGAAGCTCAGCTTCCAGGTGCCGTTGGCTTCCTTGGTCAGGCTGCGCTCGGCAGTGCCGCTCATGGGCAATTGTTTCCAGTCGGCGGTGTAGCTGGCGGAGAAGGGTTGAAGCTCCGCGGCCTGTGCCAGAGGCAGGGCAAGCAGGGCGCAGGCGAAGAGCAGGGCGCGACGCATAAAATCTCCTAGTATCGAATCAAATGGCCGCTGGCGGCGAGCAACTGGCCGTCCAGCGAGGCACCACGATCGTCGAGGGTCAGCCGTCCTTCGGCAAACCAACGCACGGCCATCGGGTAGATCTGGTGTTCCCGGGCGTGGACCCGTTGTGCCAGGCTTTGCGGCGTGTCGTGCAACTCTACCGGTATTACTGCCTGTACGACCAGTGGTCCGCCATCGAGTTCCTCGGTGACGAAGTGCACCGAGCAGCCATGCTCCGTGTCCCCGGCCTCCAGTGCGCGCTGGTGAGTGTGCAACCCTTTGTATTTGGGTAGCAACGAAGGATGGATATTGAACAGCCGGCCCTGGTAATGACGCACGAAGCCGGCGCTGAGGATGCGCATGAAGCCGGCCAGGACCACCAGTTGGGGACTGAAGGCGTCGATCTGTTCGATCAGTGCGGCGTCGAAGGCTTCGCGGCCATCGAATGCCTTGTGATCCAGGACGCGGGTCTCGATTCCCGCCTCCTTGGCGCGTTGCAGGCCGTAGGCATCGGCGCGGTTGGAAATCACCGCGCGGATGCGGACCGGGTTGTCTCCGGTCCGCGTGCTGTCGATCAGGGCCTGCAAGTTGCTGCCGGTGCCTGACAGCAGCACCACGACGTCACAGGTTGCAGACATCCGTTCGTGCATCAGTGTGCCTTAAGGTTTTTCAGCTCGACCTGGGCGGCGCCTTCGGCTGCCGCAGCGATGTGGCCGATGACCCAAGGCTGCTCGCCGGCTTCACGCAACACGTTCAGGGCGGTCTCGACGTGCTCCTGGGCCACGCAGATGACCATGCCCACGCCGCAGTTCAGCACGCGGTGCATTTCGGTTTCATTGACGTTGCCTTTTTCCTGCAGCCAGTCGAACACCGCGGGGCGGGTCCAGCTCGCCACGTCGACCACCGCCTGGGCGCCTTTTGGCAGGACGCGCGGGATGTTGTCCAGCAGGCCGCCACCGGTGATGTGGGCCATGGCCTTGACGGCGCCGGTGTCCTTGATCAGCTTGAGCAGCGGCTTGACGTAGATGCGGGTCGGGGCCATCAACAGGTCGGTCAACGGCTTGCCGTCGAGCTGGGTGTTTTCGATGTCGGCGCCGGACACTTCGATGATCTTGCGGATCAGCGAGTAGCCGTTGGAGTGCGGACCGGAGGACGGCAGGGCAAGCAGGGCGTCGCCGGTGGCGACTTTCGACCCGTCGATGATCTCGGCTTTTTCCACGACGCCGACACAGAAGCCGGCCAGGTCGTAGTCCTCGCCTTCGTACATGCCTGGCATCTCGGCGGTTTCACCACCGACCAGGGAGCAGCCGGACAGCTCGCAGCCGGCGCCGATGCCGGTCACCACCTGGGCTGCGGTGTCGACGTTCAGTTTGCCGGTGGCGTAGTAGTCGAGGAAGAACAGTGGCTCGGCGCCGCAGACGACCAGGTCGTTCACGCACATCGCCACCAGGTCGATACCGATGCTGTCGTGCTTGTTCAGGTTCAGTGCCAGGCGCAGCTTGGTGCCCACGCCGTCGGTGCCCGAGACCAGCACCGGTTGCTTGTAGCCGGCCGGGATCTCGCAGAGGGCGCCGAAACCGCCCAGGCCGCCCATGACTTCCGGACGCGCAGTGCGCTTGGCGACGCTCTTGATGCGTTCGACCAATGCTTCACCGGCGTCGATGTCTACACCGGCGTCCTTGTAGCTCAGGGAGGGTTGCTTGCTCATGATCCAGGCCTTTAGGGGGGGATTTCTGGGTAACGACCGACCGCCGGGGCCATTGAATACTCGTTGTGCGAGTGATTCCGGATGCCCAGCCGTTGCCGGTCTGCGAAGGCGCGCGATTTTATCAGGCTTGTGGGGCAGCGGCCATCCTCGCGCCGACGGGCAGGAACATATCCGCAGAAAAAAACCGATATTTCTTCTATTGGTGCTGCACGATGCGGCTGTATAAGGTGTAGCCGTAACCGGCTATGGTGACGACCGCGCAAAACTTCCATCGGTGTGTGAGTGTTTTGGCGCATGCCGTGGTCACAGCCATGCTTCGTTTTCTTCACACGGCCTGTTCCAGCCGTCATGTCCGGGAATCTTCCATGCGTCTGATCAAATTCTTGTCTGTGGGCTGCCTGGCGTTGATCAGCCTGGCGAGCCAGGCCGAACCCCTCAATGGTCTTTATCAAGTCTACGAGCCCGTCGCGAGCCAGTCGCCGGACGAGCGCAACCAGGCGACATTGCGCGCCCTGGACACGCTGGTGCTGCGTCTGACCGGCGATGCCGGGGCGGCACAGAACCCCGGGCTGGCGGCGCTCCGCAAGGACCCGCAGCAGATCATTCTCCAGTATGGCTACGACGCCGGCCCTCCCGAGAGCCTGAAGGTGGACTTCGATCCGGTGAGCACCGATCGCGCCCTGCGTTCGGCAGGGCTGTCACTGTGGGGCGCGAACCGGCCTTCGATCCTGGGCTGGTGGCTGAACGACTCGACCGAGGGTTCGAGCCTGGTGGGTGACGGGCAGCCCAGCGCCGCGCCGTTGCGCCGCGCCGCCCAGCATCGGGGCTTGCCACTGCTATTGCCACTGGCTGACCTGAGCGAACAGATCGTCGCTACCGCGCCGAACCTGGAGGGCACTGACCCGGCTCCGTTGCGCGCCGCATCGGAGCGCTACGGCGCCGATGCGCTGCTGGCGGTCCATGCCAAGGAAGAGGGCGGTCAGTGGAAGGGCACCTGGCGCCTGTGGCTGGGCAATCAACGGGAACAGGGCAGTGCCCAGGGCGCCGATGCCGCCGCGCTGGCCGATGCGGTGATGCTGGCGGTGAGTCAGCGTCTGGCCCCGCGCTTCGTCGCCAAGCCAGGGGTGGCAACCGAACAGTTGCTGGAAGTGCAGGGCATGAACTTCGAGCGTTATGCCGCCCTGGGGCGTTTGCTGGAGCCGTTCGGCGGGCAATTGCAGCGGGTCGAAGGGGATCGGATCGTCTATCGGGTCAATGGCAGTGCGGAGCAGCTCAAGGCGCAGCTGGCCCTGGCGAAACTGCAGGAAATTCCGGCCGGCGAGAGCATCGCGCCCGTTCCTGCGGCACAACCGCCAGCCGAGGGTTCGGCCACGGCCCCCGCTGCGCCCCCCGCACCGACGGCCAACCTGCGGTTTCGCTGGTAGTTTTCCTTCTATATAGCCAGGAGTTGTTCATGGGTGATACGCGGCGTTGGTTCTGGTTGGGCGGGGTCGCCCTGCTGTGCGCGCTAATCTATCTGTTGCATCCGATTCTGACCCCGTTCCTGGTGGCGCTGCTCTTGGCCTATCTGTTCGATCCGGTGGTGGATCGCCTGGAGAAGCTCGGCCTGTCGCGGACCTGGGGCGTGGTGACGGTGTTTGCCCTGTTTACCCTGATCGTCATCGCGCTGTTGCTGGTGTTGATTCCCATGCTGGCCAAGCAACTGCTGCGCCTGTATGAACTGGCACCGCAGATGCTCGATTGGCTACAGCACACAGCAGTGCCCTGGGTACAGTCCAGGCTGGGTCTGGCGGATGGTTTCTGGAAGTTCGACAAGGTCAAGGCTGCCATCAGCGAACATATGGGCCAGACCACCGACATCGTTGGCGTGGTGCTGAGCCAGGCCACAGCCTCGAGCCTGGCCTTGATGGGGTGGCTGGCGAACCTGGTGCTGATTCCGGTGGTGAGTTTCTATCTGTTGCGGGACTGGGACCTGATGATGGCCAAGATCCGCGGCCTGCTGCCGCGTCACCGGGAGGAGCAGATCATGACCCTCACCGGCGAATGCCACGAGGTGCTGGGTGCGTTTGTGCGGGGGCAGTTGCTGGTGATGGTGGCGCTGGGCTTCATCTATGCGGCGGGACTGATGCTGGTTGGGCTGGAGTTGGGTCTGCTGATCGGCATGATCGCCGGCCTGGCGGCCATCGTACCGTACATGGGCTTCGTGATCGGTATCGGCGCGGCGTTGATCGCCGGGCTGTTCCAGTTTGGTGGCGACCTGTATCCCATGGTCGGCATCGTGGCGGTATTCATGGTGGGCCAGGCCCTGGAAGGCATGGTGCTGACTCCGTTGCTGGTGGGCGATCGCATCGGCCTGCACCCGGTGGCGGTGATCTTCGCGATCCTGGCAGGCGGTGAGTTGTTTGGTTTTACCGGGATCCTGCTGGCGCTGCCGGTGGCGGCGGTCATCATGGTGCTGGTGCGCCACGCGCGTGACCTGTATAAGGATTCGGACCTCTACAGTGGCGTCGAAGACCCCGATCTGTAGGGCGCGACCGGCCGGGGCGCCAGGGAAATGGTCGCCATGCCGTGTTGCTGCTGCAAACCTTTGATTTTGCTCGTGGAGCGGCGCATTGTGCGGTCTGCTTCACGAGTATAAACTTTGCGAACTTTACACAGAGGCCACTAACGGTTCCTTGGAACTGTCCAGCCAGCATGAAACCGATTCAGTTGCCCCTAGGTGTGCGTCTGCGTGATGACGCCACCTTCATCAACTACTACCCAGGCGCGAATGCCGCTGCACTCGGCTATGTCGAGCGGCTATGCGAAGCCGACGCCGGCTGGACCGAGAGTCTGATCTACCTGTGGGGCAAGGATGGGGTTGGGCGTACGCACCTGTTGCAGGCGGCCTGCCTGAGATTCGAGCAATTGGGCGAGCCGGCGGTGTACCTGCCATTGGCTGAATTGCTGGACCGTGGCGTTGAAATCCTCGACAACCTCGAACAATACGAACTGGTCTGCCTGGACGATCTCCAGGCCGTGGCCGGCAAGGCCGATTGGGAAGAGGCGCTGTTTCATCTTTTCAACCGGTTGCGGGACAGTGGTCGGCGCCTGCTGATCGCTGCCTCCACGTCTCCCCGGGAGTTGCCGGTAAAGCTGGCGGACCTCAAGTCTCGTCTCACCCTGGCGCTGATCTTCCAGATGCGTCCGCTTTCCGATGAAGACAAGCTGCGTGCCTTGCAGTTGCGCGCTTCCCGGCGCGGACTGCATCTGACCGATGAGGTGGGGCATTTCATTCTTACCCGTGGCACCCGCAGCATGAGTGCACTGTTCGAGTTGCTCGAGCGCCTCGACCAGGCCTCCCTTCAAGCCCAGCGCAAGCTGACCATTCCTTTCTTGAAAGAAACCTTGGGCTGGTAGAGCCTGTCCGACTAGTGGCTCTTGGCCTGCTTTGCGCACGAGCAAACCCGCGGCCCTGCTGGGTTGCAGGCCACGCGACATTCAAAATGGGCTTAAGCGCTTAGATGTGATGGCAAAACCGGGAAGTCACATTTTTATCGATTGAATTTGCAAATGAAGTCGATAGAAGGCATAGTCTCGCCATCTTTACAACTACAGCCACGGTCGTGCCCATGCTAAATCGCTTCGCACCCCTCGTGCCTCTCGCACTCGTTACCCTGTTGTTCGGTTGCGCTGCCCACTCCCCAGTGACCCAGCAAGAGCAGCAACCACAGGTCAAGAATTCCGTTACCGCCCAGTCTTCCTCCGTTGCGTTCCAGGAAGAAGTGGCCTCCGACAAAGAGCTGGCGGCCTTCGCCAGCAACAAGCCCTATCAGCTTCCCGTGCTGGCCGACAGCATCCTGGAGCGTGGCATGTCCCTGATCGGGACCCGCTACCGTTTTGGCGGCACCTCCGAGGCGGGCTTCGATTGCAGCGGTTTCATCGGTTATCTGTTTCGCGAAGAGGCCGGCATGAACCTGCCGCGCTCCACCCGCGAAATGATCAACGTGAATGCCCCGCTGGTGGCTCGCAATCAACTGGAGCCGGGTGACTTGCTGTTTTTCAGCACCAATGGGCGCCGTGGACGTGTCAGCCACGCCGGTATCTACCTGGGTGACAACCAGTTCATCCACTCCAGCAGCCGTCGCAGCGGTGGCGTACGCATCGATAGCCTCGGTGACAGCTACTGGAGCAAGACCTTCATCGAAGCCAAGCGCGCCCTGGCCATGGCGCCGACTGTGGTCACCGCTCGCAAGTAAGCGCACAGTTTGTAAGGCAAACTTAAAGTCTTACTTGAAGTTTGCCTCATAGCCGCTAGAATCCTTGATCATTGATTGATGGCAATCCGCCTGCGTCCCAGCAGGCGGATTTGTTTTCATGCCCCGGCAGGAAAAAGCCGCATCCAGATCAGGATCGTTCTGCATATGTCGACGTCGGCCCGCCTCGCTCCCCTTCTCCTGGCCGCGCTGCTCAGCGCATGCGCCAGTCGAACCCCGCCCCCTGCGCCTGTGCGTGCTCCGGTGGTATTCGCTCCCTCGCAACCCGTGTCCCCGGCCGCCGAAGACGTACTCTTCCGGGCGCTTGGCCTGGTGGGCACGCCTTATCGCTGGGGTGGCAACACACCGGATTCGGGTTTCGATTGCAGCGGCCTGATCGGTTATGTCTATCGCGACGCGGCCGGTATTTCCCTGCCACGTTCGACCCGCGAAATGATCGGCATGCGAGCCCCGGAAGTCGGTAAGGATGCGTTGCAGAGCGGGGATCTGGTTTTCTTCGCCACCAATGGCGGTTCCCAGGTCAGCCACGCCGGAATCTACGTCGGAGAGGGCCGTTTCGTGCATGCGCCGGCCACCGGTGGGACGGTCAAGCTCGATAGCCTGTCCAAGGCCTATTGGCAGAAGGCTTACCTGGGCGCCAAGCGTGTATTGCAGCCGGAGCATCTGGCACGCAATCCCTGACGTGGATTTTCAGGTCAGCGAAGACCTGTGGCGAGGGGATTTACCCCCGCTGGGCTGCAAAGCAGCCCCAAAGACAGCGGCTTGGATGCGATCGGCCTGAAAACTCCGCATTTCAAGCTCTAGGGCTGCTGCGCAGCCCCGCGGGGATAAATCCCCTCGCCACAGAAGAGTGCGATCAGCGCTATTGGGCAGACACCCGCCAGATCTTGTTCCCCACATCATCGGCTACCAGCAATCCACCCTGTTTGTCGATCACGACACCTACCGGGCGGCCCTGGGCTTTTTCGTCGGCGTTCAGGAAGCCGCTCAGCACATCGACAGGTTGCCCGACCGGCTTGCCAGCACTGAAGGGGACGAAAATCACTTTGTAGCCACTGTGGGGCTTGCGATTCCATGAGCCATGCTGCCCGATGAACGCTCCCTCGGTAAATGGCGCGGGGAGGTTGCTGCCCTCGGCGAAGGTCAGGCCCAGCGACGCGGTGTGAGGCCCGACGGCATAGTCCGGGGCTATGGCTTTGGCCACCAGGTCCGGTTTCTGGGGCTCGACCCGAGTATCGACATGCTGCCCGTAATAGCTGTAGGGCCAGCCATAGAAGCCGCCATCCTTGACCGAGGTGATGTAGTCCGGCACCAGGTCGCTGCCGATCTCGTCCCGTTCGTTCACCGCTGTCCACAGCGCTCCGCTGCGCGGCTCCCAGGCCAGGCCGTTGGGGTTGCGCAGGCCCGAGGCAAAGATGCGGTGGTTGCCGCTGGCGCGGTCCACTTCCCAGATGGCCGCACGACCTTCTTCAGCCTCCATGCCGTTCTCCGCGACGTTACTGTTCGAGCCGGTGGTGACGTACAGCTTGCTGCCGTCGCGGCTGGCGATGACGTTTTTGGTCCAGTGGTGGTTGAGCGTGCCGCCCGGCAAGTCGACGACCTTGGTGGGCTGCGCCTTGATTTGCGTGTCGCCGTCCTTGTAGGGAAAACGAATCAACCGGTCAGTGTCGGCCACGTACAGGTCATTGCCCACCAGGGTCATGCCGAACGGCGAGTTGAGGTTCTCCAGGAAAACCGTGCGGGTTTCGGCGATGCCGTCGTGATTGGCGTCACGCAGCAGTGTGATGCGATTGGGGCTTGGCACTCCGGCGCCGGCGCGACCCATGACCTTTTTCATCACCCAGCCGCGCACGCCCTTGGAATCGTCTGGCTTGGGCGGGGCATTGGTTTCGGCTACCAGCACATCGCCGTTGGGCAGCACATAGAGCCAGCGTGGATGATCCAGGCCTTCGGCGAAAGCCTTCACTTGCAGGCCCTGGGCCGGCGTCGGCTTGGCGCCGTCCGGCCAGCCGACAGCTTCGGCGATGTTCACGGTGGGGATCAGGGTCTTGTTCGGTTCCGGCAGCTTCGGCGATGGGCCGGTGCCATCGGACACTTGCAGCGTGGACGATTCGCCGCAAGCGACAAGCCCTGCGGCAAGGACAATGGTCAGGAGATGAGGCGGCTTGAGCATGCTGGCTTCCCTATGAATGCATGTGGTTATTCATAGAGAAGCGTAGACGCGCGATGGTTCCACCCGTCAGCCGTGGGCCTGCTTGAACAGCACGGCGATCCCCGGATGATAATGACCGGCCTCGTTGCGCAACTTGCGATAGGCGTAAGGGAAATACCAGGCCACGGCGCAGGTGTTTTCCTTCTGCAGTTCATCGACCATGTCCTGCAGCTCTTCGGGCGTGGTGCTTTGCTGGGCTTTTTGCGGCGCGACGAACAGGCAGCCCAGCTTCAGGTCGCTGGCGTAGCTGATGCGCTTGGCGTCGCTGGTGGCTTCGAGCAAGGGCTGGGTCAGGTTGAGGTTCTTGACCTTTGGCCAGCGCTGGGTGGCCTGGATGAAGGCGCGCTCATCCGTACCGGCAATGAACAGGTGGGCCCTGGCGTTGCGTTCGCCTTCTTCATTCTGCTTGCGGGTCGGGGCGTCCTGCAGCGTGACCATCTCGGCCATCCAGGCCGCTGCCGAGAGCAATCCCAGGTTGGCTTTTTCGTCGAACCAGTACGGCGTGTCGTTATCCCCGCGCACGGTGTTGTAGCGATCGATGCAGTCGAACCAGCGTTCGAGCATCGGGCGCAGGAACTCCAGTTTTGGATTGCTGATGATCATGCCTTGCATGCGTTGCCCCCTGTTGTTCTTGTGATATCGGGTGGTAATGTCCATTTGATATCATTTGCCGCAGCATGGCACAACATTGACGTCATTTTATTGATCCTGGCCAATAAGCGACGCCCGGCCCGCGGTGGCTTTAATTGACGCTCCTGCCCCAACCCTCTAACCTTCGCGGCTTGTTTCAGGTGCTTTGTGGCCGCAGGCCGACAAAGTGAAACAGGGAAGCCGGTGAGCCCATGCGAGCCCGGCGCTGCCCCCGCAACGGTAAATGAGTCAAGGCTGCCCATGAGCCACTGCGTCCAAGGACGTGGGAAGGCGGGTAGCCCGGCATCACGCCGCTCATGAGCCCGGAGACCGGCCTGATCCATTCAACGGCGTCACGGTGGGCGATGCCAGGCTTGTTGCCGTCTCTTTTTGTGCCCGCCCGCCGTTATCCAGTCCCAACGGAGGCCTCCCCATGACCGGTTCCCCCATTTCCGATGCGTCCGATCGCGACGAACGTCACCTGGCGCGCATGCTGCGCAAGAAAGCCGTGATCGACGAGCGTATTGCCAACGCGCCGAACGAGTGCGGCCTGCTGCTGGTGCTGAGCGGCAACGGCAAGGGCAAGAGCAGCTCTGCGTTCGGCATGCTCGCGCGGGCCATGGGGCATGGCATGCAATGCGGCGTGGTGCAGTTCATCAAGGGGCGCAACAGCACCGGGGAAGAACTGTTTTTCCGTCGCTTCCCGGAGCAGGTGCGTTTTCATGTGATGGGGGAAGGATTTACCTGGGAAACCCAGGACCGCCAGCGCGATATCGCTGCTGCCGAAGCCGCCTGGGCGGTGTCGCGCCAGTTGCTGGGCGATCCGTCCATCGGCCTGGTCGTGCTCGATGAACTCAATATCGCCCTCAAGCATGGATACCTGGACCTGGACCAGGTGCTGAGCGACCTGCAGGCCCGCCCGCCCATGCAGCATGTGGTGGTGACCGGGCGTGGCGCCAAGCCGGAAATGATCGAGTTGGCGGATACCGTCACCGAGATGGGCATGATCAAGCACGCCTTCCAGGCCGGCATCAAGGCGCAGAAGGGCGTCGAGCTGTGAGCGATGCCCGCATGCACAGCCGCCAGTGCCCGGCCGTCCTGATCGCAGCCCCTGCCTCGGGGCAGGGCAAGACCACCGTCACCGCCGCGCTGGCCCGGTTGCATCGCACCCAGGGGCGCAGGGTGCGGGTATTCAAGTGCGGTCCGGATTTTCTCGATCCGATGATCCTGGAGCGCGCCAGCGGTGCGCCGGTCTATCAGCTGGACATGTGGATGGTCGGCGAGCAGGAAAGTCGACGGCTGTTGTGGGAAGCCGCCGGGGAGGCGGACCTGATCCTGATCGAAGGCGTGATGGGGCTGTTCGACGGCACCCCGTCCAGTGCCGACCTGGCGCGGCATTTCGGTGTACCGGTGCTGGCGGTGATCGACGGAACGGCCATGGCCCAGACGTTCGGCGCCCTGGCCCTGGGCCTGGCGCGTTATCAAGCGGACCTGCCGTTTGCCGGGGTGCTGGCCAACCGGGTCGGCACCTTGCGGCATGCGCAACTGCTCGAAGGCAGCCTGACCGAAGGGCTGCGCTGGTACGGCGCGTTGTCCCGGGAGACCGGTATCGAATTGCCCAGCCGTCACCTCGGCCTGGTCCAGGCCAGTGAGCTGAATGATCTGGATCTGCGCCTCGATGCTGCCGCCGAGGCCCTGGCGAGCAGTTGCGAAGTGACGCTGCCGCCGGCCGTGACGTTTGCCGCACCCGAGGTGGTGGCCGTGCAACCCTGGCTCGACGGCGTCCGTATCGCCGTGGCGCGGGACGAAGCGTTTGCGTTCACCTACGGCGCAAGCCTCGACCTGCTGCGGGCCATGGGCGCGCAGTTGAGCTTTTTCTCTCCGATCCATGACACGACGCTGCCCGAAGCGGACAGCCTCTACCTGCCTGGCGGTTACCCGGAGCTGCACCATGTCGCCCTGGCCCGGAACGCGTCGATGCTGGCGGCGATCCGGGCTCACCATGAGGCCGGCAAGCCCTTGCTGGCCGAATGCGGCGGCATGTTGTACCTGCTGGATTCGCTGACCGATGTCGAAGGTACTCGCGCCGAGCTGCTGGGCCTGCTGGCCGGCGAGGCGCAGATGCAGAAACGCCTGGCGGCCCTGGCCCTGCAAGCGGTGGAGCTGCCGGAAGGCACCTTGCGGGGCCATACCTACCATCATTCGCTGACCAGCACCGATGTTGCGCCGATCGCTCGTGGCCAGAGTCCCAATGGCGGGCGTGGAGCCGAGGCGGTTTTCCGGCAGGGGCGGATGACGGCTTCCTATGTTCACTTCTATTTTCCATCGAACCCGAGGGCGATCGCCGCGCTGTTCGCGCCGGTCCCCGAGGCCGCCTTCGCGAACACGTTCGATCACCTGACTCCAGTGGAAGCGGGCTTGCTCGCGAAAAGGCCATGACCGACAACGCTTTCTCCCAGGCCGAACGCGACGCCATCTACCGCGCCATCGCCGAGCGCCGCGACATGCGCCACTTCGCAGGTGGCTCGATTGAGCCGGCCTTGCTGCGGCGCCTGCTGGAAGCGGCGCATCAGGCTCCCAGCGTGGGCCTGATGCAGCCGTGGCGATTCATTCGCATCAGTGACCGCGCCCTGCGCGGCAATATCCGGCAGTTGGTGGAAGAGGAACGTGTTCGCACCGCCGAGGCCCTGGGCGAGCGTAGCGATGAGTTCATGAAGCTCAAGGTCGAAGGCATCGACGACTGCGCCGAAGTGTTGGTGGCCGCGTTGATGGATGATCGCGAGCGGCATATCTTCGGGCGTCGGACCTTGCCGGAAATGGATCTGGCCTCGCTGTCCTGCGCCATCCAGAACCTGTGGCTGGCCGCCCGTGCCGAAGGGTTGGGGATGGGCTGGGTGTCGTTGTTCGAGCCCCAGGCCCTGGCCGACCTGCTGGGGTTGCCCGTCGGCGCCAAGCCCCTGGCGATTCTGTGCCTGGGGCCGGTGCAGAGCTTTTACCCGGCTCCGATGCTCACCCTGGAGGGCTGGGCGCAATCGAGGCCGCTGAATGAACTGCTTTATGAAAACCGTTGGGGCGTGAGCTCATGAGCGTGGCACTGCTCAGCGCTGCTGCGGTGGCGTTGGATGCGTTGCTGGGCGAACCTCGACGCTGGCATCCGTTGGTGGCGTTCGGCGGATTTGCCGATCGCATCGAACAACGTTTCAACGCGGGCGGGCGCGGCTGGCGCAGCCACGGTGTCACGGCGTGGTTCATCGCCGTGGTGCCGTTGACCTTGCTGGCCACGGCCTTGTCCTGGGCCCCCCTGGTGGGTTGGCTGGTGGACATCCTGGCCTTGTACTGCGCCCTCGGACTGCGCAGCCTGGGGGAACATGTCGAGCCGGTAGCCCGGGCGTTGCGCAGTGGGGACCTGGACGAAGCGCGTCAGCGGGTGGGCTATCTGGTCAGCCGTGAGACCCGTGAGCTGGACGAAACCGCTGTCGCGCGCGCTGCCACCGAATCGGTGCTGGAGAATGGCAGCGACGCGGTATTCGCCGCCTTGTTCTGGTTCGCCGTGGCCGGCGCGCCCGGCGTGGTGTTGTACCGCTTGAGCAATACCCTCGATGCGATGTGGGGCTACCGCAACGAACGCTTCGAGCGGTTCGGTTGGGCTGCGGCCAGAATCGATGATGGCCTCAATTACATTCCGGCGCGGCTGGTGGCGTTGACCTACGCGTTGCTGGGGAAAACCCGAGTGGCGCTGCGGTGCTGGCGTCGCCAGGGGCCGACCTGGGACAGCCCCAACGCCGGGCCCGTCATGGCGGCCGGTGCCGGGGCGCTTGGGGTCGAGCTGGGAGGCGCGGCGGTTTACCACGGCGAGCTGCACCAGCGTCCGCCTTTGGGCGAGGGCGTTCCGGCGAGCGCCGATTCCATCGATCGCGGCTGGCAACTGGTCCAGCGCGGCGTATGGTTGTGGTTGCTGATCCTCTGCCTGGGAGCCGAGTTTTATGCTTGAGCACGGTGGGCGCCTGCGCAACGCGGCCCGGCAATACGGTATTGCCGAGGCGCAATGGCTCGATCTGTCCAGCGGCCTGGCGCCCTGGCCGTTCGAGGTTCCGGCGATTCCACTGCGCGCCTGGGCCCGGCTGCCTGAGACGGATGATGGGCTGGAACAGGCGGCCCGCGATTATTACGGCGCTGAGCATGTGCTGCCGGTGGCAGGTTCCCAGATGGCCATCCAGTTGTTGCCCCGCCTGCGTCGCACCGGCAAGGTCGGCGTGCTGTCGCCCTGTTACGCCGAGCACGCCGAGGCCTGGCGCCGAAGTGGCTACATCGTGCGGGAAGTGCTGGAAGCGGAAGTGGATTTCTTCCTCGACAGCCTCGATGTGCTGGTGGTGGTCAACCCGAACAACCCCACGGGCCTGAGCCTGAGCCCGGAGCGTCTGCTCGACTGGCATGCCCGGCTGGCCCAGCGCGGTGGCTGGCTGGTGGTCGATGAAGCGTTCATGGATGTCACGCCGCAACTGAGCCTGGCGGCCCATGCCCATCAGGTTGGTCTGATCGTGCTGCGTTCGTTCGGCAAGTTCTTTGGGCTGGCCGGAGTTCGCCTGGGCTTTGTATTGGCCGAGCGGCACTTGCTCAGGTTGTTGGCCGAACAGGTCGGGCCATGGGCCGTCAGCGGGCCGACGCGGGTGCTGGGGCAGGCCTGTTTGCTGGACCATGCCGCTCAGGTCCGCCAGCGACAGCGCTGTGAAGTCACCAGCCAGCGCCTGGCGCTGACCCTGGAGCGTCATGGCTTCAAGCCCCAGGGCGGCTGCGGGCTGTTCCAGTGGCTGGTGACCGAGCATGCCCAGGTGCTTCACGATTTCATGGCCCGCCGCGGCATTCTCCTGCGCTTGTTTTCCCACAACAGCAGCCTGCGGTTCGGGCTTGCAGCCGACGATGCAGAATTCCTGCGCCTCGAACAGGCGTTAGAGGCCTACACCAAGGATCTTCCATGACCACTTTGATGGTGCAGGGCACCACATCCGATGCCGGCAAAAGTACCCTGGTGACGGCGCTGTGCCGCTGGGTCCGCCGCCAGGGCGTCAGCGTGGTGCCGTTCAAGCCGCAGAACATGGCGCTCAACAGCGCGGTGACCGCCGATGGCGGCGAAATCGGGCGCGCCCAGGCAGTACAGGCCCAGGCCGCAGGCCTTGAGTCCCATACCGACATGAACCCGGTGCTGCTCAAGCCCAACAGCGACACCGGGGCCCAGGTCATCATCCATGGGCGTGCCGTGACCACCATGAACGCCGTTGCCTATCACGATTACAAAGCCATCGCGATGCAAGCGGTATTGGCCTCTCACCGGCGGTTGAGCGAGGCCTATCCGGTGGTGATGGTGGAAGGTGCGGGATCGCCGGCGGAAATCAATCTGCGGGCCGGCGACATCGCCAACATGGGCTTTGCCGAAGCGGTGGACTGCCCGGTCCTGCTGATCGCCGATATCAATCGCGGCGGGGTCTTCGCCCATCTGGTGGGCACCCTGGAATTGCTGTCGCCCAGCGAGCAGGCGCGGGTGAAAGGCTTCGTCATCAACCGATTTCGCGGCGACATCGCCTTGCTGCAGCCGGGCCTGGATTGGCTTGAGGCGCGTACCGGCAAACCGGTTATTGGCGTGTTGCCCTACGTGACGGATCTGCACCTGGAGGCCGAGGATGGCCTCGACCAGCGCCAGGCCGACAAGGTCGGGCAGGTGCTCAAGGTGGTGGTGCCGGTGTTGCCGCGCATCAGCAACCATACCGATTTCGATCCGTTGCGCCTGCACCCGCAGGTGGACCTGCAATTCATCGGCCCTGGCCAGGCCATTGCGCCGGCCGACCTGATCATCCTGCCCGGTTCGAAAAGCGTGCGCAGCGACCTGGCCTATTTGCGTGCCAACGGCTGGGAGGCGGCTATCCAACGCCACTTGCGCTATGGCGGCAAACTGCTGGGGGTCTGCGGTGGTTTGCAGATGCTCGGCCAGCAGGTCCACGACCCGCTGGGGCTGGAGGGCGCGGCGGGCTCCAGTGCGGGGCTGGGTTTGCTGGCCTTTGAAACGACGCTGGAGCACGAAAAACAACTGCGTAATGTCCGCGGGCGATTGGCCTTGGAAGAGGCTGAGGTCAGCGGCTATGAGATTCACGCGGGGGTGACCACTGGACCGGCCCTGGAAAACGCAGCGGTGTACTTGGAAGACGGCCGTTGCGACGGCGCGAAAAGTCTCGATGGGCAGATTGTCGGCACCTACCTGCATGGACTGTTCGAATCTCCCCAGGCCAGCAGTGCGTTGTTGCGCTGGGCTGGGCTACAGGATGTGCAGGCAGTGGATTACCACGGCTTGCGCGAGCGGGACATCGAGCGGTTGGCGGATCTGGTGGAGCGGCATCTGGACACTGGGTTGTTGCGTGAACTCTGCGGGATCTAGGGTGGCTGTGCCGGCCTCATCGCGGGCAAGCTCGCGTCCACATTGGATTTCTGATGACCACAGAATTCATGAACCCACAGGATCAACTGTGGGAGCGCGCTTGCTCGCGATGGCGCCAGTCGCCACACCGCCAAATAAAGGTAATGACTCATGCTCCAACTGATCCTCGGCGGCGCCCGCTCCGGCAAGAGTCGCCTGGCGGAAAAACTCGCCACGGACACTCAATTACCCGTGACCTACATCGCCACCAGCCAACCCCTGGACGGCGAGATGAACGCACGGGTCGCCCAGCACCGCGCCCGTCGCCCGGCCGAATGGGCGCTGGTGGAAGAACCCTTGGCCCTGGCCCGGGTGCTACAGGAAAACGCCGCACCCGGGCAATGCCTGCTGGTGGATTGCTTGACCCTGTGGTTGACCAACCTGCTGATGCTCGACGACGCCGAGCGGTTGAACGCAGAACGCGATGCGCTGCTGGACTGCCTTGCTGCGCTGCCCGGCGACATCATTTTTGTCAGCAACGAGACCGGCATGGGTGTCGTGCCGCTGGGTGAGTTGACTCGCCGTTATGTCGATGAAGCCGGTTGGCTGCATCAAGCCTTGGCCGAACGGTGTCAGCGTGTCGTGCTGACCGTCGCCGGCCTGCCCCTGACTCTCAAAGGTACTGCGTCATGACTCACCGCTGGTGGCTGGACCCCTGCAAGCCCCTCGATACCCAGGTCCTGGAACAGGCCGCGGCTCGTCAGCAACAGCTGACCAAACCGGCCGGCTCACTCGGCCGGCTGGAGTCGGTGGCGGTGCAACTGGCGGGGTTGCAAGGGCAGCTCAAGCCGAGTCTGGATCAAATCTGGATCGCGATTTTTGCCGGCGATCATGGAGTCGTGGCCGAGGGCGTATCAGCCTTCCCCCAAGAAGTGACCGGGCAGATGCTGCTCAACTTCGTCAGCGGCGGCGCGGCCATCAGTGTCCTGGCGCGGCAACTGGAGGCCCGGCTGGAAGTGGTGGACCTGGGCACGGTGACGCCGTCGCTCGAATTGGCGGGTGTCAGGCATCTGCGGGTCGGGCCTGGCACCGCGAATTTTCTCCATGGCGCGGCGATGACCCCGAAGCAGGGCGTGCAGGCTTTGCAAGCGGGGCACGACAGCGTGGCGCGCGCGGTCGAGGTCGGCACGCAGTTGTTCATCGGTGGCGAAATGGGCATCGGCAACACCACCGCGGCCAGCGCCCTGGCTTGCGCCTTGCTGGATTGCCCGGTGGCTCACCTGGTGGGGCCGGGTACGGGACTGGACGCGGCGGGTATCAGCCGCAAGGCGCTGGTCATCGAACGCGCCCTGGCGTTGCATGGTGCCCAGGGCAACGACCCGCTGCAGACGCTGTTCAACCTGGGCGGTTTTGAAATCGCAGCGCTGGTCGGTGCCTACCTGGCCTGTGCCCAACAAGGTGTCGCGGTGCTGGTGGACGGTTTCATCTGCAGTGTCGCGGCATTGGTGGCGGTGCGGCTCAATCCGGGCTGCCGGCCATGGCTTCTGTTCGCCCATCGCGGTGCCGAGCCAGGGCATCTCCATGTGCTGGAAACCCTCGGAGCCGAACCGCTGCTCGATCTGGGCCTGCGCCTGGGCGAGGGCAGCGGCGCGGCGCTGGCGGTGCCGCTGTTGCGCCTGGCTTGTGGCCTGCACGGGCAGATGGCGACGTTTGCCGAGGCCGCCGTGGCGGATCGCCCGGCATGACCTTGCGCCTGGACCTGTTGCGTCACGGCGAAACCGAGCTGGGAGGCGGGCTGCGAGGCAGTCTCGACGATGCCCTGACGGCCAAGGGGTGGGAGCAGATGCACACGGCCGTCGCTCAAGGCGGGCCCTGGGATCGGCTGGTGAGTTCACCCTTGCAGCGCTGTGCCCGTTTCGCCGAACAACTCGGCGCCCGGCTCAACGTGCCGGTGCACTTGGAAAAAGACCTGCAAGAGCTGCATTTTGGCGCCTGGGAAGGTCGCAGCGCAGCGGCGTTGATGGACACTGATGCCGAGGCACTGGGCCAGTTCTGGGCCGATCCCTACCGGTTCACCCCGCCCGACGGCGAGCCGGTACTGGCGTTCTCGACACGGGTCCTGGCGGCGGTGGACCGTCTGCATGCGGCCTATGCGGGGCAGCGCGTCCTGCTGGTCAGTCATGGCGGTGTGATGCGATTGCTGCTGGCTCGTGCCCGGGGGCTGCCACGGGAGCAGTTGCTCAACGTCGAAGTGGCCCATGGCGCGCTGTTTTCACTGCGCGTGTCCTCCGGTTCGGTTCTGGCGGAGATGACCTGACGATGTTGTCGTTCTGGATCGCCTTGCAGTTCCTCAGCAGCCTGCCGGTTCGTCTGCCCGGCATGCCCGAGCCGACGCAGCTCGGTCGGTCGCTGTTGTTCTATCCGTTGGTGGGGGCGTTGTTCGGCGCATTGCTGTGGATCCTCAGCGCTGCGCTGTCCGGAGCGCCGCCACTGCTTCACGGAGCCCTGCTGCTGACGGCGTGGGTGCTGCTCAGTGGCGGCCTTCACCTGGATGGTCTGGCCGACAGCGCCGATGCGTGGCTCGGTGGTTTTGGCGACCGGGAGCGTACGCTGTCGATCATGAAGGACCCTCGCAGCGGCCCCATTGCCGTGATCACGCTGGCACTGGTGTTGCTGCTCAAGTTCACTGCGCTGCTGGCGCTGATCGAGCAAGGCCAGGCCGTTGCCCTGATCATCGCGCCGGTTCTGGGACGTTGTGCGCTGCTGGGCCTGTTCCTGAGTACGCCTTACGTGCGAGCTGGCGGATTGGGCCAGGCACTCGCCGATCACTTGCCACGAGACGCGGGCTGCAAAGTGCTGTCGATCAGTGTGCTGGGCTGTGTTCTGCTGACGGGGTGGACGGGGATCCTGGCATCGATCATCGCGACTGCTGTGTTTATCGGCCTGCGGCACATGATGCTGCGCAGGCTCGGGGGTTGCACTGGAGACACGGCCGGGGCGTTGCTGGAGCTGCTGGAAATGGCCGTGCTGGTGGGCTTGGCATTGGCCTGATCCGTACTTGGTCTTGATTGACAAGGGATTCATTTCGCTTCGCTGCGCAGGCATCCTCGCCAAATTAAAATTTGCATTCACTTAGTCGCGGGTATATACACGCATCATGCTTCCCTCCCAATGTCTATGCATCAACCTGCGTCGTGCCGCCCGGGGCGTCAGCAGGTACTACGACGGAGCCCTCGACGGTTTCGGCATCAACGTTGCCCAGTATTCGCTGTTGAACAACCTGGCGCGCCTGGATCAGCCGAGCATTTCCTCCCTGGCCGAGGCCATGGGCCTGGATCGCAGTACCCTTGGGCGAAACCTGCGAGTACTGGAGGGCGAGGGGCTGGTCCGGCTCGCAGAGGGTGAAGACCTGCGCAACCGCATCGTGATGTTGACGGAGGCCGGGCATGCCCGGCTCGAGGCCGCGTTGCCGGCCTGGGAAGCGGCGCAACAGAAACTGATCGATAAGCTGGGTGCCGAGAAACGCGCCACCTTGCTGGCCTTGCTGGATGAACTGGCGTGAAGCCGGTTCGTTCGACGATAAGTGGGTATATACCCACAACCGGAGAATAAAATGACATCGATGTGGCGTACCTGTGGTTGGGTCCTGGTGGGCAGCGCGCTGATCCTGGCGTTGTCCCTGGGGGTGAGGCATGGCTTCGGGCTGTTCCTGGCGCCCATGAGTGCCGAATTCGGCTGGGGCCGCGAAGTGTTTGCCTTCGCCATTGCCTTGCAGAACCTGATCTGGGGCCTGGCACAACCCTTCACCGGAGCCTTGGCCGATCGCTTCGGTGCGGCCAGGGTCGTGCTGATCGGTGGCGTGCTTTATGCCCTCGGCCTGTTGTTCATGGGGCTCTCGGATTCTGCCTGGTCGCTGTCGTTGAGTGCGGGACTGCTGATCGGGATCGGCCTGTCCGGTACGTCGTTCTCGGTGATCCTGGGGGTGGTCGGTCGCGCGGTGCCGGCGGACAAACGCAGCATGGGCATGGGCATCGCCAGTGCTGCCGGCTCGTTTGGCCAGTTCGCCATGCTGCCGGGCACGCTGGGGTTGATCGGCTGGCTGGGATGGTCCGCCGCGCTGTTGGCGCTGGGCCTGCTGGTGGCGTTGATCGTGCCGTTGGTCAGCATGCTCAAGGACGTGCCGGCGCCGCTGTCCAGTCATGAACAAACCCTGTCTGAAGCCTTGCGCGAGGCGTGCAGTCATTCCGGGTTCTGGCTGCTGGCATTCGGTTTTTTTGTCTGTGGTTTCCAGGTCGTGTTCATCGGCGTGCACCTGCCCGCCTATCTGGTGGACCAGCACCTGCCCGCCAGCGTGGGAACGACCGTGCTGGCGCTGGTGGGGTTGTTCAATATCTTTGGCACTTACACGGCGGGCTGGCTCGGTGGCCGGATGTCCAAGCCGCGCCTGCTGACGGGCTTGTACCTGCTGCGCGCGGTGGTGATCGGCCTGTTCCTGTGGTTACCGGTGACTACCACCACTGCCTACCTGTTTGGCATGGCGATGGGCTTCTTGTGGCTGTCTACGGTGCCGTTGACCAATGGCACGGTGGCGACTCTCTTCGGGGTACGCAATCTTTCGATGCTGGGAGGGATCGTGTTCCTGTTCCACCAGTTGGGGTCATTCCTCGGTGGCTGGTTGGGTGGGGTGGTGTACGACCGCACCGGCAGCTACGACCTGATCTGGCAAGTGGCGGTCCTGCTCAGCCTGCTGGCGGCTGCGCTGAACTGGCCGGTGCGTGAGCGTCCGGTAGCGCGCCTGCAGGTGCAGGCGGGTGCCGCATGAGCCGCGTCGGTCCGTGGTTGCTTGTCCTGGGCGCTGGCGTGCTGCTGGCGTTGGCCTGGTGGGGCTGGCATCAGGGCGGGCTGGCATTGATGCAACTGGGCATGGGCAACTGCTGAACAATGGACGGCACCGTGCGTGCGGAGTAACGTCGTGGTCTGATCGGCTTTCAAGGACATTCGACATGCTGATGCGCTGGCTTGCTGTTTCCGCTCTACTGCTGGCCGTGGCCGGACAAACCCAGGCCGCTGGCTGCCCGCCGTTGCTGGAGGGTTCGTTGCCCAAGCTGCGGGCCAAGGAAACCATCGATCTTTGCCAGCACTTCGCCGGTAAGCCGTTGGTGGTGGTCAATACCGCCAGTTTCTGTGGGTTCGCCCCGCAGTTCAAAGGCCTTGAGGCTCTCAACCAGCGTTACAAGGGCGAAGGGCTGCAAGTGTTGGGCGTGCCATCCAATGATTTCAAGCAGGAGTCCAAGGACGGCGCCGAAACGGCCAAGGTTTGCTACGTCAATTACGGCGTGACCTTCACCATGACCGAGCCTCAACCGGTACGCGGCGCTGACGCCATCCCATTGTTCAAGCATCTGGCCGAGCAATCCAGCGCACCGAAATGGAATTTCTACAAATACGTCGTGGACCGCCAGGGCAAGGTGGTGGGTAGTTTCTCCAGTCGTATCAAGCCCGATGATCCCGAATTCATCAAGGCAGTGGAGGCGGCCATCGCATCCCGACCCTGATCGCTCTCATGGAAAAGCCCCGTCTCTTTGCAGAGGTCGGGTTTTTTTTGGCTTTGAAATTTGCCGTGATCCACTCGAGTCTCAGTCATATCCAATACGTTTTATTGCTTGGAATGTCGTGAATGTTGAGTTATCCAGTTTGCAAATAATTGTCTGGTTGTGTGTGGTGGGTTCAATAGTTAGTGAGGAAGTTGGATAAGGCAAATAAAGTTGAAAGCTTTATTGTGATCCATGGCAGGAAGAGTCTGTAGCTAGTTCTGGAAAGAGGGAGCTGCCCGGACTGGAAAGATACATTTTTATCCCACTCGATCGCTCGGGTATTGATCGGGGACACCAGCGTCGGCTGGCTGTGCGGCCATCTAGTGAAGTAGCGCGCAGTCCTGAGAAGTGCCTCAGAAGTCCCGCTCTAGAGGCATCAGAACTTCTCGGTCCTTCTGCTTGGCAACATTCGGTTGCATCGAATGATTTCATATAGCTATCATTTGGCTTGTAGCGCGTCCTATTGGTCGCTATCGGACTCAGGAAAACGGTCCTGGTCTTGGCCCAAAGTTATCGTGATCGTCGTTGTATCGATGATTCAAGAAGTTCGGAGTTCACACGAATGATCACTGTTGATGCGGCTGTGGAAGAGTTTGTGCGCTTACTTGATGTCGCGACTGCCATTGCGCAAGAAATGAAGAATAGTTCCAGGGATGCCTTTGTTATCCAGGCGGCTGAAGTCACGATCAAGAACCTCAAGGGCTTTCGCAGCCTGGCGCTGTCCGGCGGGCTGCCGAGGCCATCGAGAGGTGAGGTTGCCCTAGGGGCAGGTCTCGATTTGCGTCGTGGTGTTGGCGAATGGGCAGGAGCCGGTAAGTTGGTGGAGGCTATTGGTCAGGTCGAACATCACTACGAACATTCGCTGTAAGCTGACCGCCTGGCGGATAGAGCGTTGGATACAAAACGCCCGATGCTGGGCACCGGGCGTCAGGTTGAAGCAAAGCGGCGAGCGTACAGCCTCGCCGTGAGTTGTCAGAAGCGGTAGGTTGCGCCAACGCCGAAGCCGTTTGCGCTGTTTTCGTATTCAGCGTTATAGGACTGGCCCAGTGCGTTGGTTTGATTGACGTTGACTTTCTCTTCCTTCAGGTAGGAATAGGCCACGTCGATGGTCAGGTCTTCGGTTGGGCTCCAGCCGGCACCCAGGCTGAAGATGGTCCGATCGCCGGTTGGAATACGAGGCGAACGGTCCGTGTTGTTGGCCGGCGACTGGTCGAACGTCAAACCGGTACGCAGCACCCACTGCTTGTTCAACCGATAGGACGTACCGATGGCATAGGCCCAGGTGTCATGCCAGTTCTGCTCTTCGGTGATGGTGCCGAGAACCGGGTTCAGCAGGCCGCCGCCCGTCTCGGTCCCTTTGTTTTCCACAGTGATATCTTTCAGGCGGCTCCAGCGAGTCCAGGTGCTGCCCGCATAGACGGTCCAGGCATCGTTGATTTCCTGGGTAACCGAAAAGTCCACCGACTCTGGCGTGGTAATGTCCAGCGAAGCATCGTAGCGTGCGCCGCTGAGGAAGCCGGCGGGGACGCCAGCGCCCGGGCTCACTTCGGTATGGCCGTCGAGTTTGTACTTGACCTTGGAGTGGTAGGTCAGGCCAACGCGCGTGGTGTCGGTCGCCTGGACCAGCAGGCCGATATTGTAGCCGTAGCCAATGTCGTCGCCCTTGATCTTGACGTTGCCATCAGTACCCGGCAAAGGCGCTGGCAAGGTCAGTGCCGATTCCAGGGAGCCCGAAATGCGGTTGATGGTGGGACCGAAACCGATCGACACCTTGTCATTGAAGGCATAGCTGACAGTCGGCTGGAAGGTGACGACCTTCACTTCGCTCTTGCTGCCGAAATTACGGCCCTGGAAACTGCTTTCATAGTCAGTGATCAGGCCGAACGGTGCGTACACGCCCAGGCCGAAAGCCCACTGGTCATCGATAGGCTTGACGTAATAACCCATCGGAACGCCGGTGAGCGGAACCATGTCGCCCTTGTTGGTGCCCGATTGGGAGCCACTGGCATCGTTGATATCGGTGGAGGCGTCGATGGCGGCAAAACCGCCAGTCACTTGCTGGCGCTTGAGGCGCGACATGCCGGCAGGGTTACCAAATACGGTGCTTGCGTCGTCTGCGGAAGAGGAACGACCAGCGAAACCAGTGCCCATGCCACTGATGCTTTGTTCGTTCAAGGCAAAGCCACTCGCGAAGAGTTGGCTGGATGCCAAGGTAACGGCAAGGCCGAGGGTGGTTTTGAGCATCATTTTTTTCATTGTTAGAACTCCTGGTGATCACCGGCGCAAAAACTACCAATATTTTCGTTCAAGCGCTATAGCCTGTTTCGCTTGATTTAGAGCGGTTTTGTAGGACAATCCGACCAGAATCGCGACCAATACCTGAACTTTTTAAAATCCCGTTCAGCAGGCGACCTGATTCAAGGGTGAAACACATTGTTGCCAGGCGCAGGTGAAATCTCTCAAGCGCCCTTGGGGATGAAAGGTCTGGCGCCAGATCCGGGCCATGCCCAGCAGATCGTCGGCCTCGGGAAGCGGTGTGTTCTGTTCTTCCACCAGTAGCCATGCGATTGCGGTGGCGTAGCGAAGATTGACGGTCAGCTCCAGGTGGGGGCCGCTGAGAAAGGCGTGCTGGCTGGCGAGGCCGCGCACCAGGCTGGCGCGTTCAGGGTCGCGGGCCAGATAGTCGTCCCAGAGCGCGCGATGACGAGGCTCGGGAATGCGATACAGGCCATGTCCGCGGCGGTCATGCAGGGCTGATCCCAGGGCCGACTGGCTGGCGGCGATCCCCAGCAACAGGCATTCCGCCGTGGTGCTGTGGCTCCCCAGGTAAAGGAGCGTAGGGCGGATCACATATCGACACAGTTCGCTGGCAGCGATACCCATAAGACCCTCGAAGCGTAGAAAAGGGCGAAGCCTGAAGATGTGGGCTTGGCAGCGGTGGATCGGTCCAGGCTCCGCCGGAAGCGGATCATGCCGCTTGACTTGAAGTGTAGTGTCATATTTGCGCTGTAAAGGACTGTTTTTAAAACATCTTCAGCGAACGGTTATAACCGTTATATCCCTTGGTACTTAAGCCGTTGCGCTTCTACGGGCTTTTCCAGGCAATAAAAAGCCCCGCTTTTTCAGGGCGGGGCCTTTGGTTTCAGCTTGCTGGCGTTCAGGCAACCAGGGCCTGGCGGGTACGCTCGATCACGGCCTGCAGCGGTTCTGCGCTGGAGTACTGATCGGGATACAGGCGTTCGCTGTGACGGGCGATGCCGTGTTCGTTGACCAGCGTGAAGCTGAAGCAGCCTTTGCGAGCGGCCAGGATCAGGCAGTTCATTGGAGCAAAGGCGTTGGTGAGGGTGCGGATGGCATCCTGTGTCTGGATTTGAGTCGACATGTTATGGGTGTTCCTACAAATGACACGGTTAAGAACCGTGCAACGTTAAAACGTTCCAGTAACGTCGACCACCATTGGTCGAACGAAGAACCCGACTGGAACAAAGCAGCCAGTTTGAGCGCTGTATAAGTGCGCGCTTGGGCCGGCAGGTAGGTACTTAGGAGGGCAGGCGACACATCAAGGGCAGAGGTTCTGGGCCCAGGGTGAAGATCCTGATCAATTTGCAGGGTGGTTCGTTCAGAGTAAGGGACTTGGCGACGCCTTTGTATTCTTCCAAAGGCTGTGTTGTCGCGAGTGTTACCTGGAAACCATCGAGGGGTCCGGTCTCTTTCACCGGTGGGCTATCCTTCTGGATGGCTGACCGTAGCGTGAAGAGTTTGACCCGGAATTGATTTTCAGCTTGGTACTAACGGCGCGGATAGTAACGGATCGATCCGGCAAAGGAAAGGCCGTTGATCAAAAAATCTCCAATGCAACGGTCCCGGGTCACAGGCCCCGGATCTCCGGGACACGGGCGAACGGACCTAGCGATGAATGTCGGGGGCTACCCGGCCGCGGCGGTTGTGCAAACGCACCAAAAAAAAGCAGGGATATAACCGTTTCGTTGTTACTTGTGCACACTTGTGGCGACGGCTGTCACTCAACTGTCATGTCGAAACAATCCCGGGTGGGTGCCTGTATCCAAAATTTAAGTCAATGAAAAACATCGCTTTTTTTTACTGGTGAAAAAATCGTCAGTTTAAGCGCAGGCCCCGTCCTACAGGGCTTGCGACCCATTCAAGGGGGGTTGTCCACTGAGTTATCCACAGCTTCTGTGGATTGTCCCAAGCACTTGCTCTAGGACGGGCGTGCCGGATTTTTTCGACTTTACCGGCACGAAAAAAGGAGTAGAGTGGCGCGCCTTCCGATCTGTCCCGCAGTGCTTTATGAAGTTTCGCTCAGTATCAACGGTTGTTACCTCCACACCCTCTGGTGTTACCTCTCCCAAGCGTATTTCGATGCGAGTTGCCGAGTGGCTGCTCGACAGTCCCCGACTCGCGGCAAGCCCCAGCGTAAAGCGCCTGGCTGGCCGTTTGCTCAAGCAGCCGGCTCGCGACGGCGTGGTGGCCGCACAAAGTCGCCTGGGTCAGTTGATGTGCCGTGAATGCGGGAACGCCAGGGACCGGCGCATCGGCCAGGACCTGTTGCGCCAGGCCGCTCGGGCCGGGGACTCGCGGGCACAAAAGGCCCTGACTGAAATAGAAAGGTGAAATCGAAGACGCGACTGGGCAACCTGCAGCGGCTTGGTTAACCTTCGGGCTTTATTCGACCGGCAGGATTTGTCATGGCTATGGATTTGACCAGCCTGTTGTTTGGCCTGGCAGGCGCAGCAGTGCCGCTGCTCGCTTTGGCCTGGCATCTGCAGCGCCAGGCCGCTGCCGCGCAGTCGGAGTTGGCCTTGCTCGAAGAGCGCCTGGCAATGGCCCATATGGCCCATGATGGCTTGAACGCCCAGCTCGATGCCTGCCGTGACGAAATCAGCGACCTGAGCCAAGCCAATGCCGCCAGGCAAGCCGAGCTCGCTGCTGCCTGCCGTGAAGTCGAGTTGTTGCAGATCGAGCGCGACAACGCCCGGGATGCCGCCCACGCCTGGAACCTGGAACGTGCCAGCAAGGAGGCGGAACTGCGACGGCTCGATGCCCAGGCCGCGTCCCTGAACGCCGAATTGCGCGAACAGCAGGAAAGCCACCAGCAACGCCTGAACGACTTGCAAGGCTCGCGAGACGAACTGCGCGCGCAATTTGCCGAGCTGGCGGGAAAGATCTTCGACGAACGCGAGCAGCGTTTCGCCGAAACCAGCCAGCAGCGCCTGGGACAATTGCTCGATCCGCTGAAAGAGCGCATCCAGTCCTTCGAGAAACGCGTCGAGGAAAGTTATCAGGCCGAGGCACGGGAACGTTTTTCCCTGGGCAAGGAGCTGGAGCGCCTGCAACAGCTGAACCTGCGCCTGAGCGACGAAGCCACCAACCTCACCCGGGCACTCAAGGGCCAGAAGACCCAGGGCAATTGGGGCGAGTTGATCCTGGAGCGGGTGCTCGAACACGCGGGGCTGGAAAAGGGGCGCGAATACCAGACCCAGGTCAGTCTCAAGGGGCCGGACGGCGAACGATTCCAGCCCGATGTGTTGATTTACCTGCCCGGCGACAAGCAGGTGGTGGTGGATTCCAAGGTCAGCCTGACGGCTTATCAGCAGTACGTGGGCGCCGAGGACGATGCCGTTGGCCTGCATGCCCTCAAGCAACACGTCGCTTCATTGCGAGCCCACGTCAAAGGCTTGGCCGGCAAGGATTACAAGCGGCTGGAAGGTCTGCACAGCCTGGATTTCGTCCTGCTGTTCGTGCCGATCGAAGCCGCGTTTTCCGCAGCCTTGCAAGCCGAACCTAACCTGTTCCAGGAAGCCTTCGACCGCAACATCGTGATCGTCAGTCCTACCACGTTGTTGGCGACGTTGCGGGTCATCGACAGCCTGTGGAAGCAGGAGCGCCAGAGCCAGAATGCCCGTGAGATCGCCGAGCGGGCCGGATGGCTGTACGACAAGTTCGTCTTGTTCATCCAGGATCTGGACGAAATCGGCAGCCGTCTGCAGCAGTTGGACAAGGCTTACGGTGCGGCGCGTAACAAGCTGACGCAAGGGCGTGGCAACCTCATCAGCCGCAGCGAGCAACTGAAGCTGCTCGGTGCCCGGGCCAGCAAGAGCCTGCCCACTGAACTGCTCGAGCGGGCGATGAGCGATGGGGATGGGGTGCCTGAGTTGCCGGAAGAAACCGCAAAAATCCAGGATTGATGAAATCCTTGGGTCTGGTGCGAAACCTGTGGCGAGGGGATTTATTCCCGTTCGGCTGTGCAGCAGTCGTAAACCGGCTTGCATGGTTCGTCTGCTGCGCCGCAGTGCCCAGGGCAGGGGGCACAACCCAGCGGGGATGAATCCCCGCGCCCACAGCTCGGTGCCCGGCCGGAAAACCCTTGCGCCTACAACGGCAAATGCCGGCTCAATAATGCTCGCAACGCCGCCGGCTTCACCGGTTTGGCCAGGAAGTCCAAGCCCGCGGCGTGCACTTGGGCGACAGTTTCGGGCCGACCGTCTGCGCTGATCACCACTCCCGGCACGGGTTCGCCCATACGCTTACGCAGCCAGGCCATCAGTTCCGTGCCGGTCTCGCCACCGTCCAGGTGGAAATCCACCAGGGCCAGTTGCGGGCGGCCACCCTGGGCCAGCCAGGACTCGCATTCCTCGCGGTTGCGCGCTGTCCGCACCTGACAGCCCCAGCGCGTCAGCAGACTGTTCATGCCGATCAGGATGCTGTCTTCGTTATCCACGCACAGCACCTGGGCACCGCTTGGCAGGACACCGTTGGGTTCGACGACGGCACTGGGCACGGCGTTCTGGGTACGGGCCAACGGTACGCTGACGCTGAAAACACTGCCACGCCCAGGCCAGGAGCGTACGCGCAAGGTATGGCCAAGCACGCGGCACAGCCCGTCGGCAATCGCCAGGCCCAGGCCGAGGCCTTTTTCGGCCCGGGTCTGATGGCTGTCCAGCCGTTTGAACTCTTCGAAAATCACCTGTTGCTTGTCTTCGGCGATGCCGGGCCCGCGATCCCAGACCTCCAGGCACAGCTCGCCGTTGCGCCGGCGTACGCCCAGCAGTACCGGGCCCTTGGCATAGCGGAAGGCATTGGTGAGAAAGTTCTGCAGGATGCGCCGCAGTAACTTGATATCGCTGTCGACCCGCAGCCGCGAGCCGCGCACCCGGAATTTCAAGCCTTGTTCCTGGGCCAATGCGGTGAATTCGGCGCCGAGGATATCGAACAGCTCGTCCAGGGCGAAGGGCTTGCGATCGGGGTTGATCTTGCCGTTTTCCAGGCGCGAGATGTCCAGCAGGTCGGTGATGAGGTCTTCGGCCGAGCGCAGCGAGCTGTCCAGGTGCTGCACCAGTTGCCGGGCCTCGCTCGGCAGGCTGTCATGCTGGTGGGACAGGGCGGCGGAGAACAGGCGGGCGGCATTGAGCGGCTGCATCAGGTCATGGCTGACCGCCGCCAGGAAACGGGTCTTGGACTGATAGGCCGCCTCGGCGGTACTTTTGGCTTCGGTCAGCGCCTGGTTCAACTGCGACAATTCCCGGGTGCGCTCAGCGACCCGTTGCTCCAGTCCTTCGTTGGCTTCGGTCAAGGCCTGTTCGGCTTCGCGGAACGCGGTAATGTCGGTAAAACTCATGACGAAACCGCCACCCGGCATCGGGTTGCCGATCAGCTCGATCACCCGGCCATTGGGAAACAGTCGTTCGGAGGTATGGGCGCGTCCCTGGCGCATCCAGTGCAGGCGCCGGGCAACGTGGACCTCCGCCTCGCCCGGCCCGCAGAGGCCGCGTTCGGCGTTATAGCGGATGATGTCGGCAATGGGCCGGCCAACGCTGATCAGGCCGTCCGGGTAATTGAACAGCTCCAGGTAACGACGGTTCCAGGCCACCAGCCTGAGGGACTGGTCCACCACGCTGATGCCCTGGGTGATGTTCTCGATGGCCCCCTGCAGCAGGGCCCGGTTGAACTGCAAGACTTCCGAGGCTTCGTCAGCGATCCGTACGACATCTTCCAGTTGCATCTCGCGACCTTCGATCGCCGCCTTGACCACCGCCCGTGTCGAAGAAGCCCCCAGCACACCGGCCAGCAGGCGTTCGGTGTGGGCAATCCATTCGCTGTCGGCATTCTGGTTCGGGTTGAATCCCTTGCCTTGACGGTAGGCGAAGCGGATGAAGCTCTGGCGTGCCCGTTCCTCGCCGACGAACCGGGCGGCCAGTTGCAGCAGATCTTCGATATGCACCGCCAGCATCGAACGGGCATTGGGGCGTGGGCTGATCTCCTGGCCGATGAAGCGTCCGGCCTGCCAGTGTTCCGAGACACGGGTGCGCGACAGCAGGGAGACCCAGGCAAACAGGCTGAAGTTACCGGCCAGGGACAGCACGACACCCTGGGTCAGCGGGGTGATAGGCAGGTCCAGGGGATTGCCATGCAGCCAGGCCAGCCCCGGGAAACTGTCCAGCGACCAGCCCAGGCTGTGGGCCGTGATGGGCAGCACCAGGGTGTAGAACCACAGGAAGATCCCGGCGGCGAGACCGGCGAATACGCCGCGGCGGTTGGCCTGTTTCCAGTACAGCGCGCCCAGCATGGCGGGAGCCAGCTGGGTCACGGCGGCGAAGGCGATCTGGCCGATGGTGGCCAGGCTTGCCGTCGAGCCCAGCAATCGGTAGCTGACGTAGGCCAGCAGCAGGATCACCACGATACTCACCCGACGAACCGAGAGCATCCACTGGCGGAACACTTCGAACGGCCGCTCGGCGTTGTTGCGACGCAGCAGCCAGGGCAACAGCATGTCGTTGGACACCATGGTAGAGAGCGCGACACTCGCCACGATCACCATGCCGGTAGCCGCCGAGGCGCCCCCGATGAACGCCAGGACCGCCAGCGACGGGTGGGCCTGGGCCAGTGGCAGGCTGATGACGAACGAGTCGGGCAGCACCGAGCTGGGCAGCATCATTTGTCCGGCGAGGGCAATGGGCACCACGAACAGCGCGGCCAGGGCCAGGTAGGCGGGGAATACCCATTTGGCCAGGCGCAGGTCCTGGGGATCGATGTTCTCCACCACGGTGACGTGGAACTGTCGCGGCAGGCAGATGATCGCCATCATCGCCACCCCGGTCTGCACCACCATGGAAGGCCAGTTGATGGTTTCCTTCCAGTACTGTTCCAGTCGCGGCGCGAGCATCGCCTGGTTGAACAGGTCATCGAAGCCGTCATAGAGACCGAATGTCACGAAAGCGCCGACCGCTAGGAAAGCGAACAGCTTGACCAGGGATTCGAAGGCGATGGCCAGCACCATGCCGCGGTGGTGCTCGGTGGCGTCCAGGTTGCGGGTGCCGAAGACGATGGTGAACAGGGCCAGGATCAGCGAGACGATCAGCGCGGTGTCCTGGGCGCGAGTGCCCATGGCGTCGGCGCCGGCGCCGATCAGCAGGTTCACGCCGAGCACGATGCCCTTGAGCTGCAAGGCAATGTAGGGCAGCACGCCGACCAGGCAGATCAGGGCGATCACGATGGCCAGGGATTGGGATTTGCCGTAGCGGGCGGCAATGAAGTCGGCAATGGAGGTGATGTTCTCCTGCTTGCTGATCAACACCATTTTCTGCAGGACCCATGGCGCCAGCACTAGCAGCAGGATCGGTCCGAGATAGATCGGCAGGAATGACCAGAGTTGTTCGGCGGCCTGGCCCACGGCGCCAAAGAACGTCCAGCTGGTGCAATACACCGCCAGCGAGAGGCTGTAGACCCAGGCCCGCACCCGCGGCGGCAGCGGTGTGCTGCGCCGGTCGCCATAGAAGGCGATGGCGAACATGATGGCCATATAGGCCAGGGCAACGACGGCGATCAGCCCGCTGGACAACGACATGAAAACTCCCGAACGAAGAACACCGGGACCGGGCCCGGCACGACAGTCTCGCACGCCCGCTCGGGTTCGTCAGTGTCGACCAAGGTCGAGGCGTGGCGAGGTGTCGCGGGCCATAGGGAGAGGGCTTTGCCGGAGCGATTCGCGAGCCGGTCCGTTGCCGTCGCAGGCTACCGAGCCAAGGCCAGATCGATCAATCGATACAACTCTTCGACCTCCAGCGGAGCGGTCGCAAAGAGAATGCGAAACACCGTCGGCGCCACCACCACATTGATCAGCCGCTCGATGCCCGGGTTTGGCGCCTCGGGATAGCGATCCAGGATGATCTGCAACTGAGCGCTGATAATCCCCACGCAATGCCCAGGCGTAGCGCAGGCCTGGATGTCGCGCATCATGTTGCGCCCGGGTTCGGAGCTCATTTCGTCCAGATACTGCTCGGCCCAGGCGCGCAGGTCGCCGCGCAGACTACCGGTGTTGGCTGGTTCGCTGTCGGGGCGCATGCGGGCGATGGCGACGTCTGCCAGCAAGGCAGCCAGATCGCCCCAGCGCCGGTAAATGGTGGACGGCGTCACGCCGGCACGCGCGGCGATCTGCGGCACGGTGAGGGTGGCGCGGTCCTGCTCCTGGAGCAGGGTGCGGACCGCCGAATGAATCGACTCCTGGACCCGGGCGCTTCGACCGCCGGGGCGTAAACCTTCTTTAATAGCCATGCAGCGGACCTTAACACAAAGAATTTGCTTTAAGCACCCATCGGTAGCACACTGCGCAAAAGCAAAAAATTAGCTTTTGCGGATGATCCCTTGCGGAGTGTGCCCATGTCTCGTCCAGCTTCGACCCGTGCCAGCCTGATTTTCCTGGCCATCACCTTGCTCGGTTTTCTCGCCGCTTCCAGTGCGCCGACGCCGTTGTATCACCTTTATCAGGAACACATGCAATTCTCCCCGGCGATCCTGACGCTGATCTTTGGCGTATATGCGTTCAGTCTGCTCGCCGCCTTGCTGACGGTGGGGTCGCTGTCGGATTACCTGGGGCGCAGGCCGGTGATCTTTGTGGCGTTGTTGCTCAACATATTGGCCATGTCGCTGTTCATCAACGCCGACAGCATCGGTTGGCTGATCTGGGCCCGTCTGATCCAAGGTTTCGCCACCGGCATGGCCACCAGCGTGCTTGGCGCTGCGCTGTTGGATTTCGACCGCCGCCAAGGTCCCTTGATCACCAGTCTCGCACCCTTGCTCGGCATGGCCTTTGGGGCCTTGGGTTCTGGCCTGTTGGCGCAGTACGCCCCATTGCCGCTGGAACTGGCCTACTGGATCCTGCTGGGGTTGTTCCTGCTCCAGGCCGCTTACCTCTGGCGCCTGGCCGAAAGCGTCAGTCCGCAGCCCGGGGCCTGGCAATCCCTGCGTCCGACCTTGCATGTCCCTGTGCAGGCGCGGCGGGCGTTATGGCTGGTATTGCCACTGAACCTGGCGGCCTGGGCAGTGGGTGGTTTCTATCTGTCCTTGGCCCCGTCCCTGGTTCGCGCGGCAACCGGATCGACCTCCAACCTGATGGGGGGCGCGCTGGTGGCGGTGCTGACCCTGACGGGGGCATTGTCCATCTATACGCTGCGCAACCAGGGAGCGGACAAAATACTGCGTCTTGCCGCCGGCTTATTGATGAGCGGCCTGGCCCTGGTGTTGATCGCGGTGCATGGCGGCAGCCTGCCGCTGTTTTTCCTCGGTACGCTGGTGACCGGCAGTGGTTTCGGTGCCGGCTTCCTGGGCGCGTTGCGCAGCATCATGCCGCTGGCTTTGCCCCACGAGCGGGCTGGCTTGATGTCGGCGTTCTATGTCCTCAGTTATCTGGCTTTCAGTCTTCCATCATTGCTGGCCGGAAACCTGACCCGGGTGTTCGGATTGATCGCCACCACCGATGGCTACGGCGCCATATTGATGTTGCTGGCCGCCGGAGCGTTATGGGGGCTGCTGCGTCAGGCGCAGGGTAGGGCGGTGGAGCAACGCAGTGTGTGACTTATCTATAAAATAGATTAGCTATAAAAAAATTACCCGTTATATAGATATTCAATTCGGATCTAGCATGGCTCCACCTCATTCGAGGACAGGAGTTCGCCATGACATGCTGCACCGAAAGAAATCGCTTGCGCCCATTGAGCCATTTGCCCAGGCCGTTGGAAGCCATTCGCCAGTTCACCCCGAACTGGTTCGCCGTGACCATGGGCACCGGGGTGCTGGCCCTGGCCTTGGCCCAGTGGCCGGGAGGAGGATCCGGGCTGCGCCTGCTGGGTGAAGGACTGTGGCTGTTCAATGCCGCGTTGTTCGTGCTGTTCGCCGGCCTGTACGCCGCCCGTTGGGTGTTGTTCTTCGATGAGGCGCGGCGGATCTTTGGGCATTCCACGGTTTCGATGTTCTTCGGCACCATTCCCATGGGGCTGGCAACCATCATCAACGGTTTGCTGGTGTTCGGCTTGCCTCGCTGGGGGGAGGCAACAGTGCCCATTGCCGAAGTCTTGTGGTGGATCGACGTGGCAATGTCGCTGGCCTGCGGCGTGCTGATTCCATTTCTGATGTTCACCCGTCAGGAGCACCGGATCGACCAGATGACCGCCGTTTGGCTGCTGCCCGTGGTGGCCGCCGAGGTGGCGGCTGCCAGCGGCGGGCTCCTGGCACCGCACCTGGCGGACGTGCATTCGCAATGGGTGATGCTGGTCACCAGCTATGTCCTCTGGGCGTTCTCCCTGCCCGTGGCCTTCAGCATCCTGACGATTCTGCTGTTGCGCATGGCCTTGCACAAACTGCCTCACGAAAACATGGCGGCCTCGAGCTGGCTGGCCCTCGGTCCGATCGGTACCGGTGCCTTGGGCATGTTGCTCCTGGGCAGCGAAGCGCCAGGGATATTTGCCGCCAACGGCTTGCCGGGCGTCGGCGAAATCGCTGCCGGGTTGGGCTTGGTGGCGGGGATTACCCTGTGGGGCCTGGGCTTGTGGTGGATGTTGATGGCGGTGCTGATCACCGTCCGCTATCTGCGCGACGGCATCCCGTTCAACCTTGGTTGGTGGGGGTTCACCTTTCCCCTGGGGGTCTACGCCCTGACGACGCTGAAGCTGGCGAGCCTGTTGGGCCTGGCGTTCTTCACCGGGTTCGGTTGCCTGCTGGTGGTATCGCTGTTGCTGATGTGGCTGATCGTCGCCCGTCGTACCCTGCTGGGGGCATGGCACGGTGAGTTGTTCGTGTCGCCCTGCATCGCGGGGCTGGCGAAATAATTGCCCGGCCCCTCCAAAGCGGCGTGTCGTGGGGTAATGTGTGGCCTGGATCGAAAAACGTCATTCCAATAAGCGTCCAAGCCACTCAGGTACATGGAAGATGAGTCACTCGTCACAGTTCACCTTGCTCCGCAAGCGGCGGTTCCTGCCGTTCTTCATCACGCAGTCCCTTGGGGCGTTCAACGACAACGTGTTCAAGCAGTCGCTGATCCTCGCGATCCTCTACCGGCTGACCATCGAGGGTGACCGTTCGATCTGGGTCAACCTCTGCGCGCTACTGTTTATCCTGCCGTTCTTCCTGTTCTCGGCATTGGCGGGGCAGTTCGGGGAAAAATTCGCCAAGGATGCGTTGATTCGTCTGATCAAGCTTGGCGAAATCGTCATCATGGCAGTGGGCGCAGTGGGGTTTCTGTTCGACCACCTATGGCTGATGTTGCTGGCGTTGTTCGCCATGGGGACACATTCCGCGCTGTTCGGGCCGGTAAAGTATTCGATCCTGCCGCAAGCGTTGCACGAAGACGAGTTGGTCGGTGGCAATGGCCTGGTGGAGATGGGCACTTTCCTGGCGATTCTCGCCGGTACCATCGGCGCGGGGATCATGATGTCCTCGACTCATTATGCGCCAGTGGTGTCCACGGCGATCGTCGGTATTGCCGTGCTTGGCTACCTGGCCAGTCGCAGCATTCCGAGGGCAGCGGCGGCTTCGCCGCAGATGCGCCTGAACTGGAACATCTTCAGCCAATCCTGGGCCACCCTGAAGCTGGGGTTGGGCCAGACCCCATCGGTATCCCGCTCCATCGTCGGTAACTCCTGGTTCTGGTTCGTCGGGGCGATTTACCTGACGCAGATTCCCGCCTATGCCAAGGAGTGGATGCACGGGGACGAGACCGTGGTGACCTTGATCCTGACGGTGTTTTCCGTGGGCATCGCCCTGGGCTCGATGCTCTGTGAGCGCTTGTCCGGGCGCAAGGTCGAGATCGGCCTGGTGCCGTTCGGTTCGTTCGGCCTGACAGTGTTCGGGCTATTGCTATGGTGGCATTCCGGTGCGATCCCCGACAGCGTCGACGGCCACGGTTGGCTCCAGGTACTGGGATTCGGACACGCCTGGCTGGTGCTGATGGACATCCTTGGCCTCGGCATCTTCGGCGGTTTCTACATTGTGCCGCTGTATGCCCTCATTCAATCGCGAACCGTTGAAAATGAACGGGCACGGGTCATCGCCGCCAACAACATCCTCAATGCCTTGTTCATGGTGGTTTCGGCGATTGTATCCATCGTCCTGTTGAGTCTGGCCAAGCTGTCGATACCGCAGCTGTTTCTCGTGGTTTCGCTGCTGAACGTCGGCGTCAACGCCTACATCTTCAAGATTGTCCCCGAGTTCAGCATGCGCTTCCTGATCTGGCTGCTGAGCCATTCCATGTACCGCGTGGAGCATCGCAACCTGGAGGCGATCCCCGATGAGGGGGCGGCGCTGTTGGTCTGCAACCACGTGTCTTTCGTCGATGCGCTGTTGATTGGCGGTGCAGTGCGTCGGCCGATTCGCTTCGTGATGTACTACAAGATCTACAACCTGCCGGTGCTGAACTTTATCTTCCGTACCGCCGGGACGATTCCGATTGCCGGGCGTCAGGAAGATATCCACATCTACGAAAAGGCCTTCACCCGAATCGCGCAGTACCTGAAGGACGGTGAGTTGGTGTGCATTTTCCCTGAAGGAAAACTGACGGCTGACGGTGAGATCAATGAGTTCAAGAGCGGGCTGACACGCATCCTCCAGGAAACCCCGGTGCCGGTGATTCCCCTGGCATTGCAGGGCCTGTGGGGCAGCTTCTTCAGTCGCGACCCGGCCAAAGGGCTGTTTCGTCGGTTCTGGTCGCGGGTGACGCTGGTGGCGGGTTCGGCGGTCGCGGTCGAGGCGGCAACGCCTTCGAGTTTGCAGGCGTTGGTGGGCGATTTGCGCGGCACTGTCCGCTAGGGCAGAAAAACTGTGGGAGCGAGCTTGCCCGCGATTGCAATCTGTCTGGCGTTGATGTCACAGGCAAACCGCTATCGCGAGCAAGCTCGCCCCCACGGGTCGATCAGGCGCTGACCTTGAGCCCGATCAACCCCGCAACGATCAATGCCACGCTGGCCAGGCGAACCAGCGCCATTGATTCGCCGAACAGAATGATCCCGGCGATCACCGTGCCCACGGCGCCTACGCCCGTCCAGATCGCATAGGCTGTGCCCAGAGGCAACTCCTTCATGGCAAGGCCGAGCAGGCCCAGGCTGATGGCCATGGCGGCAATTGTCAGTGCCGTGGGGAGAGGACGACTGAACCCGTCGGTGTACTTCAGGCCTACGGCCCAGCCGACTTCGAACAGGCCAGCAAAAAATAGAATGATCCAAGACATCAGACACCTCATCGATGGATGGGGTCGTCCCCGGATTCAAGACTCAATCGAGTAGCGGGGTCGTCCCCGCAGTGGAAGGATAGAGTGCCCATGATCGGGCACTCGATCAAGCCTGACTTAATCGGCTGTTTGCCGGGTGCCGAGGGTTTCGCCGTCGCGCTTTTCGCTCATGCGCCGGAAGTACGTCGAGAGCAGCGCTCCGGAAATATTGTGCCAGACGCTGAACAGCGCACTGGGGACCGCCGCCAGTGGCGAGAAATGCGCACTGGCCAGGGCCGCGCCGAGGCCGGAGTTCTGCATGCCCACTTCCAGCGCCAGGGTCTTGCGCTGGGCCAATGGCAGGCCGAACACGCGGGCGGTGAAATAGCCCAGCAGGTAACCGAAGCTGTTGTGCAAGATCACGATAGCCATGATCAGCAGGCCGGATTCGGCAATCTTCGCCTGGCTGGCTGTCACCACCGCCGCCACGATGATCACGATGCTTACCACGGATATCAGCGGCAGCACTTCTACGGCATGGCGAACCCGGGCGCCTAGCAGGCGTTGCGCAACGATGCCCAACGCGATCGGCAACAGCACGATTTGCAGGATCGACCAGAACAATGCCGAGAACGATACCGGCAGCCAGGCCGAGGCCAGCAACCAGATGAGCGCTGGGGTCAACACAGGTGCGAGCAGGGTTGTGATCGCGGAAATCGCCACGGCCAGGGCCAGGTCCCCACGAGCCAACCAGGTCATGACATTGGACGACGTGCCGCTTGGGCAACATCCCACCAGAATCACGCCGACCGCGATCTCCGGTGGCAGGCTGAACACCTGGCACAGCAGCCAGGCGGTACCGGCATGATCACGAACTGGGCAATCACCCCCAGGGCCACACGGCCTGGATGACGGGCCACTTCGGCGAAATCCTCCAGCTTCAGGGCCAGGCCCATGCCGAACATCACCAGGCCCAGCAAGGGGACGATGGCAACTTTAAGGTCGACGAACCATTGCGGTTGGAAGAATGCCAGCACCGCGAAAAACAGTACCCAGTAAGCGAAGGTATTGCCGACAAAGCGACTCAATGCAGCCAGTGCGCGCATGACCTGATCCTTATTATCAAGAGCATCGAATACTGATGTGGGAGCAAGCTTGCTCGCGATTACGGAGTGTCAGTCAACATATCGGTGACTGCCATGTCGCTATCGCGAGCAGGCTCGCTCCCACAAGGGTAAGCCGTTGCGTTTTAGATCCCCTGCGCAATCTCTTCCCCGCCCAGGGCTTCGACCAGGGCCGGCAGGAATTCGCCGAACGTCAGCATCATCAGTGTGAAACTGGCATCCAACTGGCCCAGGGCTTCGTCGCCGCCGTCCTGTTCCGCCTGGTCTTGCAGCAGATCCTCGAACTTCAGGCGCTTGACCACCATCTTGTCGTCGAGCACGAAGGACAGCTTGTCCTGCCAGGCCAGCGACAATTGGGTCACCACCTTGCCAGTGTTCAGGTGCAGCTGGATTTCGTCGCTGGTCAGGTCCTGGCGCTTGCAGCGCACGATGCCACCGTCCTCGTGGGTGTCGCGCAATTCGCATTCGTCCAGCACGAAGAAATCGTCCGCGGCTTTCTGGGTCTTGACCCAGTCGGTCATGATGGCGGTGGGGGCTGTCTTGACCGTCAATGGACGCACTGGCAGCGAGCCGATGACTTCGCGCAGGGTGGAAAGCAGGTCTTCGGCGCGTTTCGGGCTGGCGGAGTTGACCAGGATCAGGCCCTGCTTCGGTGCGATGGCGGCGAAGGTGGACGAACGACGGATAAAGGCGCGAGGCAGGAACGCCTGGATGATCTCGTCCTTGAGCTGGTCCCGCTCTTTCTTGTAGACCTTGCGCATCTGTTCGGCTTCAATTTCCTCGACCTTTTCCTTCAGCGCATCGCGCACGACGCTACCGGGCAGGATGCGCTCTTCCTTGCGCGCGGCGATCAGCAGGAAGTCCTGGCTGACATGCACCAGCGGCGCGTCCTCGCCCTTGCCGAATGGCGCGACGAAACCGTAAGTGGTCAACTCCTGGCTTGCACATGGACGCGCCAGTTTGCTGGCCAGTGCAGTTTCCAACGCCTCGGCATCAAAAGGCAGATCTTGGGTCAGGCGATAGATAAGCAGGTTCTTGAACCACATGGGGTGAATCTCTCCTTTATACAAAGGGGGGCATTATTCTCTTCGCGGCGCCATAGGCCAACCCTTCGCTAAGCCTTTGGAAGGCCTGAGAAAATTAATTTAAAAAGTGCTTGCCAGTCGTGAGGGCGCTCCGTAGAATGCGCGCCACACCGAAAGCGAAGGGTGATTAGCTCAGCCGGGAGAGCGTCTGCCTTACAAGCAGAATGTCGGCGGTTCGATCCCGTCATCACCCACCATTTCGCTTCAAGTGTTACGCGCAGCGGTAGTTCAGTCGGTTAGAATACCGGCCTGTCACGCCGGGGGTCGCGGGTTCGAGTCCCGTCCGCTGCGCCATATTCGGTTACCTGGAACACTGAACGCCAGGTCACCACGAAAAGCCCGCTAACGCGGGCTTTTTGCTGTTTGCAGTTCCTGTGGTGCGCATCGATCGCGGTTTTTATTTTTTGCTAATTAAATCAGCACATTACGAAAAACTGTGAGAAAATGCGCCCCGCATCGAAAGTACAGGGTGATTAGCTCAGCCGGGAGAGCGTCTGCCTTACAAGCAGAATGTCGGCGGTTCGATCCCGTCATCACCCACCAAGCTTTCAATGTTACGCGCAGCGGTAGTTCAGTCGGTTAGAATACCGGCCTGTCACGCCGGGGGTCGCGGGTTCGAGTCCCGTCCGCTGCGCCATATTCGATTACCTGGAACGCTGAACGCCAGGTCATCTGCAAGAAGCCCGCTTAACAAGCGGGCTTTTTGTTGCCTGGCGTTTGGCGCGACCGGCCCTTATTGCTCGGCATTACGGGTGTGACGGTAATCGCTGACCGCCTCGTATACCGCCTTGCGCAGCCGATTGATCCCGCCGATGGGGCGATGGGCCTCGATGCCGAACCAGGGATTGAAGGACAGGTTGTCACAGGCCAGGTTCTGCTTGGGGGTGTCGAAGTCCTGGGCGGGCACCTTGATCCGTGCCACCGTCTCGAACGGGGCGTCGCTCTCCCGCCATTCGATACTGGTGTCTTCGATCGGCATGTATTTGCTTGGGTCCTGGCGCTGGATCTGCAGGACGAAGCACGCTGGCACACGGTCCGTGGACAGTTGCTGGTTCAATGCACTGCGTAGAAAGTTCGGCAGGTCCTGGTTTTGTGGCGGCAGGGTGTATTCCGGGCAGTTGCCTGGATCCGGCGCGACACGGAACTTCGCGTTGGCCTCGCCGAACTTGTAGGGCGATACCGAGAAATACGTTGTCTGGGTCGGGCTGGCGGGCGGTGGCGAGAGGGTTGCCAGGGCGATGAACAGATGGCGAATCTGCCACGTGCGTGGATCGATGCTTGGAAAAAACGCCATGGCCTTTTTGCCGTCGGCCTGGGCGGCTACGTTCTGACGGTATTCGGCGACATCGCTGACGAAGAAGTTCGGATGATTGAACATCACGAAATCCTGTTCAGCCTGGGATTGCCGTTCTGCCAGCAATTGCCTGCCCGGCACGTTCAGCAATTTGATGGCCATTCCGCGGGCATCGCGCAAGCTGTCGAACTGAGGGTAGGCGTTGCCGTTGGACAGCCGCATGGTTGCCTGCCAGACCTTCCCCGGTTCGGCGAATACGCCCTGGCGCAAGGGGGCGGCCAGGTCGGTCGGTACCTGGACTTCGGCCATCACGCAGCCGTGGGCCTTGGCATGGGCGTCCCGCAGATAACGAGTGCCTTCGCGATGCTGATCGACGATGCGAATGGCGGTCTGGATGATGTCCTGGGTCATGGCGGTTTCGCCCGGCGGCATCTGTTCCTTGTCCGGGACCGGTCCGCTGTGTTGCCAGGCGAACCAGGCCGTGGCCAGGGCCCAGCCGAGCAGTCCCATGCCCAGCAGCCACAGGAGCATCTTGCCCAGAAAGGCGCCGAGGCGCAGCCAGAGCGTGATCAGCATGGGTCAATCCTTTTGCCTGAAAAGTTCATCATCACAATTGCGACTCCAGTGGCCCGCCGAGCACCTTGAGGTATTCCAGCAGCGCCCAGCGCTCTTGCGGCTGCAGCAGGCGGCCAATCACACCGTTGCCGCGTTCGCCTGCGCGGAATTCGTGGCCGCTGTTGTGGTTGCCGGTGATCCGGGTATCGAAGACAAAACCGTTGGTGAAGGCCTCGGTGCGATAGCCCAGGTGCCGTGGATCGTATTCGAAGCTGCCTTTATAGAAGGTGGTCGCCCGCTCGGCCTGGGGCGAGAGCAACTGATAGATCGTCGGTACCGAGCCGTTGTGCAGGAAAGGCGGCGTGGCCCACACGCCGGCCAGCGGACGAGCCTTGTAGGCGCGCAGTTCGCGCACGCCAATGGGCAAGCCGAAGCCATCCAGTGCCGGACGCTCCTCTGGAGTCACGCCGGCGTCGCGGTAAGCCCGGTTTTCGACGAATGCCGTGACGTAGGCCAGGCCCTTGGCGACCGAGAGCTGGCTCATGTCCAGCGGTTGCGTCGGGGTAGGGTGCAGTTGCACTTCCAGTTTCGCCAGTTCGGCCGGGTCCCATTGCAGGCTGGTCAGGTCGAAGCGGTGATCGGCGATATTGTTGGCGGTGCCCGGGTCGGTGCCGATGACCTTCACGGGCAGCATGTGCAGTTGCTGGACCGGCCTGTCGGGACCCTGGACCACTTTGGGCACGTGGCAACCGGCGCAGTTTTCGGCGAACAGGGCCCGGCCTTTGGTGGCCAGGGGTTTATCGACCGGGCCCAGCAATGCTTCCGGCCAGACCGGCGGCTTGAGCAGTTGCAGCGTCTCTTCGATGGTATGCAGGTCGCGCACGCGCACGCTGGACGGGTAGCGCGCATCGCCCTGCAGCGGCTTGCCCTGGGCGTCGAAGAAATTCAGCGTGGCACCGACGCCCAGGGCTTCGCCGACGTTGCGGGCCATTGGCTGCTGGGCCGAGCCATTCCACTGCACCCAGTCGAATGTCCACATTTCCCACAGTTGCGGGTAATCCACCGGCGCGTCCGCGACGCGGTAGTTCTTCGCCGAAATGGCATCGCCGAAGCTGGCGTTGGCGATACGGCCAAAGGCGTCGGTACGGCCGGGCCCTTCCTCGGTGGGATAGAGGCCACGATGGGTGTCGTTCCATGCGGTGCGCACGAAAGTGTCCAGGGAGTCCTTGAAGGCCTCGCGTAGTTCGTCCTTGCGGGCATCATAGTCCTGGCCCAGCACCTTTCGGGCGAAGCGTTCGAATTTCCAGGGGTTGTAGTAGGTCGACGCCAGGCTGGCGACCAGGGCCTGTCCAAAACTGCCGCCGCGCAATGTCGGGACGCTGGAGGGCAATACGTGCTGGGCCGAGCCGCCATCGATCCTTATTGCCTGGCCCTTGAAATGCAGTTCACCGGTGTGACACGCGGCGCAGGTGATATCCAGGAACTGCTCGCTGCTGCCAGCGTTCTGGTGCCGGGTGAAGCCCACCGGCAGATTGCCTGGGTTTTGCGGCGAGGGCTTCTGCGCCGGGTCCACCAGAAAGCCGAAGCGCGCCAGGTATTGCGGCGAGGCGAAGCGCTCTTGCGAAAACGGCAGCTCCAGCGCGGTGAACCAGTCGTAGCGCAGGCCTTTGACCTGGGTTCCCTGCGGAGTGAAGTAATACGTCTGGCGCTCGGCGGCGCTCCACTGGTCCAGGTAATGCACCTGTTCGACCGGGGTATAGAAGGGGAGGCGAGGGTTGGCGACGTAATAAAGCACTACGGCCACTGCGACAAAAAGCAGCACGAGGATCAACAATAGGATGCGGGAGAGAAGGCGCACGGTAACGTCCTTGTTTTTTTGATAAGCCCTTATGCCTCAGAGGCGCGTGGCCGGCAAGTGGCCATTATCGTAGGGTTGCGAGTCGCGGTGATTTGTCGCTATGCGCCCTGGATAACGGAGCCTTAATCGGCCCAGGATCAAATTGCGTTTGCACGCCTGAACTTATCACTGGTTTGTGGCTCACATGCCGGTAGCCATTGGTCGTGGCCGCCTGATAAGCTCGCGGCTTTACTCGATTGCCCTTTAGGCGCATGAACAAGGAAATAGCATGAAACAGCATCGGTTGGCGGCGGCGGTTGCCCTGGTTGGCCTGGTCCTCGCAGGTTGCGACTCGCAGACCAGCGTAGAGCTGAAAACCCCGGCGCAGAAAGCTTCCTACGGTATTGGCCTGAACATGGGCAAGAGCCTGGCTCAGGAAGGCATGGATGACCTGGACTCCAAAGCGGTCGCCCAGGGCATCGAAGATGCCGTCGGCAAGAAAGAACAGAAGCTGAAAGACGAAGAACTGGTCGAAGCCTTTGCCGCGCTGCAAAAGCGTGCCGAAGAGCGCATGGCCAAGATGAGTGAAGAGTCGGCGGCCGCCGGCAAGAAATTCCTCGAAGAGAACGGCAAGAAGTCGGGTGTAACCACCACCGCTTCTGGCCTGCAGTACGAAGTGGTCAAGAAGGCCGACGGTCCACAGCCCAAGCCGACTGACGTGGTGACTGTCCACTACACCGGCAAGCTGATCGACGGCAAGGTGTTCGACAGCTCCGTTGAACGTGGCAGCCCGATCGACCTGCCGGTCAGCGGCGTGATCCCGGGTTGGGTCGAAGGCCTGCAACTGATGCATGTCGGCGAGAAGTACAAACTGTACATCCCGAGCGACCTGGCTTACGGTGCCCAGAGCCCGAGTCCGGCCATCCCTGCCAACTCCGTCCTGGTGTTCGACCTGGAACTGCTGGCAATCAAGGATCCGGCAAAAGAAGACGCAGCCAAGTAACCGCGTCTGATCTCAACGAAAACGCCTCGCTCATGCGGGGCGTTTTTGTATGCGGGCGCCGGCAACATCAAAAAAACGAACGCATGCCGCAGGCGGCAGTCATAGGCATTACAGGCGCCGCGCTAGCCCCAGTCGGCCGGTCAAGTCAATGAAATATTGGGTTTTTTTAGTGAGTAAAAAACGCCCGATCTAAGCCGGGCCCTTGTGCAACGGGGGCTTCAGCGGTGAAATGCAGGTCTGTTCACAAGGTTATCCACAATTTGTGTGGATAACATTTCAGTGGGAAGAAGAAATGAAGGCACCGTGGAATTTTGCCCGATTCCTGCCTTTGGCGGGGCGCTTGCTGGCTCGCGGTCGATTGCCGACGCTGTTGTTTGCCGTGGCCAGCAAGAGTGCCCGGGAGGGCGGTCGCCTGGGTCGGCTCAAGGATGACCTGCGTCTGCTGCAGGCCTTGTGCCTGGCTTACTGGCGTGGTGAGTACCGGGCCGTGAGCGCCAAATCGCTGCTGTCCATCGTGGCAGGCCTGATGTATTTCCTCAGCCCCCTGGACGCCATACCGGACCTGCTGCCTATGTTCGGCATGTTCGATGATATCGCCGTGCTGGCATGGATCATGAAAAACCTCGATGCCGAGCTCAGTGCCTTTCGTGCCTGGCGTGATCGACAACTGCCCGAGAAGCTCGTGCGGGTCGAAAGGCTTCCGGACACCCCGGAGCAGCTTCAACTCGAAGGTCAGAAAAAAAACTGATCCTGTTGCATTTTCCTCATGGATTCATCGCCCCGCGACCTTAGCCACTATTTAGGATTACACTTCCTAGGAAAAAAGCTGACTCGCTAAGTGTTGTTGTCCTACGGGGTAGTCATGGATATTCAGATAATCACGCGCGACGGAGAGCCCGAGTATGCGGTTTTACCGTGGGATCAGTACCAATCATTGTTGAAAGCCGCAGGCATCCATCAAGCACCGCCGCACGAAGCCACGGTCCATCCGGCGGCGACACCCGGTCAGGACCTTCCTGGTCTGGATCAATTACGCAGTTTGCGCGAAGGGAAGGGCATCGCCATCGAGGCGCTGGCCCGCACGGTAGGAATCAGCCCGTCTTATCTGGCCATGATCGAAAGCGGCGAGCGTCAGCCCGATGCCGCGATTCGGCGTAGTCTGGCCTGGGAGTTGACGGTGCCAGGTTGGAGGGATGAATCGTGAGTGTACGCATCAGTCGACAGCATTGGGATGGATTGCTGGGGGAACTGGACCAGGCGCGCCGCCAGCGCCATCTGTTGACGTATCGGGCGTTGCTGGAGCGCTTGCAATTGCCCAGCCCGGCCATGCAGACCCTGACCGCGGCCCTCGAGCATCTGGCAGCGCTGGATGCCCGGGCCGAGCAGCCTCTGCGCAGTTCGCTGGTCATCAGCCAGGGCGCCAGCCGGTTGCCACGCACGGGGTTCTTCGAGTGCGTCGAGCGCCTTGGGCGCTTCTCCGGTCCTTCCGATGGTGTGGCCGCTGCCTCATGGCATGCCTCCGAAGTGGTCCGGGTGTTCGAATACGAGTATCCCGAGTCGGCGGAGGCCTGATGTTCTGGCGTATCAAGGCACGGGCCGGTTACTGGCTGGCGCGCCGACTGTTCCACTGGCCATGGTTCGTCCGCCAGCCTCGCGGCTGGGCGTGGCTCGAGGGGCAATTTTCCCGCATGGCGAACCTGGGCGATGTCGGTGCCCAGAGTTTCTATGGCCATATCCTCACCTTTCGCGGCCAAGGGCTGGGCGCCCGGGCCGAAGGTATTCGCCTGTTGCGGCTGGCGGCCTTGGCGGGGGATGGCAAGGCGGCCTATCAGGTCGGCGTGCTCAGCATGACCGGAACGGTCGGCAAGGCGCCGGACCCGGTCGAAGCGGCGCGCTGGTGGGCGCTGGCGGCGAAGGCCGGACATCCGTTGGCCGAGGACCGGCTCCAGAAGCTCGAAGGCCACGACCTGTAGACTTATCCACAAGGCAGGCGCAGCGTGCGAGCCTCGGTGGATGGGTCGTTGTTCGCTCTGGTGAATTTAAAGAATCGCCCTACATCCACCGCTTCTTTCGCTGACTTATTTCCCCTGTTATCCACTGCAAAGTCTCGCCCTTCCTGAGTGCTGCGAGACCTTTGCCCATGTTCGACCGGTTTTCCCTGCGGGCCCTTTTTCGAGCCGCGTCCTGATGGAACAGATGCGTCGTATCGAGGAAGCTGTCGACAGTTCCCAAGGCACCCTGACGGTTTGCCACGAGCAGCCTTCGCTGATGGGCATGGAGCGGCTGATCCGTTTCGCTGGACGTCCCCCGATAATCAGCACGGCGGCCTTGCCTTGCACCCGCGGCGGCCAGCTGTCCTTGGTCACGGGCGAGGGATTGCTGAGCCTTGACGACGGTCAGCTCGATGGCCGGATGCCGTTTGTCTTCACTCGCATGTACCGCAGCGGTGCCGCCGATCAGGACCTGGGCCTGGGACGTGGCTGGAGCCATGCCCTGGCGCATCGCTTGCGGCTTGAAGACGGGCAAGTCATCTGGATCGACCACGAAAACCGTCGGACGACCTTTCCCCTGCCCAGCGTCCAGCGCCCGGCGATTCAACATGGCCTGGTCCACGCGGCGATTTACCTGGGGGGCGAACCGGATGAGATGATCATTGCCCAGCCGGGTGGGCAAGCACCTTTCCTGCATTTTCGCGACGGCCAACTGATCGCCCTCAGCGACCGCTACGGCAACCGCCTGACCCTGCAGCGCAACATCCATGGCGATATCAGTCGCCTCGACAACGGTGTCGGACGCTGCCTGCGCCTGCGTTACGAGCAGCGCCACCTGGTGGCCATCGACTACCAGAGCTTCCATCCGGCCCTGACCCTGGACGACGCCTGGCGTACCGAGCAGACCTTGATGTCCTACCGCTATGACGGGCGCCTGCGACTCATCGAAGCGACCAATGCCGCCGGTGAGAGCGAGCGCTACGACTACGACGACCAGCACGTCATCCTCCAGAGGCAACTGGCCGGTGGCGCGAGTTTTTTCTGGGAGTGGGAGGGGGCCGGGAAGTCGGCCCGCTGCGTGCGGTATTGGGCCTCGTTCCCGCAGTTGGACATCCGTTATCGCTGGGGCGAGGGCGGTTGCGTCACGGTCCGACACCTCGACGGCAGCGAAGAGGCGTACATCCACGACGAGCAGGCGCGTCTGGTGCGCAAGGTCGATCCCGATGGCGGCGAGCACCTCAAGGCCTACGACGAACAGGGGCGTTTGATCGCTGAGCAGGATCCCCTGGGCGGCGTCACCGAATACCGTTACGACGAGGACGGACGGCTGGCAGCGCTGATTCCACCGAACGAACTGCCTACGACCTACGAATACCGCAACGGTGTCCTGTACGCCAAGGCGCGCGGTGATGCGAGATGGACCTACCGGTGCAATGCCCAGGGTGACGTGATCGAGGTCATTGACCCGGGTCGACAAAGTACCGGTTATGCCTATGACGCTCACGGACAGTTGTCGGCGATCCGCTATCCGGACGGCGGCGAACACCGCTTCGCTCGCGATGCTCTGGGGCAGTTGGCTGAAGAAACCTTGCCAGATGGCAGTCGACGGGCGTTTACCTACGACCTCCTCGGGCGTTTGCTGACCTGCCAGGACGAACACGGTGGCTTGACCCATTATCAATGGGACGCCGTGGGGCGCCTGCTTCAGGCGACCTCGCCAACCGGTGCCAGCCGCGCCTGGCACTACAACGCCTACGGCAAGATCACCCGTGAACGCGACGAACAGGGCCGCATCACCCATTACGAATATGCCGATGATTGGCCCTTGGTCAGCCGACGCATCAACCCCGATGGCAGCGAGCTGCACTACCGATATGACTCGGCGCGGTTGCTACTGACCGAAATCGAAAATGAATCCGGGGAAAAATACCAGCTGGACTACACCCCCGGCGGCCTGATCCGACGGCAAGTCGGCTTCGACGGCCAGCGTACGGACTACGTCTATGACCTCAACGGAGGCCTGCTGGAAAAAACCGACTTCGGCGTCGATGGCAGCCAGTGGCTGACGACCTACCAGCGCGACGCGGCCGGGCGGCTTCGGGTCAAGACCTTGCCCGACGGACAGTCGATCCAGTACCGCTACGACAGGCTGGGACGGCTGGCGGAGGTCAGCGATGGCAGCGATCACCCGCTGGTCTTCGAGTACGACGCCCAGGACCGGCTGGTCGCCGAACATCAAGGCCAGGGCACCCTGCGTTATCGCTACGATACCTGCGGGCGGCTCGATCGCATGGGCTTGCCGGACAACAGCCAGGTCGATTTCCATTACGCCGCAGGGGGGATGCTCACTGCCATCGACCTCAACGGTGAGCGCCTCACCGAACATCGTTACCGGGCCGGTCGCGAATGGCAGCGTCAACAGGGACTGCTGCTCAGCCACTATGACTACGATGACCAGGGCCGTCTCAGGGCTTGTACGGTGCAACAGAACCGGCAGTCCTTGTTCTGGCGCGCTTTTACCTACAGTGCCAAGGGAAACCTTGAGGTCATTTCCGACAGCCATGATGGACAGTGCACTTATCGGTACGATGGCTCGGATCGGCTGATCCGCATCGAGCGTGGCCAGGATGAGCCGCCGCAACCCTTCGGCCACGGCCCGGTTGGCAATCTGCCGCAGGGCCCTTACCCGCCCAGCCTCGAGGACAACCGCCTGCCCAGCGAAGGCGACCACCACGCCGACTACGACGCCTTTGGCAACCTGATCCGCGAGCGTCACGGTGAGGCTCACGTCCTCCTCACTGAATACCGGTATGACACTCAGCATCGCCTGATCGGCGTCACCACGCCGGAAGGTCGCGAAATGTCCTACCGCTACGACGCGTTTGGCCGACGCATCAGCAAGACCGTCGAAGGCCTGACCACTAGGTTTTTCTGGCAGGGGGATTTCCTCGTCGCTGAAAGCAGTCCGCGCCACTACCGCAGCTACCTCTACGAGCCCGGCACCTTCCGCCCACTGGCGATGCTCGACGGCAAAGGCCTGAACAGCTGCCCGTTCTACTACCACCTCGACCATCTGGGGCTGCCCCAGGAACTGACCAACTATGGCGGCCAGATCGTCTGGTCGGCGCGCTACACCGGCTACGGCAGGGCCTGTGCGATCGAGCACGGCGGCGGCGAAGAGCTGGAGCAGCCGCTGCGTTCGCACGGCCAGTACTTCGACCCCGAGACGGGTCTGCACTATGATCGGCACCGCTACTGCAATCCTGAAACCGGCCGCTACCTGACAGCCGATCCGAGCCAACTGGCGGCTGTGTTCGGTGGGGTGTCGCTATACGGTGGCCACGTCCACATCCTTCGCAGGCTCTGCCTCGACCAGGTACACGCTGCCTCCGGCCATGTCCTTGGCATGATGCTTGGCCTGTGAAGCCAGTTCCGCCAGCTGGCTGGCGTCCAGCTCCTCGCACGCCTCCGACCGCAGATACACCACCCCGATGGACAGTGACAACAACGCAAACTCCTGGCGGACCCCTTGCCGGTTCAGTGCGGTAAAGCATCCCGCTTCCAGGTGTTCGGGGCGATAGAAGCGCCGGCAGTGGGTCTGGAAGTCGCTCAGAAGCTGGTCCAGGCGCTTGCGCCAGTCTTCCGGGCCAAGGACCAGCAGGAAGTCGTCGCCGCCGATGTGGCCGACGAAGTCGCGGCTGGGGTCGATGCGTTCGTTCAGGCATTGGGCCAGGCACAGCAGGACTTCATCGCCTCGGCCGTAGCCATAGATATCGTTGAAGGGTTTGAAACTGTCGATGTCCACGTAGCAGATCACCGATTCCTGCCGTTGCTGCAGCAGGCGGGTCAGGCATTGCTGGATGGGGACGTTGCCCGGCAGCAGGGTCAGGGGGTTGGCGTAGCGGGCCTGCTGGATTTTCAGCTCGGTGATGAGCTTGAGCACGTCGATCACCCGCCCCAGTCCCAGGTAACCGCCGTTGAGGGTGATGATGAAGTCTTCTTCGATGCGTTGCCGGGCGCGGCTGGTGATGAGGCGGCTGACCTGCTGCAGCGACTGGTTCAGCTCCACGGCCAGGAAGTCATCGCTCATCAGGCGGCTGATGGGTTTGCGGGCGAACAGGTCGGTGGCGAAGGGCTTGAGCAGGGCGTCCGAAAGCGAATGGCGATGGACGATGCCACAGGGGTGGTTCTGGTTGTCCAGTACCGCCAGGGAATTGAGGTTGGCCTGGCGCCGAAAGGCCTCCAGCACTGTGGCCGTGGGAGTGTCGTGAGCCACGGCCGGTTGTTCGTTGAGCAAGGCCCCGAGGTCGTTGACCTCATCGTTCAGCGATACTGCGCCGCTGTCCTGCCTGGGCATGAGCGCCCTGGCGTCCCGGGACGGCTGCTCCTGGGGGCGGGCCAGCAGGTAACCCTGGACCAGGTCGACGCCCATCTCGATCAGTACCGCCAGTTCCTCGGGCAGTTCGATGCCTTCGGCGATGACCTGCGACCGTGAGGTGCGGGCGATCTTCAGGATCGAACCGACGAATTCGCGCTTGAGAGCGTCCTGGTGAATGCCATCGATGAAATGCCGATCGATCTTCACATAGTCGGGCCGCAATTCGGACCACAGTCGCAGGCTCGAATAACCAGCCCCCAGGTCGTCCAGGGCGATGGAAAAGCCCATGGCGCGATAATGATGCAAGGCGGTCTGCAGGAGCTGGAAGTCGTCGATGGGGGTTTGCTCGGTCAGTTCGATCACCACCTGGCTGGGTGGAATGCCGAAATCCTGCAACAGCTGCAATGTGCGGCCGGTCTGGTGCGCCGACTCCAGCAGCGATTCGGGCGAGACGTTCAGAAACAGTTTGCCCGGCAGTTTCTGCTCGTTGAAACGCTGGCAGGCGCTGCGCCGGCAGGCCAGTTCCAGTTCACTGAGCCGTCCGGCCTGGCGTGCCACGGAGAGCAGGGCGATGGGGGAGTGCAACGGGCTGTTGGACGGTCCGCGGGTCAGGGCCTCATAACCCACGATGCGTCGTTCGGAAAGGCAGATGATCGGTTGGAACAGGCTGTGCAAACCGCTTTGAGTCAGGATTGAACTCAAGGCACCCAGCTGTTCGGTCGTGGTCATGGCTATCTCTGGCGAAAAAAAAGGACTGGGCGCCTCCCGCTGGGGGCGCCCGGTCCTGTATTTCACGACAGAATGATGTCAGTTTGATGACGCTCCGAGGAGCGGTAGCATTAAATGGCTATCACCTTAATGTTTCGCGACCGCCGTGTTGAGTTTCAGGTAATCCAACAGGATTCGCCCGGTCTCGCTCAGGTAGGCATCGTCTTCCGGCTTGGTTTTTTCCGGCTCGGTGATGAGGTCTTCGTCCTCTTTCTTCAATTCCTTGAGCGGTTCTTCACCCTTGGCCTTGCGGCGCAGGTTTTCCATCGCCAGTTGCTTGGCCTCGATGTCGGTGTGTTGCGCGCGACGCTCGGTTTCGTTGAGGGTGACGGTCTTCTCGGTCATCAGTTTCTGCGCCAGGGCCAGCTTGTCGCGGATGAACACGAATTCCGCGTCCTGGGCCGTGCGGGCGTCATGCTCGGACTTGAGCTGGGCCAGGAACGGCTTGAACGGGTCCACCGCCGGTTTGATCGCCGGCCGGATGGTGTCCCACGGCATGGCTTCGGGCAGGGCGCTTTCGCCGATTTCCTTGGTGTCGATGATCGACGGGTAATCGATATCCGGCAGCACGCCCTGATGCTGGGTGCTCTGCCCGGAAACCCGGTAGAACTTGGCCAGGGTCAGTTTCAGCTCGCCATGGTTGAGCGGCTGGATGGTCTGCACGGTGCCTTTGCCGAAGGTCTGGCCACCGATGATGAGCGCCCGGTGGTAGTCCTGCATGGCGCCGGCGAAGATCTCCGAGGCCGAAGCCGACAGGCGATTGACCAGCAATGCCATCGGGCCCTTGTAGAACGCGCCCGGGTTTTCGTCTTCGAGCACATCCACCCGGCCATCGGCGTTGCGTACCAGCACGGTCGGGCCCTTGTCGATGAACAGGCTGGTCAGCTCGGTTGCTTCCTGCAGGGAACCACCGCCATTGTTGCGCAAGTCGATGACCACGCCGTCGACCTTTTCCTTCTGCAATTCGGTCAGCAGTTTCTTGACGTCGCGAGTGGTGCTCTTGTAGTCCGGGTCACCGGCGCGGAAGGCTTTGAAATCCAGGTAGAAGGCCGGGATCTCGATGATGCCGAGCTTGTAGTCCTTACCGTCCTGCTTGAGTTTGAGGATCGATTTCTTCGCGGCCTGTTCTTCCAGCTTCACCGCTTCACGGGTAATCGACACGACCTTGCTGGTCTGGTCGTTCGGGGCATTGCTGGCCGGGATGACTTCCAGGCGCACCACCGAGCCTTTCGGACCACGGATCAGCTTGACCACTTCGTCCAGGCGCCAGCCGACCACATCGACCATTTCCTTGTCACCCTGGGCGACGCCGATGATCTTGTCCGCCGGGCTTACCTGCTTGGTCTTGTCGGCGGGGCCTGCCGGCACCAGGCGCACGATTTTCACCTGGTCGTTGTCGCTCTGCAGCACCGCACCGATGCCTTCCAGGGACAGACTCATGTTGATGTCGAAGTTTTCCGCGTTATCCGGCGACAGATAATTGGTATGCGGGTCGTAGGACATGGCGAAGGTGTTGATATACGCCTGGAAGATGTCCTCGGCGCGGGTCTGGTCCAGGCGTGCCAGCTGATTCTTGTAGCGCTTGATCAGGGTTTCCTGGATCTGCTTGGGTTCCTTGCCAGCGATCTTCATGCGCAGGACTTCGTCCTTGACGCGTTTGCGCCACAGGTCGTCCAGTTCGGCGGTGTTTTTGAGCCAGGGGGCGTCCTTGCGATCCACCAGCAAGGTTTCCTTGGCATTGAAGTCGATTTTGTCGACGCCTTTGTTCAGTTCGGCAAGGGCGTAGTCCAGACGCGCTTTCACGCGATCCAGGTAACGTTTGTAGATGATGAACCCTGCGTTCAGGTCGCCGCTCTTGAGGAAGTCGTCGAACTGGGTTTTCCACTTGTCGAATTCGGCGATGTCGCTGGCCAGGAAATAACTGCGCGACGGATCGAGCAGCTTCAGGTAGCTGTCATAGATGATGACGGAGCGTGCATCGTCGAGGGGAGGCTTGCTGTAGTGATGGCGCTTGAGCAACTCGACGACGTTAAGGCTGGCAATGACCTCGTCGCGATCGGGTTGAAGCTTGTCCCAGCTGTTGGCTGCGAACGTATCGCTCGACAGCGGCAACAGACCGAGGCCAATGACAAGCGCAAGGGCGGTGCTGGGGAACAGGTGCTTCATACTGATTCGACGCAGGGACAATTGATAACGCATATTAGGCCGTCTTTGAAGTCGCCGGTTCCATGTGGCCCGGGCGCATAATGCAAGAAAGCCCGGCGTTGCGGCAACGGGCCCAGTCGAGACTCACTATGGAGGCACCGTGAAAGCATTGCAAGGCGTTGAAGGCCAAGTGGTATGGGCTGATGAGCCAAGTCCGGCATGTGATGCCGGCCAAGTTCGCATCCGCGTGGCGGCTGCCGGCCTGAATCGGGCCGATTTGTTACAAAAGGCCGGGCATTACCCGCCGCCGCCCGGTGCCAGTCAGGTGCTGGGGCTGGAGTGTTCCGGAGTGATCAGCGAGGTAGGGCCGGGCTCGTCCTGGCAGGTTGGCGACCGTGTCTGTGCCTTGCTCGCCGGCGGCGGCATGGCGCAGGAAGTGGTGGTCGATGGCCGGCATGTCCTGCCCGTGCCCGAGGGCCTTTCCATGGCTGAAGCCGCCGCGCTGCCTGAGGTCTACAGCACCGCATGGCTGAATCTGTTTCAGCTGGCTGCGCTCAAGCCGGGCGAGAAAGTGCTCCTGCACGCCGGAGCCAGTGGCGTCGGATCGGCGGCTATCCAGCTGTGCAAGGCGTTCGGCAACCCGTGCTGGGTCAGTGTTGGCTCGGCGGATCGGTTGGCCTATTGCGAGGCGTTGGGCGCTCAGGGCGGCGTGGTTCGCACCGATGGCATGGACAGCCTGAACGACTTCGGTCCCTTCGACGTGATTCTCGATCCGGTGGGCGCCAGTTACGCCCCGCTCAACGTGAAACTTTTGTCAGTTGACGGGCGTTGGGTATTGATCGGCCTGATGGGCGGGCGGGAAACCCAGCTGGACCTGGCGCAGGTACTTGCCAAGCGCATCCAGTTGCTGGGCTCGACCCTGCGCAGTCGCGATGGGCAGTTCAAAGCCGATCTGCTGCGAGAGTTGGGCGAGCATGTCTGGCCGCTGTTCAGCGAGAAACGCCTGAGTCCGCAACTGGCCGGGACCTTTGCCATCGAGGATGCCGAAGCGGCGTTTGCAGAGCTGGCGAGCAACAAAGTGTCAGGGAAGTTGGTGCTGGTAATCGATGAAAGCCTGAGCTGATCCCTGGCCCATGGGAAGCAGATTGTCCGATAAGCGGGGTCTGTTTCCCCCCTGCACTGTTCTGACGACACTCCGGCGAGGAAGCGAACCTCCGTCGTGGATCGGTGAACACGCCAGGCTGTTCGCTCCGCTGGAAAGCCCATGCACCTGTCAGGTCTGACAGTAGACACCATGGAGAAAGCCGCCCTAGAGTGGGTTCGAGAGTAATAGTTGTCTCTCTGTTCAGTGTCACTAACAGAAGAGGTGATGTGATGGCTACAAAAGAACTCCGCATGAGCCAAGAGTACGTTGACGACAATAGATCGCCCGACGTTGTCCTGGAGATCTACAAAGGCAGGAAATTGCAGTTCGCGACCTTTGTCACGGCTTCGAAAAAGAACGGACCCTACGACACCGTCAACGTCAAAACCGACATTGATGGCGACGGTGATATGGACAGGCAAGACGAAAAAACAATTCTGGATCTGGCAAAAGCCTTTTCCAAGTTCAAGTAGGGCGCTGTCATGTCAGGCCATGTCGCCTTGCACGCGTCGGTTTGTGCACTCTTGCTGATAGTTGTCGAGGCTGTCTGGGGGCAAGTGCCTTCGGATACATCGGAACAAGGGCCGTGGGGAACTTGGGGAGCGGCTGCCTACTGCCCCCAGGGGCAGTATGTCTGGGGATTGCGCCTCAAGAGTGAGCCCGATCAGGGCAGTGGGGATGACACGGCCCTGAATGCGATGCAGGTGTATTGCGGGCTGTAGGCTTTTCGTACAAACCCCAGGCTTTGTCTGAACCTTTCGCCACCCAAGCCTGGGAGCTGGCTTCATGTCCAGCTATGGATCGGCCAGCCGGCCGATTCGGCATAGGCCTTCAATTCCGGATCCGGGTTCACCACATGCGGGTGATCGATCTTGAGCAGCAGCGGCAGATCATTTCGCGAATCGGAATAGAAACTCGCGCCTTCGAGATTCTCTTCTTCGGCATCCAGCCAGTCCAGCAGCCGCGTGATCTTGCCTTCGCGGTAGGTCAGGACGCCTACGGTCTTGCCAGTGTATGCCCCATGAGCGACCTCGAGATCGATCGCCAGGATCTCATCGATGCCCAGGCGTTCGGCAATCGGCTTGACCAGGTGCGTGCCCGAGGCGGAGATCACCAGGATCCGGTCGCCGGCCTTGCGGTGTTCGGCGATGGCCTTGGTGGCGTCGCTGAAGATGATCGGTTCGATGAAATCTTCCACCCATGGTGCCACCAGATGCTCGATTTCTTCCGGCGTGCGGCCGATCATCGGCTCCAGGCTGAAGTCCATGTACTCTTCCATGCGTAGCTTGCCGTGACTGTAGGCGTCCATCAGCTCATTGTTGCGACGCATGAACGACTCGGGGTCGACCCACCCCAGTCGGCCCATCTGCTCGCTCCAGAGGGTGGCGCAGTCGCCGTGGATCAGGGTTTCGTCCAGATCAAAAATTGCCAGGGCCATCAGCGCGTTTCCCTTTTCAGTATCAGCTTCAGAATCGACAAAGCCATCAGGCTACCTCACACAGCGCCGACGGATCGATGGAAAGTGCCAATCGAGCGCCATCAGGGTACAGGTCGGCGGCGGAGCGGTTGAGCACATCCACCACCAGTTCCACGCCACGGGCCTCGATCCGGTAGCGGATGACATTGCCCAACAGGCTGTGGCTGCGGATCAGCGCATCGGCCTCGCCGCTGCGGTTCAGCTCGATGGCTTCCGGACGGATCGCGATGCGGCTGTTCACAGGCCGTTGCAGCAGCCGGGTGGCGCTGTCGGCGTCCAGCAGGTTGTAGTTGCCGATGAAGCCGGCGGCAAAGACATCCACTGGCGCAGTGTAAAGGGTCTCGGCATCGCCGCTTTGTACGATCTTTCCTTGGTTCATCAGGAAAATCCGGTCAGACATGGTCAGGGCTTCTTCCTGATCGTGTGTGACGAAAATCGTGGTCAGGCCCAACTCGCGCTGGATCTGACGGATCTGTTCGCGCAGGTGTTTGCGAATCCGCGCATCCAGGGCCGATAACGGCTCGTCCAGCAGCAACAGGCGTGGCCGGGTCACCAGGGAGCGGGCGAGGGCGACGCGCTGGCACTGGCCGCCGGAGAGTTGATGGGGATAGCGGGCGGCAAAGTCGTGCAGCTCCACCAGGCGCAGGATCTCCGACACACGCTGGTGACTGTCCGAGGCGTCGACCTTCTGCATGCGCAGCCCGAAGGCCACGTTCTGCTCCACGGTCATGTTGGGAAACAGGGCGTAGCTCTGGAAGACCATGCCGATCCCGCGCTTCTGTGGGCTCAGCGGGACGATGTCCTGGCCGTCCAGCAGGATCTGGCCGGCGTCCACCGCCGTCAGGCCGGCGATGCAACGCAGCAGCGTGGACTTGCCACAACCGGACGGGCCCAGCAGGGTGACGAATTCGCCCTTGTGGATCTCGCAATTGATGTCGCTGAATACCGGGGTGCCGGCGTAGCTTTTCTGCAGGTGTTGGACGCTGACGTAGCTCATTGGCTTTTGTCCTTGTTCAAGATATTGGCCGCCCAGGTCAGGACCAGTACGAAAAAGAAGTAGGAAATCACCAGCGCACTGGTGAAGTGGCCGCTGCTGTTGCGCATGTTGTTCAGGTAGACCTGCAGGGTTTCATAACGGGTGCCCACCAGGATATTGGCGAAGACGAACTCGCCGAACAGGAACGAGAACGACAGCAGCAGTGCCACCATCAGGCCCTTGCGCAGGTTCGGCAGCACTACCAGGAACGCCGCCTGGAAGGTGCTGGCACCGAGCAATTGGGCGGCATCCATCAGGTCGCGCAGGTTGATGGCCTGCAGGTTGTTGGTGATCGCCCGGTACATGAACGGCAGGGCGACCGTGAAATAGCAGCCGATCAGGATCCATGGCGTGCCCACCATCGCCAGTGGCCCGGAGCCGTAGAGCTGAAGCAGCCCCACCGAAGACACCACCGGCGGTACCGCGAAGGGTAGCAGGATGAGGATATTCATCAGCGCGTCGAGCTTCGGGAAGTGGTAATGCACCACGAACAACAGCGGCAGGATCAGCACCACCGAAAGCACCAGCGCTGCGACGCACACCACCAGCGATTGGCCGAACGCGCCGAGAAACCGCGGATCGCTCCACAGTTGCACATACCATTTGAACGTGAAGCCGCTGGGCAGCACGGTGGCCGACCAGCTGCTGGCGATGGAGTAGACCAGGGTGCCGACCAGGGGCAGCAGCAGGATGGCGAACAGCACGTATACCACCACCCGGTGATAGAGCCCGGCAGGGCCCGAGTCAGCGCGCGACATGGTAGCTCCTCTTGAGCAGCAACTGATGGACGATGGTCACCAGGGTCATCAACGCCACCAGGACCACGGCCAGGGCGCTGGCCATGTTCGGGTCGAGGGAGATATCCCCGGACACCATGGCGGCGATGCGGATGGGCAGGACGTTGAAGTTGCCGGTGGTCAGGGCGTAGACCGTTGCGTAGGCCCCCAGGGCGTTGGCCAGCAGGATCACGAACGTGCCCAGCAGCGCCGGGGTCAGCACCGGCAGGCCGATGTGCCGCCAGAACTGCCAGCCACTGGCCCCCAGCAGGGCGGCGGACTCGCGCCAATCTTCGCGCAGGGCGTCGAAGGCCGGATAGAGCAGCAGCACCCCCAGGGGAATCTGGAAGTAGGTGTAGAGGATGATCAGCCCGGTTTTCGAATACAGGTTGAAATCCTCGATCACGCCGGCCTGTTTGAGCATCAGGGTGATGCTGCCGTTGAACCCCAGCAGGATGATGAACGCGAAGGCCAGGGGCACGCCGGCGAAGTTGCTGGTCATGTTGGCGAAAGCGTTGACGAAATTGCGCAGGCGCGAATCGACCCGGCGCAATGAATAGCTGCCCAATACAGCGATGACGATGCCGAACACGCTGGACCAGAAGCTGATTTCCAGGCTGTGCTGGATCGCCTGGCGATAGAACTTGGAGTTGAAGATCTTGCTGAAATTGGCCAGGCCCCAGCCGAACTCTTCCGATTCCAGGCTATTGACCAGTACCCAGAGCAGCGGGGCGATCTGGAACACGATGAAGAAAATCGCGAAAGGCACCAGGCACAAGGCTGCCAGCCATTTGCCGCGTGTCATGGCATTCACTTGAGCAACTCCTGGCAATAGGGTTTGTCGTGCTCGACACCCAGCAACTGGCAGACGGTGCCGCACAGTTCGACCTGGCGAGGCGTTGCCTCGGGGTCGAGGCTGAAGCTGTCGCCCAGGACAAACAGCGGCACCTCGCGTTCCTCGGCCAGCATGCCGTTGTGGGAGCGGTCGTTGTTCATGCCGTGGTCGGCGGTCACCAGCACCTGGTAACCGGCGTCGAGCCAGGCTTGCAGATAGACCGCCAGGTTGATGTCGGCCGAGCGGGCGCTGTTGCGATATTGCGGGGTGTCGAGGCCGTGCTGGTGACCGGCATCGTCGATGTTCATCGGATGAACCAGGAGGAAATTAGGCTGGTAGCGCTGACGAAGATGTTCGGCGTCGGCGAACAGGTGGGAATCGGGATAGTGGTCGTTCCAGTAGAAATGCCCGTACTGGATGGGCAGGTCGGGATTTTCGGTATGCCGGTCGCGGGCCGATATGAACGGTGAGGCGTTGTAGAGCTCGCTGATCCAGTGATACGCCGCCGCTGCCGTGCTCAACCCGCCGTCGGTGGCGTAGTGGAAGACGCTGCGCTGGTTCGACAGGCGCGAGACGTTGTTGTGCACGATGCCGCTGTCGATGGGCTCGACGCCGGTGAGGATGCATTCATAAAGAGGACGGGACAGGGCCGGCAGTTCACATTCCAGTTTGTAGAGCGCCGCGCGTCCTGCGCCGACATACGCCTGCAGATGTCCCATGGCATGGCGCGCGACTTCGTAGTTGAGGCCGTCGAGCACTACCAGGATGACATTGTGTTTCATAGGGACCGGGACTCCGGATGGAAACCAGAAAGCTCGGATTCAGCGCAGATCAGATGTGAGAGCGAGCTTGCTCGCGATGAGGGCGTGTCAGTCGACATCAATGTTGGCTGATACACCGCTATCGCGAGCGAGCTCGCTCCCACAAGGGGTCTTCGTTGGATGTCCAAGCGGGGCTGACTACCGCCTCACTTCATTTCGACGATGACTTCTTCATTCCACTTCTGCGGCAGTGCCTTGGAGGTTTTTTCCCACGCATCGGCGTCCTTGATTGGCGTCACGCCCTTGTACTGCTCGTTGGGCAGCAGCTTGGTCTTGACCTCTTCCGGCAGTTTCAGGTGCTCGGCGCGGATCGGACGGGCGTTGCCCTTGGCCAGGTTGATCTGGCCGGCGTCGCTGAAGATATATTCACGGGTCAGCTTGGCGGCGTTCGGGTGCTTGGCGTATTTGTTGATGATGGTGGTGTAGCCGGAGATGACCGAGCCATCGGAAGGAATCAGCACGACGTAGTCATCCGGGTTGGCCATCTTGGCCTTGTAGCTCAGGCCGTTGAAGTCCCAGACCACACCGACTTCCACTTCGCCTTTTTCCATGGTGGCGATGGTCGGGTTGGCCATGGACAGGCGCCCTTGCTTGGCGATGTCGGCGAACATCAACAGGGCCGGTTGCAGGTTCTTCTCGTCACCGCCGTTGGCCAGGGCCGCCGCCAGCACGCCATTGGCGGCCTGGGCCGCGGTGCTCACGTCGCCGATGGAGACTTTGTACTTGCCGGTTTTCAGGTCGGCCCATTTGGTCGGCACTTCGGAGCCGTGCAACAGCTTCTTGTTGACGATGAATGCGATGGTGCCGGTGTAGGCCAGTGCCCAGTTGCCGTCCTTGTCCTTGGCCCAGTCCGGAATCTGTTCCCAGGTGCTTGGCTTGTAAGGCTGGACCACGCCCTGCTTGACCGCGATCGGGCCGAAGGCCGCGCCGACGTCGCCGATGTCGGCGCTGGCGTTGTCTTTCTCGGCGGCGAACTTGGCGATTTCCTGTGCCGAGCTCATGTCAGTGTCGATGTGCTTCAAGCCATAGAGCCTGGCCAGGTCGTCCCAGGTGCCTTTCCAGTTCGCCCAGTCATCAGGCATGCCGACGCTATTGACGGCGCCTTCCGCTTTCGCAGCGGCTTCCAGTGTTTTCAGATCGGTATCAGCGGCCATGGCGGCGGTACACATGGCGATGGTCGAGCCTAACAGTGATGCCAGGAAAAGCTGTTTCATCCGAAGCTCCTATGGGCGTATTCAACGCTGCGATTGCGGTTGTGTTGGTCTAGGTCAGCAATACCTGAGCCAATTTAAGCGGGCCCTGTGACAATTTGATGTCGATGCGAAAGGGCGCCACGGCTGCGAGACTCGAGCAAAGCGCCTGGGATTTAAGCGTAGACCATGGTTAAACATCTGATCTGAAAGGACTTGGCTATGATTTTGCAGGGGGTGTGAAGTGACCGTTCGGCGGCTCTGTCATCTAGCAGTCATATGCCGTGCCTAGGCTTGCAGGCATGAGAACAGGATCGATGGTCCATCGATTTCTGCCCGGAAACAGTGCTGGTCTAGTCCAGATAGGTAACGTTTGATGCGCATCGATGCAACCAAGGCGGTGACAACCATCGGCCAGGTCCTGCAAGAGCAGCTCGACCACGGATTGCTGGCCCCCGGCAGCCAGCTGCCGGCCGAGCGCAAGCTCAGTGAGTTATTCGGGACAACGCGAATCACCGTGCGTGAGGCCTTGTTGCAGCTCGAGGCCCAGGGACAGATCTATCGCGAGGAGCGCCGGGGCTGGTTCGTCTCGCCGCCACGGCTGGCCTACAACCTGATGCAACGCAGCCATTTCCACGCCATGGTGACGGCCCAGGGGCGGGTGCCTTCCACCCAGGTGATTTCGGCGCGGATGCAGCCGGCTTCGGCGGCGGTGTGCGCATGGCTACAATTGCCGGCGCTGTCGAGGGTGATCCAGATCTGCCGCGTGCGGCGTATCGATGAGCGCCTGGTGCTGTATGTCGAGCATTACCTGAATCCGCAGTATTTTCCCGACATCCTCCAGCTCGACCTGAACCAGTCCATGACCGAGTTGTATGCCCGCCATTACGACTTGCATTACGGCCGGGTGAAATTCGAAATCGTTCCCACGTCCTTGCAGCCGGAGGCTGCGGCAGCGTTGAAGGTGTCAGTGGGCAGCCCCGGGCTGCGCATTGCCCGGGTCAATTACGACCAGCACCAGCGCCTGATCGACTGCGACCTGGAATTCTGGCGGCATGATGCGATCCATGTCGGTGTGGATGTGCCGGAACAGACAACCTGACCCGGCGCTACAGCGACTCGTTGAGCTTGGCGAGAATCCTGAACAGGACCGTGGCCAGGATCAGCAGCATGCCGATCCACATGGCGAAGACCCCGACATTCTTGTCGCGGAAATTGAAGCCGATGCCCAGCAGGACCATGCCGGCCAGAATGGGCACCAGCATGGCGTTCAACGAAGACATGGAAATCATGGCGACAGCCTTGTCCAGGGAGGGATAAGGTCAGTCTAGTTGGGGATTGGCCGGGGTGTGATGATGTACATCACATGAGCCGCGATCCGGAGGCGAACACATTTGTGGCGACTGGATCTATCCCCGCAGGACTGCGAAGCAGTCCCAGGATTCGTCGGTCGCCGCGATCATCCGGTAGGGCATAGGGTTGCTGTACAACCCTGCGGGGATAAATCCCCTTGCCACAGGAGTCTGCTGGTCTCTGCTGCGGATCTCCGGTCCGGACAGGTTCGGCGGTTCAGGGCAGCTCACGAGAGGCATAGAACGCGCTCAGCACCTTCACCAGGTGCGCCAGGTCATGGCTGCCGCACAGCTCGCGGATCGAGTGCATGGCGAAGGTCGGCAGGCCGATGTCCACGGTACGCACCCCCAGCTGGCTGGCGGTGATCGGGCCGATGGTCGAACCGCAGCCCATGTCGCTGCGCACCACGAAGCTTTGCACCGGTACTTCTTCGGCCATGCACAGGTGACGGAAGAACCCGGCGGTTTCGCTGTTGGTGGCGTAGCGTTGGTTGGAGTTGACCTTGATCACCGGCCCTGCATTGAGCTTGGGGCCATGGTTGGCGTCGTGCTTGTCGGCATAGTTGGGATGTACGCCGTGGGCGTTGTCGGCGGAGACCAGCAGCGATTTCTGAATGGTCCGTACGAACTCTTCGCCTTCAGGCAGCAGACGGCGCAGGGTCTGCTCCAGCATCGGGCCATCGGCCCCGCAGGCCGAGCAGGAGCCGACTTCCTCGTGATCGTTGCACACCAGTACGCAGGTTTCTTCGGTATCGGCGTTCAGCAAGGCCTGCAGCCCCGCATAGCAGGACAACAGGTTGTCCAGGCGCGCGCCGGCGATGAAATCGCCATGCAGGCCAACGATGGCGGCGCTCTGGGTGTCGTAGAAGCTCAGCTCGTAATCGAGCACCACATCGGCATTCAGGCCGTGTTCGCGGGCCAGTTGGTCGGTGAGCACGGCACGGAAGTCGACGCGTTCGTCACCGGCGAACTGGGCGAGGATCGGCGGCAATTCGTTCTGTGGGTTGATGGCCCAGCCCTGGTTGGCTTCACGATTGAGGTGGATGGCCAGGTTCGGAATGGTGGCGATCGGCGCCTTGAAATCGATCAACTGGCTCTCGACCTTGCCATCGCGGCGGAAGGTCACGCGCCCGGCCAGGGACAGGTCACGGTCGAACCACGGCGCCAGCAACGCGCCGCCGTAGACTTCCACGCCCAACTGCCAGAACCCGTGGCGCTGCAATTCAGGTTGGGGCTTGACCCGTAGGCAAGGGCTGTCGGTATGGGCACCAACCAGGCGGATGCCGTCGTGCAGGGGGGCGTTGCGGCCCAGTTTGAAGGCGATGATCGAAGAGTCGTTGCGCGTGACGTAGTAGCGACCGTTGGCCTCGGTGGCCCAGGTTTCGCGTTCGTCAAGACGCTGATAACCCGCCGCCTCAAGGCGCTTGGCGAGGCTGGCGGTGGCATGGAACGGGGTAGGAGAGGCCTTGAGGAAATCGATCAGGCCCTGGTTCAACTCTGCGCGCATAAATAACTCCAGACAGCAATGGGCGCGAGTTTACCCCATCGACAGCCTGCATTGCAGATCCAATCCCGTTGCTCAGGGCCTCGCGTCCCCGGTATCGATCAGGCCGAAGGCGTGACCTGCCGATTCAGCTGCGCCAGTATCAATGACTTGTCTTGAGCTCTGGAGGGCGCAGGCATTTGCTGCGGCCATTGTTCCAATTGGCCGAAGGACTTCTTTCGGCGTTCGGGTTCCAGGCGATTGATCTCTCGCGATGCCGAGTCCCACCAATGATGTCGGCAAAGGTTGAAGTAGGGATTCTGCGGCGCCTCGCTGCCATACAGCAGGTCACGACCGATTCTATAAAAGGCGCCGCGTTGATTGCGCAACTGCCATTTTATCTTCAGGCGTCTCCAGATAGGCGGGAGTGGTCGGCTTCGCGGTACGTCGCGGCTGCGTTCTATCAATTGCGCATCGAACGTTTCCCCATGCTGCGCGAAGAAGTGCGCATGCATGGTGTGGAAAAACTGCTTATGCCCAAAATAGTGATAGACGTGTCTGTCGGTTTTCCTGATGGTCTGGTTGCGCAGCGTGAATGAGATCGCGATCTGCTCTATGGTGTGGATGTCAAAGCCACCTTCGGTCCATTCATCGATCCGCTCGATGGCCTGCTCCAGCAACGACGCGTCGTTATCGTTAACGCCGCACAGCCCGCTGTTATAGAGCTTGAAGCCGTTCCCCCGACTGACGCCGTGGGCACGCAGGCAGTTACCCAGGCGGAGGTAGGTCTCGCGTTCGCACACCTGGTCCCAGTGATATTCAAAGCTGTCCATCAGGTTCTGTCCTGGCTGGATCTGTTGGAATAATGACCCCGGGTGGGCGAGGAACAGTGTGTCGGTGTCGACGAACAGGGTCTTGTGCGCCAGCTTCAACCCTGCGGCGATTGCACAGGCCTTGCGTCTGTGAATGTAGCCATTGTTGCCTTGCCATTCGCTCAGCAACTGTGGCGTCAGGGCAAGGGTCTCGACGGGCCAGCCAAGGTAGTCCTCGGGCCTGTCGGTCAGGATTCTGATATGCGGCATCGTCGATGACTGACCATGGCTCAGGGCTGTCAGGATGCTGAACTTGGCTTCGTGCCGGTACACCTGCTTGTCGCCATAAATCAGGTACAGCAGTTGGTGACGGACTTTCTTGACGGGTGTTCCTTGGAAATCAATGACCTGCATTCAGGGGCTTCTCGGTTGAAAACTCATGTCTCGGCCAGGGACGATCAGAAGGGCGCCGGGCACTCGAAACGCAGGCGTTCGCCACTTTGCGGATGAGTGAAACTCAGCATGCTGGCATGCAGGCAGAGGCGGGGCCAGGCAGCCAGGGCCTGAGGGTGGGCATAGAGCCCGTCGCCCAGCAGCGGATGGCCGATGCAGAGCATGTGTACGCGCAACTGGTGCGAGCGCCCGGTGATCGGCGTCAGTTCGACCCGGCACCAGTCACCGCAACGTTCCAGCACTCGCCAGAAGGTCAGGGCGTGCTTGCCGTGCTCATGGTCCACCACGTGACGTGGCTTGGTCGGTGGGTCATAGCGCAAGGGCAGGTCGATGCTGCCGCTGTCCAGTGCTGGCTGGCCCCAGCACAGCGCCGTGTAGGCCTTCTCGGTTTCACGGTCATGGAACTGCCGGGACAACTCGCGATGAGTGTCGGGATCGCGGGCCAGCAGAATGATGCCGGAGGTCTCCCAGTCCAGCCGGTGTACGATCCGGGCTTCCGGATAACCGTTTTCCTGCAGGCGGGTGATCAGGCAGTCCTTGTTGTCATCGGCCCGGCCGGGGACCGACAGCAACAGGGTCGGCTTGTCGACCACCAGGATAGCGGCGTCCTGATGAATGATACGGATGTTGGACAGGGGCATTGAAAACAGTCTCGGTACAAACGCCAACGGCGGCTCGGACCCGGCCCTTGAGGGAGCTGCTTGCTCGCGAAAGCGGTTTTGAAAGCACATCGATGCTGGATGTGCTGCCGTCTTCGCGAGCAAGCTCGCTCCCACAAAGGCAGTGGGGTCCGAGCCGCCGTGGCTCCCGCAGGATCGATCAGCGATCCGGCAGGGTGATATTGAGTTCCAGAATCGAGCAGCTGCCCTGGCTTTCCAGTGCGACATGCACGTCATCGTTGCCGATATTGACGTACTTGCGGATCACTTCGACCAGTTCCTTCTGCAGGGAAGGCAGGTAGTCCGGGGTGCTGCGTTGGCCGCGTTCGTGCGCCACGATGATCTGTAGACGCTCTTTCGCGACCGAGGCGGTACTGGGCTTTTTGTTGGCACGAAAGAAGTCAAAAAGGTTCATTACCTACCTCCAAACAGGCGCTCGAAGAATCCCTTCTTCTCGACGTTGAGGAACCGGTGTTCCAGGTCTTTGCCCAGCAGGCGGTCAACGGTATCGCTGTAGGCCTGGCCGGCGTCGCTCTGGTCGTCGAGGATCACCGGGACGCCCTGGTTGGATGCCTTGAGCACCGCCTGGGATTCAGGGATCACGCCGAGCAGCCGCACGGCGAGGATTTCCTTGACGTCTTCGACGCCGAGCATTTCGCCCTTCTCGACACGCTCCGGGTGGTAGCGGGTGATCAGCAGGTGTTCCTTGATAGGCTCCTCGCCTTTCTCGGCGCGACGGGACTTGCTCGCCAACAGGCCCAGCATGCGGTCGGAGTCACGCACCGAGGAGACTTCCGGGTTGGTCACGACGATCGCTTCGTCAGCGAAGTACATGGCCAGGTGGGCACCTTTTTCGATACCGGCCGGCGAGTCGCAGACGACGAATTCGAACTGCTCCTTGAGCTCCATCAGGACTTTTTCCACGCCTTCCTGGGTCAGCGCGTCCTTGTCACGGGTCTGGCTGGCGGCCAGCACGTAGAGGTTCTCAAGGCGCTTGTCCTTGATCAGGGCCTGTTGCAGGTTCGCTTCACCGTTGACCACGTTGACGAAGTCATAGACCACGCGGCGCTCGCAACCCATGATCAGGTCCAGGTTTCGCAGGCCGACGTCGAAGTCGACGATGACTGTCTTGTGGCCGCGCAGAGCGAGGCCGGTACCGATAGCGGCGCTGGTGGTGGTCTTACCCACACCACCCTTGCCGGATGTAACCACGAGAATCTTGGCCAAGGTGTTTCACCCCTAAGGAAAAAGGACTTTGTCAGCCCCTGAAAAACATCTCTAGAGAACGGCGGCAATTGGACAGGCTTGGCTGGAACAGGGTGCAGGGCCGAGTCTACCTCCGGTAAACACTGCCTGGTCCTGTTTCCTACGTCGTTTCAGCCGTTTTCGCTACGTTTCAGAGATGCTTGGAAAATGCGGCAGTATCCGTTAAAGCCGAATGATGTTCAACACGTCGCCCGACAGGCTGACCTGGACGCCGGCCCCCCATAGCGGATCGCGGCGCAGATCCTCGGAAACCTTGTACTGTCCGGCGATAGAGAGCAGTTCAGCGCTCAATTGCTGACAGAAGATCCTGGCTTTCGTATCGCCCTTGACGCCGGCCAGCGCTCGGCCGCGCATCGGGCCGTATACATGGATGTTGCCATCGGCCAGAAGTTCCGCTCCCGGGCTGACCGAGGACACCACCACCAGATCGCCACCCTGGGCATAGATCTGCTGGCCACCACGTACTGGTGAGGTGATCACGCGGGTCGGCTTGACGGTGGGCTCCGGCGGTTTTTCCGGCTTTTTCGTCGCTTCGGCCGGGCCTGGTTCCAGCAGCCGTTCCCGGGCACCGGATGGTGGCAGCACGGGAATGTCCACGGCGATTGCCGCGGCGATGTCCTCGATGCGGCTGGCACGGATAGCCAGGGTGCGCAGGCCGTGCTGGCGACAGACGCGCATCAGGCCGGGCAGGTCCACCGCACCTTCGCCAGGAGGCAACTTGTCCAGGGCCAGCACCAGTGGAGCGTTGCTGAAGAAGTTCGGGGCTTGCGCGACTTTCGCCGTGAGCTGTCGGTCGAGGCCCTCCAGGTCGTTGCGGGCCAGCTCCAGCACCGTAATGGCGAGCATGCTGCCCTTCAGCTGGAACACGGGATCTTGGTCTAGCGGTTCGGTTTGGCTCATGGTCGGCGTACAACGGCTTGTCACTAAAAGTGCCGAGACTTATAACGAGATCGTCCGCGAGCCGCAAGCCGGGTCGAACGATGTAGAATGCGCGGCCCATGTCTTTATGGAAGCTGTAATGGATCGCCCGCGTTTTCAAACCGCTTTTTTTCATCCGCGTTTCTGGTTGCTCTGGTGCGGCCTGGGGCTGTTGTGGCTGGTCGTCCAGCTGCCTTATCCGTGGCTGCTGCGGGTCGGACGCGCATTGGGGGCGCTGATGTACCGGGCGGCAGGCGACCGGCGGCGCATTGCCCGGCGCAACCTGGAGCTGTGCTTCCCGGAAAAGTCCGCGGCCGAGCGCAAGCGCCTGCTCAAGGAGAACTTCGCTTCCACCGGCATCGCTTTTTTCGAAATGGCCATGAGCTGGTGGTGGTCGCGCTCGCGCCTGGCGAAGCTGGCTCATATCGAAGGCCTGGAGCATCTCAAGCAGGCCCAGCGCGAAAACCAGGGCGTGATCCTGATGGCCTTGCATTTCACCACGCTGGAAATCGGTGCCGCATTGCTTGGCCAGCAGCACACCATCGACGGCATGTACCGCGAGCACAAGAATCCGCTGTTCGATTATATTCAGCGCCAGGGTCGTGAACGGCATAACCTCGACTCGCTGGCGGTGGAGCGCGACGATGTGCGTGGCATGCTCAAGCTGCTGCGCGCCGGTCGGGCGATCTGGTATGCGCCAGACCAGGACTACGGTGCCAAGCAGAGCATCTTCGTGCCGCTGTTCGGCATCCAGGCGGCGACAGTCACGGCCACCACCAAGTTCGCGCGCCTGGGCAAGGCGCGGGTCGTGCCGTTCATCCAGGAGCGCCTGGCCGATGGCAGCGGCTATCGCCTGGTGATCCAGGCGCCCCTGGAGGATTTCCCCGGCGAGACCGAGGAAGCCGATTGCATTCGTATCAACCAATGGGTGGAGCAATCGGTGCGCGCTTGCCCCGAGCAATACCTGTGGGCCCATCGCCGGTTCAAGAGCCGCCCGCCGGGTGAGCCGAAGCTGTACGACAAGCGCGGTTGAACCTGTAGTCCACATTCATGAGCACGGAGCGTTGCGATGACCCCAGCTGAACCGGTGACAGGTTTGATTCTTTCCGGCGGCGGGGCTCGGGCGGCGTATCAGGTAGGTGTATTGGCGGCAATTGCCGAGTTGTTGCCAGACGGCGCGCAGAACCCGTTTCCGGTGATTGTCGGCACCTCGGCCGGAGCGATCAACGCGGTCAGCCTGGCCAGCGGGGCGATGGACTTCAAGGCCGCCATCGAGCGCCTGACCGCGTTCTGGCAGGCGGTGCGCAGCCATCAGGTCATGCGCAGCGACTGGCGCGGCGTGATCGTCCAGGCGACGCGGTTCATCGCTCACAGTCTGCTGGGCCTGGGTGCCCGGTTGCCGGTGGCGTTGATCGACAGCTCACCCTTGCGCGAGCTGCTCCAGGCACAATTCCATGCTTCGGGTATCGAGCAGGCCATTGCGCAGCAGCAGTTGCGTGCCGTGGCGGTGACCGCGTTCGGCTATGAATCCGGCCAGGCCGTGACCTTCTACCAGGGCCGCGGCACCATCGAAGCCTGGTTGCGACATCGTCGAGTTGGCGTGCCGGCCTTGTTGTCGGTCGAACACCTGCTGGCCAGTTCGTCGATCCCCTTGCTGTTCGCGCCCGTCAAGATCGGCCCGCAATATTTCGGCGATGGTGCGGTACGCCAGTCGGCGCCCATCAGCCCGGCATTGCACCTGGGGGCGAATCGGGTGCTGGTGATCGGTGTCAGCGGCAACCCCCGTGGCCCCAGCCCCCGGGAATCGGTGGAGCGCAGCTACACCGGGCAACAACCGACGCTGGCCCAGATCGGTGGGCACATGCTCAACAGTACCTTCATTGACAGCCTGGAAAGTGACATCGAGTTGCTCCAGCGTCTCAACGGGTTCAGCCATCTGCTGCCCGATAACGTATCGCCCCATGCGTTGGGCGCCGCGCCGGTAGAGGTGCTGGTGATTTCGCCCAGCCAGCCGATCGACGAAATCGCCGCCCGCCATCGCCAGGAGCTGCCGGCCGCGTTGCGAATGTTCCTGCGCGGGCCGGGCGCGACCAAGACCAGCGGTGCCGGTGTGCTGAGCTATCTGTTGTTCGAGGCGGGGTATTGCAACGAGCTGATCGAGCTGGGACGCCAGGATGCACTGGCGCAGCGCGAGGCGTTGACCCGGTTCCTGGGGCTGGCCCAGGGATGACTCCATGCCGAGCCCCTGTGTGAGCGGGCTCGCTCGCGAATGCGTTGGATCGGCTTGCACCGATGTTGAATGCTCAGCCGCCCTTGCGAGCAAGCCCGTTCCCACAGGGGGGGCGTGGCGAGCTCCAGGGGCGGGATCGACCTGTACCGAGTCGGATCAGAAGTGGTACTTGAGCAGGAAGCTGGTGGTGCTCTGGTTGGTCTTGAATGCTTCGCTGTCTTCGATGGCGTACTTGTTCTTCCAGTAATCGTACTCCACGCCCACATACAACTGCTTGGCCCCCAGTTTCAGCGCTTTGCCCAGGTCGTACTTGATCTGCGGGACGATGTGCAGGTTGGCGTGGTAGGTGCCCTTGGCGTTGGTGTCGTTATCCACCACCCAGTCGATGAAACCGTCGATCAGGATATCGGATGAACCCACCGGGAGGGTGTAGGCCCAGACTGGCGTGATCTGCCAGACATCGTCGCCGGGGCGGGAGCCTTCGGTCTGGCGGTTATAGAAATTCAACTGGAAATAATCGAAGCCGGGGACCGCCAGGTCGAAGCCCGGGCCGATCAGGTAGGACTCGTTGTCGCCTTCACCGAACTCATAGGTCATGGCCAGCAGCACGTCCTTGATCGGCCCCACTGCCAGCTTCTGGTCGAAGAGCTTGCCGAACGACAGGCGCGGACTGAACTCGCCGTAGTAGGTATTCGGGCCGGACTGGCTGTCGTCCTGGCCGTTGTAGAAGATCCGGTCGAGGAAGAAGAAGTTGTCCCCGTATTTCCAGGCATCGGCGTGTTCGAAGGTCACGGTCTGCTGGATACGCGGGTTGATCTGGAAATCCTTGCCGTAGAGGTAGGTCAGGCTGTTGTTCTGCCACTGGAACAGATCGTCGGCCATCGCCTGGCTGCCGGCCAGCAGGGATCCCGCGACAATCAGGCTGGTGCACGTACGTTTCATTCGGTTTGCTCCCAAGGTTGGTGATTTTTTTGAAGTCAGCGCTCTGGTGTGGCGCCTTTTGCCACGGATAAACATCCGTTCGGTCAGCTTTCTGTTCGTGGCAGGGGCTGACAGGATTGAGCCGAAGCCGGCAAGGGCCATCGGCAGGATCAGGCGTTGGAAATTATTGGAGTGGGCCGGATTCGAGCGGCCGCGCAGGATACGGACTTGCCCCGAGGGGCTCAAGTACCCTGCGACGGTGAGTCTGCCGCGCTTCCGAGGCGTAACGGCGAGTCTGGGTCATCTTGCGTTCCTCTAGTTCTTATTGTTTGAGGCGCAGCAGCCCCTGACGGGCCACCGGCGGTATGTGCCGGTGCCTGTCAGTGGCATGACGGGGGCTGGGGGCTGCGGGGTTGATCGATGGACGAACGTTGGCGTCGGCCAATCAACCCACAGGCCTTAGTTGGTTCGCGCGCCCTGGCTGATCCACGCGCCGATCAGGTCGCGTTCCTGTTGGGTCATCTGGGTGATGTTGCCCAGGGGCATGATCTGGGTGGTCACGGCCTGGGCCTGGATACGCGCGGCCTGTTGCTGGATCTGTTGCGGCGTATCGAACATCACCCCGCCCGGTGCGGCGCTGAAGAGCGGGCTGGTGGGTTTGGCCGAGTGGCAGACCGAGCAGCGTTCCTGGATCACGCTGTGGACCTTCTCGAACGAGGGCCCCTGGGCGTTGCTTGCCTGGGCGGGTTGGGCGGCCGGTGCCGCTGGCGCCGCTTGCGGCTTGGCCCCACCTCCGGCTGCGGTTTCGGGCAAGGGTTGATATTCGATGGCCGCGGGTGCCTTGGTCACTTCCGGTGCGGTGGGAGGGGCCTTGGGGCCTGTGACATAGGCCAGGCAAATCATGGCCAGGGCACCGACCGGCAGCGTCCAGGCGAACCGGTTGCTGTCGTGGCGGGTGTTGAAATAGTGACGCACCAGCACCGCGGCTACCGCGATCCCGGCCAGGATCAGCCAGTTGTATGGACTGCCGTAGGTGCTCGGGAAGTGGTTGCTGATCATGATGAACAGCACCGGCAGCGTGAAGTAGTTGTTATGGCGCGAGCGCAGCAAACCCTTGGCCGGCAGGGCCGGGTCGGGGGTGCGGTTCTCGGCGATGGCGGCCACCAGGGCGCGTTGCGCCGGCATGATGATACGGAAGACGTTGCCGACCATGATCGTGCCGATGACGGCCCCGACATGCAGGTAGGCGCCGCGTCCGCTGAACACCTTGCTGAAGCCGTAGGCCGCGGCGATCAGCAGCACGAACAGGATCAGGCCGAGCAGGGTGGGGTATTTGCCCAGGGCCGAGTCGCAGAGGAAGGAATAGACGAACCAGCCGACGAGCAACGAGCCGAGTCCCAGGGCGACGCCTTCGGGCCCGCTCAAGCCGCTGCCGGGAGCCAGCAGGTAGACGGTCGGGTTCCAGTAGAACACCAGGCACAGCAGCACGATGCCCGACATCCAGGTGAAGTAGGCTTCCCACTTGAACCAGTGCAGATTCTCCGGCATGGACGGTGGCGCGAGCTTGTATTTTTCCAGGTGGTAGATACCGCCACCGTGGATGGCCCACAGGTCGCCGGCCAGGCCGCTCCTGGGGTTGACGCGATTGAGGTTGTTTTCCAGCCAGACGAAGTAGAACGACGCGCCGATCCAGGCCACGCCAGTGATCATGTGAACCCAGCGCACGCTCAGGTTCAGCCATTCCAGCATATGTGCTTCCACAGTCGTTACCTCTCGCCCGTCACGCTTGTTCTCGCGTGATCGGACCTTCTCTTATTGGTGGGGGGCGAGGATCAGACAATCATCCTCTTTGAAGAAATGCTCATCGCAGTTATTGCCTGTGCCACTGCGATCAACCACCAGGAAGTCATCCCGCTTTTCGATCGTCAGCACCGGGTGGTGCCAGACGCCGCGATGGTAATTGATGCCCTGCCTGCCGTTGGTGACGAAGGCGCGGACCAAGCCTGATACAGGTACATCGCCAAGTGGCGCGACCACGATCAGAAAGGGGTTGCCGAGCAGCGGAATGAAGGCCTGGCTGCCCAGCGGATGGCGCTCCAGCATGCGTACGGTCAGCGGCATGTCCAGCGCGTCGGCGCGGAAGATGCTGATGATCGCCTGATCGTCCGGCGTGGCGGTTTGCACCGTCGCCAGGCGATGGAAGCGCATGGTCGAGCCGTTGTTGATCATGAAGTGATCGCTGCCGTCGGTTTCGATCACGTCACCGAACGGGGCGAAGGCTTCTTTGGTCAACGGTTCGATCTTGAGTGTGCGCATGCTGGTCTTCTTGTCTTGAATTCTGTGTTGTTTGTCGTGTCGCCATCGCGAGCAAGCTCGCTCCCACAGGGGAATGCATTGCAAATGTGGGAACGGGCTTGCCCGCGATTCGGGGTCACCCTTGTTTCGATACCTTGCCCAACACCCGCAGACGACTCACACCGCCATCCGGGAAGACGTTCAGGCGGATATGGGTGATTGGCCCAAGTGCCTTGATCTGTTCGGCGAAGGTGTGTTCGGCATGCATTTCCAGTTTCTGGCTCGGCAGCAGTTCGCGCCAGAACAGCGATTGGGTTTCGATCTGGCTGTCGGTGCCGCCCTTGACGAACGCGCCCTGGATCGAGCAGCTGTCCGGGTAGTTGCCCTTGAAGTGCAGGGTGTCGACGATGACTTTCTCGACGATGCCGGCATGGCCCAGGGCGACGATGACCCAGTCGTTACCGGGGGTACGGCGGCGGGCGGTTTCCCAGCCATCGCCCATGTTCACGCCACGGCCCGGGTTGAGGATGTTGCTCATGCGGCCGAAGTGCTCGTCGGAGCAGGCCAGGGCGCGCCCGCCATTGAGGGCCGCCGCCAGATCGACCTGCTCGTTGTCGCCCACGGCCGACCAGTCGCGGTAGGGAATGCCGTGGACACGCAGGCGGGCCACGCCACCATCGGGGTAGATGTTGAAACGCAGGTGGCTGAAGGCCTGGTCGTTGGCGATCTCATGGTAGTGGTGGCTGTCGCCCTTCAATTCCACGGCCGCCAGCACTTCGGTCCACTGGGTGTTTTCGTCCGGATCGCCTTCAGCCAGGAAACAGGCTTCCAGGGAGGCCGACGGTGGATAATTGCCGGTGAAGAATGAGGTGTCGATGTCCACGCCCTTGATCGAGCCTGGCACACCCAGGCGGATCACTGCGCTGTCGTAGCCTTCGAAGCGCTTGCGGCGCGACTCCCAGCCATCCATCCACTTGCCGTTGTCGTCGAACACGCCCTCTTTCCACACGGCCGGGGTCGGCTGGAACAGACGGTTGGCGTCGGCGAACCAGTCATCGGTGACCGAGATGATCCTGGTGCCCAGGCGGGCGTCGGCCAGGTTGACGAATTTCTCGAAGGGTACGGCGTAAGCTTTCATTCTTCTTGTCTGCCTTTTGATTGATTGGCTGGGGATGCTTGCTCGGCCCTGGGTCACCAGGGCTGCTCGCTAAAGGGTCAGTAGTCGGAACAACGCGATCTTGTTGATCTCTGCCAGCGCGCATTGGAACTCGGTGTCCACCGGGTTGTGGATGCGCGTTTCGAACGCCGCGAGGATCTGATGCCGGTTGCTGCCTTTTACCGCCATGATGAAGGGAAACCTGAACTTGGCCTTGTAGGCCTCGTTCAGCTCGGTGAAGCGTTGAAACTCTTCGGCCGTGCATTGGTGGATACCGGCGCCGGCCTGTTCGTTCGTGCTGGCTTCGGTCAGTTGGCCCTGGACGGCGGCTTTACCGGCCAGGTCCGGGTGAGCGTTGATCAGCGCCAGTTGGCTGGCGTGATCGGCGCTTAGAAGGATGTCGCTCATGCGCTGGTGCAGGGTCTCGATCTCGTCGATCGAGGGATCCTGGCCCAGGTCGAAGGCTTTTTCGGCCACCCACGGCGAATGTTCGTAGATGTCGGCAAAGGCCCTGACGAAGGCTTCACGGCCCATGGTGGAAGGCTTGAGGGTCTGGAAGACGGTCATTTCGACGCTCCTGGTTTCCAAGCCCCTTGATACGGGTGGGTCTGCTGCCAGTGACGGGCGATGTCGACACGACGGCTGAACCAGACGCGTTCATGGCCCTTGACGTATTCGAGGAAGCGCTTGAGGGAGGCCAGGCGAGCAGGGCGGCCGATCAGCCGGCAATGCAACCCGATGGAGAGCATTTTCGGCGCCTCGGCCCCTTCGGCGTACAACACGTCGAAAGCGTCCTTGAGGTACTGGAAGAAATCGTCACCCTTGTTGAAGCCCTGCACCTGGGTGAAACGCATGTCGTTGGTGTCCAGGGTGTATGGGATCACCAGGTGCGGCTTGCCAGTGGGCGTGTTGGGTTCCCAATAAGGCAGGTCGTCGTCGTAGGTGTCGCTGTCATAGAGAAAGCCGCCTTCCTCCATCACCAGCCGACGGGTGTTCGGGCCGGTGCGGCCGGTATACCAGCCCAGCGGGCGATCGCCGGTGATCTCGGTGAGGATGCGGATCGCTTCGAGCATGTGCTCGCGCTCCTGGGCCTCGTCCATGTACTGGTAGTCGATCCAGCGGTAGCCGTGGCTGCAGATTTCATGGCCGGCGGCGACCATGGCACGGATCACATCCGGATGCCGCTGGGCGGCCATGGCCACGGCGAAGATCGTCAGCGGGATGTCGAATTCCTTGAACAGCTTGAGAATCCGCCAGACCCCGGCGCGGCTGCCATACTCGTACAGCGACTCCATGCTCATGTTGCGTTCGCCCTGCAACGGTTGCGCCGCGACCATTTCCGAGAGGAACGCTTCGGACTCCTTGTCACCGTGCAGGATGTTGCGCTCGCCGCCTTCTTCATAATTGAGCACGAAGGACAGGGCGATACGGGCATCGCCCGGCCAGTGGGGATGGGGAGGGTTACTGCCGTAACCGATCAGGTCGCGTGGGTAGTCAGCGCTCACTGCAGTCTTCCTTCTTGTTCGAACCATGTAGGTGGCGCCCGGGCAATGCATCTCAGGCTGGCGTCACGACGATGAAGTGATTGTATACAACTTTATGCGCGCTTTGTAAGCCTAATTTTTCGCATTTTTCATCGTCGGCACAGCTTGGTCTACGCTGCAAGAAACCTGCCCAGTCGGTCAGTCAGGTGAGGCGAAGTCATTGTATCCATTGCATTGGCTGCAGATTGAGCCATAGCGTGGCTTGGAGGGCGGGTGAAGCAAGAGTGTGATTTTTATTGTGTACAATTTCCATTTAAAGTGTCTTAATTCGCACATTGTCGTAGCGTTTCGTGCTCCGAAACGGTGCGGTCAGTCCTTATCAACCTATCAGGAGGCGCGCGCAATCAATGGGACGCTTGACTACTCACGTTTTGGATGCGGCACATGGTTGCCCGGGCAGCTCGATCAGGATCGAGCTGTACCGAGTGGAAGGTTCGCAATTGCACCTGGTCGCCAGCGCGTTGACCAACAACGATGGCCGTTGCGATGCGCCGTTGTTGCAGGGGGATGACTACCGTTCCGGGGTCTACCAGATCCAATTCCATGCCGGCGATTACTACCGCGCCCGTGGCGTCCAGCTGTCCGAGCCGGCGTTCCTGGATGTGGTGGTGCTGCGCTTCGGCATCTGCGCCGAGCAGGATCATTACCACGTCCCCCTGCTGATTTCGCCCTACGCCTATTCAACCTATCGAGGCAGCTGATCCCCCAAGCAGCTGCCTTACCCTGGAAGCGACTGCGCATAAAGCTTCTTTGGTTTTTCGCCCGCTCACACTGCGGGCTTTTTTTTGAGTGGCGCCTCTACAGCCGCGCATTGTCGTCCCGGATGATGAAGACCGTATCGGCAATGCCTGGGCGGATTTCGGACCCCCCCTTGAGCCAGATGATCTTGTTGGCACTTTGGGCGTCCCTGACGACTTTCGCGGCAGCCTCGCCCACCTGGTTTTCCAGGAGGACACCGGCGGTGTTCGGGTCCGTATACGATGGCAGGGAGATCTTCGGGATCCTGGTGCGATGCAGGCTCATGTAAAAGACGTGGTCATGACCTGTTCGTTGGAATACCAGTGCCGGGAAGCTACTGAAAGAGCTGGGCTCGATCACCGTATAGCCATTACGGGTCAGGAGGCCGGCCATGAAGCGCTTGAAATCCACTGGCGAGTAGGTGGTGAGGAAGTACAGCCATTGTTGCTGGAACCGCAGGGGATCGAAGTCCAGCCGTTCCAGCGTTCCGGTCGCGGAGGGGATGGGCAGCGCTATGGCGCGGGCAGTGCCCCTGGACGATGAGGAGGTCGGGAGAATCGGAAGCATCAGTAATGGATCGGTCCATTGCGGGTGCGGCGATGGCGTCGCGTTTTTCCAACTGTGGAAAATCTGTCGGAGCGCGGTCAAGCCCGCGCCGTCGGCGAACGATGAGTCATTGGCGAGCTCGAACTGCCTTCTCGCGATGTTTTCCAGGGTGACGGTGGTGACCTCTGGAAAGACTTCCCTTACATAGGCCGTCAGGGGCTTCTCGAAAGGGAGCCTGGGGTCGATTTCCCAGTGATTGCCCGGGGGGATGCGTACCGCGCTTCGGGGTTGTTCGTCAGGCGTATGTCGGAGAATGGCTTCGAGCAAGTCAAAATCGTAGGCGGGATGGGTAGGCGACTGGACATAGGTGATCGGATACTCACGGGCGGCGGTGCTTGACACTACCTTGTAGTGAACGTCGCCCAGGGTGATGAATTCCGACGTCGAGAACCGCGGGTCGAACCCCCAGTTCTTGGTGAATGCCGGCTCGCCCTGGGTCACCGCCTCGCTTTGAGACGCTGTCGTGCGTGGACGCTTGGGCGCGACCGCTTCCGGCGATTCCTCCACCGTTGGCCTGTCGAGTGCAGGAACAGGATCGGGATCACTGCCGTGCGTCACCTCGCCATGGGGGAGCCGTCGCCATAGGTGGCTGCCTTCCACTTGTTCCAGGCGGGGGCCGGAGGCGATGAGTTCGGTGCTGGATCGAGCGCGGTAATTCTGCTGGGAATCGCGTCCGAGCAACACCGTTCCCCCTTCCGAAAGCTCCACGTAAGTGCGTGTCCTGAACGTGCGGATGCCAGAGGTTGCGTCTGGCTCCGATAGCATGGTGACCAGCTCGGGAGAGAGGTAATAATCGTCCAGTGACACCGGGACAGACGCGTCGCGGGTGACTGCCCGGGATGCGATTTCGGCTATCTGGACGGCCGGAGGCTGGGCTTCAGGGGCTTGGGTTTGTCGTCCGGGGGACGAGGGGGGCTGGTCGATTCCTTCTCCTGGCTGGGGATTCCTGGGCAGCGCCTGCGGTGTCGTATCGCGACCGGCATGGGGTGTATCAGGGGACGACTTGGGGCTATTGAGCCGGGTGTTTCGTCTTGGACTCATTGCATTCCGCTCTTGGGTTTGAAAGTACCGATATTCATGAAGCCAGGCCTGTCGTAGCTTGCAGACCGACAGGCCAGGTGCTTTCAAGATGCTCGCGGAAAACCGGCAGGCGGGTGCACTACATATGTATGGGACCGTTGAAAAAGGAACTTTCCAAGCCACGTCAAGGCAACGGACACCGGGACTTGGCTTCACCCAGAGAAAGAAGCCAATTGAGTTGGGAAAGCCTGATGCCGAAGACTGCACTCAGTACCAGCACTTGCGCGAACCTCACCGAATTTCCCAATGTGAAGCCCTCCATCATCTCCACGCATTTTTCCCGTAGCAGACGCAGTGCATCGTCTCCCACGGGGGGCGTCTGAGCGAGGCCCTCGCGAGCCAGGCTGCGATAGGTCTTGAGGGCGTGATCGCAGAGCTCCGTTCTTTTGAGTTGCGCCGCCCCGATGATCCGGGACCTGTCGCTGTCGAGCGTCCACCTGCGGGTCTTGAGGTTATAGCTCAGGTTCCCGGCAGCCCCGTCCCTGACGGCGACGTGCAGCACCTTCAGCGCTTCGTGCTTCAGGTTGGCCAGTTCCCCGGGCAATGCTCCGTCGGGGTCGCTGGGAGGTGTGAAATACCGGCCATCGAGTGCTTCCACGTACACCCGTTCAAACAGACTATCGACAGCATGGACGACACCCTGTGCCGTGATGACGCGTATCTGGTCGAGCAGGTCGTCAGCGTCATGGACGGGAAGGTGGATGGTGATTGTGCCGATACGCAGCAGATTGGAGGACAGCCTTATCTCGACTGCGCCCAGGTGCGTGGCGTCGAGTTCCCAGGTGGAGGCATGGGGCAGTCGAGGATTGGCACTGACCAATGCGCCCGGCGTGGACAGGCGTAGGGTCATGTTCGGGCTGAGGTGCACAAGGTAGGTGGCGCCTTCGCCAATCAGGACTTCGATGCCGGTCTGTTCAGTGGGGGCTGTCAACAGGGCGCAAGTTGCCCAACTGCGCATGTAATGAGGTGTGTTATCCAGTGGGCGGAGGTAGGTGTATTTCCTGTTTGTGAGCGGGGCCGGCATTGGGACTTGCGCAGTCCATGCCACCGGATCCTTGCCGACGAAGGTTTCGTCCAGCAACAGGCCATAGTCGGGTGAAGGTTGGACCAGGCGGTAGCATACGTCGTCATTCAGGATGAGGATGACCGTATGGTGGGACGCCAGGGCGGAAAATGCGCGGCGGCCCGTCACCGCGCTTTGCGCGCTGTAGCGTTCGTCGGAACTCGCCAGGTTTTTCAAGGCCACCTGGCGGGTGCCAAAGTGGAGCGTCAGGCCGCATTCGCCATACCGTGCCACCTCCAGTTCATCCTGCCCGGTGGCCTGGGCCTGGTAGTGAGCCTCGATGCGCGTCAGCTCGGGACTGCGATAGTCCAGGTGAAGGGTGGTGCAGAAGGCGCTTTTTTGTTTGAACCTCAGTGTCGTGAGCTCATTAAGCCGCGAAACATGATAGTTCGTGTCTTTGTCATGGGCGACCTGCTGTTCGCTTCGATCGTTCAGGATGGACGGATGTCGCGGTGTGCCTTGCTGCACCACGACGACTTCAATATCGAGAGGATGGTCGTGCTCGATCATATCGGGCAGGTCGGGTATCAGATGGTAGCCGTCCCGGGTGATGAACATCAGCCGATCATTTTGCAGGGCCTTCGGATAATGGCTGTCGGTATAGACATTCCTGACGATCACTTTGCGACGCTCCCGGTCATCTGTATCGAAGCCCGACGTGATGACCAGGTGGCCTTCTTCGACAGTCCAGCTTTCAATCAGGTCGGCACGCCAGTCCAGGGCGATGACACTGTTGTCCGCACCGTCTTCGGTGATGGTGACGCAGCCTGGCTTATGAGCGATGGCATAGACATCGCTGCCAGGCCCTCCGTCGGCGTTGCGGTTGTTTCCAGTGAGAATGAAGATCCGGTCATCTCCCGGGCCGGCCTCTAGTGTGTCATTGCCCCGGGATTTGATGATGTTCGCGCTGGACGTGCCCTTGATGATGTTGGCTCCGCCCTCGGGGATCTCCACGTTTTCGATGCCTTCAAGGGCCGCATGGCGATAATGTCTGCTCCCTGTGCCATGACCTTCCTGGACGATGGTGGATACTTGCCCGGCGTCCAGGTCGACCTGGTAACCCAGCCGCGGCGCTTGGCTATTGCCGGTACGGCCCGATAGGACGAGGGTGTCGTTACCCTGGCCGCCTTCGAGACGATTCGTCGAAAGTGCCTGCTGCCCTCCGGGGGCCTGTGTCGAGCCTTCGAAAATGAAAACGTCATCCCTGGAACCACCGGTCAGTTTTTTTACGCCGCCTGCGTAGTGAAAGACATTCGGCTTGTCTGCGACGCCGACAACGGTGTCGTTGCCACCGCCGAGGTACCACTGGATGGCTTTATCTTCTCCGGACGTTTCGATGACTGCACCGGGCGTCTCGGCGGTGACGCCTTTGCTTGCGTCTATGCGATCGTCGTTGTCCATGATCCGGGGGCGTACTGTCGTCGCCTGGTACCTTTCACCGGTCCACCAATTCCAGGTGTTGTAAGTCACCGGTTCGAGTTCCACGGTGAACGTGCCGTTCACGATGGCCTCGGTGCTGTCTTTCAACGGGCCCTTGAGGAGGGCCAGGGCATCGGCTTGCAGGCGCTTGGTATGCTCGGCGGTCGCCTTGGCCACGAGATAGCGGTCCTGGATATCCTGATCGGCATCGATCGTCCAGAAGGCGAACCAACCTGTGCGCAGGCGCTCGTTGACGGTGAGGGTGATGTAGTCGTCGATCTCATCGACTTGCCGAATCGCCCCCCAGACCTGTGATCCAACCAGCAAAATCAGGCCCGCTGCCAGGCCCACGGGACCGGCTGAACCAAACCCCGCCAACGCCGCCATGCCGATGGTCAGGGTCATGGCGGCGCTGGTGACGCTCAGGGCGGCGCTGACGTAATGGTCGGTGGCCTCTTTGCCAGTGGTGTTGCCCGCGGCCTTGAAGGCATCGATGGCGGCGACGATGTCGAAGGGCAGGGTCAGCACGCTGGCAATCAGGCTGCTTCCACGGGCCAGCCGCGTGGCGAATGTCGTTTTGGAGAAATCCCCGAGGGAGCGCTGGCCGGCCTTGATCATTTGCGTGGCTTGCCTGGTCACGGCCGCCTCGACGCCGATCGACGTGACCTCGGCGGCCACGCTGCTGCCATTGAACACGGCCTGGTAGGCGTCCTTGTTGCGGATGGCGTCCTGCAGGCCCCGCAGGCCGCTATAGATTCCGAAAGCCTGGAGCCCAAGCCCTGTAGGGATGAGGACATTGCTCTTGGTTGTGCTGGCCCAACTGAATGCTTTGTGAGCTGGCCTCTGGATATCGAGCTTTTGGGCACTTGCCAGGAGCCTTTCGAGGGGACCTCGATAACGGGCGGGTGTAGCGGTGGATTCAGGTTTTTCCCTCAGCATTGAAGGTGCGGAGGACGAGCGCTGGCTCGCCATTTCAAACAGCAACGTCGACAGCCGATAGTCATCCGCATCGGCGGACAGTTTCAGACGGGTTTCGATATCAGGCGCGCTGAATTGCAAAGAGTCCACGAAGAAACGATTGGCAATGCGGAAGAACGTATTGTCCCCGTTCAGAGGCTGCCCATCAGTCGTTGCTCCCAGTGCATCGAGGGCTGAGCGGGTCACCGTTACGGAACCGATGTGCAGCGGACCATAAAGCCTATCGACGACTTCAAGTTGAGCCCGCCTGTGCAGGTGGGCCGACAAGAGCGCTACGTTATCCACAGCGTTGAAGTGGAGTGTCTCGACGGTGTGTTCGTTAACGGGAAAGCCCAGGTCCGAAATGACGACGGTAGGCTTGTCGGGAGCGGAGCTGGGCTGGAGAGCCTTGGCCATGGTGAACGTCCTTGTTCAGTGATGATAGCTACCCACCTATGAAAGGCGTTCGCCAGAGAGGTGTACATCGACTGGTTGTTGCTAGGTTTTGCAAACGCTTCAGGTGGAAAAAGAGAGTCGCCAGAGGATTTGAATATTTTCGAATCGCCTCTCATGCCCCAGTTATGTTGGGGGCTGTATTTTTATGAATATTAATCGGCAAGTGCAGTAGCAAAATGTTATAGGTGACTGTAATACCTGACAGTGCCGAGTTCTGTTTGTGTGTATTAGATTTTAGGTGTGGGCTGAATAAGGGCTTTTATTGTGTAAGTTGCTGTCAGCTTAATTCTTGTCGATCAGTCTGGTTATAGTGCTGGATTGAAGGGAGTGTATGTCATGTCTAATGCGCGTGTTGCGGCGTTGAAGGTCGTGGGTCTACTGCTAACTGGTTTTGCGCTATCTGTCGGTGCTACAACTGAAACTTTTACTCAAAGTGGGAGTTTCAATGTTCCCTACGATGTGACGCGTATCAAGTTCACTGTTATAGGCGCAGGTGGTGGCGGTGGTGGCGGTGGAGGAGCTTATGATGGTTATGTGCTCAACGGACGTGGAGCAGGCGGCGGAGGCGGTGGAGGTGGCGCCAATTTGGAGTGTGATTCCTCCGTTCCGGCAGGTGGGCAATTGACAATCGAAATCGGTACCGGGGGGGCGGGAGGAAGCGCTGGCGCTCTGAGTCAGGGCGGCGGATCAGGAGGCAACGGAGAAACCACTAACGTCAATTTTCCGTACGGAGGTGGAGTATGGGCCGGAGGAGGGGCCGGTGGAGGTGGTGGCAGTGCCGGGGGCGTGCCCAGCAATACCCCTGGCAGCGCTGGGTATGGGGCGGATCAACCGAGGGTTACAGGCTGTGTTAATGGCAAGGTAGGATTTCAGGGGAAACCTGGAGGGTCCCAAGGGGGGAGCGAAACCGGTGGTGCAGGCGGGGCGGCCGGAGCGACGATTCCTTCTTCTTGCGGCAATGCTGGTATGGGCGGTTCGGGGGGAACTGGAGGTACTATCAATACGAGCAGCCAAACGGGGCATGGTGGACTTGCGGGCAATAAAGGCTCGGATGGTTGTGTGGTCCTCGAATATTGAATTTCTGGTGCTGTTGACTACCTGGTGTTGTGTGTTAACAAATACCATCCCGTTTTGACTATGGCTGTTGCCGTCATGCTGGGTCTAAGCCTATCGTTATAATGAGTCACGACCCGTCGTGACACCTTGCCTGGCGGCAATCGCTATTTTCAGGAAAGACACTTTATTTACAGGAGTCGGGCGTTGGAATGAAACTTTAGTTAATGTGAAGAGGGTATTCATTAAGGCGTAAACCAAAGCGAGTACCCGTCGATTGTATGGTGATAAGACGCCCACCGCGTGAGGTTCTCAGAAATATCCTGTTAACGATGGAGGAACAGTGTGCGAGCCCGCTAGGATGCTTTTACTGTTTAACGGCTCAACAACGAAGCCGTCCCTGCACCACCAAACAACCCGGCACTGATGCGATTGAACCAGCTCTGGCCCTTGCCCGTTCGCAAGTACCTCGCCGCACCGTGGGCGCCGAGGCCGTAGGCCAGCTTGCAGAGCAGGTCCAGGAGGGTCCAGGTGACGATCATCACCAGCAGTTGCGGCAGGAACGGTTGTTCGGCGCTGAGGAATTGTGGCAGGAATGCGGCGAAGAACAGGATGTCCTTGGGGTTGCTGGCGCCCAGTACGAACGCTCGGCCGAACAGCGCGCGGAAACGCGGAACGGCAGCAGCCTGGGGAACCTCGGCCCCTTGGGACGGCTGGCGCGATTGCTGCCAGCTCTGCCAGGCCAGGTAGAACAGGTACAGTGCGCCGACGATTTTCAAGGCACTGAACAGTTGTTCCGAAGCCAGCAACAACGCACCGAGTCCCAGCGCCGATGCGCTCAACAGACAGATAGAGGCACTCACCCCGCCCAGGAAGGCGGGGTACGAGCGACGCAGGCCATAGTTCAGGCTGTTGCCGATCATCAACAGCGACAGCGGGCCCGGAATGAGGATCACCACCAGGGCGGCACCGCTGAACAACAGCCAGGTTTCCAGATTCATTGCTTTGCTCCTGATATACAAAAGCCCCACCCGAAGGGGTGAGGCGGGTGGATCGATGTATCGCCTACAGGAAAATGAACTTGGCGATGAAAATCGCGCAGAGCGCCCACAGGCTGACGGAAATGTCCTTGTGTTTACCGGTGCAGGCCTTGAGCACCACATAGGTGATGAAACCCAACGCGATGCCGTCGGCGACCGAAAAGGTCAGGGGCATCATGATGGCGGTCACGATGGCCGGGATGCTGTCGGTCGGTTCGTCCCATTCGATATGGGCCATACCGCCCATCATCAGCATGGCGACATAGATCAACGCTCCGGCGGTGGCGTAGGCAGGAATCATCCCGGCCAGCGGCGCGAAGAACATCGCGGCAATAAATAGCACGCCGACGGTCACCGCGGTAAGCCCCGTCCGGCCACCGGCCGCCACGCCGGCGGCGCTTTCCACGTAGCTGGTCACCGGCGGCACGCCGACCATGGCGCCAAATACACTGGAAGCGCTATCGGCCTTCAGGGCGCGGGACAGGTTCTCGATCCGGCCATCGGCCTTCACCAGGCCGGCGCGTTGGGCGACGCCCATCAAGGTGCCGGCAGTGTCGAACATGTGCACAAACAGGAAGGCCAGCACCACGCTGATCATACTGACGTTGAACACGCCGGCCACGTCCATTGCCATCCAGGTCGGCGCCAGGCTCGGCGGTGTCGACATGACCCCGTTGTACTGCACCAGCCCCAGGCCCCAGCCGGCCAGGGTCACGGCGATGATGCTGATCAGGATCGCGCCGAACACGCGGTGGTAGCTGAGCACGGCGATCATCAGGAAGCACACCGCGGCCAACAACGGACCGGGTTCACGCAACGAGCCGAGCTTGATCAGGGTGGCGGGGCTGTCCACCACGATCCCGGCGGTCTTCAGGCCGATCAGTCCCAGGAACAACCCCACCCCCGCACCCATGGCGAACCGCAGGCTCACTGGAATGCTGTTGAGCAGCCATTCCCGGATGCGTGACAACGTCAGCACCATGAACAGCACACCGGAAATGAACACTGCGCCCAAGGCGGTTTCCCAGTTGTAGCCCATGGTGCCGACCACGGTGTAGGTGAAGAACGCGTTCAAGCCCATGCCCGGGGCCAGGCCCACCGGCCAGTTGGCGTAGAGGCCCATCAGCAGGCATCCCAGGGCGGCGGCGATGCAGGTGGCGACGAAGGCCGCGCCATGGTCGATCCCGGCATCGGCCATGATGTTGGGATTGACGAAGATGATATAGGCCATGGTGATGAAGGTGGTCAGGCCGGCAATCAACTCGGTCTTGACCGTGGTGCCATGCAAGCTGAGTTTGAAGAGGCGATCCAGCCAGCCACTGCGTAGGGGCGGCGAAAGGTCTAGCGTCCGGGCGTCGGGTTTGCGGCTTTCCACAGCGAGTACTCCTCAAGAGTTTTATTTTTATTTCCAGCTCCGCAGGCCCTGGGGGGTGGTTGCGCAGCGTTGAGGCAGGTAAGGCTGGCGACGTTTGTTGACCTGTTGGTCAGGAACTCGCACGAGGCGAATTATGCTTTTGTATACAAATAAAGCAAATAATGTTTTCTATGTTGTCGACGAAAAGTCGGACGATAGGGATATATCGCTGAAAAAACAGCAAGCCCGCCCCGCAACGAGAGATGGATATGACGAGAGGCTTGCATGCGCCGCCAAGCCTCTTGGTAGCGGTCTTCGTGCGAAGGCATTGACGCAGGCGATGGGAATTTGCCTCAGTCGCCAGACTTGCCCAACGCCATATTCACCGCCAACCACCCGTCCACCGCCGCCTCCCCAGCCTCGGCAAACACCCGCTCCAGCAGTTTCACCTGTTCACGCCGCAACGCCTGTTCGAACCGCTCACCTTCGGCGGTCAGCTCCAGCAGCCGCTTACGCTTGTCGGTCTGCGAGGCGACGCTGTTCACCAGGTGCATCTCCATCAACTGCCGCAATGGCATGTTCAGGGCCTGTTTGCTCACCCCAAGCAATCCCAGCAGTTCTTTCACGCTCAGTGTCGGGTAGCGGGCGATGAAAAAGACGATCCGCTGATGCACCCGGCTCAAGCCACGTCGTTCGAGCATCTCGTCAGCCTTGGCGGTGAACGCCTGGTAGCCGAAGAAGAACGCTTCCATGGCCATTTGCTGGGAAGTCGGGTTTTTAAGGTCAAGCATATTGACGTATCCAGAAAGGTCGGGGTAATTTCGGTCAAGCAGTTTGACTTATTTCCCTAACACCTCGCTACAGGGTGATCCCATGGCTTTTTCCGAACGTGTCTCGCGCCTCAAAAGTTCGTTGATCCGAGAAATCCTCGCCGCGGCCCAGCGCCCTGAAGTGATGTCGTTCGCCGGTGGCCTGCCGGCCGAAGCCATGTTGCCGAAGGTGGAGTGGGAGGCCATGCCGTCGGCCATGGGTCAATATGGCATGAGCGAAGGGGAGCCGGCCCTGCGTGAGGCCCTGGCGGCCCAGGCGCGGTCGTTGGGCCTGGCCTGTGAAGCGAGCCAGGTGCTGGTGGTCAGCGGTTCCCAGCAGACCCTCGACCTGGCGGCGAAACTGCACATCGATGTCGGTACCGAAGTCATGCTGGAGGCGCCGACCTACCTGGCGGCGTTGCAGATCTTCCAGTTGTTCGGCGCCGATTGCATCACCGTACCGTTGCAGGCCGATGGTCCGGACCTGCAGCAGTTGCGGGCACGGCTGGAGCGGCATCGACCGGCATTCATCTACCTGATTCCCACTTTCCAGAACCCTTCGGCGGTGCGCTACAGCGAGGCCAAACGCGATGCGGTGGCGGCGCTCCTGGATGAATTCGGCGTGACCTTGATCGAAGACGAACCCTACCGCGAACTGACGTTCGACGGTGCTAGCGCCACGCCGATTGTCAGTCGCCTGAAAAAGGCCAGCTGGATCTACACCGGCACGGTGTCGAAGACCCTGCTTCCCGGGCTGCGGGTGGGCTACCTGATCGCCAGCCCGGACCTGTTCCCGCATCTGCTGCGGCTCAAGCAGTCGGCGGACCTGCACACCAATCGCATCGGACAATGGCAGGCCTTGCAGTGGATCGGCAGCGAGAAGTACCAGCGGCATCTTGGCGTGTTGAGGGATTTCTACCGGGATCGTCGCGACCGTTTCGAAGCGGGCCTGCAAAAACACTTTGGCGACATCGCGGATTGGAACGTGCCCCAGGGCGGGCTGTTTTTCTGGCTGACCCTGAGGCAGCCCCTCGACACCCGCACCTTGCTCGCCGCCGCGCTGGCGGCCGACGTCGCGTTCATGCCGGGGGAGCCGTTCTTTCCCGAGCCGGACAAGCACCCGGGACACTTGCGCTTGAACTTCAGCCACATCGACCCGACCCGCCTGGATGAAGGGCTCAAGCGGCTGGCGGGGGTGGTGCGGCAGGCTCTGGCGGCAAAGGCGGCCTGAGGTGGGAGCATTTGCACTGATCTTGCTGGCCACTTCGCAGGCAAACCCCACATAGGTTGCATGGGACTCTGTGGGAGCGGGTTGCCCGCCCCCAGGCTAGCGAAAACTCAGACCACCGAGAAGCGCTTGTCCAGGTAATCGATGATCACCTTGGACTCATACATCCAGGTGGTCTCGCCCTTTTCTTCAATACGCAGGCACGGCACCTTGATCCTGCCGCCTTGCTCCAGCAGCGTCTGGCGATCCTGGGCGTTGTTCTTCGCATCGCGCAGGGCCACCGGTACGTTGAGGCGGTGCAGGGTACGGCGGGTCTTCACGCAGAACGGGCAAGCATGGAACTGGTACAGCGTCAGGCTGCGTGCCGCCTGGTCCACTTGCGCCTGGGCCTCGGCCGAACGCCGCTTCTTGGCGGGACGGGTGATGAAATCGATGAAGATGATGAGCTGGCCCAGGCCAACCCGAAGCGCTTTGACGATCACGTGACAAGCCTCACGGCAGGGAAGAAGAGGGGGCGCAGCTTACCTGATTTTTCGCGGACGAAAAAAAACCGGCGATCACTGCCGGTTTTCTTCGTGAGACGGATTACTTGATGAGGCTGAGGAATTCGCTGCGGGTCGCGGCGTTTTCCCGGAACTCGCCCAGCATCACCGAGGTGATCATGGAAGAATTCTGCTTTTCCACACCACGCATCATCATGCACATGTGCTTGGCCTCGATCACCACGGCCACGCCCAGGGCACCGGTCACCTGCTGGACCGCGTCGGCGATCTGGCGGCTGAGGTTTTCCTGGATCTGCAGGCGACGCGCATACATGTCGACGATGCGCGCCACCTTCGACAGCCCCAGCACCTTGCCGCTGGGGATGTAGGCGACGTGGGCCTTGCCGATGAATGGCAGCAAGTGATGCTCGCACAGCGAGTACAGCTCGATGTCCTTGACCAGCACCATTTCGCTGTTGTCGGAGCTGAACAAGGCTCCATTGGTGACCTCTTCGAGGGTCTGTCCATAACCGCGGCAGAGGTACTGCATGGCCTTGGCAGCGCGCTTGGGCGTGTCGAGCAGGCCCTCGCGGGAGACGTCCTCGCCCAGTTGGCCGAGAATCGCGGTGTAATTCTGTTCCAGAGACATGAAACTACCTGTGGGATTTTACGCAAAGGGCAAGGGTACGGTGGCGGACACGGCGCTGCAAGCTCGGCAATCGAGGGCTACTCGTCGCGGCCTTCCATCATGGTGCGCTTGAGCATCACGTACACCGCCCCGGCGCCGCCGTGTTTCGCCTGGCAGGACGTGAAGCCCAGTACTTGCGGGTGCTGGCGCAGCCAGGTGTTGACGTGGCTCTTGATCATTGGCCGCTTGCCGTCCAGGCGCACGGCCTTGCCGTGGGTGACGCGTACGCAGCGGATTTCGAACCGGGTGGCCTCGGCCAGGAAGGCCCAGAGGGTTTCCCGAGCTTTTTCGACGCTCATGCCGTGCAGGTCGAGGCTGCCTTCGAAGGGGATCTGGCCGGCCTTCAGCTTGCGCATCTGGCTTTCCTGGACGCCATCGCGGGCCCACATCAATTCGTCTTCCGGCCCGACGTCGATCACGAACTGATCGGACAAACCGTCCACGGTGGTGGCGTCGGCGCGTACGGTGGCGGCCTGGCGCAGCTTGGCGATCTGGGCGCGATCGGTCTTGGGTTTGCCGGTTTCGGCGCGATCGTGCTTGATCGGTTTTACGCCCTGGATCGCACTCTTGAACAGGGAAAAGTCGTCGTCTTGCATGTCAGCCTCCGCGAAGGCCGGCCAGTTTACCCAAGTCCGGCGGGATCGGGCGCGAGAAAAACGTCGGGCGGTGGTTCAGTCGTGTTTTTTCATCAGGTGGGGAGCCATGGCCAGCTCCAGGGATTGGCGGGCGCGACGGCGGCAGCGGCGCCAGAGCCAGATGCCCAGCAGCAGCACCAGCAGGCCGACCGCCAGGATGATCGCCGAGCCCAGGGGGGTGGCGTTCAGCTCGCCCAGTGCGGGCGGGCGTCCCAGCAGGCTGGCGGCACCGGCCATGGCCAGCAGCACACCGAGTGTTGCCAGCAGCGCAGCGATCGCCGCGCCGAAACGAAATCGCCAGTTGCTCGGGCCCTTGGGCCGCAGGCGACGTGCGTCAAAACCATCGGATAACTTCATTCCGACCTTCCTCAATGGGTATCGGCCCTTCGACCGGAAGATGTTCGGGTTGTTCCTGAGGCCTGGCGAGTGAGTGGCTTTTGCGGATGAGCGGCGGAACAGGGCCGCTCATCGAGGCAGGGTCAGATAAGGTCCTGGGTCAGGGCCAGGGTGGCGAAGTTGTCCGCCATGATCGCCATTTCGGTCTGGTGCACGTGTTCGGCGCTGAGGACGGTGCCCTTGTGCGGCAGGTCGCGGGTGGCGCAGGCGTCTTCCACCAGCGTGCAGCGAAAGCCCAGGTTCTTGGCGGCGCGTACCGTGGTGCTGACGCTGGAGTGGCTCATGAATCCGCAGACGATCAGGTCGAGGGGGCCGAGCTCTTCCAGGCGTTTCTTCAGGTCCGTGCCGTGGAATGCGCTGGGCAGCAGCTTGCCGATGACGATCTCGTCACCCTCAGGTTCCAGGCCCGGAATGAACTCGCCGCGTTCGCCCTGGGGGTCGAACAGCCCGCCGTGGGTGCCCAGGTGGCGCACATGCACGATCGGTCGACCGGCGGCACGGGCCGCACCGAGCAATTGCTTGATGTTCGCGACCGCTGCATCCATGCCGCTCAGGGCCAGGGGGCCGGCGAGGTATTCCTTCTGGGCATCGATGATGATCAGGGTCGCTTGACTCAGGTTGGCCGCCGCGTAACCACGGCCACTGAGTTGAAACATCGTTTTTGGAACGGACATTCTGGGGCTCCTTCGAGTGGGGCTTTTGCGACATTCTCCTCTGGCTGAGCGGTTCTGTGAATCGCTTCCATCGCAAGGGCCGCCGTTGCTGGCCTACAGCCTTGTCAAGATGCCTGTATTGTTCAATGGGGGCAGTCGAAAAACGGAAGGATCCTACAATCTCTTCGGGAATTTCTGTGGTCCCCGAGGCGGGTTTGGGCTGGGACGTGTTTGGCTGTTAGACTCGCCCGTCGTTTTTTCTGGAGTTTGCCGCCGTGATCACTTCCCGCCTTCGTACCCTGCGCGACCATATCCGTTGGGCCGTCAGCCGTTTCCACGGGGAGGATCTGTTTTTCGGCCATGGCACTGACAACGCCTGGGACGAAGCCCGGCAACTGGTGTTGGGGGCATTGCATCTGCCTTGGGAAATCTCCGACAGTTACCTGGACTGCCGCCTCGAAGACGAAGAGCTGGTCCATGTACAACGCCTGCTGCATCGGCGTATCGCCGAGCGCATCCCGGCGGCCTACCTGCTGGGCGAAGCCTGGTTCTGCGGGATGTCTTTCATTGTCGACGAGCGCGTGCTCATTCCGCGCTCCCCCATCGGCGAGCTGATTGAAAAACGCTTCGAGCCCTGGCTGGGCCAGGAACCGACACGGATTCTCGACCTTTGCACCGGTTCCGGCTGCATCGGCATCGCCTGTGCCCAGGAATTTCCCGAGGCCGAAGTGGTGCTGGCCGACCTGTCGTTCGAGGCGTTGGAAGTGGCCAACCAGAACATCGAGCGCCATGTCGTCGACGAGCGGGTCTTCACGGTCCAGGGCGATGGTTTCGATGGCCTGCCGGGGCAGCGCTTCGACCTGATCGTGTCGAACCCGCCCTATGTCGATGCGCAAGACTTCGCCGACATGCCCCAGGAATACCAGCATGAGCCGGAGCTGGGCCTGGCCTGCGGCGATGATGGCCTGAACCTGGTCCGCCGGATGCTGGCCGAGGCGGCCGATCATCTGACCGAAAAAGGGCTGTTGATCGTCGAGGTGGGCAACAGCCAGGTGCACGTCGAGGCACTCTACCCGGAAGTGGATTTCGCCTGGCTGGAGTTCGAGCGTGGCGGCCATGGCGTATTCATGCTCAGCGCCGAACAGTGCCGCCAGCATCAGGCGTTGTTTGCTTCGCGGGTTTGACCCGAGTGAGCTGACGGAACTGTCCTTGTGGTGAGGGGATAAATCCCCTCGCCACGGGGTTATGTTTCAAGCGGCCCTCTATCAGTGCCGCGTCGCAATCCAGATCAGCAACCCCGCCTGGAACATGGCGAAAGCCACCAGGCAGGTGATGGTGAAGCGCAGGCCGGTGTCTTCGCGCTTGAACTTGCTGACCCTCTCTTCCTGCTGCTTGATCTTGACTTCCTGTTCCGCCAGGTTCTGCTCGGCTTGCTGCAGCATCTGCGCGGCTTCCAGGATGGTCACGAACTGCAGCTTCTCGGTGTTCCAGTCTCCCACCAGGTCGCCGACCTGGACGGCCTTGACGCTGCCCTTGAGGTGCTGGGCGTCGGCGTAGACCACCTCGAAACCCTGGGCCTTGAGGAAGTGATCGCGGCGCAGGCGGGTGTCTTCGTTCAGCGCGTCCTTGTTGTTCAGGTCGGTGCCTTCCACCCGATAGCTCGACCAGCGCTTCTTGGCCCAGGCAATACCCTGGGCCCCGAGGAAGCGGCCAATGCCACGATTCATCGGCTCGACCTGCAGGCTCTCCGGGGAAAAATGCAGGCGTTTTTCCACGTGGTCGGCCCAGACGTCCAGGTGGTTCTGTTCCTTGCGCACCCGCTGGCCCGGCAACTGGATGCTCATGCGCAGCAGGCTGCGCTCCTTGCTGTGCCGCTCGGCATAGCTGAATTCGACGAACCGCAATGGCCGCGCACCCGTGGCGCGATCGGTCTTGAGCGGTGCCAGCCGGAGCATCTTGTGGTGTTCGGCCTGCACGTCCGCCCAGGGCAGCTCCGCGCTTGGCGGGGCAGCGGTCTCGGCGGTGGTGTCGGGTGAAGTTTCAGTTTCAGTCATAGCGGCAAAATCCTGTCCAGGCCGGCTCCTCGGCAGCCAATGCGCTGTCCGACACCGGTTTATCGGCCGTTTTTGCCAGGACTGGAGCGTTAATCGCTTAACGGGAAGTGATCGAGTCGATAAAACCCACGATCCGGATGCCCAGTTCCGCTGCCAGGGGCAGGTTGGGGTCCTTGTAGGATTGCAGTTGGCGTCTCTCATCGTTGGGCACGATGCGCAGCACATGATTCATGCCATTGACCAGCGCCAGTTCGGCGTCGGGCTTGGCGGCCTTCAACTGCCTGGCGTCATCGACACCGACCTGAATGTCGTGAGTGCCCTGGACGATCAGCGCCGGCATCTTCAGTGCGGCGAAAGCCTGGGCCGGATCCTGGCGGAACAGCGAGATCAGGTACGGCTGGACGCTGGGGCGGAAGATGAACTGCAGTTGTGGCGGCACATTCAGGTCGACTCGACCGCCCTTGAGGCTGTCGAGCAGCTCGTTGCTGCGTAGCATCAGGGGAGGCGGCAGGCGGCTGCCCAGTTGTTGGCGAAGCACCTGGTCGATCGGCCGGGCACTGCCGCCCACTGAAACCACCGCCACCGCGCTGGCCTGGGGAGCGGCGAGACTGGCGATCAAGGCACCCTCGCTGTGCCCAAGCAGGACCAGCGGCCCCAAGCGCGGATCGGCGGCGAGCTTGCGACTCCAGGCCACGGCATCGGCCACGTAGGCTTCGACGCTCAGGTTGCGTTCATCCGCAGTGGCGGCCAGGCTGGCGGCCACCCCGCGCTTGTCGTAGCGCACACTGGCGATATTGTGCCTGGCCAGCACCCAGGCCAGGCGCTTGAGGCTGTCGTTGCGCCCGCCTTCGGGGTTGTTGCCGTCGCGATCCGTGGGGCCGGAGCCGGAGATGATCAGGACAACCGGCACGGGCGTATCGGCCTTGGGCAACAACAAGGTGCCGAACAGCTCACCGTTGCCCGTGTCGAGGCTGATGGGGCGTTGCAGGACCGTGGCCTGGGCCAAGCCGCAAAACAGGCAAGTGAACAGGGTGAGGCTCAGGGCAAGCAGGTTTAACATCATCACGCCATTAGTTGCGAAGGTGCCGGTTGGACTGACGGGCCTCGATAAGGTTCGAGGATGAACTACGCAGGGAGCCTGCGTATACTGGCGTCCATCACGAATCCAAGGTTGAGTCTCTCAGCGATTTCACGGAGCACCCTGCATGTCCGGCAATACCTACGGCAAGCTGTTCACTGTCACCACCGCGGGCGAAAGCCATGGCCCGGCGTTGGTCGCCATTGTCGATGGCTGCCCGCCGGGCCTGGAGATTTCCCTGGAAGACCTGCAGCGTGACCTGGACCGCCGCAAGCCGGGCACCAGCCGCCATACGACCCAACGCCAGGAAGCCGATGAAGTCGAAATCCTCTCCGGGGTGTTCGAAGGTCGCACCACCGGCTGCGCCATCGGCCTGCTGATCCGCAACACCGACCAGAAATCCAAGGACTACTCGGCCATCAAGGACCTGTTCCGGCCGGCCCACGCCGACTACACCTACCACCACAAGTACGGTGAGCGCGACTACCGTGGCGGCGGTCGCAGTTCGGCCCGGGAAACCGCCATGCGCGTGGCGGCCGGGGCGATTGCCAAGAAATACCTGGCCAGCCAGGGCATCGTGATCCGCGGCTACATGAGCCAGCTGGGGCCCATCGAGATTCCGTTCAAGACCTGGGACTCGGTGGAGCAGAACGCCTTCTTCAGCCCTGACCCGGACAAGGTGCCGGAGCTCGAGGCCTACATGGACCAGCTGCGTCGGGACCAGGACTCGGTCGGTGCGAAGATCACCGTGGTGGCCGAAGGCGTGATGCCCGGCCTCGGCGAGCCGATCTTCGACCGTCTCGACGCGGAACTGGCCCATGCGTTGATGAGCATCAACGCGGTGAAAGGGGTGGAGATCGGCGCCGGTTTCGCCTGCATCGCCCAACGTGGCACCGAGCACCGTGACGAGCTGACGCCGCAGGGTTTCCTGAGCAACAATGCGGGTGGCATCCTCGGTGGCATTTCCTCGGGCCAGCCGATCGTGGCGCACCTGGCGCTGAAGCCCACGTCCAGTATCACCACCCCGGGGCGCTCCATCGACATCCACGGCAATCCGGTGGACGTGATCACCAAGGGCCGTCACGACCCCTGTGTCGGCATTCGGGCTACGCCAATCGCCGAGGCGATGATGGCGATCGTGCTGATGGACCACCTGCTGCGTCATCGCGGCCAGAACGCCGGCGTGCGGGTCGCCACGCCGGCGCTGGGTCAGCTTTGATGGCTGGCCTGCCGACCGCCGTGGCCTGACGACCGTGGCGGCACTGCCGTACTGGCGGCTCTCCAGTTTCTATCTGTTCTATTTCGCGCTGCTCGGTTCGACGGCGCCGTTCCTGGCGCTGTATTTCGATCATCTGGGTTTCAATGCGGCGCGCATCGGCGAGCTGGTGGCGATTCCCATGCTGATGCGCTGCGTGGCGCCGAATATCTGGGGCTGGCTGGGGGACTACACCGGCCAGCGCCTGGCAATCGTGCGTTTCGGCGCGATCTGCACGCTGCTGACCTTTTCCCTGATCTTCATTGACAAGAGCTATGCCTGGCTGGTGATGGTGATGGCGCTGCATGCTTTCTTCTGGCACGCGGTGTTGCCCCAGTTCGAGGTCATTACCCTGGCTCATCTGGGGGGCCAGGCCTCGCGCTACAGCCAGGTTCGCCTGTGGGGCTCCATCGGCTTCATCATCGCGGTGGTGGCCCTGGGACGGCTGCTCGAATGGCTGAGCCTGGACATCTATCCGGTGGCGCTGGTGCTGATCATGGGCGGCATCGTGTTCGCCAGTTTCTGGGTGCCCAACGCCCAGCCGGTGCAGGGGCCCCGGGTGGCGGGGGATGGTTTCCTGCGCCAACTGCGCAACCCGGGCGTCCTGGCGTTCTATGCCTGCGTCGGCCTGATGCAGGTGAGCCATGGGCCGTATTACACCTTCCTGACCCTGCACCTGGAACACCTGGGCTACAGTCGTGGCCTGATCGGCGTGCTCTGGGCCGTGGGCGTGGTAGCCGAAGTCTTGATGTTCCTGTTGATGAGCCGGATCCTCGCGCGCTTTTCCGTGCGTCGTGTGCTGCTGGCGAGTTTCCTGTTGGCGGCATTGCGCTGGTTGCTGCTGGGATCGCTGGCCGAGTTCCTCTGGGTGCTGCTGTTTGCCCAGGTGCTGCATGCCGCCACCTTTGGCAGCTTCCATGCCGCCGCCATCCATTTCGTGCAACGTAGCTTCGGCCCACGCCAGCAAGGCCAGGGTCAGGCGCTGTACGCAGCGCTGGCTGGCACGGGTGGGGCGCTGGGTGCGTTGTATTCCGGCTACAGCTGGAACGCCCTGGGCGCCAGTTGGACATTCAATATCGCCAGCCTCGCGGCCTTTGCGGCAGCACTCCTCATTGCCATTCGCATGAAAGAGGACAGGTCATGAGCCTTCGAACCGTTAATTTGCTGGAGCCACAGTCATGAGCAGCCTGTCCGTTTATCACCTCTCAAGCCCCGACATCCCGAACAAGGTGCTGACCCACTTCGAAGATATCGCCGCGACCCTGGCCGAAAAGGGCGTTCGCTTCGAGCGTTGGCAAGCCGCCACGAAGATCCAGCCTGACGCGACCCACGACGAGATCATCGCGGCCTACCGGCCCCGGATCAAGCAGTTGATGGGTGAGGAGGGATTGTGTGAGGTCGAGGTCATCAGCTTGGATAACGACCATCCGCAAAAAGACGAAGTCCGCGCCCGGCTCCTCGAAGAGCACCACTACGAACAGGACGAAGTCCGTTTTTTCGTGGCCGGTCGAGGCCTGTTCAGCCTGCACATGGACGATTACATCTACGCCGTGCTGTGTGAAAAGAACGACCTGATCTCGGTGCCCGCCGGCACGTCTCACTGGTTCGACATGGGGGAGCAACCGTATTACGTGACTCTTCGCCTGTTCAAAGATCAGGAAAAGCGCGCCGCCCGGTTCACCGGCAATGACATTGCCAGCCGTTTCCCACGGCTCGAGGACTGACGCGGCGCCTTGAGCGTGCCAGGAAAAACGAAGCGGGCTTGTTGGCAAAAGCGCGGTGTCGGCCAGTATTCAACTGACTGGCACCGCGCTTTTGTCAGCAAGCCCGCTTTTTTTCGACAGACTCAGGCGCTGTGATAGGTCGGCAGCGCGAAGCGATGTTGGCTCTGCAGCAGGGTAATCTGCGGCAATTCGCTGGCCTGCTCAGCCAGGTCACGACGGATGGCGCTGATGGCCCAGGACAGTTGATCCCCGGCGTGCAACTGGGCGTAGGAAATCGTGCGTTTGAACAGTTTGCCTTCGCTGTTGCGCAAGGTCAGCAGGATGCCGCCGTCCGGGCGTGCCTGAGTGGTGACTTCATAGTTGGAAAACAGGGATGCAAACTTTTCTTGAATCATGTTCATGTGACTGCTCCATGGTGAGGCAAACCGTGGAGGAGCTGTTGCAGTGTCTGTGCCAGCCTTTGAAGTTAAATAAATACCTTTAAAAACAATAGGTTAAATTTTCATTGGGTTTTTGCGGTCGTGCATCTTGCATGAATGGCCATCGTGCATCCTGCATTTTGCGTGGTGGGTCGATGTTTTACGGAACCAAATCGCTTCGCGATGCTCCCGTTTCGCTCCCAGGGTGGTGGGATACAAAACATTGCAAAAACCGCATGTACAGCCCCGCGATCCCTGGCGTACTTTCGAGCCCATACCACCTTCCGCCCGATAACAAGACACTCGAAGGTCGAACGGGAAATCCATGAGTCCAACACCCAGCGATGCCATTACCTGGGGCATGATGCTGCGCAAGCTGCCCACCCTGGCCAGGGCCGTTCCCCGGATCGTCAAAGGCCTCAAGCTGGCCAACGTCCAGGACCCGACCCAGCCCTGCGGCCTGGGCTGGTGTTTCGAACAGGCCGTCCAGCGCAACCCCCAGGGGCCGGCGCTGCTGTGCGGCGACCTCTGTTTGAGTTATGCACAGGTCAACGAGCAAGCCAACCGCATCGCCCACTACCTTTTGGCGCAAGGGATCGGCAAGGGTGACTGCATCGCCATCTTCCTGGAGAACCGCCCGCAGCTGCTGGTCACGGTATTGGCCGTGGCGAAGGTCGGCGCGGTCAGCGCCATGGTCAACACCTCGCAGACGGGGGATGCACTTGTCCACAGCCTGGCGTTGGTCGCGCCGGTGGCCGTGGTGGTGGGCGACGAGCGGGTCCCGGCGTTCAATGAAGTACGCGGCCGAACCGGATTATCGGACACCCGCACCTGGTGGGTCGCGGATGAACAGAGCGCCGCCATGCCCGAGGGGTTCGTCGACCTGATGGGCAGTACCGCAGACTACCCGCACGATAACCCGGCCAGCAGCCGGCAGGTCTTTTCCAACGACCCCTGCTTTTACCTCTACACCTCGGGCACCACCGGGCTGCCCAAGGCCGGCGTGTTCCGCCATGGCCGCTGGATGCGCACTTCCACCAGCTTCGGGCTGATCGCCCTGGACATGAAGCCCGATGACATTCTCTATTGCACCTTGCCGCTGTACCACGCCACGGGCCTGTGCGTCTGCTGGGGCGCGGCAATCTGCGGAGCCTCGGGATTCGCGATCCGGCGCAAGTTCAGCGCCAGCCATTTCTGGAGCGATGTGCGTCGCTATAGGGCCACTACCCTGGGGTATGTCGGTGAGTTGTGCCGATACCTGATCGACCAGCCAGCCAGTACCGAAGACCGCCGGCACCGGGTGCGCAAGATGATCGGCAACGGCCTGCGACCGGGGGCCTGGTCGGCTTTCAAGACGCGCTTTGGCGTGGAACATATCTGCGAGCTGTACGCCGCCAGCGACGGCAACATCGGCTTTACCAACGTGTTGAATTTCGACAATACCGTCGGTTTCTCCCTGATGGGCTGGGAGCTGGTGCGCTACGACCATGACAGCGGGGCACCGCTGCGCAACCTGCAGGGGCGCATGCAGAAGGTTCCCAAGGGCCAGCCGGGCCTGCTGTTGGCGCGCATTGACGACAAAGCCCCACTGGACGGCTACACCGATCCGGCCAAGACCGAAAAGACCATCTACCGGGACGTCTTCGTGCCGGGCGACCGCTACTTCAACACCGGCGATCTGCTGCGCAACATCGGCTTCGGTCATGGGCAATTCGTCGATCGCCTGGGTGACACCTATCGTTGGAAAGGTGAAAACGTCTCCACCACCGAGGTCGAGAATGTGTTGTTGCAGCATCCGCAAGTGGCCGAGGCGGTGGCTTACGGTGTGGAGATCAATGGCACCAACGGCCGGGCAGGCATGGCGGCGATCACCCCGTCCGAGTCCCTGGCGACCCTGGATTTCAGCGAGTTGCTCCTGTTCCTCCAGGGCAAGTTGCCGAGCTATGCGGTGCCGTTGTTCTTGCGCATCAAGGTGAAAATGGACACCACCGGCACCTTCAAGTACCAGAAGAACCGCCTCAGGGCCGAGGCCTTCGATCCCTGTGTCACCGGCGACGAACCGGTCTTTGCCTGGCTGCCCGGCACCGAAACCTATGTGCGCATCGACCGGCCATTGGCCGCACGGATTCAGGGCGGGCAATACCGTTATTGACTACGGCTATGGCCGGTACAGAAAAAAAGCGAGTGACAGGGCATGGGGCGCCCCGGAAACTAGCCGCTTCGTGAAGAGCCAAGTGGAGTTGCCCATGTCCGATACAAGCCGCCAGATGACCCCGCAAGAAGCCGCGGAATTTGCCGAGCAGGTATTCAACGTTGCACGCCAGGGCGATGCCGCCATGATGGCGGCCCTGCTCAATAAAGGCCTGCCACCCAACTTGCGCAACCACAAGGGCGATACCCTGCTGATGCTCGCTGCCTATCACGGCCATGTGGACACGGTGAAAGTCCTGCTGGAGCACAAGGCCGACCCGGAAATACGCAACGACAATGGCCAGAGTCCGATTGCCGGCGCGGCATTCAAGGGCGACCTGGCCGTGGTCACGGCGTTGGTGGAAGGGGGCGCACAGGTGGAAGGCGCCTCCTTCGACGGCCGCACGGCGTTAATGATGGCGGCCATGTTCAACCGGGTGCAGATCGTCGATTACCTGATCAGCCAAGGCGCCGACCCGAAAGCCCGGGACGCCAATGGCAGTTCGGCGCTGGACGCGGCCAGGACCATGGGCGCGGCCGACACCACGGCGCAGTTGGAGAAGTTGCTCGGCTGAGAGCCTTGGGTACAAAGCTCGAACCTGCTGCTGGTGGCGAGGCGCTTGCGTTCGCAGGGCTGCCTGGTCACCTGTCAGCCCCATCCTAATCGGTTCGCGGATGCGCTATTCTGCGCGCCCTTGAAATTCCCTCGCCACAGGATTTGCCATGAAACCCGCACTCGTCGAACTCATCAGCAAAATCAGCTCCGGTTGCCTGGGCGATGCCGAGATTGAGCGAATCGCAGATGAAGCGGCCCAGGCCTATGCCGATCCAGCGACATTTCTGGCGGCCAACCCGGACATCAATTACGACGACACTTTCCCGATCCCGCTGGGTGAGTGGGTCGTGGTCGGCAGCCTGCCGGATACCGTGCTGTTCCAGGCCGATACCTATGTGCAGTTGTTCGAGCAGATCCTCGCCTCGTTCGGCCCGGGCGTGGCGTTCAACCTCAAGCCCAAGCAGTTGGCGAAGACCGAGGCACTCACCGCGCTGAATCGTATCCAGGTCCAGATGAGCAGCCTGAACAAGGAAAACGGCGGCTACGTGCTGATGAACTTCAGCCAGTTGCTCGACGATGAATTGCAGATGGTGCTGGTATACGGCAATGACGTGCCGCGGGTGCTGGAACTGTGTGCCGAGGTCGGCATCGCCGCCACGCCAGCCCTTGAGGCCCTCAGGATCGCCGTGCATATCTGAAGCGATAAACGGAACCCTTGCCGAGGCGCCGCTATCCTAAGAGTGCATGTCACCATTCTGGAGCGACACCATGGGTTCTACCTTCAACGGCCTGATAGGCCTGATCATCCTGGCGCTCGATATCTGGGCGATCATCAATGTGCTCAAGAGCGGCGCGGGAACCGGGGCGAAAGTGCTGTGGGTGCTGCTCATCCTGCTGCTGCCGGTGCTGGGGCTGATCATCTGGGCGATTGCCGGGCCGCGAGGCAACGTGCGGGTCTGACGGCTGCCTGCGATACCCGGCGGTCCCTGACCGCCGGGTTGTCGTTCGTGTCAGGCCGTCGCCACTGAGCGCTCCTGCGAAGCGCCCAGGAAGCGCAGCAAGGCCAGCAACGGGAATACGCTGCCGACGATGACCACCCACGACCAGCCGCCGTGTTCATAGATCGCGCTGGCAATCGACGAGCCGAATGCGCCGCCGATGAAGATGCTGGTCATGTACAGCGCATTGAGGCGACCGCGACTCTTGGCGTCGAGGGCGTAGATGGTGCGCTGGCCCAGGACCATATTCATCTGTACACAGAAATCCAGCAGCACCCCCGTGACGGCCAGGCCGATGACGCTGTAGAGCGGATGCACGAATGCCGGCAGGAAGCTCAGGCTCGCAAAGAGCATGGCCAGCAGCGAAGCGATGCGGGTATGACCGGCGTCCGCCAGGCGCCCGGCGATGGGCGCGGCGATGGCGCCGATGGCCCCGACCAGGGCGAACAAGGCAATTTCGCTCTGGCTCAGGCCATGGTTGCGTGCCAGTTCCAGGGGGACCGCCGTCCAGAACAGGCTGAAGGTGGCGAACAGGCAGGCCTGGTAAAAGGCCCGTTGCCGCAGCAGCGGTTGCTGGCGCAGCAGGGTGCCGAGGGAGGCCAGCAACTGGCCGTAGGAGGCACTGTGGTCAGGCTGGCGCTTGGGCACGGTGAAAGCCAGGATGATACTGATGGCTGCCATCAATCCGGCCGCGCCCATGAACATGGCACGCCAGCCGAAGTGGTCGGCGACGACGCTGGACACCGGCCGCGCCAGCAGGATCCCCAGCAACAGGCCCCCCATGATCCCGCCGACCACCCGTCCCCGGGAGGCTTCCGGCGTCAGGTGCGCGGCCAGGGGAATCAGGACTTGCACCGACACTGAACTGAAGCCCACCAGCAATGAAACCAGCAGGAACACATTGGGCTGATCGGTGAACGCCGCGCCCAGCAGGCTGGCGATCGCCACCAGGCTGGTGAGGATCATCAACCGACGGTTTTCCAGCAGGTCGCCCAGCGGCACCAGGAAAAACAGGCCCAGGGCGTAGCCGATCTGGGTCAGCGAGACGATCAGGCTGGCCATTGTGCTGGTCAGGCCGATGTCTGGTGCGATCAGTTCGATGATGGGCTGGGCGTAGTAGATGTTGGCGACGATGGCGCCGCAGCAGAAGGCGAACAGCAGCACCATGCCGCGGGTCATGCTTGTACCGGCGGGTGCGGTGGATGGGGGGGCACTCATGGCAATCTCGTCAGTAGCTTGAAAGGATGGCGTGAGGCTAATGAGTTGCGCCGCTCAGGAACAGGCTTTGCGGCTGATATCAGACATGCTTGCCGTTGATGGTGCGGCGAATCCTTTATAGGGCGAGGGCGTTGCCTCTGTGGGAGGGGATTCATCCCCGCTGGGCTGCGCAGCAGCCCTAAAACAGGACACAACGGTATTCAGACAACCCGCGTCGGCTGGATTGGGGCCGCTACGCAGTCCAGCGGGAATAGATCCCCTCGCCACAGGACTGCGCATGACCCATTGGTTTTGTTACTGGCCGCTGTAGATCTGGTCGAAGACCCCACCGTCATTGAAGTGAGTCTTCTGCACCGTGCGCCAGTCACCGAAGGTTTTTTCCACCGACAGGAAATCCACTTTCGGGAAACGATCGGTGTATTTGGCCAGGACAGCCGGGTCTCGTGGACGCAGGTAGTTGGCGGCGGCGATTTCCTGGCCTTCCGGCGACCACAGGTACTTGAGGTATGCCTCGGCGGCCTGGCGGGAGCCTTTCTTCTCGACGACCTTGTCCACCACGCTCACGGGCGGCTCGGCTTCGGCGGACACGCTCGGGTAGACCACTTCGAACTGGTCGCGGCCGAACTCGCGGGCGATCATTTCGGCTTCGTTTTCAAAGGTCACCAGGACATCGCCGATCTGGTTGGTCATGAAGGTCGTGGTCGCCGCGCGGCCGCCGGTGTCCAGGACCGGGGCCTGCTTGAACAGCTTGCCGACGAAGTCCTTGGCCTTGCTTTCATCGCCGCCATTCTTGAGCACGTAGCCCCAGGCCGACAGGTAGGTGTAACGGCCGTTGCCGGAGGTCTTGGGGTTGGGCACGATCACCTGCACGCCGTCCTTGAGCAGGTCGGGCCAGTCTTTCAGGGCCTTGGGGTTGCCCTTGCGCACGATGAACACCGTGGCCGAAGTGAACGGGGCGCTGTTGTTCGGCAGACGGGTGACCCAGTTCTCGGGGACCAGCTTGCCGTTGTCCGCCAGGGCATTGATGTCGGTGGCCATGTTCATGGTGATGACATCCGCCGGTAGCCCGTCGATCACCGAACGCGCCTGCTTGCTGGAGCCGCCGAAGGACATTTGCACCGTGATGCTTTCGTTGTGTTCGGCCTGCCAGTGCTTCTGGAAAGCAGCGTTGTAGTCCTTGTAGAAGTCGCGCATCACGTCGTAGGAAACGTTGAGCAGGGTCGGGGCGGCGTGGGCCAGGCTGCCGAAGGTCAGGCCGGCGGCAAGGAGTGAGGCGCCAAAGAGTTTCTTCACTGCGAATTCCTTTTTATTGAAAGGGGTTCCGGACACTAGCTGTAAGCCTAGGGCCCTTCAAGCATCAAAAAGTGCTTTGCTTATTCCAGTTTCTTGAACAGTGCATTACCGCAGCGGGAGCAGAACGCCGCCCCGTGCTCGTGGTTGTTTTTGCTGCACACCGGGCAGTCGTGCTTGAGCTGGTCACCGCGCATGGCCGAGGCCAGTTCAGCCGTGAAGATACCGGTCGGCACCGCGATGATCGAGTAACCGGTGATCATCACCAGGGATGAGACCACCTGGCCCAGCGGTGTCTTGGGCACGATGTCGCCGAAGCCCACGGTGGTCAATGTCACGATAGCCCAGTAGATGCCCTTGGGGATGCTGGTGAAGCCGTGCTCGGGACCTTCGATGACATACATCAGCGTGCCGAATACGGTCACCAGGGTCGAGACGCTGACCAGGAACACGATGATTTTCTGCTTGCTGCCCCGCAGTGCCGACATCAGGTAATTGGCCTGCTTGAGGTAGGGGCTGAGCTTGAGCACGCGGAAAATGCGCAGCATGCGGATGATCCGGACGATCAGCAGGTACTGGGCATCGCTGTAGTACAACGCCAGGATACCCGGCACGATCGCCAGCAGGTCCACCAGGCCGTAGAAGCTGAAGGCGTAGCGCAGGGGCTGGGGCGAGCAGTACAGGCGCAGGCCATATTCCATCAGGAAGATGAAGGTAAAGCCCCATTCGATGTAGGCCAGCAGGGCCGCGTAGTCCTTGTGCACGCTGTCGATGCTGTCGAGCATCACCGTCACGAGGCTGGCGAGGATGATCAATAGCAATGCGCTGTCGAAGCGTCGGCCGGCCACGGTGTCGGTCTGGAAAATCATGATGTAGAGGCGCTGACGCCAATCGTTGCTGTGGTCCATAACCTTCGCCTGAGTCGGAATCAGCGAAGCCTAGGTCGATTGCGTTGCAGAGCGCAAGGCGTGGCGTCGAGACTGGCCTGGCGCCATGTCCGAACCGTGGCGTGGACCAGCCAGCAGGCGAGGATGAACGGGGCCGTCAGCGGCACCAGGCCGAGGGCGGCGAACCCTGGTGCGAGGATCAACGCCAGCACGATGCCAGTCAGTGGCAGCCATGGCCGGTGATGCTGTTGGCTGAGGGCCAGGGCCACCAGCACCGGGTTGTAGCTGCCCAGCCCGGAAAGGGCGGATGCGTTTTCATGCTGTAGCAACGTGAAGGCCAGGCCGACGGCGGAAGCGAACAATGCCCAGGCGCCGGCGCGCAGGTTGGCCAGCAGCAGACCGGTGGCAATCAGCGCACCGGCCACCGGATGGCCGAGAAACATGGCCTGGCCCAGTCCGCTCAACTGAGCGGCCAGCAGGTTGGGTAAGGTTATTTCAATCGAGGTGGCCAGAGGCGGCGGCAGGGTGAACCCCATCAGCAGCCAGGCCAACGCAACAAAGGGCGCGGTGTAGGCGGGCAGGCAGCGAGGGTCTCGGGTGCGCTTGAGCCATTGCTGGGTGAGCATCGCGCTGAGGCCACCCGCGGCGATGATCAACGGTGGCAACAGGACGGACCAGGGCAACGTGAGGCTCAGCAGCAAGCCCAGCAGAATGCCGTTGTAGCTGAACAGTCCGGCTTGGCGGTCGGCCTTGGTGTAACCACGTCGCTGGGCCGTCAGCAACCCGGCCACCCCGCCGAGCAACGCGCCGCCGAACAGGGCGGGCGCAGTGAGCAGAATCGCCGACAGGCACAGCAGACCGCACAGCGGATGGCGCTGGAGAAAAACCTGGCTGAAGCCGTTGAGCAGGGCGGTGGCCCAGTCGGGGCAGTGGGTGTTGGGCATGATAGGTATATGTCAGAGGGACGAGTCGACTTCATCGCGAGCAAGCTCGCCCCCACAAGGGCACCGCAGCTCCCTGTGGAAGCGAGCTTGCTCGCGATCAGGCCAGTACCGACGTTCGTGGCCTGTGTGGCTGATGCGTGCGCTCAAATTCGAATCAGCCGTACAGGCCCCTAGATCAACGTCTCGATGCGCAGGGAATTGGTCGACCCCGGTTTCCCGAACGGAACGCCCGCGGTGATCAGCAGCGTATCGCCGCGTTGGGCCATGCCTTGCGCCTGGGCGATTTCCAGGGCGGTGGAGCACACCTCGTCCACCTGCCGCAGTCGATCGTTGACCACCGAGTGCACGCCCCAGGCCACCGTCAGGCGGCGGGCGGCCTGCAGGTTCGGCGTGAGATTGAGGATCGGTACTGTCGGCCGCTCCCGCGCCGCTCGCAGGCTGGAGCTGCCCGACTCGCTGTAGTTCACCAGCACCGCCACCGGCAGGACATTGCTGATCCGGCGGATCGCGCAACTGATGGCGTCCGACACCGTGGCCTCGGCTTTCGGCCGGCTGACATCCAGCTGGGCCTGGTAATCCGGACCGTTTTCCACCTGGCGAATGATCTTGCTCATCATCTGCACGGCTTCCAGGGGGTAATCGCCGGAGGCGGTCTCCGCCGACAGCATCACCGCGTCGGCGCCTTCGGCCACGGCGTTGGCCACATCGGTCACCTCAGCCCGGGTAGGCGCCGGGGAGAAACGCATCGACTCCAGCATCTGGGTCGCCACCACCACCGGTTTGCCGAGGGCGCGACAGGTGCCGATGATGGTCTTCTGGATCTGCGGCACACTCTCGGCAGGCACCTCCACGCCCAGGTCTCCACGAGCGACCATGATCGCGTCGCTCAGTTCGGCGATTTCCCGCAGCCGGGTCACCGCCGATGGCTTTTCGATCTTCGCCATCAGGAAGGCCTTGTCGCCGATCAGAGCGCGAGCTTCGCGGATATCTTCGGGGCGTTGCACGAAGGACAGGGCCACCCAGTCCACACCCAGTGCCAGGCCGAAGCTCAAGTCGCGGCGGTCCTTGGCCGTCAGCGGGCTCAGGTCGAGCAAGGCCTGGGGCACGTTCACGCCTTTGCGGTCCGACAGCTCGCCGCCATTGAGCACTTCGGTGTCGATGGCGTCATCATGCCGGGCCGTCACTCGCAGGCGCAGCTTGCCGTCATCCAGCAACAGGTCCATGCCGGGTTCCAGGGCCGCGATGATTTGCGGGTGGGGCAGGTTGACCCGACGGCGATCGCCCGGTGTCGGGTCCAGATCCAGCCGCAGGGCCTGGCCTCGCTGCAGCGACACTTTTGCTTCGGCGAAGCGGCCGACCCGCAGTTTCGGACCTTGCAAGTCCATCAGGATGCCCAATGGGTAGTTGAGCTGTTGTTCGACCTCACGAATCCACTGGTAACGCTGGGCGTGGTCGGCATGCTCGCCATGACTGAAGTTGAGGCGAAAGATGTTCACGCCGGCCTCCACCAGTTCACGTACATCGTCGAGGCCACGGGTGGCGGGGCCGAGGGTCGCGAGGATCTTGACCTTTTTATCAGGCGTCATGAGTGGAGGTCTCGAGAATCAGGAGGGCGCGAAAGTCGTTGACGTTGGTGCGGGTCGGCTCGGTGACGATCAATGCGTCCAGCGCGGCGAAATAGCCATGGCCGTTGTTGTTATCCAGTTCATCGCTGGCATTGAGGCCCAGCTCGGCGGCGCGGCGGTAACTGTCCGGGGTCATGATGGCGCCGGCGTTGTCTTCGGAACCGTCGATGCCGTCCGTATCGCCGGCCAGTGCGTAGATGCCAGGGTGGCCCTTGAGGCTGTCGGTCAGGCTCAGCAGGAATTCGGCATTGCGCCCGCCACGGCCCTGGCCACGCACGGTCACGGTGGTTTCGCCGCCGGACAGGATCACGCAGGGTGCCGCCAGAGGCTGGCCATACCGGGCGACTTGCCGGGCAATGCCGGCATGGACCTTGGCCACTTCCCGGGACTCGCCTTCCAGGTCGCCCAGGATCAACGGGCTGAAGCCGGCCTGGCGGGCTTTCACCGCGGCCGCCTCCAGGGATTGCTGGGGCCGGGCGATCAACTGGAAGTGACTGCGGGACAGGCTCGGGTCGCCGGGCTTGACGGTTTCCGATTCCGGGCTCAGCAGCCAGTTGCGCACCGAGGCCGGGACCTCGATGTCGTAGCGTTTGAGGATCGCCAGGGCTTCGGCCGATGTACTGGGGTCGGCCACGGTGGGACCGGACGCGATGACCGTGGCCAGGTCGCCCGGCACATCGGAGATGGCATAGGTGTAGACCGTCGCCGGCCAGCAGGCCTTGCCCAGGCGTCCACCCTTGATGGCCGACAGGTGCTTGCGCACGCAGTTCATCTCGCCGATGGTGGCGCCGGACTTGAGCAGGGCTTTGTTGATCGCCTGTTTGTCCGCCAGGGTGATTCCGGCGGCTGGCAGCGCCAGCAACGCCGAGCCGCCGCCGGACAGCAGGAAGATGACCCGGTCGTCTTCGTTCAGGTGGCTGACCAGTTCCAGCACCCGCCCGGCCACCGCCAGGCCGGCCGCGTCGGGCACGGGATGAGCGGCTTCCACCACCTCGATTTTCTGGCACGGCGCGCCGTGGCCGTAGCGGGTCACCACCAGGCCGGTGACTTCGCCCTGCCAGCAAGCCTCGACCACCTGGGCCATTGCCGCGGCCGCCTTGCCGGCACCGATGACGATCACCCGGCCGCTGCGGTCGCTGGGCAGGTACTGTTCGAGGACATGCTGCGGATGGGCCGCTTCGATGGCTGTGGCAAACAGCTCGCGGAGCAATTGTTGCGGATCGACCGACATGGCGGGCTCCCGGTTTTTTATTATTGGTGTTGAAGCGAGCCTTGTGGGCGCGAGCTTGCTCCCACAAGGGGCAGGGTTTATTTGTCGCGAATCGAGAAATTGGCCATATGCTCCAGGCCCTTGATCAGCGCCGAGTGGTCCCAGTTGCTGCCGCCGATGGCCGCGCAGGTGCTGAACACTTGCTGGGCGTTGGCGGTATTGGGCAGGTTGATGTTCAGTTCCCTGGCGCCTTGCAGGGCCAGGTTCAGGTCCTTCTGGTGCAGGCTGATGCGGAAGCCTGGGTCGAAGGTGCCCTTGATCATGCGCTCGCCATGCACTTCGAGGATCTTCGACGAGGCGAAACCGCCCATCAGGGCTTCGCGGACCTTGGCCGGGTCGGCGCCGTTCTTCGAGGCGAACAGCAAGGCTTCGGCCACGGCCTGGATGTTCAGCGCCACGATGATCTGGTTCGCCACTTTCGCGGTCTGGCCGTCGCCGTTGCCGCCCACCAGGGTGATGTTCTTGCCCATGGCCTGGAACAGCGGCAGGGCGCGCTCGAAGGCCGCACTGTCACCGCCGACCATGATGCTCAAGGTCGCGGCCTTGGCGCCGACTTCGCCGCCGGAAACCGGCGCATCGAGGTACTGCGCGCCCTTTTCGTTGATCTTCGCCGCGAACGCCTTGGTGGCGGTGGGGGAGATCGAACTCATGTCGATGACCACCTTGCCCGCACCCACGCCAGCCGCCACGCCGTCGGTGCGTAACAGCACATCCTCGACTTGCGGAGTGTCCGGGACCATGACGATGATGAACTCGGCTTCCTGGGCGACTTCCTTCGGATTGGCCAGGGCCACCGCGCCGCCATCCAGGAGGTCGGCGGGTGCCGGGTCGTGATGCACGGACAGGAACAGGCTGTGCCCGGCCTTTTGCAGGTTCAGTGCCATGGGGTGGCCCATGATGCCGGTGCCGATGAATCCGATTTTAGCCATGGGAAAATCCTCTTGTGGTTATCGCTGCTTCAAGCAAACGAGGGAGTGCTTTCTGTGGGAGCGAGCTCGCGATGACGGTGTGTCAACCAGAAAATGAGTGACCGGACTGACGCCATCGCGAACAAGCTCGCTCCCACAGGGGGAATTGCGTCAGATCGCGTTATGGCTCTTCAGCCACCCCAGACCTGCTTCGGTGCTGGTCAACGGCTTGTATTCACAGCCGACCCAACCCTGGTAGCCGATGCGGTCCAGGTGTTCGAACAGGAAGCGGTAGTTGATTTCGCCGGTGCCCGGCTCGTTGCGTCCCGGGTTGTCCGCCAGCTGCACATGATTGATCTCGCCCAGGTGCGCCGACAGGGTCCGGGCCAGGTCGCCTTCCATGATTTGCATGTGATAGATGTCGTATTGCAGGAACAGGTTGGCGCTGCCCACCTGCTCGCGGATCGACAGGGCCTGGGCGGTGTTGTTCAAGTAGAAGCCTGGAATGTCGCGGGTGTTGATGGCTTCCATCACCAGCTTGATGCCTTTGGCCTGCAGTTTTTCGGCGGCGTACTTGAGGTTGGCGACGAAGGTTTTCTCCGCCAGGGCTTCGTCGCATTTGTGCGGGCGAATCCCGGCCAGGCAGTTGACCTGGGTATTGCCCAGGACCTGGGCGTAGGCGATTGCCAGGTCGACGCCGGCGCGAAACTCCTCGACCCGGTCCGGCAGGCAGGCGATACCACGTTCGCCTTTGGCCCAGTCGCCGGCCGGCAGGTTGAACAGCACCTGGGTCAGGCCGTTGGCGTCCAGCAGGGCCTTGAGTTCGGCGGAGCTGTAGTCGTAGGGGAACAGGTACTCGACACCGCTGAAGCCGGCCTTGGCGGCCGCCTCGAAACGGGCGAGGAAATCCTGCTCGGTAAACAGCATGGACAGGTTGGCTGCGAAACGCGGCATGGTGGTCTCCTGTGAATATTTATCAGGCCCCCTGTGGGAGCGAGCTTGCTCGCGATAGCGGTGTGTCTGCTTGCATCCAGGTTGAATGTTGCGCCGTCATCGCGAGCAAGCTCGCTCCCACTGGGACGCCGGTCGGTCAGTCCAGCAGCGAAATGGCGGTTGGTGCATCGTTGCCCACCAGCGCCAGGTCTTCGAACTCGTTGACCGCGTTGATCTCGGTACCCATGGAAATATTGGTCACCCGCTCCAGGATGATCTCGACGATCACCGGTACCCTGAATTCCTCGATCATGTCCTGGGCCTTGCGCAGCGCCGGCTGGATGCCGGATGGCTCGAATACCCGCAGCGCCTTGCACCCCAGGCCCTCGGCCACGGCGATGTGGTCCACGCCATAGCCGTTGAGCTCCGGCGCGTTGAGGTTGTCGAAGGACAGCTGCACGCAGTAGTCCATATCGAACCCGCGCTGGGCCTGGCGGATCAGTCCGAGGTAGGAGTTGTTCACCACGACATGGATGTAGGGCAGCTTGAACTGCGCCCCCACCGCCAGTTCTTCGATCATGAACTGGAAGTCGTAGTCCCCCGACAGCGCCACGACCTTGCGGCTCGGATCGGCCTTGACCACCCCCAGTGCCGCCGGAATGGTCCAGCCAAGTGGGCCTGCCTGGCCGCAGTTGATCCAGTGGCGCGGCTTGTAGACATGCAGGAACTGCGCACCGGCGATCTGGGAAAGGCCGATGGTGCTCACGTAGCAGGTGTCTTTGTCGAACACCTGGTTCATTTCCTCGTACACCCGTTGCGGCTTGACCGGCACGTTGTCGAAGTGAGTCTTGCGCTGAAGGCTGGCCTTGCGCTGGCGGCAGTCCTGCAACCAGGCGCTGCGGTCCTTTAGCTTGCCTGCGGCCTGCCATTCGCGGGCCACTTCGATGAACGCCGTCAGCGCCGAAGCGGCATCGGAGACGATACCCAGGTCGGGTGTGAAGACCCGGCCGATCTGGGTCGGCTCGATATCCACATGAATGAACGTTCGGCCTTCGGTGTAGACGTCCACCGAGCCGGTGTGACGGTTGGCCCAGCGGTTGCCGATACCCAGCACCAGGTCCGACTTGAGCAGGGTCGCGTTGCCGTAACGATGGGATGTCTGCAAGCCGACCATGCCGACCATCTGGGGATGATCGTCCGGGATGGTTCCCCAGCCCATCAGCGTAGGGATTACCGGAATGCCGGTCAGCTCGGCGAACTCCACCAGCAGGTCGCTGGCATCGGCGTTGATGATGCCGCCACCGGCCACCAGCAGGGGACGCTCGGCCTGATTGAGCATGGCCAGGGCTTTCTCGATCTGCACGCGGTTGGCGGCGGGTTTGGCCAGGGGCAGCGGCTGGTAGGCATCGATGTCGAATTCGATCTCGGCCATCTGCACATCGAAGGGCAGGTCGATCAGCACCGGGCCCGGACGGCCGGAGCGCATCTCGAAGAATGCCTTCTGGAAGGCATACGGCACTTGTCCGGGTTCGAGCACGGTGGTCGCCCACTTGGTCACGGGCTTGACGATGCTGGTGATATCCACCGCCTGGAAGTCTTCCTTGTGCAGGCGAGCGCGGGGGGCTTGCCCGGTAATGCACAGGATGGGAATGGAATCGGCCGAGGCGCTGTAGAGCCCGGTCACCATGTCGGTACCGGCCGGACCCGAGGTACCGATGCATACGCCGATATTGCCGGCCTTGGTGCGGGTGTAACCCTCGGCCATGTGCGAGGCGCCTTCAACGTGGCGAGCGAGGACATGATCGATGCCGCCCACCTTTTGCAGGGCCGAGTACAGCGGGTTGATCGCAGCGCCCGGAATACCGAAGGCGGTGTCCACGCCTTCATGGCGCATCACCAGAACAGCGGCTTCGATTGCTCTCATTTTGCTCATCGCTTTGTGCCTCTTGCGTTTTGTAATTGTATACAAGTTGCTGTGTGGCGGAGTTTATTCACGGCAAGAGGCCCAGGTCAATGCCTTTTCTCAAGCGGCTGTTTCATTGTCTCGTCCCCAGGAATGCGCCGGCCTTTCGTCGATAATGAGACTGTGTAGAGTATTTTTGTATACAAAAAATGTGTTTGTTGTGTTCTATTTGGTTGGTCCGGTTTTGCTGGAAATTTGATCCGGAAGGCTTCTCCATAACAAAAGAAGGACAGCACCCATGAGCGCTTTAACCTTGAAAACAGCCGTAGACCTGGCAAGACAGGCCCTTGCCGCGGGACGGGAAATCAACGCCGCCCCCTTGACCGTGGCGGTCCTGGACGGCGGCGGGCATCTCATCACCCTGCAGCGCGAGGACGGCGCCAGCCTGCTTCGCCCACAGATCGCCATCGGCAAGGCTTGGGGCGCTATCGCCCTGGGCAAAGGCTCCCGCCTGCTCGCCCAGGACGCCCAACAACGCCCGGCGTTCTTTGCGGCTTTGAATGGGTTGGGACAAGGCAACGTCGTACCGGCCCCGGGTGGGGTGTTGATCAGGGATCAGGATGGCAGGGTGCTGGGGGCGATGGGGGTCAGCGGCGATGTTTCGGATGTGGATGAGCAGGTGGCGATCAAGGCTGTGGAGGCGGTGGGGTTGTGGGCGGATGCGGGGATGGTTGCCTGATTTTGTGGTGAGTGGGCCGGCGCCATCGCGAGCGAGCTCGCTCCCACAGGGTTTGATGCTGGACACATAATGTCTAGACACCGCAAACCAGTGTGGGAGGGGGCTTGCTCGCGATGAAGCCTCGGGCTATCGGTCTGGCTCGCATCCCTTCAACACCAACCGGATAATCGTCTGCGCCGCGGCTTCGTAGTCGGTTTCATCCAGCTTCGCCTTGCCGGTCACGGCGGAGATCTGCCAGTCGAAATCGGCGTAGGTCTGGGTAGCCGCCCAGATGCTGAACATCAGGTGGTTGGGGTCGATGGGGGCGATCTGGCCGCGGTCGATCCAGGTCTGGATGCATTCGATGTTGTGCCGGGCCTGGGCGTTGAGCTGTTCCACCAGGTCGGGGCTCAGGTGCGGGGCGCCGTGCATGATTTCGCTGGCGAAGACTTTCGAGGCAAAGGGCAGGTCGCGGGAGATGCGGATCTTGGAGCGGATGTAGTGACTGAGCACCTCGCCCGGCACGCCATCGGCGTTGAACGGCGTCGAGGCCTGGAGGATGGGTTCGATGATGCTTTCCAGGACTTCCCGATACAGGTTTTCCTTGGATTTGAAGTAGTAGTAGACGTTGGGTTTGGGCAGGCCCGCCTTGGCCGCGATGTCGCTGGTCTTGGTCGCCGCGAAGCCCTTGTCGGCAAATTCCTCGCTGGCGGCACGCAGGATCAATTCTTTGTTGCGCTCGCGGATAGTGCTCATAAACCCAGGGGTTCCTTGCCTGTTCTGGCGGTTGCGCATGGTAGCACCGGCCTCGTGAGGCGCTCAAGAATGCCCCGGATTGACGCATGCGCTATGCTGCGCAGCATTTATGATCAAGGAGCCTTTCCATGGCTGGAAGCAGTTTGCTGGTGCTGATCGATGACATCGCCACCGTGCTCGACGATGTTGCATTGATGACCAAGATGGCCGCCAAGAAAACCGCCGGGGTGCTCGGCGATGACCTGGCACTCAATGCCCAGCAGGTCTCCGGCGTCCGTGCCGAGCGAGAGTTGCCCGTGGTCTGGGCGATGGCGAAGGGGTCCTTCATCAACAAACTGATCCTGGTGCCTTCGGCCCTGGCCATCAGCGCTTTCGTACCCTGGCTGGTGACGCCGTTGTTGATGGTGGGGGGCGCCTACCTGTGCTTCGAAGGCTTCGAAAAGCTCGCCCACAAATTTCTTCACAGCCCGGCCGAGGACCAGGCCGAGCATGAGCAATTGGTGGAGGCGGTGGCTGACCCGGCGGTCGACCTGGTGGCCTTCGAAAAGGACAAGATCAAGGGCGCGGTGCGCACCGACTTCATCCTGTCGGCGGAAATCATCGCCATTACCCTGGGCACCGTGGCCGATGCACCATTGACCCAGCAGGTGATCGTGCTGTCGGGCATCGCTATCGTCATGACGGTGGGTGTCTACGGCCTGGTGGCCGGGATCGTCAAGCTCGATGACCTGGGCCTGTGGTTGACGCAGAAACCAGGCCAGGCCGCCAAAAGCATCGGCGGTGCGATCCTGAGTGCGGCCCCCTACATGATGAAAAGCCTGTCGGTGATCGGCACGGCGGCGATGTTTCTGGTGGGCGGTGGCATCCTGACCCATGGCGTGCCAGTGGTGCATCACTGGATCGAAGGCGTGGCGACCAGTGCTGGCGGTGCCGGGTTTATCGTGCCGATGCTGCTCAATGCGGTGGCGGGGATCGTGGCAGGGGCGGCGGTGTTGGCGGGGGTGATGGTTGTCGGCAAGGTCTGGAAAGCGCTGAAAGGCTAAGACCTGGCAACCCATGATAACTGTGGGAGCGAGCTCGTTCGCGATAGCGGTCTGTCAGACAACATCAAGGTTGAATGTCAGGCCCTCATCGCGAGCAAGCTCGCTCCCACAGAGGGTTTGGGGCGGCGAAAATTACTCGGCAATCTGCAACTTGCGTGACTCGGTGTACACGTAGCGCACCTTCTCGTATTCGAACGGCGAGTTCAGCTGGCCGTAGCGGAAGCTGGTCTGGTAACGCCGGTCCACGCCACGCAAGAGCAGCAGTTCCGGGTGGTTGGAGCTGACCTCGGAGACGTTCAGGAAGTTGATCGCCGATTCGGCGGTGTAGTCCACCAGCAAGCCCGAAGTATCCCGCAGGTTCGAAGGGCCGAAGATCGGCAGTACGAAGTACGCCCCGGCTGGCACGCCATAGAAGCCCAGTGTCTGGCCGAAGTCCTCGCTCTGGCGCGGCAGGCCCATGGCGGTGGCCGGGTCCCACAGGCCGGCGATGCCGACGGTGGTGTTGAGCAGCAGCCGCGCCGTGGTTTCCATCGAACGCTTGCCCTTGAACTGCAGCAGGCTGTTCATCAGGTTCGGCACATCCCCCAGGTTGTTGAAGAAATTGCTGACCCCTGTGCGCACGAAACTCGGGGTGATGTAGCGATAGCCGTCCACCACCGGCAGGAACACCCATTGGTCGAAGCGGTAGTTGAAGTGATAGACGCGACGGTTCCAGGATTCCAGCGGGTCATAGACGTTCAAGGCGCTGAGGGTCGAGCGCTCGAATTCCCGCTGGTCCAGCCCTGGGTTGAACTTGAGCTTGGTCAAGGGCTCCTTGAAGCCGTCGGCGTCTTCTACCACGGGGTCGTTGGCCTTGCTGTTGTCGGCATGAACAAGGCCTGCGCTCATTAAAGCGGCGATAAGCAGGAGATATTTAGCCACGGAAGAACTCCAGCATGGCGTCGCTGTTGACGCGATAGTTAAGGTTGCCGCAGTGGCCGCCCAGTGGATAAACCGTCAGGCGGTCACCAAAGGTCTTGCGCAGGAAGCCCAGGTCGCCAGGGCCGAGAATGACGTCGTCGGCGTTGTGCATGACGGCGATCTTGGGGCTATCGTGCAGGTAGTCCTTCAGTGCATAGAGGCTGACCTGATCGATCAGCTGCAGCAGGCTGCCGCCATCGGTGCGCGCGCGCCACATTGGAATCACCTGTTCGGTGAGGTAGCAGTCGAAATCGCATTGCAGTGCACGCTTGAGGAACGGCGACAGGCTGGTGCTTTCTGAGATCGGGTATTTGGGTGGGGTGATAAGGCCGCGGCGGTTGATCAGGTCCGAAGTGAACGCGATATCGGCCGCCGAAAAGCGGAACGATGTGCCGATCAGCATTGCCATCTGCTCGTTGCTCAGGTGTTGCTTGGATTGCTGGAAGTCATAGAGCAAGGCGTCGTTGAGGTCGATGTAGCCTTTTTGCTGGAAGTAGCGGGTCAGCTTGTTCAGCACCAGTTCATAGAAGGTGGTGGTGCTGTTGATACCTTTCACCTCGGTCTGGACCAGTTTGTCCAGGTTGGTGATCGAGGTGTAGAGGTTCACCGGGGGATTGAGCAGCAACACTTTCTTGAAATTGAAGCTGCGCCGGGTTTCATCCAGATGGGCGACAAACGCCGCGTCCAGGGCGCCGAGGCTATAGCCGGTGAGGTAGTACTCGGTCACCGGTACGTTGGGGTTCTGCGCACGCACGGCTTGCATCACCCGGTACATGTCCTCGGCGTCTTCCTTGGTGATGCCCGGCGTGGCGAAGCGCGAGGCGGCGCTCATGAAGTCGAAGCTGGTGGGCGAAGACAGCTGCACCACGTGGTACCCGGCCTTGTAGTAGAGGCGCTTGAGGTATTCGTTGAGGGTGCTGTCGTAGCGAGCCCCGGTCCCGGCGATCAGGAAGATCAGCGGCGCCGGCTTGTCCTGGGTGGCCATGCGGTAGGTGAGACTTTTTACCGGCCAGAAATTGTCCGGCAGGATGAACTCGCGTTCCGGGCGCAGAGTGACGCTATGGTCCGCCTGGTTGATGTCTTCGACCAGAGGCAGCTCCGGGCGCAGGTCGGGCGGTGTGGTGGCGATGGTCGCCTCGAACGGGTTGGTCAAAGGGTAGCCATAGCTGGCGGCGTCGATATCCGCCGCCAGCGCGGACGCACTCAGAAGAAGGCCGCCGGCGAGGGCAGCGAAGCGCAAGGAACGGAGCATGACGGTATCCCTTAGAGGAAGGTGCCGAATGAAGGTCGCAGGCTATGACCACCGAAGTGAAGCCTAGTGCCATGACGGACATTAAACAGGTATGAACGTGGCGCAATGGCTACGGGACGATACACGTTGCGGCCGGTTGGTGGCTAGTTGCCTTCGACTTGTCGCTGATGGCGTTCTCATGTCGTTTCCCGCTGTTTCGAGGTCGCTGCCAGAGCAGGTCCCGGATCGGCGCAGGCCGATGATCGACAGGTCAGTACTCCACTGGCGTTCGAGGCAGTTAGGCAGGCGAGCGTGATGGGGGCGCTGGGCACCATAAAAAATACGTTGATGTCGCTCGACATCCGTCGGGCGCAGCACTTTCGGGGAAGTAAACGATGAAGATGCGACGACTCTTGGGCGCAGGTGCCGCACTGGTACTGGCGATCAGCTCCACCCTGGCCAGCGCCGAAACCAAAACCCTGAGCATCGGTTACGTTGACGGCTGGTCCGATAGCGTCGCGACCACTCACGTGGCGGCCGAAGTCATCCAGCAGAAGCTCGGTTATGACGTGAAACTGCAGGCGGTCGCGACCGGGATCATGTGGCAAGGTGTAGCCACCGGCAAGCTCGATGCAATGCTCTCGGCCTGGTTGCCGGTGACCCATGGCGATTACTGGACCAAGAACAAGGATCAGGTCGTCGACTACGGCCCCAACTTCAAGGACGCGAAAATCGGCCTGATCGTGCCTGAGTACGTCAAGGCCCAGACTGTGGCCGACCTCAAGACCGATGACAGCTTCAAGAAACGCATCGTCGGCATCGACGCCGGTTCGGGCGTGATGCTCAAGACGGAACAGGCCATCAAGGATTACGACCTGACCGGCTATCAACTCAAGGCCAGTTCCGGCGCCGGCATGATCGCCGAGCTGACCCGTGCCGAGAAGAAGAACGAATCCATCGCCGTCACCGGTTGGGTGCCGCACTGGATGTTCGCCAAATGGAAACTGCGCTTCCTGGAAGACCCGAAAGGCGTCTATGGCGCGGCTGAAACCGTGAACAGCATCGGCAGCAAGGGCCTGGAGGCCAAGGCACCGGAAGTGGTGGCGTTCCTGAAGAAATTCCAATGGGCTTCGAAGGACGAAATCGGCGAAGTCATGCTGGCGATCCAGGAAGGTGCCAAGCCGGACGCCGCTGCCAAGGATTGGGTTGCCAAGCACCCGGACCGCGTCAAAGAGTGGACCGGCAAATAATTCACCTGGTTCAGCTGTCCCGCAAAACCGCATGACGTTGGGTCATGCGGTTTTTTTGTGCCTGCAGTTTTCGATTGGCGCCACTCCCCTGTGGGAGCGACTTTGCTCGCGATAGCGATGTGTCTGCTTGCATCCATGTTGAATGTGGCGCCGTCATCGCTAGCAGGCTCGCTCCCGCAGGGGGTAACTGCCGGAATTTGGCTGGAAAATGGCAAAACCGTCATGTCGTTCTAATACTAAGGTCGTCTGGAACCTGGCCTTGAGCCGCATAGAGTAGAGTCGTTCCAATTAAATCTGTGCTGCGAGGATAAAAACAATGAACGACAGCATTTACCTCTCGATTCAAAACAGCCCGCGCTTCAAGGAGCTGGTGAGAAAAAGGGAAAGGTTCGCCTGGATTCTTTCGGCGATCATGCTAGGGCTGTATTCCGGCTTCATTCTTCTGATTGCCTATGGGCCACATATTCTCGGGGCCAAAATCACGCCCGAGTCCACCATCACCTGGGGGATTCCCATCGGTGTCGGCCTGATTCTCTCGGCCTTCGTCCTGACCGGCATCTACGTGCGACGTGCCAACGGCGAGTTCGACGATCTGAACAATGCGATTCTCAAGGAGGCTCAGCAATGATCCGGCGTCTATTGGCTCTCTTGAGCATCGCAGCATTCGCACCGGGCGTCTGGGCGGCTGACGCCGTGGCGGGTGCTGTGCAGAAACAACCCCTCAACATCGCGGCTATCTTGATGTTCGTCGCCTTCGTCGGCGCAACGCTGTACATCACGTACTGGGCTTCCAAGAAAAACAACTCCGCGGCCGACTACTATGCGGCTGGCGGCAAGATCACTGGCTTCCAGAACGGCCTGGCAATCGCTGGCGACTACATGTCGGCGGCGTCTTTCCTGGGTATTTCCGCGCTGGTGTTCGCGTCCGGTTATGACGGCTTGATCTACTCCATCGGCTTCCTGGTGGGCTGGCCGATCATTCTGTTCCTGATCGCCGAGCGCCTGCGTAACCTGGGTAAATACACCTTTGCTGACGTGGCGTCTTATCGCCTCGGGCAGACCCAGATCCGCAGTCTGTCCGCCTGCGGCTCGCTGGTGGTGGTAGCGTTCTACCTGATCGCGCAAATGGTCGGTGCGGGTAAGCTGATCCAGCTGCTGTTCGGCCTGGACTACCACGTTGCGGTGATCCTGGTCGGTATCCTGATGTGCCTCTACGTGTTGTTCGGTGGCATGCTGGCCACCACCTGGGTGCAGATCATCAAGGCGGTGCTGTTGCTGTCGGGTGCTTCGTTCATGGCCCTGATGGTCATGAAACACGTCAACTTCGACTTCAACATGCTGTTTGCCGAAGCGGTCAAGGTTCACCCTAAAGGCGAGGCGATCATGAGTCCCGGTGGCTTGGTGAAGGATCCGGTCTCGGCCTTCTCCCTGGGTCTGGCGCTGATGTTCGGTACCGCTGGCCTGCCGCACATCCTGATGCGCTTCTTCACCGTGAGCGATGCCAAGGAAGCCCGCAAGAGCGTGCTGTATGCCACTGGTTTCATCGGCTACTTCTATATCCTGACCTTCATCATCGGCTTCGGCGCGATCCTGCTGGTCAGCACCAACCCGGCCTTCAAGGACGCGGCAGGTGCCTTGCTGGGCGGCAACAACATGGCGGCGGTGCACCTGTCCAACGCTGTGGGCGGTAGCATCTTCCTGGGCTTCATCTCGGCGGTGGCGTTCGCGACCATCCTGGCGGTGGTGGCGGGCCTGACCCTGGCCGGCGCCTCGGCGGTGTCCCATGACCTGTACGCCAGTGTCATCAAGAAGGGCAAGGCCAACGAGAAGGACGAGATTCGCGTCTCGAAGATCACCACCATCGCCCTGGCGGTTCTGGCGATTGCCTTGGGTATCCTGTTCGAGAAGCAGAACATCGCGTTCATGGTGGGCCTGGCGTTCTCCATCGCGGCGAGCTGCAACTTCCCGGTACTGCTGCTCTCGATGTACTGGAAGAAGCTGACCACCCGTGGCGCCATGATCGGCGGCTGGATGGGGCTGGTCAGTGCCGTGGGCCTGATGGTTCTCGGCCCGACCATCTGGGTACAGATCATGGGGCACGAGAAGCCGATCTACCCGTATGAATATCCGGCGCTGTTCTCGATGATCATCGCGTTCGTCGGCATCTGGTTCTTCTCCATCACTGACAAGTCGGCCGAAGGCGCCAACGAGCGGGCGCTGTTCTTCCCGCAGTTCGTGCGTTCGCAGACTGGCCTGGGGGCGAGCGGGGCGGTCAACCACTGATGCGCTAAGTTGTAAAGGGTGAAGAAGTACCCCGGTCGAGAGACCGGGGTATTTTTTTGTCCCCGTTTCGGGGTGGGCAGGTCTACCGTCATCGCGAGCAAGCTCGCTCCCACAAAGCAGGCGGGTACACGGATCCACTGTGGAGCGAGCTTGCTCGCGATGACACAGGGTCTGGCACTGAAATGCCGGGAGGTAAAGGAGGAGGGCGTAAACAAAACAGCCCCCGCTCTTATATAAGAAGCGGGGGCCGTTTCAGTGCAGCGTCGGACCTGGCATAGAGCAGGTCTTACTTGCGGTCTTCCAGCTTGGTGATGTCACGCGACTCGTAGCCGGTGTACAGCTGGCGTGGACGGCCGATCTTGTACGGGCTGGAGAGCATTTCCTTCCAGTGGGAGATCCAGCCCACGGTGCGCGCCAGGGCGAAGATCACGGTGAACATGCTGGTTGGAATGCCGATCGCCTTGAGGATGATCCCCGAGTAGAAGTCGACGTTCGGGTACAGCGAGCGCTCGATGAAGTACGGATCGGTCAGGGCGATCTCTTCCAGGCGCATGGCCAGTTCGAGTTGCGGGTCGTTCTTGATGCCCAGTTCCTTGAGGACTTCGTCGCAGGTCTGCTTCATGACGGTGGCGCGTGGGTCGCGGTTCTTGTAGACCCGGTGACCGAAGCCCATCAACTTGAACGGATCGTTCTTGTCCTTGGCCTTGGCGATGAACTTGTCGATGTTCGAGACATCGCCGATTTCATCGAGCATGGTCAGTACCGCTTCGTTGGCACCGCCGTGGGCTGGGCCCCAGAGTGCCGCGATGCCGGCGGCGATACAGGCGAACGGGTTGGCACCCGACGAGCCGGCCAGGCGCACGGTGGAGGTAGAGGCGTTCTGCTCGTGGTCGGCATGGAGGATGAAGATCCGGTCCATGGCCTTGGCGAGCACCGGGCTGATCGGTTTGATCTCGCACGGTGTGTTGAACATCATGTGCAGGAAGTTCTCTGCATAGTTCAGGTCGTTGCGTGGGTACATCATGGGCTGGCCCATGGAGTACTTGTAGACCATGGCTGCCAGGGTCGGCATCTTCGCCACCAGGCGGATCGCGGAGATTTCGCGGTGCTGGGGGTTATTGATGTCCAGGGAGTCGTGGTAGAAGGCCGAGAGGGCACCGACAACGCCGCACATGACGGCCATCGGGTGGGCGTCGCGACGGAAGCCGTTGAAGAAGGACTTCAACTGCTCGTGAACCATGGTGTGGTTCTTCACGGTGCTGACGAACTGGGCCTTTTGCTCTGCGGTTGGCAGCTCGCCGTTGAGCAGCAGGTAGCAGGTTTCCAGGTAGTCCGATTTTTCAGCCAGTTGCTCGATCGGGTAGCCGCGGTGCAGCAGGATGCCGTTGTCGCCGTCGATGTAGGTAATCTTCGACTCGCACGAAGCGGTCGACATGAACCCCGGGTCGAAGGTGAAACGGCCCGTGGCGGTCAGGCCGCGGACGTCGATTACATCGGGACCAACGGTGCCGGTTAAAATGGGCAGCTCGACGGGGGCTGCGCCCTCGATGATCAACTGCGCTTTTTTGTCAGCCATGTGGCCTCCTATTAATGCTTGGAATCATCAGACAGACCCCCCACGCAGGGCCCGCACCACTATAGTGAGATAAATCCGAATGTCAATTTGCCTAAAGTCTTGCTCCAGAAGGCTTTAACCGGACTTTTTCCTCGAAATTACCTGCCGTTTACGCCTTTTGCCGTTGTTGTGCAATGCGCCATCAGTGGAAGGTGAACGCGTTGTCATTAGTAACCTAACTGTCTATACTCGGCAGCCGACCGCCAGGGGCTTTTGGGCCAGCTTTGCTGGGGGTCGTCACTCCCTGGGTGGTGAGTACCTGACCAGTGCGCGCCGCAACAACTTTGCCCTGATTCTTAGGGGCTCTTCAGTGTGAAAAAAGCCGTGAAAAGCCAACGACCTGTAAACCTAGACCTAAGGACCATCAAACTCCCAGTCACTGCTTACACGTCCATTCTTCACCGTATCTCCGGTGTCATCCTCTTCGTCAGCCTGGCCATCATGCTTTATGCATTGGACAAGTCGCTCGACTCGGAAGAAGGCTTCGGTCAGGTGAAAGCGTGTCTGACCAGTCCGCTAGCCAAGCTAGTGATTTGGGGCATCCTGTCCGCCTTGCTGTATCACCTGGTTGCCGGTGTGCGCCACTTGATCATGGACATGGGCATCGGTGAGACGCTGGAAGGCGGCAAGCTGGGCTCGAAAATCGTTATCGCCGTTTCCGTGGTGGTAATCGTTCTGGCAGGAGTCTGGATATGGTAACCAACGTTACGAACCTCTCTCGTTCGGGCCTCTATGACTGGATGGCGCAGCGTGTGTCTGCGGTCGTTCTCGCGGCTTATTTCATTTTCCTGATCGGATATGTGGTCGCCAACCCTGGCCTTGGCTATGCCCAATGGCATGAACTGTTCGCAAGCAACTGGATGCGTATCTTCAGTCTGCTGGCCCTTGTCGCACTGGGCGCTCACGCCTGGGTCGGCATGTGGACCATCGCGACCGACTACCTGACGCAGATGGCGTTCGGCAAGTCGGCGACTGCCGTACGTTTCCTCTTCCAGGCAGTATGCGGCGTTGCGATGTTCGCTTACTTCGTCTGGGGCGTGCAGATTCTCTGGGGTATCTGATCCATGGCTAACATTCCAACTATTTCCTTCGACGCCATCATCATTGGTGGCGGCGGTGCCGGCATGCGCGCAGCGCTGCAACTGGCACAGGGCGGTCACAAGACTGCCGTGATCACCAAGGTTTTCCCGACCCGTTCGCACACCGTTTCCGCCCAGGGTGGCATTACCTGCGCCATCGCTTCGGCCGACCCGAACGATGACTGGCGCTGGCACATGTACGATACCGTCAAGGGTTCCGACTATATCGGCGACCAGGATGCTATCGAATACATGTGTCAGGAAGGTCCGGCCGCGGTCTTCGAACTCGACCACATGGGCCTGCCGTTCTCGCGCACCGAAACCGGCCGTATCTACCAGCGTCCGTTCGGTGGCCAGTCCAAGGACTACGGCAAGGGCGGCCAGGCTGCGCGTACCTGCGCGGCGTCCGACCGTACCGGTCACGCACTGCTGCACACCCTGTACCAGGGCAACCTGAAGGCTGGTACCACGTTCCTGAACGAGTACTACGCCGTTGACCTGGTGAAGAACCAGGACGGCGCCTTTGTCGGTGTGATCGCCATCTGCATCGAAACCGGCGAAACCACCTACATCCGTTCCAAGGCCACCGTGCTGGCGACCGGCGGTGCCGGCCGTATCTATGCCTCCACCACCAACGCCCTGATCAACACCGGTGACGGCGTCGGCATGGCCCTGCGTGCCGGCGTGCCGGTGCAGGACATCGAAATGTGGCAGTTCCACCCGACCGGCATCGCCGGCGCCGGTGTACTGGTTACCGAAGGTTGCCGCGGTGAAGGCGGTTACCTGATCAACAAGCACGGCGAGCGTTTCATGGAGCGTTACGCTCCGAACGCCAAGGACCTTGCCGGTCGTGACGTCGTGGCTCGTTCGATGGTTAAAGAGATCATCGCCGGCAACGGCTGTGGCCCGAATGGCGACCATGTGATGCTCAAGCTCGACCACCTGGGCGAGGAAGTGCTGCACAGCCGCCTGCCAGGCATCTGCGAGCTGTCCAAGACCTTCGCTCACGTCGACCCGGTCGTCGCGCCAGTTCCGGTCGTTCCAACCTGCCACTACATGATGGGCGGCGTTGCCACCAACATCCATGGCCAGGCCATCACCCAGAACGCCGAAGGCGTGGACGAAATCATCCCTGGCCTGTTCGCAGTGGGTGAAGTGGCGTGCGTATCGGTTCACGGTGCCAACCGCCTGGGCGGCAACTCGCTGCTCGACCTGGTGGTCTTCGGCCGCGCGGCCGGCCTGCACCTGGAAAAGGCGCTGACCGACGGCATCGAATACCGCGACGCCAGCGACACCGACATCGACGTGGCCCTCAAGCGCCTGGCCGGTCTGAACGAGCGTACCGAAGGCGAAGACGTCGCCACCCTGCGTCGCGAGCTGCAAAGCTGCATGCAGAACTACTTCGGTGTGTTCCGTACCGGTGAGTACATGCAGAAGGGTATCGCCCAGCTGGCGCAACTGCGTGAACGAATTGCCAATGTGAAGATCAACGATAAGTCACAGGCGTTCAACACTGCACGTATCGAAGCGCTGGAACTGCAGAACCTGCTGGAAGTGGCCGAAGCCACCGCCATCGCGGCAGAAACCCGTAAAGAGTCCCGTGGTGCCCATGCCCGCGAAGACTATGAAGACCGTGACGACGAAAACTGGCTGTGCCACACCTTGTACTTCCCGGGTGAGAAACGTGTCGCCAAGCGTGCCGTGAATTTCTCGCCGAAGACTGTTCCGACTTTCGAACCTAAAGTCCGGACTTATTAAGGGTGACCGCTATGTTGCAAGTCAGTGTTTATCGCTACAACCCTGATCAGGACGCTGCGCCGTTCATGCAGGATTTCCAGGTCGATACCGGTGGTAAGGACCTGATGGTGCTGGACGTGCTGGCCCTGATCAAGGAACAGGACGAAGGTTTCTCCTATCGTCGCTCCTGCCGCGAGGGCGTGTGCGGCTCCGACGGCATGAACATCAACGGCAAGAACGGGCTGGCCTGCATCACGCCGCTGTCGGCGGTGGTCAAGGGCAACAAGCTGATCGTGCGTCCGCTGCCAGGTTTGCCGGTGATCCGTGACCTGGTCGTCGATATGAGCATCTTCTACAAGCAATACGAGAAGGTGAAGCCATTCCTGCAGAACGACACGCCGGCTCCGGCCATCGAGCGTCTGCAGTCCCCGGAAGAGCGTGAAAAGCTCGACGGTCTGTACGAGTGCATCCTGTGCGCCTGCTGCTCGACCTCGTGCCCATCCTTCTGGTGGAACCCGGACAAGTTCCTGGGCCCGGCCGCCCTGCTGCAAGCGTACCGCTTCCTGGCAGACAGCCGCGACACCAAGACGTCCGAGCGTCTGGCCGCACTGGATGACCCGTTCAGCGTATTCCGCTGCCGCGGGATCATGAACTGCGTCAACGTCTGCCCGAAAGGCCTGAACCCGACTAAGGCCATCGGTCACGTACGTAACATGCTGCTGCAAAACGGCGTGTGATTCAGCTGCTGTACCCGTAGAACCGCTGTACCCGTAGAGGCTAGGGCGCGGGCTTCAACCCGCGTCGTAGCATAACCAGAACAGCCGCTCACAAAGCGGCGGTTCTTATTTTTGAAGAAATGAGACAAGCAGGGGCATCCGGGCTGGTACCCGGACTATCAGCGTGATCCTAAGTGGCTTGTTTTAGTCGCTGCACTCGGACTTCTGCAAGTTTGCTCGGTGTTTTCGCCGGTGGTGTTCCCCTAATCGAGGGTGACCAAGCATGCAAGAAAGCGTGATGCAGCGCATGTGGAACAGTGCCCACCTCTCCGGTGGTAACGCTGCCTATGTGGAAGAGCTCTACGAGCTCTACCTGCACGACCCTAACGCTGTGCCAGAAGAATGGCGCACCTATTTTCAGAAGTTGCCGGCCGACGGTAACTCTGCCACAGATGTTTCGCACTCTACGATTCGCGATCATTTCGTGCTGCTGGCGAAGAACCAGCGCCGCGCTCAACCGGTATCTGCCGGTAGCGTGAGCAGCGAGCACGAGAAGAAGCAAGTCGAAGTGCTGCGATTGATCCAGGCCTACAGGATGCGAGGCCACCAGGCAGCCCAGCTGGACCCGCTGGGGCTGTGGCAGCGTCCTGCACCTGCAGACCTGTCGATCACTCATTACGGCTTGACCAATGCCGATCTCGATACGACCTTCCGTGCCGGCGACCTGTTCATCGGCAAAGAGGAAGCGAGCCTACGCGAAATTCACGAAGCGTTGCAGCAGACATATTGCCGCACCATCGGCGCCGAGTTCACGCACATCACCGATTCCGAGCAGCGCCAGTGGTTCCAGCAGCGTCTGGAAAGCGTGCGCGGGCGTCCGACGTACTCCGCCGACATCAAGACCCATGTGCTGGAGCGCGTGACAGCCGGTGAAGGCCTGGAGAAATACCTGGGCACCAAGTACCCGGGCACCAAGCGTTTCGGCCTGGAAGGCGGCGAAAGCCTGATCCCGATGCTCGACGAGCTGATCCAGCGTTCCGGTTCCTACGGCACCAAGGAAGTCGTCATCGGCATGGCCCACCGTGGTCGTCTGAACGTGCTGGTCAACACCTTCGGCAAGAACCCGCGTGAGCTGTTCGACGAGTTCGAAGGCAAGAAGAAGGTCGAACTGGGTTCCGGTGACGTGAAGTATCACCAGGGCTTCTCGTCCAACGTGATGACCACCGGCGGCGAAGTCCACCTGGCCATGGCGTTCAACCCATCCCACCTGGAAATCGTTTCCCCGGTGGTCGAGGGTTCGGTTCGCGCCCGCCAGGATCGTCGCAACGACCCGACCGGTGAGAAGGTCCTGCCGATCTCCATCCACGGTGATGCGGCATTCGCCGGCCAGGGCGTGGTCATGGAAACCTTCCAGATGTCGCAGACCCGCGGTTTCAAGACCGGCGGCACCGTGCACATCGTGATCAACAACCAGGTCGGCTTCACCATCAGCAACCCGCTGGACTCGCGCTCCACCGAGTACGCCACCGACGTCGCGAAGATGATCCAGGCGCCGATCCTCCATGTGAATGGTGATGATCCGGAAGCCGTGCTGTTCGTGACCCAGCTGGCCATCGACTACCGCATGCAGTTCAAGCGCGACGTGGTGATCGACCTGGTTTGCTACCGTCGTCGTGGCCACAACGAGGCGGACGAGCCAAGCGGTACCCAGCCTCTGATGTACCAGCAGATCACCAAGCAGCGCACCACCCGCGAGCTGTATGCCGATCGCCTGATCCAGGACGGCGTACTGGATGCCGAGCGCGTCCAGGCCAAGGTCGACGAATACCGCAACGCGCTGGACAACGGTCTGCACGTGGTGAAAAGCCTGGTCAAGGAGCCGAACAAAGAGCTGTTCGTGGACTGGCGCCCATACCTGGGTCACGCCTGGACTGCACGTCACGACACGCGTTTCGACCTCAAGACCTTGCAGGAACTGTCCGCCAAGCTGCTGGAGATCCCGGAAGGCTTCGTGGTTCAGCGCCAGGTCGCGAAGATCTACGAAGACCGTCAGAAGATGCAAGCCGGCGGCCTGCCGATCAACTGGGGCTACGCCGAAACCATGGCGTACGCGACCCTGGCGTTCGAAGGTCACCCGATCCGCATGACCGGCCAGGACATCGGCCGCGGTACGTTCTCGCACCGTCATGCCGTCCTGCACAACCAGAAAGATGCCAGCACCTACATTCCGCTCAAGAACCTGTACAAAGGCCAGCCGCTGTTCGACCTGTACGACTCGTTCCTGTCGGAAGAAGCCGTACTGGCGTTCGAATACGGTTACTCGACCACCACGCCGAACGCGCTGGTGATCTGGGAAGCCCAGTTCGGCGACTTCGCCAACGGTGCGCAGGTCGTGATCGACCAGTTCATCACCAGTGGCGAGCACAAGTGGGGTCGTCTCTGCGGCCTGACCATGTTGCTGCCGCACGGCTACGAAGGGCAGGGTCCCGAGCACTCCTCGGCGCGCCTGGAGCGCTACCTGCAACTGTGTGCCGAGCACAACATCCAGGTGTGCATGCCGACTACCCCGGCACAGATCTACCACTTGCTGCGCCGCCAGGTGATTCGTCCGCTGCGCAAGCCCCTGGTGGTCCTGACGCCGAAGTCGCTGCTGCGCCACAAGCTGGCCGTTTCGACGCTCGAAGAACTGGCCGATGGCTCGTTCCAGACCGTTATCCCGGAAATCGATGCCCTGGACCCGAGCAAGGTCGAACGCGTCGTTCTGTGCAGCGGCAAGGTCTACTACGACCTGCTGGAAAAACGCCGTGCCGAAGGCCGCGAAGACATCGCCATCGTGCGTATCGAGCAGCTGTACCCATTCCCTGAGGACGACCTGAAGGAAGTCCTGGCGCCTTACACCAATGCCAAAGCGGCTGTCTGGTGTCAGGAAGAGCCGATGAACCAGGGCGCATGGTACTGCAGCCAACACCACCTGCGTCGCAGCATCAGCTACCTCAACAAGTCTCTCGTACTCGAGTACGCGGGCCGCGAGGCTTCTGCCGCACCTGCATGTGGTTACGCATCGATGCACGCCGAGCAGCAGGAACAACTGCTGCAAGACGCGTTTACCGTTTAACGCCTTCGAGCACCTGAAACCGAATTTAAGGAACCCAAGATAATGGCTATCGAGATCAAAGCCCCCACTTTCCCAGAATCGGTTGCCGATGGCACCGTTGCCACCTGGCACAAGAAACCGGGCGAGGCCGTCAAGCGTGACGAACTGATCGTCGACATCGAGACCGACAAGGTCGTACTGGAAGTCCTGGCCACCGCCGACGGCGTGCTGGGCGCGATCGTCAAGAACGAAGGCGACACCGTCCTGTCCGACGAAGTGCTGGGCTCGATCGTTGAAGGTGGTGCTGCCGCCGCTCCGGCCGCTGCTGCTGCCGCTGCGCCGGCTGCCGCCCAGGCTGCCGCTCCAGCGGCCGATGGCGAAGACGACCCGGTCGCCGCGCCTGCTGCCCGCAAGATCGCTGAAGAAAACGGCATCAACATCGCTTCCATTGCCGGCACCGGCAAGGGTGGTCGTGTGACCAAGGAAGACGTGGTTGCCGCTGTTGCAGCCAAGAAAGCCGCTCCAGCCGCTGCCCCGGCCAAGCCTGCTGCGCCTGCCGCTGCCGCTCCGGTGTTCGCGGCCGGTGATCGCGTTGAAAAACGCGTTCCGATGACCCGCCTGCGGGCCAAGGTTGCCGAGCGCCTGGTCGAAGCCCAGTCGAACATGGCGATGCTGACCACTTTCAACGAAGTGGACATGACCGAAGTCATGGCGCTGCGTTCGAAGTACAAGGACCTGTTCGAGAAGTCCCACAATGGCGTGCGCCTGGGCTTCATGTCGTTCTTCGTCAAGGCTGCCACCGAAGCGCTCAAACGCTTCCCGGCCGTCAACGCGTCGATCGACGGTTCCGACATCGTCTACCACGGCTATGCCGACATCGGTGTTGCTGTTTCCAGCGACCGTGGTCTGGTGGTTCCGGTGCTGCGCAACGCCGAGCTGATGAGCCTGGCCGAAATCGAAAACGGCATCGCCACCTTCGGCAAGAAGGCCCGTGACGGCAAGCTGTCCATCGAAGAGATGACCGGTGGTACGTTCACCATCACCAACGGTGGTACATTCGGTTCGATGATGTCGACCCCGATCGTCAACCCGCCACAAGCAGCGATCCTGGGGATGCACAACATCATCCAGCGTCCGATGGCAATCAACGGTCAAGTCGTGATTCGTCCGATGATGTACCTGGCACTGTCCTACGATCACCGTCTGATCGATGGTAAAGAAGCCGTGACGTTCCTGGTGACCATCAAGAACCTGCTTGAAGATCCGGCTCGCCTGCTGCTGGATATCTGATTTCGCCGCGAGGGCCGGTCGGTTGACCGGCCTCTTGCTGAAACAACCGGTTTCGTCCCACGACGGTCACCACAAGTGGCCGTCCGGTTTGATTCGAAAAGGAATGACTCATGACTCAGAAATTCGACGTGGTAGTGATTGGTGCTGGCCCTGGTGGCTACGTAGCGGCCATCAAGGCTGCACAACTTGGCCTCACCACTGCCTGCATCGAGAAATACACCGACAGCGAGGGCAAGCAAGCCCTGGGCGGTACTTGCCTGAACGTCGGCTGCATTCCTTCCAAGGCGCTGCTGGACAGCTCCTGGAAATACAAGGAAGCGAAAGAAAGCTTCAACGTCCATGGCATCTCCACCGGCGAAGTCAAGATGGACGTCGCCGCGATGGTTGGCCGCAAGGCCGGCATCGTGAAGAACCTGACCAGCGGTGTCGCCACCCTGTTCAAGGCCAACGGCGTGACCTCGATCCAGGGCCACGGCAAGCTGCTGCTGGGCAAGAAGGTCGAAGTGACCAAGCCCGACGGCTCGGTCGAAGTGATCGAAGCCGAGAACGTCATCCTGGCGCCAGGCTCGCGTCCGATCGACATCCCACCGGCTCCAGTCGATCAGAAAGTGATCGTCGACTCCACCGGCGCCCTGGAATTCCAGAGCGTGCCTAAGCGCCTGGGCGTGATCGGCGCCGGCGTGATCGGCCTCGAGCTGGGTTCGGTCTGGTCGCGCCTGGGTGCGCAAGTGACCGTGCTGGAAGCCCTCGACACCTTCCTGATGGCTGCCGATACCGCGGTGTCCAAGGAAGCGTTCAAGACCCTGACCAAGCAGGGCCTGGACATCAAGCTGGGCGCTCGCGTGACCGGCTCCAAGGTCAACGGCGAAGAAGTCGTGGTGAACTACACCGACGCCAACGGCGAACAGACCATCACCTTCGACAAGCTGATCGTCGCGGTGGGCCGTCGTCCGGTGACCACCGACCTGCTGGCTGCCGATAGCGGCGTGAACATTGATGAGCGCGGTTTCATCGCGGTCGATGATCATTGCGCAACCGACGTACCGGGCGTCTTCGCCATCGGTGACGTGGTCCGCGGCATGATGCTGGCCCACAAGGCGTCCGAGGAAGGCATCATGGTCGTCGAGCGCATCAAGGGCCACAAGGCCCAGATGAACTACGACCTGATCCCATCGGTTATCTACACCCACCCGGAAATCGCATGGGTCGGTAAAACCGAGCAGGCCTTGAAAGCCGAAGGCGTTGAAGTTAACGTCGGCACCTTCCCGTTCGCCGCCAGTGGCCGTGCCATGGCAGCCAACGATACCGGCGGTTTCGTGAAAGTCATCGCCGATGCCAAGACGGACCGCGTATTGGGCGTTCACGTCATTGGCCCAAGCGCTGCCGAGCTGGTACAGCAAGGCGCGATCGGTATGGAATTCGGCACCAGCGCTGAAGACCTGGGCATGATGGTCTTCTCCCATCCGACCCTGTCCGAAGCCTTGCACGAAGCGGCCCTGGCCGTAAATGGCGGCGCCATCCACGTGGCCAACCGCAAGAAGCGTTAATAGATAATAAGAAACCACGGCGGTTCGGCCCGTCGTGAGCCTTGCGCGCAAGACTCACCGCGGAATGTCCGCTGGACGCAGTCTTGCGTAGCTCTGCCGGTTCACCGGAAGGCTACGCAAGCAGCAGTCACAGGTGGTGCGGCACTAAACTGGTGCAGCACCGAATGCGCAGTACCTAACGAAGACGGTAATAAGCATGAATCTTCACGAGTATCAGGGTAAGCAGCTGTTCGCTGAATACGGCCTGCCAGTATCCACAGGCTACGCGGTAGACACCCCGGAAGCGGCAGCAGAAGCTTGCGACAAAATCGGCGGCAGCGAGTGGGTTGTCAAAGCCCAGGTTCACGCCGGTGGTCGCGGTAAAGCGGGCGGCGTAAAGCTGGTTCGCAGCAAAGAAGACGCCAAAGCCTTCGCACAGCAGTGGCTGGGCAAGCGTCTGGTGACCTACCAGACTGACGCCAACGGTCAGCCGGTCACCAAAATCCTGGTTGAATCGTGCACTGATATCGCTAAAGAGCTGTACCTGGGCGCTGTCGTCGACCGTTCGAGCCGCCGCATCGTGTTCATGGCTTCCACCGAAGGTGGCGTGGACATCGAGAAGATCGCTCACGATACCCCTGAGAAAATCCTCAAGGCCACCATCGATCCACTGGTTGGCGCCCAGCCATTCCAGGGTCGCGAGCTGGCATTCCAGCTGGGCCTGGAAGGCAAGCAGGTCACTCAGTTCGCCAAGATCTTCGTAGGTCTGGCCAAGCTGTTCCAGGATCATGACCTGGCGCTGCTGGAAGTGAACCCGCTGGTGATCAAGGCCGACGGCGACCTGCACTGCCTCGATGCCAAGATCAACATCGACGCCAACGCCATGTACCGTCAGCCGAAGCTGAAGACTTTCCACGATCCATCCCAGGACGATCCGCGCGAAGCGCACGCTGCCAAGTTCGAACTGAACTACGTGGCCCTGGAAGGTAACATCGGCTGCATGGTCAACGGTGCCGGCCTTGCCATGGGTACCATGGACATCGTCAACCTGCATGGCGGCAAGCCAGCCAACTTCCTCGACGTGGGCGGCGGCGCTACCAAGGAGCGCGTAACCGAAGCGTTCAAGATCATCCTGTCCGACACCAACGTCGCCGCAGTACTGGTCAACATCTTCGGCGGCATCGTTCGTTGCGACATGATTGCCGAAGGCATCATCGGCGCCGTGAAAGAAGTCGGCGTGAAAATCCCGGTTGTTGTTCGCCTCGAAGGCAACAACGCTGAGCTGGGCGCTAAAGTACTGGCAGAAAGCGGTTTGAACATCATCGCTGCTACCAGCCTGACCGACGCTGCTCAACAAGTCGTAAAAGCTGCGGAGGGCAAATAATGAGCGTCCTGATCAATAAAGACACCAAGGTTATCTGCCAGGGTATTACCGGTTCGCAAGGTAGTTTCCACACCCAGCAAGCCATCGAGTACGGCACCCAGATGGTTGGCGGCGTAACTCCGGGCAAGGGCGGCACCGAGCACCTGGGCCTGCCTGTCTTCAACACCGTCAAGGACGCTGTTGCTGCCACTGGCGCCACCGCCAGCGTGATCTACGTTCCGGCTCCTTTCTGCAAGGACTCCATCCTTGAGGCGGCGTTCGGCGGCATCAAGCTGATCGTGTGTATCACCGAAGGCATCCCGACCATCGACATGCTGGAAGCCAAGGTCAAGTGCGACGAGCTGGGTATCACCCTGATCGGCCCTAACTGCCCAGGCGTGATCACTCCAGGCGAATGCAAGATCGGCATCATGCCAGGTCACATTCACTTGCCAGGCAAGGTCGGTATCGTGTCCCGTTCCGGCACCCTGACCTATGAAGCCGTGAAGCAGACCACTGACGCCGGTTTCGGCCAGTCCACCTGCGTCGGCATCGGCGGTGACCCGATCCCAGGCTCCAACTTCATCGACATCCTGAAGCTGTTCCAGGAAGACCCGAAGACCGAAGCGATCGTCATGATCGGTGAGATCGGCGGTTCCGCTGAAGAAGAAGCCGCTGCCTTCATCAAGGCCAACGTGACCAAGCCGGTCGTGTCCTACATCGCTGGTGTGACTGCTCCTCCGGGCAAGCGCATGGGCCATGCTGGCGCAATCATCTCCGGCGGCAAGGGCACTGCGGACGAGAAGTTCGCTGCCCTGCAAGACGCCGGCGTGAAAACCGTGCGTTCGCTGGCAGACATCGGCAAGGCCCTGGCCGAGCTGACTGGCTGGGAAATGAAGAAGTAAGCTTCGGCTGACCTTTTCGTTCCAGCAACAAAGGCCACCTCCAGGTGGCCTTTGTCGTTTCTGGCCTTTTGGATCTACGCATTGTTTCTGCGCAGAGGGCCTTAGTCTGTGGTGGAGGATTTATCTGTGGTGGGAGGATTTATCTGTGGCGAGGGGATTTATCCCCGCTGGGCTGCAAAGCAGCCCCCAAGCAATCGAGCGCGGTTTATCTGGAAGAATGCGGCCACCTTGTTGGGGCCGCTTTGCAGCCCAGCGGGATGAATCCCCTCGCCACAGGTCATCCCCTGTCTATCAGGAGTGTGATGAGGGAAAAATAGATACGTAAACGCGACATTGAAATGTCGTGTATCGGATAGTGCGCCCCGTAACAGTGCGTTTTCTGCACGGATTCGTTAGGCTAGCAGCCATTTTTGCGACCGCTCCCCACAAGGAAGCGACGCGCTAAACGGGTCGGTCCCATACGGATCGACAACATTTCCCTCACCCATAAGGGAAATCCCTCTCTAAATTCCGATTCAGCAGTGTGGTTTCCTTAATGAAAGTGTTGAAAGGCCAGGACATCCTGGCACTTGGTTTCATGACATTTGCCCTGTTCGTCGGGGCCGGCAATATCATTTTCCCGCCAATCGTCGGCTTGCAGTCCGGGCCCCATGTCTGGATGGCGGCGCTGGGCTTCCTGATCACCGCGGTCGGCCTTCCGGTTGTCACCGTCGTTGCGCTGGCCAAGGTGGGCGGGGCGATGGATGCCTTGAGCAGCCCCATCGGCAAGGTCGCCAGCGGGTTGCTGGCCGCGGTCTGCTACCTGGCTGTCGGCCCGCTGTTCGCCACGCCGCGCACCGCCACGGTCTCGTTCGAGGTGGGCCTGGCGCCATTGACCGGCGAAAGCCCGCTGGCCCTGTTGATCTACAGTGCCGTGTACTTCCTCCTGGTGTTCTTCATTTCGCTCTACCCGGGCCGTCTGCTGGATACCGTCGGACGGTTCCTCGCACCGCTGAAGATCATTGCCCTGGCCGTGCTGGGGATCGCCGCGTTCGCCCTGCCTGCCGGCGGTATCGGCGTGGCGACACCGGAATACGTGGCGGCGCCGTTTTCCCAGGGCTTCATCAATGGTTACCTGACCATGGACACGTTGGGCGCATTGGTGTTCGGCATCGTCATCGTCAACGCGATCCGTTCCCGGGGTGTCGAATCGCCAGTCTTGATTACCCGCTACGCCATCATCGCCGGGCTGATTGCCGGGGTGGGCCTGGCGCTGGTCTACGTCAGCCTGTTCCGCCTCGGTTCCGGCAGCCATGAAGTGGCCGCAGGGGCGACTAACGGCGCCGCTGTGCTGCATGCCTACGTGCAACACACCTTCGGCAGCCTGGGCAGCGGCTTCCTCGCGGTGCTGATTTCCCTGGCCTGCCTGGTGACCGCCGTTGGCCTGACCTGCGCCTGTGCCGAATACTTCAGCCGTGTCCTGCCGCTGTCCTACAAGACCCTGGTGGTGATCCTGGCAGCGTTTTCACTACTGGTGTCCAACCTGGGCCTGACCAAGCTGATTGCGTTCTCCATCCCGGTCCTGACCGCGATCTACCCGCCATGCATCGCCCTGGTGGCCCTGAGTTTCTGCAAGGACTTCTGGCATGAGCAGAGTCGCATTGTCGGCCCGGTGATGCTGGTGTCGTTCCTGTTTGGCCTGGTCGATGCGCTCAAGGGCGCCGGTCTGGCGGACTGGATGCCGGCGCAACTGGCCCAATTGCCGTTGAGCGAACAAGGCCTGGCCTGGCTGGTGCCTTCGGTGATGACCCTGGTGGTTGCCGTGGTGTGCGATCGCCTGCTGGGCAAACGCAGCGAAGCTCTGGCTTAAGCAGCTTCAGGCCGATTCACCGGCCACAACCGAAATGCCCCGTATCAATCGATACGGGGCATTTTTTTTGGGTGCAGTGTCTTTTTTCGTGCGCTAACGTCGAAGCAGTGTCTGAAAGGCGTACACAGCACCTGTGGAGCGAGCTTGCTCGCGATAGCGCCAGATCAGCAGCATCAACGTGTCTGATAGATCGCAATCGCGAGCAAGCTCGCTCCCACAGGTCGGCATTTCAAGGCGCGTCTGGCTTTAGACGTCATGTTTTTAGATATACAGGAAATCGAATGTCATTCATCCAAGCCAACCTGTCCCATCTGCTTGCCGCTGTCTGGTTCATCGTCTGCTGGGGCGGCTATACCCGCTATGCCACCTGGAAAGCCCGTGACACGGCTTGTCTGGCGAGCGTGATGCACTTGTATCGCGAGGACTGGATGCGTCGCATGCTGCTGCGCGAGAACCGCATCGCCGACGCCAGCGTGATCGGTAACCTGGAGCGCAACGCCTCGTTTTTCGCCTCCAGCACGCTGATTATCCTGGCGGGTATCCTGACCGTGCTCGGGGCGTCCGATCGGGCGGTGTCGCTGCTGGCCGACCTGCCGCTGGTGCAGCAGGCTTCCCAGGGGCTGGCGGAGGTCAAGCTGTTGTGCCTGGCATTGGTGTTCGTCTATGCATTCTTCACGTTCAGCTGGTGCATGCGCCAATACAATTTCGCGGCGGTGCTGGTGGGCTCTGCGCCGATGATCGGCGAGCGGCATGTGTCGGAGCAGGAGCGCAAGGCCTTTGCGCTCAGGGCGGCCCGGGTCATTTCGATGGCGGCCAACCAGTTCAACTTCGGCCTGCGCTCTTATTACTTCGGCATGACCATGCTGGCCTGGTTCGTCAGCCCCTGGTTGTTCATGTTGATGAGCGCCGGCGTGGTATTTGTGCTGTACCGCCGGGAGTTTCATTCCGACGTGCTGGATGTCATGGTCTACACCCCGACCGAAGCGCCACCCAGCGAAGTGAGCCGGGAAGCGACCTGATTCATTGGTCCCGCCAGAATGCAGACAAAAGAAAACCCGCACCAGGCGGGTTTTCTTTTGTCACTAAAACCGGATCAGTTGGTTTTAGGCGCGGTTGCAGGGGCTTGTTCCTGCGTTGCTGCTTCGTTCGATTCGGCCTGGGCTTTGGCGGCTTCGGCGTTTTCTTTCGCCGCGTCGTTCACTTTATCCTGTGCTTTGTTCATGTCCTGCTGAGCTTGCTCCGAATGTTGGGCGGCATCTTGAGCTTTGTCTTCGGATTTCTTGTCGCAGGCAGCGAGGCCGAGGGAGGCAGCCAACATCAAGGCAATAGTCAAAGTCTTACGCATGGGGTGTTTCTCCTTATGGAAATAACTACTGGCCTTTTGAGCTATACCCCTTGGCTTAAGTTCCTCTTTTGCTACAGATATATAACTTCGTGTCGGCATGGAACTTTATCGGGTTCGTCTATTATCGGACCTGGCCACTAACAAGAGTTTCTAACCAATGGCTGAAAACCCCGTTTTTGAGCGCGCGACCCGGTTTCTATCGGCACTGCGCCATTGCCAGGTGCTGGGCCTGACGCTGAAAAGCGCCAGCGAGGAAGGACTGACACTGGTGCTGCCTTTCAGTCCCCGGATCGTGGGCAACCCCCTCTCGGGCATCATCCATGGTGGCGCGCTGACGTCATTGATGGACACCGCTTGCGGCATGTCGACCCTCTGTGTACTGCCGCAATTCGAGGTCTGTCCGACCCTCGACCTGCGCATCGACTACATGCACGCCGCCCAACCCCACAAGGACGTCTACGGCTTCGCCCAATGCTACCGGGTCACGCCGGACGTGATCTTCACCCGGGGCTTCGCTTATCAGGACGACCCCGATCAACCCATCGCCCATGTGGTGGGCACTTTCATGCGCCTGGGGCAGCATGCCAGGGGTATGGGCAGGCAGGTACCCAAGGCCGGAGCGGACACGCCATGACGGCCATTACCCAGGAACAACTGCGTCAGGCCTGCGAGCAGGGCGACTATGGACTATTGATGGCGTCGATCCCTTACGCACAGTTGATCGGCGCCGAATGCACTCGTCAGGGCAATGACCTGCTGTTTCGCCTGCCGGCGAGCCCGGACAACATTGGCAACCCTTTATTGCCGGCGATCCATGGTGGGGTGATCGCCGGTTTCATGGAACTGTCGGCCGCCGTTCATCTGCTGATTACCACCCGTACGCCAGGTGTGCCGAAGATCATCGACTTTTCCCTGGATTACCTGCGCGCCGGGCAGTTCCGTGACACGTACGCTCGTTGCCAGGTCTGGCGCCAGGGGCGGCGGGTGGCCAACGTGGCCATCACGGCCTGGCAGGACGACGAGGCCGAACCCATCGCCACCGCGCGGGCGCATTTCAAGATCCAGGAGCCGACGAAGCCGACCCACCCTTGAAATCATCGGCGCCGCCCCCACCTTGAGGTCATCCCGCCGCCGATCTCAGCGAGGCGGACACCACCATCCACTTGGAGTTTGATGACAATGAGCGTGGAAACTCAAAAGGAAACCCTGGGCTTCCAGACCGAGGTGAAGCAACTGCTGCACCTGATGATTCACTCGCTGTATTCGAACAAGGAAATCTTCCTTCGCGAGCTGATCTCGAACGCCTCCGACGCTGTCGACAAATTACGTTTCGAAGCCCTGTCCAAGCCAGAATTGCTGGAAGGCGGCGCTGAACTGAAGATTCGTGTGAGCTTCGACAAGGACGCGAAGACCATCACCCTGGAAGACAACGGCATCGGCATGAGCCGCGAAGAGGTGATCACTCACCTGGGCACCATCGCCAAGTCCGGCACCGCCGACTTCATGAAGAACCTTTCGGGTGACCAGAAGAAGGATTCCCACCTGATCGGTCAATTCGGCGTCGGTTTCTATTCCGCGTTCATCGTGGCCGATCATGTCGAAGTCTTCAGCCGCCGTGCCGGCCTCGCCGCGAGCGAAGGCGTGCACTGGTCGTCCAGGGGCGAAGGGGAATTCGAAGTCGCCACCCTCGACAAGGCCGATCGCGGTACCCGTATTGTGCTGCATCTCAAGTCCGGTGAAGACGAGTTCGCCGATGGCTGGCGCCTGCGCAACATCATCAAGAAATACTCCGACCATATCGCACTGCCGATCGAGCTGCCCAAGGAAGTCACCGCCGCCGAAGGCGAAGAGAAGCCTGAGGTGCAGTGGGAAACCGTCAATCGCGCCAGTGCCCTGTGGACTCGTCCGCGCACCGAGGTGAAAGACGAGGAATACCAGGAGTTCTACAAGCACATCGCCCACGACTACGAGAACCCGCTGAGCTGGAGCCACAACAAGGTCGAAGGCAAGCTGGAATACAACTCCCTGCTGTACGTGCCGGCCCGCGCGCCGTTCGACCTGTACCAGCGCGAAGCACCACGCGGCCTGAAGCTGTACGTGCAACGGGTATTCGTGATGGACCAGGCCGAATCGTTCCTGCCCCTGTACCTGCGCTTCATCAAGGGTGTAGTGGACTCCAACGACCTGTCCCTGAACGTCTCCCGGGAAATCCTGCAGAAAGACCCGATCATCGACTCCATGAAGTCGGCGCTGACCAAGCGCGTGCTGGACATGCTGGAGAAGCTGGCGAAGAACGAGCCCGAGCAGTACAAGAGCTTCTGGAAGAACTTCGGCCAGGTGATGAAAGAAGGCCCGGCCGAAGACTTCGCCAACAAGGAAAAGATCGCCGGCCTGCTGCGCTTTGCCTCCACCCAGGGTGACGATGGCGAGCAGGTGGTCGGCCTGGCCGATTACCTGGCCCGCGCCAAGGAAGGCCAGGACAAGATCTACTACCTCACTGGCGAAACCTATGCCCAGGTCAAGAACAGCCCGCACCTGGAGGTTTTCCGCAAGAAAGGCATCGAAGTGCTGCTGCTGACCGACCGCATCGACGAGTGGCTGATGAGTTACCTCAACGAGTTCGACGGCAAGAGCTTCGTCGACGTGGCGCGTGGCGACCTGGACCTCGGCAACCTGGATTCGGAAGAAGACAAGAAAGCCGCCGAAGAAATCGCCAAGAGCAAGGAAGGCCTGGTGGAGCGGATCAAGACGGCCCTGGGCGACGCGGTCAGCGAAGTGCGGGTGTCCCATCGCCTGACCGATTCTCCGGCGATCCTGGCCATCGGTGAGCAGGACCTCGGCCTGCAGATGCGCCAGATCCTCGAGGCCAGCGGCCAGAAGGTTCCGGATTCCAAGCCGATTTTCGAGTTCAACCCTTCTCACCCGCTGGTGGAGAAGCTGGACAACGAGCAGAGCGAAGAGCGCTTTGGCGATCTGTCGCACATCCTGTTCGACCAGGCGGCCCTGGCCGCTGGCGATAGCTTGAAGGACCCGGCGGCTTATGTTCGCCGCCTGAACAAGCTGTTGGTGGAACTGTCAGCTTAATCAAGTGCAGGAAAAACCCGCTTCGGCGGGTTTTTTCATTTCGGGATGTTCGATTGAAGAGGAGTCCGTCATGAGTCAGATCACGGTTCGTTCACTGGTCTATCAGATCGAAGGTCAAGCCTATGAAGGCCGCCTGGCCTTCGACATCAACCAGCAGGGCCCGCGCCCGGGCCTGTTGATGGCACCGAATTGGATGGGAGTGGGGGCGGGGGCCGAGGAGATCGCCAAGTCCGTGGCAGCCAATGGCTATGTGGTGTTGATCGCCGACCTGTACGGACAGACGGTGCGTCCGAGCAATGCCGATGAGGCGGGGGCGGCGATGATGCCGCTCAAGAATGATCGGGCCCTGTTGCGCAAGCGCATGCAGGCAGCGTTCGAGCAATTGCAGAGCCAGGGCGAGGCACCGGTCGATGTGTCGAAACTCGCCACATTCGGCTTCTGTTTCGGCGGTTGCTGTGCCTTGGAACTGGCTCGCACCGGCGCGCCGCTGAAGGCCGCCATCTCCTTCCACGGCACCCTGGACACGCCGGATCCGACGGATGCGCGAAATATCCAGGGCTCGGTGCTGGTGATGCACGGTGCGTCCGACCCGCTGGTGCCCAAGGAACAGCTACCGGCATTCGAGGAGGAAATGAATGCCGCCGGGGTGGATTGGCAATTGCTGAGCTACGGTGGAGCGGTGCATTCGTTCACCGATCCGCAGGCCAATGTCCCCGGCAAGATGATGTACAACGCCAAGGTCGCCAATCGCGCGTTCCGGTCGATGCATAACTTGCTGGACGAGGTGTTCAGGGGCTGAAGCCGGGTTCTGGATTTGAATCTCCTGTTGCCTGGTATAAAGCCGTCGCGAGCAAGCTCGCTCTCACAATGATCCGCTGTGAACGCACATTCCGTGATCACTCAAATCCGATGTGAGAGCGAGCTTGCTCGCGATGGTGGCCCGACAAGCAATCCTGGAATCAGGGCAACTCGATCCGCTCGCTTTCCCCTGGCACGCTCGGCCAGTCTCCGGCCGCCCAGCGCCGGCGGGCTTCGTCGATGCGGGCGGGGTCGCTGGAGACGAAATTCCAGTTCATCCGTCGCGGCCCGTCCAGCGGTGCCCCGCCGAACAGCACGGCATGGCAGTCGCTTTCGGCGCACAAAGTCATTTCTTCGCCCGTCGGCAGGATCACCAGGGTGTGCGGCTCTACCGGCTCGCCCTCCAGCATTGCCTCGCCGCTCAATACGTACAACGCCCGTTCTTCATGCTCCGTGGGAATCAGCAAGGTCGTCGCGGTTTGCAGGTTCAATTCGGCGTATAGCGTAGGAGACAGCACCGGCACCGGTGATTCCAGGCAAAAGCCTGACCCGGCAATCATGCGGATACTGACCCCCAGGTTTTCGCTGACCGGTAGGGTGCGGGCCGGATGATGGCTGTAGTGTCCCGGTCCTTGTTCGTGGGGCTGGGGCGAGGCCAGCCAGACTTGCAGCCCGTGCAGGGCGAAGGCTTCCCCCAGCAGCGCCTCTGGGGTGCGCTCCACATGGGCAATGGCGCTGCCGGCGGTCATCCAGCTCACATCGCCGGCCTCCACCACCTGATCGGAACCGAGGCTGTCCTTGTGCTGGAGCGTGCCCTCGAACAGGTAGGTGAGGGTGGACAGCCCGATGTGGGGGTGCTGACGGATATTCATCCCCTGGCCGGCCGGGTAGGTGGTTTGCAGCATATGGTCGAAAAACACGAAAGGGCCGACGCTGCGGCACTTGGCGCAGGGCAGTGGACGAAGGATCGGCTGGCCTTCGACATCTTCTGCGCGGGGGCGGACGGTCAGGGGCGTGGGCATGGTGTCTTCCTGGTCGGTAACGGATGTGGCGAGCATAACCCGGCACGGGTACTTGAACCCAGGTGGCAAGGCCAGGGTCTATGTTGCTCACGTTCCTGGGAAGTTATCCGTTGACCCGTCTGATCCTTACCTGGTTGCTGGTCGTTTCGAGCAGCGCGACCATGGCTCGCGAATACACCTACAGCGATGCGCACCTGCATTACGTCGACTTCTTCCAGGAAACCGCCGGGATGCCCAAGCTGCTCAAGGCCATGGACGACAATCGCATCGAGCACGTCATGATCTCCGGTATCCCGGTGGCCAAGAAATGGCATGAAGACGAGCCCAAGCGCCCACGTTACTACGCCGGTGACGATGCCGATGCCTATTGGTACAGCGCCACCGATGTGATCGTCGCGGCGGCGGTGAACAAGCTGACGACCGAGCAGCGCCAGCGTTTCCATCCGTTCCTGTCCGGCTTCAACCCCAATGACAAGAACTCCGCCGCCCACATCCAGCGCATGCTCGATCTGTATCCGGGGCTATGGCAGGGCATCGGCGAAGTCTTCACGCGCCACGATGACCTGACGGCGCTGACCTCGGGGGATACGCCGCGGGCCAACAACGAGGCCATGACGCGGATCTATCACCTGGCGGCGGAGAACGACCTGCCGGTGATGCTGCATTCCAACATCACCTCCAAGCGCGAAAGGAACCCGTTGTACCTGGCGGAAATCGAAGAGCCGCTGCGCAATCATCCCCACACCCGATTCATCTGGGCCCACGCCGGTACCAGCATGGAGATCCATCGGCACCAGACCCAGCTGGATTTCCTCTTGCCGACGCTGAGCCGGATGCTCGAAGCCTATCCCAACCTGTACATCGACCTGTCCTGGAGCCTGCTGACGCCCTACCTGCTGGACGAGGCAGGCAAGCCTCGACCGGAGTGGGTCGAGTTGGTGAAGCGCTTCCCCGACCGCTTCATGGTGGGCTCGGATGTGGTCGGACGGTTCAAGAAGCTCGGTCACGAGCTGCACGGCTTCGATCCGTTCCTGGATGCCTTGCCCGAGGAGGTGGCCAGGAAAGTGGCGCGGGATAATTTCCTGGCGGTGCTGCCTCGTTCGGTCCCACGATAAGGAAAGTGCTTTGTGACGAGGGGATTTATCCCCGCTGACTGTGCAACAGGCCCGAAGCTTCGATGGTGATCGGTCCAGCCACCGAGACATCGGGCTTGAGCCCGCTTCGCGAGCCAATGGGATAAATCCTTTCGCCACAGAGGCTGCTCGGTGATGCTGGTTTGTCATCAACCTGTCACTGCCGCGTCATACCCTCGCGCTCATCTCAATCAAGGAGCGCACCATGCAATTCACCTGTTCAAGCGCACTGTTCGCGCTGCTGTTGACCTGTGGCCTGGCTCAGGCGCAGGTCCGTGTCGAAGGTCCGGTGGAGTACGGCGTCTTCGAAGGCCCGCAAGCCGAGCTGCAATCGGGGGAGCGGGTCCTGCGTCGCAGTAACGAGCAAATCCGCCAGACCCAGGAGGTACCTGCGAAGCTGGGCACCAAGTTCGGCATGCGCTACCAGCTGGCGGGCAAGGTCGCCGATGACCAGCCGTTGACCCTGCTGTATTTCACGCCTGGCATCCAGACCCCCGATGGCCTGCGCCACGATAAACTCGAAGTCATCCAGAAACTGGTACCCGGTGCGCCCCAGGACGTCATGGCCTACGAATTCACCGAGAGCCACGAAGTGGTACCGGGTGAGTGGCGGTTCATGGTGTTCCAGGGGGATCGGCTGCTGGCCCAGCAGCGGTTTGTAGTGCGCTGAGTTCCAATTCACCACAGACCCCATGTGGGACCGAGCTTGCTCGCGATTGCGGCAGGCCAGTCAACTTATCGGGTGCATGACACGCTGCAGTCGCGAGCACGCTCGCTTCCACAAAGGGGACTACGGTGTGTTGAGCAGGCGCAAAAAAACGCCCCGAACCGGTCGGGGCGTTTTCGCGTGCGGCGTGACGGCGAGGCTTACTTGCCTTGCCAGCGCTTCAGGACCAGGGTGGCGTTGGTGCCACCGAAGCCGAAGCTGTTGCTCATCACGGTGTCGATGGTGGCGTTTTCGCGAGTCTTGGTCAGGATCGGCAGGTCGGCCACTTCCGGATCCAGCTCGTCGATGTTGGCCGAACCGGCAATGAAGTTGCCTTCCATCATCAGCATGCAGTAGATCGCTTCGTGGACGCCGGCGGCGCCCAGGGAGTGGCCCGACAGGCTCTTGGTGGAGCTGATGGCCGGGGCCTTGTCGCCGAACACTTCACGCACGCCTTTCATTTCCGCGACGTCGCCGACCGGAGTGGAAGTGCCGTGGGTGTTCAGGTAGTCGATCGGCGTGTCGACGGTGGACATTGCCATCTGCATGCAGCGGATAGCACCTTCACCACTCGGGGCCACCATGTCGTAGCCGTCGGAGGTGGCGCCGTAGCCAACGATTTCGGCATAGATCTTCGCGCCACGGGCCAGGGCGTGTTCCAGTTCCTCGACCACCACCATGCCACCGCCACCGGCAATGACGAAACCGTCACGGTCGGCATCGTAGGCGCGAGAGGCTTTTTCGGGGGTGTCGTTGCGCTTGCTGGACAGGGCGCCCATGGCGTCGAACAGGAACGACTGGCTCCAGTGTTCCTCTTCACCGCCGCCGGCGAACACGATGTCCTGCTTGCCCATCTGGATCTGTTCCATGGCGGTACCGATGCAGTGGGCACTGGTGGCGCAGGCGGAGGCGATGGAGTAGTTCAGGCCCTTGATCTTGAAAGGCGTGGCCAGGCAGGCGGAAACGGTGCTGCTCATGGTCCGGGTGACGCGATACGGGCCGACGCGCTTGACGCCTTTTTCCCGCAGGATGTCCAGCGCTTCCATCTGGTTCAGTGTGGAGGCACCACCGGAGCCGGCGATCAGGCCGGTGCGCGGGTTGGAAACCTGCTCTTCGGTGAGTCCGGAATCGGCGATGGCATCTTTCATGGCCAGGTAGGCGTAGGCCGCCGCGTGGCCGACGAAACGGTAGATCTTGCGGTCGATCAGCTCTTCGAGATTGAGGTCAATGGAGCCGGAAACCTGGCTACGCAGACCCATTTCGGCGTATTCCGGGTTGAACCGGATGCCAGGGCGGCTTGCACGCAGGTTAGCGGAGACGGTCTCTTTGTCATTGCCCAGGCAAGAAACGATGCCCAGACCAGTGATAACGACGCGGCGCATGCGGATAACCCTTAGAAGTTGTCAGTGGAGGTGAAAACGCCGACCCGGAGGCCTTCGGCGGTGTAGATCTCGCGTCCGTCGACAGCCACCGAACCATCGGCAATGGCCATGTTCAGCTTGCCCTTGAGGACACGTTTGATATGAATGTTATAGGTAATCTTGCTGGCGGTCGGCAGTACCTGACCGAAGAACTTCACCTCGCCCGAACCCAGGGCGCGACCACGGCCCGGCAGGCCTTGCCAGCCGAGGAAGAAACCGACCAGCTGCCACATGGCATCCAGGCCCAGGCAGCCCGGCATCACCGGATCGCCTTCGAAGTGGCAAGCGAAGAACCACAGGTCCGGCTTGATATCCAGCTCGGCGACCAATTCACCTTTGCCGTACTTGCCACCCTCGTCGCTGATATGGGTGATGCGGTCCACCATCAGCATGTTCGGGGCGGGCAGTTGCGCGTTACCTGGGCCGAACAGCTCACCGCGACTGCAGCGCAGCAGGTCTTCCCGGGTAAAGGCGTTTTGTTTGGTCATGCGAGCTCCTCAATAATCCCATGCGGCAGGGTGGGGCGAATCTTCCCGACCGATCGAAGCGTTCATGCCTCGCATCGGCAGCCTACCCATAGACTATTGCGTTGTAGTGAAAGTCACAGCGCACAGGAAAATGAATGAACAACTGTGCACTGAAATATTAATTCAAGCCCCCAGTCGAGGCTCGTCGGGTGCCTAAGACTGCCGCACTTTCGCTTTTCACGCCAGCCACACAGGCTACTAATGCACCCATCGCTGCAGAATCTGCTGCAGATCAACTCTTTTGAACGGTTTTGCCAGGTAATCGTTCATGCCCGCCGCCAGGCAGGCTTCGCGGTCGCCTTGCAGGGCGTTGGCCGTCAACGCGACGATCGGCAATTGGTCGCACCCCGGCAGCTGGCGAATCTGCCGAGTGGCCTCGTAACCGTCGACGATGGGCAGCCGGCAGTCCATGAGGATCAGGTCGAACTTCAGGCTTTCGGCGCTGCGTATGGCTTGTGCGCCGTCGGAGGCGATGCTGATGGCGAACCCCAGGCTGCGCAACATGGCTTCGATCACGGTCTGGTTCACCGGATTGTCCTCCACCAGCAGCACGTGCCGGCCCTCACCATGCCCGTTGCCGCCGGGCAGGCGAGGTGCCAGGGCCGCCGGGACCTGGGTGGACAGCGCCAGCGGGATTTCCAGGGTGAACACCGACCCCTGGCCTTCCTCGCTCTGGGCCCGCAACGTTCCGCCCATGCGTTCGGCCAGGGTCCTTGCGATCGGCAGGCCCAGGCCGGTGCCGCCGTAGCGTCGGGAGATGGAGCTGTCCGCTTGCTGGAAGGCGTCGAACATGCGCTCCAGGCTCTCGGCCGGGATGCCGATGCCGCTGTCGCGTACCGTGCAGGTGAACCACAGCAGTTCGTGGTCCAGGGCCTGCCACTGGCACTGCACGGTGACGCGGCCCTGCTCGGTGAATTTCAGCGCATTGCCGATCAGGTTCACCAGGATCTGTCGGATCCGTGTCGGATCGCCTTGTACCTGCAGGGCGTGCATGTCGTCCGGGATCTGCAGGTCCAGGCCGAGCCTGCGTTGCGCGGCGCTGTGCTGGAAGGATTGGGCGCAGCTGCCCACCAGTTCCGCCAGGTTGAACGGGATGTGCTCCAGCTCCAGGGCCGAGCGTTCGATGCGCGAGAAGTCGAGGATGTCGTTGATCACCTTCAGCAGGTGCTCGGTGGATTCCGAAGCCAGCGCCGTGTACTCGTGCTGCTCGTCGGTCATCCGGGTGGTTTCCAGCAACTGCAGCATGCCCAGCACACCGTTCATGGGGGTGCGCAGCTCGTGGCTCATCATTGCCAGGAACTCGGATTTGGCACTGTTGGCCTTTTCCGCCTCTTCCCGGGTCTTGATCAACTGGGTCATGGCCTGGTGCTGCTCGCGGCTGGCTTGTTTCAGGCCGTCGGCGAGGTTGTTGATGTGCCGCGACAAGGCCCCCAGCTCGGCATCGTCGACGATGGGCAGGGGCTTGCTGTAGTCACCCTGCTGGATGGCCTTGACCGCATCGCCGATGTCCCGGATCGGCCGGGACAGGTTGGCGGCCAGGCGGCGCGCCACCAGGAAGGTGAACAGCAAGGCGAACAGCGCCAGGATCGCGGCCTTGAACAGGATCTCCTGTTGCCGCTGGCTGAAGGCGTCGTTGGACATGCCGACGATCACCCGGCCCAGGTAGTCTTCGCCGGGCGTCTCGATGGTGGTGCTGTTGCCTTGCAGGAAGTCATTGTTCAGGGCAATGCGTTGCAGGCGCACCGGTGCCTGGAAAACCTCGATCTGTTGGGAGTGGCTGCGGGCCTGGGCGGGTTGTTCGACGTACACCAGGACGCGGTCCGCGCTGTCCTGGACTTCCAGGAAACGCACATGGGGCGTGGCCAGGGTGGCGGTGAGCAGGCTTTCCAGCACTTCGTTGTTACCGGAAATCACCCCGTACTCGGTGGCCGGCGCCAGTTGGTTGGCGATCAGTTGCCCGGTGTGATTGAGTTCCTGGCGCAGGTCCTGGATCCGCACGAAGGTAAAGAAACTGATCAACAGCACGGTCAGCAGCAACGCCGGGCCGAGGGCGATGAGCTGGGTGCGGGTATTGATATCCCAACGGCGACGCAAGGTCATGGGCGTGATTCTCCTTCGGCCAACTGCGCGGCGACGGATTCGGTGTCGATCGGTTCGATCCCCAGGGAGCGTGCGACCTGTTGATTGCTCAAGACCTTGAAGCGGGCCGGATACAAGGTGCGCGGCCAGCTGGAAGCGGGGCGGTCGAGCAGCTCGTCGAGGATCGCCAGCCAGTCTTCCTGGTCACTGTAGGTACTGGCCAGGCTGCCGGCCTTGACGAAAGCCGCGCTGGGCCCGATCAGCGCACGTTGCCGGGCATAGCTGCTGAGCAGCAGGTTTTTCACGGTCTTGGGGTTGTACAGGTCGGGGTCATCGAGGCCCAGTAGCACATCGCTGCGACCCAGCAGATTCTGCAGGGGGCGACTGTCGCTGGTGTCGTCCCAGCGTTCGGTCACGATCTCGAGACCCAGCGGCGCGGCGGCCTGGCGGATTTCCCTGAGCAAGAACTCGCTGTGCCCATCGAACAGCACACCGATGCGTCGCACCTGCGGAAGGATCATGCGGATCAAGCGCAATTGCCGCGCCACTGGCGGATCGCTCCACAGCAGGCTCAGATGAGCGGGTGTCGTCTCGCCCAGGCGTTCCATGGCTTGCTGGCGGCTGATGCGCAACACCAGCGTGGCCGGGCCCTGGGAGGCTTGCAGGCGCCAGTCGAGGCTGGGCAGGTCGAGCAGGACCAACCGGGTCGTGGCCGGCAGCTTGTCCGGTGCCGGCAGGCTCGCCACGGGGATGAATCGCACGCTGTCTTCGGGGCGCAGGGCCTTCAGGGCCTGGGTGAAGGACTGCACGCCGGGGCTGTCCTGGGCGCCGGTCAGGAGAATATCGGCGGCCCTGGCCTCGATCACGGACAACCAACCGGCGACCACCAGGCACAGCGCCAGTGGCAGGCGCCAGGCAAAGGGCCTTTTGCGCGATCGGTCCCGGACCATCTAGAAGGACAGCTCCGCGCTGAAGTACAGGACATGACGGGAGTCGTAGCGGTTGTCGACGAAGGTGGTGGGCTGGTTGTCGAGACGTTCCTGCAGGACGCCCGCCAGTTCGAGGTTGGCCTTGCCCAGCGGGATGCGCCGGGCCAGGCGGGTATCGACCCGTTCGAAGCGGTAGCCATTGAGGGCGTCGGCGGCATAGTAGAACACCGAGCTGTTCCAGCCCTGGCCCCAGTCCCGCAGCCACCCGGCCGAACCGCTGTTGCGAGCGGTCAGCGCTTCGTCCAGGGCGTTGCTGGCCAGGGCGTCGACGTAGGCATAGGTCACCCGCAGGCGGTCGGCGCTGGTCATGCGCCAGTCCAGCTGGGTCTCGGCGCCGGAGAACTGCGATTCGTTGGAGTTGCTGGCGATGTACTGGTTGTTGCGCAGCGGTTCGCTGATCATGCCGGTGATTTCGTCATGGAACACCCGCACATCCACCGACAGGCCCAGGTCCATGAAATAACCGTTGTAGCCCAGTTCCCGGGAACGCATGTGTTCCTGGTCGAGGTTCCCCGGGCCACGGGTCTGGACAAAGTAGCGGGCGCTGCTGCGGCCGAAGGCGTTGGGTTGCAGGTTGGTGACCTGGTAGCTCCAGTTGACGTTGTTCTCGAACATGTCCGGTGAGCGCACTGCTTCGGAGTACACCGCCCGCAATCCATGGCGCGGCGTGATCAGGTAGTTCAGTGCCACCCGTGGCGTCAGCGAACTGCCGATCAGGCGGGTGTCCTCGAACATGGCGCCGCCCTGCAATAGCCAATGTTCGGTGGCTCGCCATTCGAACTGGCCGAACAGTCGCCAGGTGGTGTCGTCCAGGGTGCCGTTGAAGTACGTCTCGGAGTCGGCGCGGTCATAGCGATAGTTCGCCCCGGTCACCAGTCGCAGGCTGTCGGACAGGCTTAGGGTGTCCTGGATTTCCAGGTCATAACGCGATTCCCGGGCACTCTGGTCGATGTCGCCGCAGACGGTCCGCGAAGCGCCGTTGCGCCACTGGTCCAGCACCTGGTTGGCCAGCGCCTGCTCCTGGGCCGTTCCGGGGGGCGCGCCGGTGTTGGTGAAGGTGGGCATGTTGCGCGCCAGCTTCTCGGCGTAATTGGGGTTGAGCAGCCAAAGATCGGTCAACTGTGGGCTGAAGGACACTTCGGCATCGCAGGCCCGCCAGGTCTGCTGGCGGTCCCAATGCTGGACCGAGCCTTGTACGTAGAGGCTGTGGTCGGGGTCCAGGTCCAGGTTCCAGCGCAACGAACCGGCATAGTCCTTGGCAATGACGTCGGAGTTATCCCCTGCCGCGGTGATCCCGGCGAAGACTGGCTTGTAGGTGTAGGGCCGCTGGTTGGTGCCATCCTTGGCGTTCAACTGCCAGTCGATGCTCTGTCGTTCGTCCAGGGTCTGGCTGACCGACAGGTTGAAGCGGTTCAAGCGTCGGCCGTCGCGGTAGTCGGCGCCGTTGCGGTTGCTGTCGAAGCCGTCGTCTTCCTGGCCGGACAGGGAAAGCCGCATGTCGCCGCTGTCCCAGGCAGTGCCCTGGCTGGCGTACCAGTCGCTGATGCCGCGTTGGCCGCGGGTCATTTTCAGGCGGGTGCCGTGGCTGTCGGCCGGGGCGCGGGTAATGATGTTGACCACCGCCATCAGGGCGTTGGCGCCGTAGCTGACGGTGTTGGGGCCGCGGAAGACTTCGATCCGTTCGATGTCCTCCATGGCGACCGGAATGTCGCTCCAGTCCACCGTGGCCAGGCCGGCGCGGTACACCGAGCGGCCGTCGATCAGCACCTGCATGCGGCGTGCTTCGCTGGCGTTGGTGCCGTGGTAGTTCACGGTGGGTTGGTTGCCGGTGAGGTTGCCGACCATCATGCCGGGCACCAGGCGCAGCAATTCGCTGATGTCCCGGGCGCCACTGGCCTTGATCAGCTCGCTGTCCAGCACGGTCATGCTGCCGGGCACCGCTGCGGGCGACTGCTTCAATCGCGTGGCGGTCAGGACCTGCGGCAGGGGCTGGCTGTCCACGAACAAGTCGTCAGCCCACACTGGCGAACTGATGAACAGTGCCAATAGCAGCGACGAACCTGAGCGGGAAGAGCCTACGGACACGGCATAGCCTTTAGGTAGCAGAAGGATGGCAGGCATGTTAACTGAGCTGAGAGACTTTTCCAGTTGAGTTGACGGCATTTTCCTGGCAATTGATGGTCAGCTTCCTACGGTTGCGGGTAATTGATGCTGACACTAGTCGCGATCCGGCCGCTCCGTATAATGCCCGGCATCGCCACTTGGTATGGATGAACGGATTGCATATGACTGAACAGCGCCCGATTGCGGTCCTGGGGGGCGGAAGTTTCGGTACCGCCGTGGCTAACCTGCTGGCCGAGAATGGCCATGCGGTGCGTCAATGGATGCGTGACCCGGAGCAGGCGGAGGCCATTCGGGTCAACCGCGAGAATCCGCGCTACCTCAAGGGCATCAAGATCCGCCCGGAAGTGGAACCGGTGACCGACCTGCAGGCGACCCTCGAGGGCTGCGACCTGTTTTTCGTCGCCTTGCCCTCCAGCGCCTTGCGCTCGGTGCTGGCGCCTCACGCCGAACGCTTGAGCGGCAAGCTGCTGGTGAGCCTGACCAAGGGCATCGAGGCCCAGACCTTCAAGCTCATGAGCGAGATTCTCGAGGAGATCGCGCCCAAAGCGCGGATCGGTGTGATTTCCGGGCCGAACCTGGCGCGGGAAATCGCCGAGCACGCCCTCACCGCCACGGTGGTGGCCAGTGAAGACGAGGCGTTGTGCCAGCGGGTCCAGGCTGCACTTCACGGCCGGACTTTCCGGGTCTACGCCAGTGCCGACCGTTTCGGCGTGGAACTGGGCGGGGCGCTGAAGAATGTCTACGCGATCATCGCCGGCATGGCCGTGGCGCTGGGCATGGGCGAGAACACCAAGAGCATGCTGATCACCCGTGCGCTGGCGGAAATGACGCGCTTTGCCGTCAGCCAGGGCGCCAATCCGATGACCTTCCTCGGACTGGCTGGAGTGGGCGACCTGATCGTCACCTGTTCCTCGCCCAAGAGCCGAAACTACCAGGTCGGTTTCGCCCTCGGCCAGGGCCTGAGCCTGGACGAGGCCGTATCGCGCCTGGGAGAAGTGGCCGAAGGGGTGAACACCCTGAAGGTCCTCAAGGCCAAGTCCCAGGAGACCGGGGTCTACATGCCGCTGGTCGCCGGGCTGCACGCGATCCTGTTCGAAGGGCGCACCCTTGAACAGGTCATCGAACTGTTGATGCGTGGCGAACCCAAGACCGATGTCGATTTCATTTCCACCAGTGGCTTCAACTGAGCCTCTGGCGATAGAGAAACAGGAGCGAACCATGAACGATCCGAAAGGGCAGCCCCAATACGAGTCCATTCTGTTGCGTGTGTTGTGGATGGTGATCTACCTGCTGGTCTGGCAGGTGGCGCAATTCATTCTCGGCGCGGTGGTGCTGGTGCAACTGATCTATCGGCTGATCTATGGCGCCCCCAGTGCCAGCCTGATGAATTTCGGCGATAGCCTGAGCCAGTTCCTGGCCCAGATCGGCCGTTTCGGCACCTTCCACAGCGACCAGAAGCCCTGGCCGTTCGCGGACTGGCCAACGCCGCGTGCGCCGGAAGGCGAGGCGCCGCATGCCGTGGCACCCGCCCCACATCCTGTCCGTGATGAGGAGCCCAAACTATGAAAGTATGGGTATTGCGCCATGGCGAGGCCGAGCCTCACGGTGCTCGTCCCGATCCCGAGCGGGCCCTGACCGCTCACGGTCGCGAAGAAGTATTGCGCAGCGCCGCCGAGCTGATGGGGCGGCCGCTGACCGCCATCTATGCCAGCCCCTACGTGCGTGCCCAGCAAACCGCGCAGCTGGTGCGCGAAGCGCTGGGGTTCGAGCCGGAGCTGATCACCGTCGACTGGCTCAAGCCGGAAACCCGGCCGCAGAAAGTCCTGGAGCACCTGGACGACCGGGACCATGTCCTGCTGGTCAGCCATAACCCGCTGGTGGGCAGCCTGCTCGGTCTTGCACAGCACGGCCATCTGCAGCAACCCGAACAGGTGCAAACCGCCGGCCTGGCGGAGCTCGAAGGTGACCTGCCCCTGGCCGGGGCGATGAAGCTCAACGGCATCAAGCACCCATAAGCCGCAAACGGCGCGGCTTGGGCAGGATTGAATGCAACGACAAGCAGAAGGAAAGGGCAACGATGAGTCTGTGGCGCAATACACCCAATATCGAGCAACTGAACGCCGCTGGTAAAAATACCATCAGCGAAATGCTGGACATCCGTTTCGAGTCGTTCGACGACGAGTCCCTGACCGCCAGCATGGTCGTCGATCACCGCACTCACCAGCCGTTCGGCCTGCTGCATGGGGGCGCTTCGGTGGTGCTGGCCGAAACGGTCGGCTCCATGGCGGCCTACCTGTGCGTGGACACGAGCAAATTCTATTGCGTGGGCCTGGAGATCAACGCCAACCATTTGCGTGGCGTGCGCAGCGGGCGTGTGACGGCCACGGCCCGGATGATTCACCTGGGTCGTACCACCCAGGTCTGGGATATTCGCCTGACCGACGATAACGGCAAGCTCAACTGCGTGTCGCGCCTGACCATGGCGGTCGTTCCGTTGGGAGAGCAACCGCCATCGCGCTGATGGCGGCAGGCCGTTTCGTTCACATATGTCCGATGTTCAATTGGCTCCGTGAGTATTTGCGCCGGCCTTCGGGCAATTCGCTGACCATATAGAAATAGGGATCGACCTGCGATGGGGGAACGGTGCCGATGCTCACTGGCACGTTTTCGCGGGTGATCGCGGTACCCACGGTGCCCTTTTCCACATCCCAGGTGGTCTGCCCCAGCTCCGCGCTCAACCCCGGAGTGGCGGTGGTCACGAACGTCGAGCGCAGGTCACCGATGGCGCTGCTGATCGCTCGGCTTACCAGGGCCCGGGTATTGGCGTCCAGGTCACCGTATCCGGGAATCTGCACGACCGCCAGATTGGCGGCCTGGCCCAGGGAGGCGAAGAAGTGCCGGCTGCTGGCACCCACCACAGCCTTGGCCTTGTCGAATGCAGGGCCTGTTCCTTTCGAGGGCTTGGTGGGGGTGCCCCTCAGTCCCCTGACCCCCGAGGCAGCGGCGGCGCCGAGACCTGTCGCCGCGGCACCGGCGACGATCGATTGCAGGGCACTCCCCGCCGGCCCGGAGCCGAACAGGGCCGCTCCACCATAGCCTGCCGCCGCGCCGGCAAGGCCCACGGCGCCCATGCTGGCCGAGCCTGTGATCAGGTCCGTGCGCCCGACGCTGGGATTGCTCGGGCCGACATCCGCCAAGTATTGGGCGCTCATTTCGCGATATACCGTTGCGAAAACCCCGGCGATCTGCGCAACAGCCGCGGAATTGCCCCGGGGGTCGAGGGAACCCAGCAGGGACGGCGCAGCTCCCACCGCGGCTCCCAGGGCGGCGCCACCGATTTTGGCGATCAGGGGAGCCCAACTGGAAGGATCGTCGACCGAGAGCCTGGACTGGGCCCAATTGGCGCTTGCGTACCCGCTGATGCCGCCGGAAATGGCGCCTGCGGTGGCACCGGCAATGGTCACTCCCAGGCTCGCAGGTGCCATGAGCGCCGCGAGCGGGTATTGCATAAACGAGGCGAGCAGGGCGCTGGTGAATTCCCGGGCGCCCGTGGCGCCGACGGCCGAGAGTGTGTCGACGCCCACCAGGCCCTGGAAATCGACGAACCGGACCGGATTGCCATGGACCATGGCGAACAGGTTCAAGCCATCGCCGATCCCGGTCGGATCGGCACTCAGCCAGCGTCCGAGCCAGGGGGCGTAGTAGCGCTTGCCGAAATAATACAGGCCGGTGGCATCGCGCTCCTGGTTCGAATAACGCCGTGTCCTGTAGCTCGCCTGCGTCTTGTCCGGGCCGGCCCACCATGACGTACCGCCATAGGGGTAGTACATTTCCTCGCTGATCATATCGGCATGGGCGTCAAGCTCCAGCGTGCTGGAGCCCAGGTGGTTGGTCAGGGAGTAGCGGTACTGGTCGGCCCGGACACTGCCCGATTGCCAATGCAGCACCTGCACCGAGCAGCGCCCGGCCTGTATCGAGATGACCTGCAGGACTTCTTCGGCCCAGGTGCGGATTTCCAGGTCGGGCAGATACCTCACCTCTCGCGTTCGACTGTTGCGCGCGTCATGGGTCACGCGAACCTTGCGTTTGCGCTGGCCTGATTCGTCATAGACATAGATTTCGCTGTCGTTCGCCGCATCTTCGCGCACGACCTGATGAACCTGTCGCAGCAGGTTGCCCTGGCCCCAGGTCAGGTCCTGACCGGCCAATAATTGTTTCCTGTTGCCATTGGCATCGAACCCGGCAGCGATCTCCTCCTCGCCGGGCAAGCTGCCGTCGGGCTTTTGCGGCAGTCCCCGGTTGCTGTACCTGGAAATCGCCATCTGGTGTGTCCAGCTGCGGCTGGCGGCGCTGTGGATCAGTGTCGTGAGGTTGCCGCTGTGATCGTAATGGTAGGCCTGGCGGTAGTTTTCCAGTTGCCCGGGGTCGGGAGGGGAAACGAAAACCGGTTCCTGGGGGCCGTGCTGGCTGTCGAGCCGTTGCCAGCCGCTTGCCTCGATCAGTTGATAAAGGCTGTCGTAGCTAAAGGTGCGAGTCGGTTCGATTCTCTGGTTGCGGAAATAACGGGTCTGTGCGGTCCCATCCTGAAGGCTGAGAATATTGCCGGCCCGGTCATAGCCATAAATCAGGTGCTGCAGCGGTGGATGACCGGGAACGCCGGCCTTGATGCACAGCAACCGGCCATCCTGTGGGTCGTACCGGGTCTCGCTTACCACGCCGTTGCCGGCGGTCTGGCGCTCGACGTTGCCCGAGGCGTTGTAGTCCATGTCCTTGATCAGCGCCGTGGCCTGTGGCTGCCCGGCGAGCTGCAGGCGGACCTGGTGCAGTTGTCCGGCGACATCCAGCTCCATGAACTGGACGTTGCCCTGCGCATCCTGCTGGCGGACCGGCTCCCCCAGCGCGTCATGGACGGTGTGAGTGACGGCGCCATTCCCTGCTTCGTTCAACCGGTCCCTTTCTGCTTCATCGGCGGGCCAGTCAGGCTCTTGCAGGTCCTTGAGAAAATGCCGGGTCTGGGAGCTGACGCCGCCTGTCAGGGCAAACTCAGTGAAAAGCTGTGTGCCAGCGTTGTCGTCGTGGCGGATCAAGCGGCCGCATCGGTTATGCGAAGCCGATGCCGGGGTGCTGTCGCCGTAGGCATAGAAGGCACGGTTCCTGGCCGGAGCACCTGGCGCCTGCTCGACGATCCTGACGGTGCGCAACCGTGAGTCGTAGTCGTTTCGCACTTGCCCGTACAAGCTGTCCCAGCCGATGAGGTGTTGGCCGGCCACGCCGAACAAGGCCAGGCGGCTTCCCGCGTCGACGCTATCGCTGTAGAGGGGAAGTCCTGAGAGGCTGAAAAGCGTTTTCAGATTGGGACGGGCATCCGGCTCGGTCTCGAGCAGCTTGAACAGACGCGGATCGCGACTGGTCACGGGGCGGTCCGCGACATCGTAGGACTGGCGATGAACCCGCGGCTCAGCGGCCTGGCCGGGGGTATTGCGATAGTAGGACACCGAGGCGACCTCAAGTTTTCGCGGGTCCTTTATGGTGACCGTGGGGGTTCTGGCGTGCATGAAGGTCGACCTCACCAGGGAGCGACGAATCTGTTGCCAGTTATTCGTGGTTAACCGGTGGCGTCAACTGTCAGAAGTAACAGGTGGGCAACCCTGAAGGCGGTTGAAGAGGGCGAGTTTTCATTGGCGAAACGCCGCCGTCATCATTCCTGGCAGTTACGGTCATTGCTGCAAGAGCGCGTCTTGCGGACAATCAGGGCCTGTTTCCCCGTCCATGGATCTGCCGCAATGCCGCAACCGATCTTTTTCGCCCACGCCAACGGATTCCCCTCGGGCACCTATGGCAAGTTATTCGCGGCGCTGGCTCCGCAATATCAGGTTGCGCATCTGGAGCAGCACGCCCACGACCCGAGTTTCCCGGCGGATGACAACTGGCACAACCTGGTGGACGAGCTTATCCATCACCTGGAACAACAACCGCAGCCTGTGTGGGGTGTCGGGCATTCCCTCGGCGGGGTGCTGCACCTGCATGCCGCGTTGCGCTGCCCCCGGCTGTATCGCGGGGTCGTCATGCTCGATTCGCCGGTGCTGACCCGCGCCGATCAATGGGTGATCCTGGCGGCCAAGCGCCTGGGCTTCATCGATCGCCTGACGCCGGCCGGCCGCACCCTGGGGCGGCGCGAGGAGTTCGAAGACCTGGAGTCGGCCCGGCAGTATTTTTCCGGCAAGACGCTGTTTCGCGGTTTCGACCCGGATTGCTTCGATGCCTACCTGCAACATGGCTTGCAACAGGTGGGCGATCGCTGGCGACTGCGCTTCGACCCGGCCACGGAAATCAGCATCTACCGCGGCGTGCCTCATACCAGCCCCGGTCGGCCCCGCAAGCTCCAGGTGCCGCTGGCCGTGGTACGCGGTCGCCAGAGTCGTGTGGTGATGCGTCATCACACCCGCACGGTGGGGCGCATGCCCCGGGGCGAGGCCTTGAGCATGCCCGGTGGGCATATGTTTCCACTGGAACGCCCCCTGGACACCGCCAACCTGCTCAAGGACCTGTTCCAGCGCTGGGAAGGACGCCGCGCATGAGCCAGGTCGAGGAAGTCCGCCTGAGCCTGCCCCATATCGAACTGGCGGCGCACCTGTTCGGGCCGGAGGACGGGCGCCCGGTGATCGCCTTGCATGGCTGGCTGGACAACGCCAACAGCTTTGCCCGCCTGGCTCCCCGGCTCGAAGGGTTGCGCATCATCGCCCTGGACATGGCCGGCCACGGTCATTCCGGACATCGGCCGCCCGGCGCCGGCTACGCCCTGTGGGACTATACCCATGATGTGCTGCAGGTCGCCGAGCAGCTGGGGTTGCAGCGTTTTGCGCTGTTGGGGCATTCCCTGGGCGCCATCGTGTCCCTGGTGCTGGCTGGCTCATTGCCGGAACGGGTGACGCACCTGGGGCTGATCGATGGTGTGATCCCGCCCACCGCCCAGGGCGACGACGCCGCCGAACGCATGGGCATGGCCCTGCAGGCGCAACTGGATCTGCGGAAAAAAAGCAAACCGGTCTACAAGACCCTCGACCGGGCTATCGAAGCCCGCATGAAAGGGGTGGTGGCGGTCAGCCGAGAGGCCGCCGGCCTGCTGGCCCAGCGCGGGCTGATGCCGGTGCCGGGCGGTTACACCTGGCGCACCGACAATCGCCTGACCCTGCCATCGCCGCTGCGCCTGACCGAGGAACAGGCCATGGCGTTCGTGGCACGGGTCGGTTGCCCCGCGCATCTGGTGGTGGCGGCCGATGGCATGCTTGCCCGCCACCCGCAGTTGCTGGAGCGTCTACCCTTCAGCCATGAGCTGTTGCCCGGCGGCCACCATCTGCACCTGAACGATGAGTCCGGGGCGACGCTTGTAGCAGACTGTTTCAATCGGTTCTTCAGCCTTTCTTGACTTGCGTCGGGCAACTGTCGAGGCTGGGCGGGTTGAAAGGGAGACAAGCATGACCGATATCCGTGTACCCGCCTTGCGGTCCATGATCGACGCCGATTTCGTCCAGGAACAGCAGGCCCGGTCGATCCGATGAAATTACCTATCCCATCATTCGCATTACTGGCGCTGGGCTGTTTCGCCACGGCGTCCTTCGCCGCCGACGTAGCCGGCAGTCGAGACCTGGAGCGCGTGCCGCGCATGCCCGATGCGCAGATCGTCGACTACCGGCAGGTCAGGGACGCGGAGCGGATCTACCCGTTGGGCGCGATCCGCAAGATCAGTGGCCAGTTGCGCTTCGACGGTCAGGTCGATGCCCGTGGCGACACCACCTCGGTGACCTATGAGCTGCCACCGGAGCATTCGGCGACCCAGGGTTTCACCGCCGCCCGCGAAGCGTTGCAGAAACAGGGCGCCGAACTGCTTTTCTGGTGCCAGGCCCGCGATTGCGGTGAAAGCAGCCTCTGGGCCAACGACGTCTTTGGCAATGCCAAGCTCTACGGCGCGGACAGCGGCCAGGCCTATCTGCTGCTGCGCCTGGCGCCGCCTGTGGATAACACCCTGATCGCGCTGTATGCCATCACTCGCGGCAATCGCAAGGCCTATCTGCACGTCGAGCAATTCGAGGCGAAAGCGCCCCTGGGCGATCTGCTGCCGACATCCGCCACGCTGCTGCGCCAGCTCAAGGACACCGGCGTGCTGGACTTGCCCCGCCTGAGCGGCGAGCCGGACGAAACCTGGTTGCGCCTGCTGGCCCGGGCGCTGAACCTGGATACCGGCCTGCGGGTCAGCCTCGCGGGGCCCCGGGCCGAGGCCTGGCGCCAGGCGCTGACGGGGCAGGGCGTGCGGGCGGCACGAATGGAGGCCGCCGATGGCGACACGACGGGCCTGCACCTTGAATTGTTGCGATAAGCTGTCCCGGGCGACGGGTTACACGCCGTTGCCCAGGTCCTGTTCTTTTTTCGAGACCCTACATGCTCAATAACGATCGGCTGTTGGTGCAGATCCTGCTCCTGGTGTTGTTCGGCGCAAGCCTCTGGGTGATGGCGCCGTTCTGGTCGGCGCTGTTCTGGGGCGCGGTGCTGGCCTTTGCCAGTTGGCCGCTGATGCGCCTGTTGACTCGCTGGGTCAACGGGCGCGAATCCCTGGCGGCGGGCCTGCTGACGGTCGGCTGGATGTTGCTGGTGGCGGTGCCGCTGGTGTGGCTGGGTTCCAACCTGGCCGATCATGTGCGTGATGCCACGACATTCATCAGGGACGTGCAGGTCGACGGCTTGCCGGATGCCCCGCAATGGCTGGCCGGCTTGCCCCTGGTGGGCGGGCGGCTGGTGGCGATCTGGAACAGCATCGACCAGCAGGGCGCCGCGATGATGGGAGCCGTCAAGCCTTACCTGGGGCAGGTGGGCAACTGGCTGCTGGCACGCAGCAAGCAGATTGGCGGCGGCATCCTCGAACTGACCCTGAGCATCGTATTCGTCTTCTTTTTCTACCGCGACGGCCCGCGCCTGGCTGCGTTCGTCCATGGCTTGCTGGAACGCCTGATCGGCGACCGTGCCGGCTACTACATCGAACTGGTGGCCGGTACGGTGCAACGGGTGGTCAATGGGGTGATCGGTACCGCCGCGGCCCAGGCCGTGCTGGCACTGATCGGCTTCCTGATCGCCGGTGTGCCGGGTGCGCTGGTGCTGGGCATTGTCACCTTCCTGCTCAGCCTGATTCCCATGGGGCCGCCCCTGGTCTGGATCCCCGCCACGGCCTGGCTGGTGTGGCAGGGCGAATACGGCATGGCGGTGTTCCTCGGGATCTGGGGCACGTTCGTCATCAGCGGCGTGGACAACGTGCTCAAGCCATACCTGATCAGCCGGGGTGGCAACCTGCCGTTGGTCATCGTGTTGCTGGGGGTGTTCGGCGGATTGATCGCCTTCGGATTCATCGGCTTGTTCATCGGCCCGACCCTTTTGGCCGTGGCGTACAGCCTGTTGACGGACTGGAGCAAGAGCCAGGCGCGTTGACGGCGGCCCTGGGGCCGGCAAGGTTGGCTCGGTGGGCCGTGAACCTGCTGCAAGGCCAGGTTCACGGCAGGAGTCAGGCCGCCACGTTCAGGTGTTTACCCACGCTGGCGACGTTATCCAGCGAGTATTGACGGTTGAGGTTGGCGATCATCCTGTTCAACGCTTCGTTGGCGTTGGCGTTGGCGTTGGCCTGACCGGCGGGGCGGCCATTGTCGCGGCTGGCCTGCAGGGCGCTGTCGAGTTCGTCGCTGCTGACGCCACCGCTGCTGTCGCTGTCCAGTGCCGCCATCAGCGTAGCGCTGGTTTCGGCGCCGGACGTCGCGTCGCCGGCCTGCAAGGCGCTGGTCAGTTCGGCGGCAGTGACGGTGCCGTCGCCATCGCTGTCGAGCTGGCCGAACAATGTTTCACCGGACGCGTCCTGTGCCGGTGGAGGCGGTGGCGTGAGGGTGGCGGCGAGTTCGTCGCGGCTGACGGTGCCATCTTCATCCTTGTCCAGTGCCGAGAATACCTGCGTGCTGTCGGCGCTGCTGCCGGCGCTGGCCAGGCCGTTGCTCAACTCGTCGCTGCTGACCTTGCCGTCACCGTCTGCATCCAGGACGCTGAGCAGCGCGTCGGCCAGCTCGGTGCCTGGCGCCTGGTCCCGTGGCGGCGGGGGCGGTGGCGCCAAGGCGGCCATTTCCTCGCTGCTCAGGTCACCGCTGCCGTCGCTGTCCAGATCGCCGAACTGCTTGCTCAGGCTGACCAGCAGGCCATCGTCGCTGTGCTGGGACAGGGCCGTGCTCAATTCGTCCTGGTCCACCGTTGCGTTGCCGTCGCTGTCGAGCCGGGTGAGCAGCTCCTTTTGAAACTGCTGGCTGCGGGCACTGCTGGTGGCCGTGCTGCTGGTGTACGTCGAGTAACCGCTACTGCTGACGCTGCCGATCATGGGCATTCTCCTTGGGATGGAATTGCCGGCGGGTGCACCGGCTTATGCAGCCTCGGCGGGGCAGTTGTCGTGGGTATGTGGAATTTGTACCGGGGGACGTACAAATCGTCACGTGGGGGGCGCTCCGGGCGGCGGCCCGACGAAGACGGCAGGAATGACTCAGGTCCGGGGGAGGCGGATGACGGCAGTCAGGCCGCCCCCTGGGGTTTGCTCCAGGTCCAGATGGCCGCCCAGGCGTTCGGCGGCTTCCCTGGCGATGGTCATGCCCAGGCCGACGCCGCCGGAGTTGCGGTTGCGCGAGCCCTCCAGGCGATAAAAGGGTTCGAATACCGCTTCGCGCTTGTCTTGGGCGATACCGGGGCCATGGTCGATGACCCGTATCAGCAACTGGCAGTCCTGGTCTTCGAGGGCGATCAGGGCATGACCGGCATAGCGCAAGGCATTGTCCATGAGGTTGGCGATGCAGGAGCGCAATGCCATTGGCTGCACCTGCAGCGGCGCGCAGGAACCCTCGACCTGGACATCGGCGCCATGGTCCTGGGCGTTTTCGCTCAGGGACTCCGCCAGGGCTTGCACATCCATCCATTGCAGCGCCTCGCTGGTGCGCTGTTCGTGCAGGTAGGTCAGCGTGGCGTCGAGCATGCCGATCATGTCGTCCAGGTCCTGGCGCATTTGGCCTTGCAACCTGGCGTCATCGATCTGCTCCAGGCGCAACTTGAGGCGCGAGAGCGGGGTGCGCAGGTCGTGGGACACCGCCCCAAGCATGCGTGAGCGTTGCTGGACCTGTTCGCGGATTCGCTGCTGCATCAGGTTGAACGTGTGGGCCGCCTGCCGGGCTTCCCGGGGGCCGGTTTCGTCCAGCGGCGGGCTGTCGAGGTCCTCGCTCAGGCGTTCAGCCGCATCGCTCAAGCGCTGGATCGGTCGGGTCAGCAACTTGGCGCCATACCAGGCCGCGATGATCAGGCACACGAACTGGAACGTCAGCGGTACCACCGGGCCGCCGAACCACGGGCGCTGACGGCGTTGGGGCGGCGGGGCAAAAGGGGACGGGGTCAAAGGTGACAGACCCGCGGGCGGTGTTCCTTCGCTCTGCCGGGAAAATTCCGGCGGCGGCCCGGGCGGAGGCGGCTGGTCGTAATGGAAAAACCAGGCGAAGGCCAGCAGATGCGCCAGGACGATCGCCAGCAACAGCATGCCGAACAGGCGACCGAACAGGGAGTCGAGGCGCAATCGCATCAGCCGATGTCCCGGGCGTCGAACAGGTAGCCTTCACCGCGGACGGTCTTGATCAACTGCGGGGCCTTGGGGTCGTCGCCCAGCTTCTGGCGCAGTCGTGACACCAGCAGGTCGATGCTGCGGTCGAAGGCCTCGATGGAGCGTCCACGGGCGGCATCGAGCAGTTGCTCGCGACTGAGTACCCGGCGCGGTCGTTCGATGAAGACCCACAGCAGCCGGAATTCAGCATTGGACAGCGGCACCACCAGCCCATTGGCGGAGATAAGTTGGCGCAGCACGCTGTTGAGCCGCCAGTTGTCGAAACGGATATTGGCCCGTTGCTCGGTGCGGTCGTCACGCACCCGGCGCAGGATCGTCTGGATCCGTGCCACCAGTTCCCTGGGTTCGAACGGCTTGGCCATGTAGTCGTCGGCACCCAGTTCCAGGCCGATGATGCGATCGGTAGGTTCGCAACGGGCGGTGAGCATCAGGATCGGGATGTCCGATTCGGCGCGCAGCCAGCGGCACAGTTGCAGGCCGTCTTCGCCCGGCAGCATCAGGTCGAGCACGATTACATCGAAATGTTCGGATTGCATTGCCTGGCGCATGGCCGCGCCGTCGCTCACGCCACTGGCGCGGATGTTGAAACGGGCCAGGTAATCGATCAGCAGCTCGCGGATCGGCACATCGTCATCGACGATCAGTGCGCGGATGCTCCAGCGCTTGTCATCGCTGGAGGCTTTTTGATCGTCAGAATTGGCAACGGGGGTGTTCTGCATGGATGCTTCATCTGCCTGGTAGGCTGCCAGCCGCAAGGAGCGACGGCAAGGTGGTGGCTTCAGCATAAGCTCCGTGCCGCAAGGCGTGAAGCGCTGAAAGGGCGGGGTGCGGCGGCGAACGGTAGCCTGCGGGCGTGTTGTGCGCATGTCATGAATGTATCGGCTTGGACACAAAGCGTCCTGTCGGCCATGCTGGTTGGGGCACCATGAGGATTTACCGATCATCGGGTCCCGCAGCGCCGCTGGTTCCGCTACAATGCGCGCCGATTTCGACTTGCCTGAGAGCCCGCTCATGTCCGCCTGCCAGACGCCTATCATCGTCGCCCTGGATTTTCATACCCGTGACGCCGCCCTGAAGCTGGCCGACCAGCTGGACCCCAGCCTTTGCCGGGTCAAGGTTGGCAAGGAGCTGTTCACCAGCTGCGCTTCGGAGATTGTCGGCACCCTGCGCGACAAGGGGTTCGAAGTATTCCTGGACCTGAAATTCCATGACATTCCCAATACCACCGCCATGGCCGTCAAGGCCGCCGCGGAGATGGGCGTGTGGATGGTCAACGTGCACTGCTCCGGCGGTCTGCGCATGATGGCGGCCTGCCGTGAGGTACTGGACCAGCGCAGCGGGCCGAAACCGCTGCTGATCGGCGTGACCGTGCTGACCAGCATGGAGCGTGAGGATCTGGCGGGGATCGGCCTGGACATCGAGCCTCAGGAGCAGGTGCTGCGCCTGGCGGCCCTGGCCCAGAAGGCGGGCATGGACGGCCTGGTATGTTCAGCGCTGGAAGCCAGTGCGTTGAAGTCGGCACACCCGTCGTTGCAACTGGTGACACCGGGGATTCGTCCGGCGGGCAGCGCCCAGGACGACCAGCGCCGCATCCTGACTCCGCGCCAGGCATTGGACGCCGGTTCCGATTACCTGGTGATCGGCCGCCCGATCAGCCAGGCGGCGGACCCGGCCAAGGCGCTGGCGGCGGTGGTGGCCGAGCTGGCCTGATTCGACACGCATGGGCCGTGGTGGGCGCGAGCAAGCTCGCGCCCACCATTATTTCGCTCAGACCTTGAGCACGAGCTTTCCGAAATTCTCCCCGCTGAACAGTTTGGTCAGCGTCTCGGGGAATGTCTCCAGCCCTTCGACGATGTCTTCCTTGCTCTTGAGCTGCCCCTTGGCCATCCAGCCGGCCATTTCCTGCCCGGCGGCGGCGAACTGCGCGGCGTAGTCCATCACCACGAAGCCTTCCATGCGTGCCCGGTTCACCAGCAGCGACAGGTAGTTGGCCGGTCCCTTCACGGCTTCCTTGTTGTTGTACTGGCTGATGGCGCCGCAGATCACGACGCGAGCCTTGAGATTCAGGCGGCTGAGCACCGCATCCAGGATGTCGCCCCCGACATTGTCGAAATACACATCCACTCCCTTGGGGCATTCACGCTTGAGACCGGCGTGGACGTCTTCGTTCTTGTAGTCGATGGCGCCATCGAAGCCCAGTTCATCGATCAGGAACCTGCATTTGTCGGCTCCGCCGGCGATGCCCACCACGCGGCAGCCCTTGATCTTGGCGATTTGCCCGGCAATGCTGCCCACGGCGCCGGCTGCGCCCGACAGCACCACGGTTTCACCGGCCTTGGGGGCGCCGACGTCGAGCAAGGCAAAGTAGGCGGTCATGCCGGTCATGCCCAGCGCGGACAGATAACGGGGCAGTGGCGCCAGTTTCGGATCGACCTTGTAGAAACCTCTCGGCTCGCCCAGGAAATAATCCTGCACACCCAAGGCGCCATTGACGTAGTCCCCGACCGCGAATCCCGGATTGTTCGAGGCAATCACCTGGCCCACGCCCAAGGCTCGCATCACCTCACCGATACCCACCGGGGCGATGTAGGACTTGCCTTCGTTCATCCAGCCGCGCATGGCCGGGTCCAGGGACAGATATTCGTTCTTCACCAGAATCTGGCCAGGCCCCGGTTCGCCGACCGGTACTTGCTGATAAGTGAACGTCTCGCGGGTGGCGGCGCCCACCGGGCGTCTGGCGAGCAGGAACTGGCGATTGGTCTGGGCAGTCATGGCTGGCACTCAAGGTAAATGAAGCTTTGTTGATAGACCGTCGAGGCATTTGCCGCAAGGTTTTGCCGACACAGCGAATGCACCTCGATCCAACGCAGTGATAGTGGCTACCGCTGCGTCATCACTGGCACCCATGAATGCCCAACCGGCATCTGGATAGTGCTGCCGTGCCACGGGGGCTGTGGCTACACTGGCACGACCCCGCATTCTTCGAGGAACAGGACAATGAGCATGACGTTTTCCGGGCAGGTGGCAGTGGTTACGGGCGGCGCCGCAGGCATCGGCCGCGCTACCGCCCAGGCGTTCGCGGCGCAAGGGCTGAAAGTGGTCGTGGCGGATCTGGACGCGGCCGGCGGCGAAGACACGGTGCGCTCGATCCTGGACGCCGGCGGCGAGGCGGTGTTCGTGCGCTGCGACGTGACGCTGGAACCTGACGTGCAGAACCTGATGAACGCGGTGATCGATACGTATGGCCGCCTCGACTACGCCTTCAACAACGCCGGGATCGAAATCGAGAAGGGCAAGCTGGCCGACGGCACCCTCGATGAGTTCGACGCGATCATGGGCGTCAATGTGAAGGGCGTCTGGCTGTGCATGAAGTATCAGTTGCCGCTGCTGCTGGCCCAGGGCGGTGGCGCCATTGTCAATACTGCCTCGGTGGCCGGCCTTGGGGCGGCGCCGAAGATGAGCATTTATGCGGCCTCCAAGCATGCCGTGATCGGCCTGACCAAGTCCGCCGCCATTGAGTACGCCAAAAAGAAGATCCGCGTGAATGCGGTCTGCCCGGCGGTGATCGATACCGACATGTTCCGCCGTGCCTATGAAGCGGATCCGAAAAAGGGCGAGTTCGCCAACGCCATGCACCCGGTGGGGCGTATCGGCAAAGTGGAAGAGATCGCCAGCGCCGTGTTGTATCTGTGCAGTGACGGCGCGGCATTCACCACCGGCCATTCCCTGGCGGTTGACGGTGGCGTCACGGCTTTTTGAAGAAGCTTGTAGGAAGAAGCCCGCACTGGTTGCGGGCTTTTTCTTTGATGGTAGGAAATTTCTTGAATGAATCCGCCAATGTGTTTCAAAGGGTGAGAATCGGCGGTTTTGGCGCCGTTGTCGTACCTCGTTCCTGGACACCCTGTGCTTAACTGTTTTCCTAAAAACAAACTGTTTCCAGAAATAAAACAAACGCTTAGGAGCTTGGTTACTCATGGAATTGAGAATCGACCGACAGGCCCTGGTGCCTGTCGTGCAGCAAATTGTCGACGCGCTGGCCGGCTGGATTCGACAGGATGCGGTGCAACCGGGAACTCGCCTGCCATCCATCCGGCAACTGGCGCGGGATAACCTGCTGAGCCAGTCCAGTGTCAGTGAAGCATGCGAGCGCCTGGTCGCCCAAGGCATACTGGCGTCCCGTCACGGCTCGAGCTTCTTCGTGGCGCCACCAGCCTTGGCCAGGTATACGCCCGGCGACTGGCCGGATGACGCGTCCCTCACCCAGGCTGGCCTGGTCGATGATGCCCAGTGGGAGCTGCACCTGGGCTGCGGCGGGCTGCCTGAGCGCTGGCGCGAGAGCGATGACCTGGGTTATGCGATCCGCCAGGTGACCCGCACCGACATGGCGGGGTTGTTCAATTACAGCACGTTGTTGGGGCTGCCTGCGCTGCGGGAGCAATTGTCCAGGCGTCTGAAGCAGCTCAATATCAATGCCGGCGCGGACCGGATCCTGACCACGACGGGAGCCACCCATGGGCTGGACCTGATCGTGCGAACCCTGCTTCGGCCGGGGTGTTGCGTGGTGGTGGAGAGCCCCGGCTATCCAAGCCTTTTCGAATTGCTCAGGCTTCACCGGATCGACATGATCGAATTGCCCAGGACTCCACGGGGCCCGGACGTGGAGGCATTGCAGGCACTATTGGCCAGTCACCGGCCCAGCGCCCTGTTCATCAACAGTGCCTGCCATAACCCGACCGGAAGCAGCCTGGCGCCCGCCGTGGCCCAGCAGTTGCTGCAACTGGCAAAAAAACACGCCCTGCTGGTGGTCGAGGACGATGTCTATGCTGACTTCCAGGGCGCCACACGGACCCGGCTGGCGGCGCTGGATGCCGATGTCCTCTATGTGGGCAGTTTCTCGAAAACCCTCAGCAGCTCGTTACGAGTCGGTTTCGTGGCGGCCGGACCTGGCGTCGTCGAGCGGTTGAGCGCGGTCAAGGGGATCACCAGCATGGGCGGTTCGCGGTTCTGTGAGTCAGTGGTGGCCAGCCTGTTGGCCAACGGCGCCTATCGCAAACTGGCCCAGCGTCAGCGACAGCGATTGGGTGTCGATATGGCGGCGGTGCTGCAGGTGCTGGAGGATGCCGACTGGACGGTCTTCGGCAAGCCGGCCGGCGGGCTGTTCATCTGGGCCCGCCCGCCCCGGTGCGATCACGCTGGGCTGCAGCGCCTGGCCAAGCGGTTCGGCGTGCTGCTGTCCTCACGCACGGCATTCAGTCCTTCAGGCACCGAAAGCGACTGGCTACGGATCAATGTGGCTTATGCACGGGACCCCAGGGCGCTGGCGTTTTTCCGGGCCAGCGCTTTGGATCGACCTCAAGTGTTCTGAAAACGACGGAGCTGTAGCTTTTTGCCATTATTCCGACGCCAGCATCTTGTGTTGGAGGGCATCTCGTTGCGAATCTGCGGATACACAAACTGGCAGAGGACTGAGCGCAATGATTTCGGCCGTGCAAGGACGTTTTGCCAACCTCGGTATGGCGAAGAAATTGGGGATCGGGTTTGTCCTGGTGCTGCTGCTCACCGCTGTGGTGGCAGCCATCGGTGTCTGGTCCCTGCAAACCATCAGCCAGCGCTTCGGTGATCTGAAGCAGATGTCGTCCCTTAACAGCGAGCTGCTCAAGGTCCGGCTGCTGGAGCAGGAATATGCCCTGCGCTCCGATCCCAAGACGGTCGACGCCCTGCGCCAGGGCGTCGACGGGCTGATTGTCCTGGCCAACGACCTCAAGGCGAAATCGACGGCCAACGTGCCGGTAATGAATGACGTCGAACAGGCCCTGTCGGCGTATCGCAAGGCGTTCGATGAATTTGTCGAGTTGAACCAGAGCAAGGAGCTGGCGCTGGAAATGGCCAGTTGGTCGGTCTCCAGCGTTGCCAATAACCTGGATGTGCTGCAGGCGGGGCTGGCGGATGACGGCGCCTATAACCTGAAAGACTCCGAAGGCAAGGAGGGCGCTGAATTCATCGAGCAGGCCAACCAGGTCAGCGAGGTGTCGCGCCTGATGCTGCAGGCCATGAACGAAGCGCGGGTCCGTCTCGACCAGAGCCGCAAGGGCAATGAAGAAGCGGCACAAGGCGACATCGAACAGGCCGAGCAGGCCATGAAACAGGCCGAGGCGCTCAAGACCGCCGTCAAGGACCCGGGTTACCAGACCGTGCTCAACGAAGTGGCCGGGCACATCGCCGGATTCAAACAGCAGCTTGCCGACTACACCGGCCTGCTGGCCAAGGAAAAGATTGTCTACCGACAATTGCACGAACGCGCGGCCCAGGTCGTGGAACGGGTCAACCAGGCCTATAGCGCCGAAGACGGCGCCATGCAGGCGGAGTTGAAGAAGAACTCGCTGTTGATCATCGGTTCGTCGGCCCTGGCCTTGCTGGTGGGCCTGGTTGCGGCCTGGATCATTACCCGGTTGATCGTTGCACCGTTGCGCACGGTCATCCGCGTGGCCCAGCAGATAGCATCGGGCGATCTGAGGGCCACGGTGGAGGTGACGCGCCGGGATGAGATCGGCCAACTGATGCTTGCGATGCAGCAGATGGGGGCCGGCCTGAGCAGTATCGTCAGCGGTTTGCAGGCCGGTATCGAACAGTTGGCCAATTCTGCCCAGTCCCTGTCGGCCGTGACCGAACAGACCAACCTGGAAGTCAGCAGCCAAAAAGAGGAAACCGAGCAGGTCGCCACGGCCATGAACCAGATGACCGCCACCGTGCACGATGTGGCACGCAATGCCGAAGAAGCGGCCCAGGCGGCCCAGACCGCCGACGACAAGGTCGAAAGCGGCCAGCAGGTGGTGCGCCAGAGCATGGTGCGCATTGAACAGTTGGCCGATTCGGCTACATCGGCCAGCTCCAGCATCGAAAGCCTCAGCGCCGAAATCCAGAACATCGGCACCGTACTGAGTGTGATCAAGAGCGTCGCCGAGCAGACCAACCTGCTGGCGCTCAATGCCGCCATCGAGGCGGCACGGGCCGGCGAGCAGGGCAGGGGCTTCGCGGTGGTGGCCGATGAAGTGCGGGCCCTGGCCCGGCGCACGCAGCAGTCCACCGAGGAAATCGAGCGGCTGGTCAGCGCGTTGCGTTCAGCTGCCCAGACCTCCGTACAGCAGATCCAGAGCAGCGGCGAATTGGTGAAGATGGCGGTCAGCGATGCGCTACAGACCGAAAGCGCCCTGGGCAGCATTGCCGCGGCGGTGTCCCTGATACAGCAGATGAACCAGCAGATCGCCGCCGCGGCGGAGCAGCAGAGCTCCGTCGCCGAGGAGATCAATCGCAGCGTCACCAGCATCCGCGCCAGTGCCGATCAATCTTCCCTGGCGATGCAGGGCAACGCGACGTCCAGCGTCGAGCTGGCGCAGTTGGGCGTTGAGCTGAAGGGGATGGTGGGGCATTTCAGGTTGTGATGCGCTGAGGGGATACTGGCAAGAGGGATATTCCCGTCGGGCTGCCAGGTGCCCTGCATCGATACCGCATCGGGATCGCAAAAGGCTGGGGCTGCCATGCAGCCCCGCAGAGGGTGAGCCCCCCTTGTCCTCGATGATGGTGTCGGGACCTCAGTCGTAGACTTTCTTTTTCTTCCAGTCCGATTCCGCTTCGACTTCCTTGAGCCCTTCGGTCAACTGGTTGACCTCGCCCTCGACGGGCTGGGTGCTGGCCAGGACCATGGCGTTGGCGCGGGCCAGGAGTTTTTCCAGGTAATCCAGCTGTTCGGCGTAGACCTGGGGATCCTGCTGCTTGCGCAGGTATTGCACGCCGCGCTCGAAGGCCAGGCGTGCCTGCCCGGGTTGTTCCTGCTGCAAGGCCTGTTGACCGAGGTTGTTGAAGAATTCGATGTGCAGCAGGACCAGGATATGGCGCACCTCACGAATCCAGCGCTTGGCTTCGTTGGGTGGCAGGAAACCGTCCTGGGCGGCACGGGTGATCTGGCCATGCAAGGCCTCGAGCAGGAAGCGCACGTCCTTGGCCTTGGCTTCGGTCTGGATCGGTGCCGGAGGATTGTTCACCGGGATCGATTCGCCCTGGGCGGCCAATGCATTCAGTTCGTCCAGGCGAGCCTTGACCGCGGCGTTACCCTTGTCGAGATTCAGCAAGCGCTGGCAGACATTGATCTCGAGGCGAGTGATCAACAGCTTCAGGGCCGGTGTCATCAGCTGGCCGGGGAAGGTTTCGGTCAGCTCGCCGCAGCGACGCAGGCGGTCGTTGAGTTCAACCTTGGTACGGGCCTTTTCCAACTTGTTGTTTTCCGCCACATGGTTCATGTAGCCAATGGCGATCAACAGTGCGATCCCGGCTACGACGAGCAGGGTGATCATGAGTGGTGTCACCGGTAAGACCTCTTTTATGGGGTTCGCATACTTCAGTGTAGTGGCTTGGCTTTTAAGCGCATAGGCCCGTGCGGCGTCATTAGACGGGCGTCGTACTGTTCGTGGGGCTTGCAGCGGACTAGATGCACATTGCCACTATTTGCCGAGCGCGACTATAGCGTCTTGGCGGACGACAGAATATAGGCGCCAGAGACCGGACGGGAAAAATCTGCGGATCCGTTCCAAACCGGGGGAAGTCATTGATTTAAATAAATTTATACGTGGGGGTTGACGACCTACCAATCCATCCATAGAATGCGCGCCACTTACAGCGTAAAGCACTCAGCCAAGCGCCATAAGCAGTGAATGTTGTACGTGTGTCCCCTTCGTCTAGTGGCCTAGGACACCGCCCTTTCACGGCGGTAACAGGGGTTCGAGTCCCCTAGGGGACGCCAATGCGGGAATAGCTCAGTTGGTAGAGCACGACCTTGCCAAGGTCGGGGTCGCGAGTTCGAGTCTCGTTTCCCGCTCCAATTTTAAACAGTCTTGCTTCAAGGCAAGATTGAGTGAAACCAGAACCGATACCTTCGGGTCAGGATCTGGGCACTGGAACACACACCATGTGTTCCGGGCAGCGTGTCCCCTTCGTCTAGTGGCCTAGGACACCGCCCTTTCACGGCGGTAACAGGGGTTCGAGTCCCCTAGGGGACGCCATTTGCGGGAATAGCTCAGTTGGTAGAGCACGACCTTGCCAAGGTCGGGGTCGCGAGTTCGAGTCTCGTTTCCCGCTCCAAATTCAAGAAAACGCCGCTCATCGAGCGGCGTTTTTTTATGTCCGCAGAATACCTCAACCCTCCAGGCTATGGACCAGGTTCTCAAGCGCCTCCACGCTGGCGTCGTCCGGCGAAGGCTGGATGACGATCGTCGCGCGCATCTGGCGAGCCAGGCGATATTCGCTGGGTGTGCAGCTGGCGTACTGCTTGAAGGCACGGGCGAAGTAGGACGGGTCCTTGAAACCGGCTTCGTAGCCAATGCTGGTGATGGGCATCTCGCTGTTGTCCAGCAGTTCCTTGGCGAAGCTCATGCGTTTGTTCAGCACGTAGTCGGTGAAGCCCAACCCGTTGGCTTCCTTGAACAGGCGACTGAAGCGAAACGTCGTCATGCCGCAGCGTTTGGCCAGGTCCCGTTGGTCGATGCTGTCGCGAAAGTGCTGGTCGATGTACAGCATGATATGGCTCAAGGCCTGGTGCTTCTGATGCCCCGACGTCAGGCGGATGCTGTCCGGCAGGGTAGGGGCATGGTCGATCTGCGAGGCTTTGCCCCGGCCAAGGGCGTTGCGCCGCAGCTCGCATAATTGCACCAGGGCCGCCAGGTAGCGTTTCCTTTCGGTGGCCGACAGGGGCAGCACCATGTATTCCCAGACGCTGGAGCGCATCGCCCAGACCGCCAGCTCTTCGGAATGCTGCACCGTGAACATGGTAATGGGGATGGCGGGTACCGTGCGCTTGATCTCCAGCAGGCGCCTCAGGCCGGGGGTGTCCGGCCGGTCGAAATGGATGCAGATCATGTCCACCTGCTCTGCGCCGGGCAACATGGCATGTTTGCCCAGTGTGCAGATGCAGGATTCCTCGAACTGAGTGATGAGTTCATTCGTGGACCGATCATGGGTCAGATCGAACCACAACAACTTTGGCTTTCCGGTCAGATTCGACGTCATGTGCCTGTCCAGGTGGTTCTTCCTGCCCTTTAGCCGGAAGTATCGTCAATGTGCCATCATCTCGCCGAATAAATTCTTCTAAGAAATCGATCCCTTATCTCCATCCCCCCTCAGTGTCGGCTGCGGCGCGGGGTGATGTCCTCTGCGCGAACCTGCGCAAAAAAGTCCTAGGGATGTGCAAAATCCTCCTAACGGCTCTCCCGCCCCCCTGACTAGGGTTGCATCAGGCAGTTCGCAATGTACTGCCTTTAAAACAACCCCGATGAGGTGTGCGAAATGACTCTTCAAACAATCAAGGCTTCGGTAGTGAAGTTCGCCAAAGATGAAGACGGCCTGACCATTGTGGAATACGCAGTGGCCGGCGGGTTGATCACGGTACTGGTGGCCGCTGCCTTCGTTCTCCTGGGCGGTGCCGTGAATACCAAGATCCGTGCCCTGTGCCAGGCCGTCAACGGCAACGTTGCCTGCTGATCGTAACCATTACGGCAGGGGACGCGGCAACTTTCATGGAATAGCGCTTGCGACTCTTTAGCAGTGAGTACAACCAACTGATTCGAATGGATCTCGCGCTGTCCCCCGACCCCAGCTTCTTTCCGAAGACGAGGTAAATGAAATGACTCTGCACACAATCAGAACTTCGATCGGCAAGTTCGCCAGAGATGAAGACGGCTTGACCATCGTCGAGTACGCAGTGGCGGGAGGCTTGATCACGGTCGCGGTGGCCGCGGCGTTCGTCCTGTTGGGTGGCGCCGTGGATACCAAGATCCGTGCCCTGTGCCAGGCCGTCAATGGCAACGTTGCCTGCTAACGATCACTGCAACCGGGAGACGCGTCATGTCCATGGAATTGCTGGTATCGACAGTACTGCTGGTGGGACTGCTGGGTGTGGCGGTGGTGAGCGATCTGCTTCGCCACCGCATTCCCAACACGCTGGTCCTGCTGGGGCTCGCCCTGGGAGTGGCCGGTCAGGTCTATGCAGCTGGCATCGCCGGGCTGGGTGACAGCCTGTTGGGCATGCTGATTTGCTTCGGGCTGTTCCTGCCCATGTATGCGGTGGGCGGCATGGCGGCGGGAGACGTCAAGTTGATGGCCATGGTGGGCAGTTTCCTGCCGTTCCATTATGCGTTGTGGGCGGCGCTGTTCAGCCTGATCGCAGGCGGGGTGTGCGGTTTCCTGATTGTCCTGGCCCGCGGTCAACTGCTCCAGACCCTTGGTCGCTACTGGCTGATCCTCAGAGCCCAGGCTTACCTGGCGCCCACGACGGATGAAGTGGCCGGCAAACCTTTTCCTTATTCGATTGCCATCCTGATCGGCACCTTGAACAGCGTCTATTGGCAGCTGGTTGCCGACGGCTGGGGAGTCTAGTCATGCACGTCATCAACGATAGTGATGCCTACCCCAGCGAACGGGAGGCGGTACAGCGCCTGGCACCCCAGCCCTGCACCATTCGCGACACCGGCCTGTCCGACAGCTTCCTGGGCGAACTGGTGTGCAAGCATCTGCATGATGCCGGCGTGCTGGACATGCCGCGGCTGGTGGAGCGCCTGGCGCTGACCGGCGCGGTACTGGAGGAAGTCCTCGCGTTCCTGCGCAAGGACGGGCGTGTCGAAGTGCTTGGCCAGATCGGCCAGGCGAGTGTCCAGGGGCTGCGCTATGGCCTGACCGAGCGCGGTCGCAGCTCGGCCCGTGACGCCTTGTCCCGCAGTGGCTACATCGGTGCGGCCCCGTTCCCGGTGAGCACTTACCGGTCGCTGATCAAGATCCAGACCATTCACCATGGCCGAATCACCGCCAACGACATGCAACGGGCCCTGTCCGGGATCGTGTTGACCCAAAGCATGCTCGACCAGTTGGGTGTAGCGCTGAACTCCGGTCGGGCCATCATGATCTACGGCCCTGCGGGCACCGGCAAGACGTATGTCAGTAGCCGCCTGATCCGTCTGTTCGCCGAGGCCATCTGGGTTCCCCACGCCATTGTCATCAACGAGTCGGTGATCGAAATCTACGACCCGCAGGTCCACCAGCGCCTGGACGACAACAGCCAATCGAACAACCTGATGCTCAACGAGGGCATCGACCGCCGTTTGCTGTGCTGCAAGCGCCCCATCGTGATCACTGGCGGCGAGTTGAGCATGGAGCAACTGGATGTGCGCTACGACCCGTTCACCCGCCAATACCAGGCCGCGTTGCAGCTCAAGGCCAGTAACGGCCTGTTCATCATCGACGACATGGGCCGCCAGCGCATGGCGCCGGCCGAGCTGCTCAACCGCTGGATCGTGCCCATGGAAGAGAAGCGCGACTTCATCAACCTGGGCGGCGGTCGTCACTGTGAGCTGCCGTTCGACCTGATCCTGGTGTTTTCCACCAACCTCAACCCCCTGGAACTGGCCGACGAGGCCTTCCTGCGGCGCATTGGCTACAAGGTGCAATTCGGCTACCTCAAGCCTGAGGAATACGAGCGCATCTGGCGCCAGGAATGCGAACGCCTGGGCATTCCCTACGACCCGTTGCTGGTGCGCTACGTGCTGCAGCGGCTCTATGCGGGCGAAGGCATGCCCCTGGTGCCTTGCCATCCACGTGATCTGTTGAACATGGCGCTGGACCGCCAGCGTTACCTGGGCGGCTCCGGGCCGCTGGCGCCCCAGGAGCTGGAATGGGCGTGGCACAACTATTTCGTTCAGCTCGACTTCCTTTGATTCGGAGATACCGACATGAGCTCTCGTACGCTTTCGCTGATAGGCGTTTCCCTGGTAATGGGCCTCGGTGCCGCATGGATGGCCGACTCCTGGCTGAGCGCACGACTCAATGCCACGCCTGACGATCACCTTCGAAGCGTGGTGGTCGCCACGGTGGAGATCCCGTTCGGGCAGATGGTCGAGGCCCAGCAGGTCACGACCGTGCGCATGCCCATGGACACGATTCCGGAAGACGCTTTCGATTCCAGCGAAAAGGCCGTGGGCAAGATCGCCACGTTCGACATCCTGCGCGGTGACATCGTGCGGGGGGCGCGCCTGAGCGAGCATCTGGGAGGCAGCACCCTGGCCTCGCTGATCGCCCCGGACAAGCGCGCCATTTCGGTACGGGTGGACGATGTGGTCGGCGTGGGCGGCTTCCTGTTGCCGGGTAACCGGGTCGATGTGCTGGCGACCAAGACCACCAGTGCCGGCAGCAACAACGCGGTGTCCCGGACCATCCTGGAAAACCTGCGGGTGCTGGCGGTCGACCAGACGGCGGGCACCGACAAGACCCAGCCAGTGGTAGTGCGGGCCGTGACGCTGGAGATGACCGCCGCGGAGGCGGAGGCCCTGGTTACCGCACAGACCGAAGGCAAGTTGCAACTGGCCCTGCGAAATCCACTGAACCTGGAGAAAAAAGCCGCGGCCGTCGCGCCACCCGCTCCCGCGCCGGTCATGGCGGTGGCGGCTGCCCCGGTACCAAGGCCCGTGGTGCAACGCCGCGCCAAGGCGCCGGACGGCGGGGCGGTCACGGTGATCCGAGGGGTTGAAAGCAGCGTGATCAACGTCCGCTGATTCGCGCGGACGAAACGGCCTGGCTCCCAGGCGATGACGATCCTCAAGCAGTCAGCGAGGGCGTGATGATGAGTTCCAATATTCGGCAGCGCCAGGGAGGGGCAGTGAGTGTACTGATGGTGATCGCCTTGGTGGCGATCTCCATGATGGCGGCATTGGCCCTGGATGGCGGTCACATGCTGCTCAACAAGACCCGCCTGCAGAATGCCGTGGATGCCGCGGCGCTGAGCGGCGCCAAGACCCTCAGCCAGGTCGTGGGCGGCCTGAACATGGCCAGCACGACGCGTGCCGCAGCCCTCGATACCCTGACGAAAAATGCCGATGCCTTGGGTAACGCCGAACTGGCGAGCGCAGTGGCCGGCAACCCGGGGGCATTCGCCGTGGTGGAGTTGGCCAGCAGTGTCTATGGCCCTTTCTCTTACCCGGGGCCGACGGATGCCAAGTATGTACGGGTGTCGGTGTCCAGTTATCAATTGAACGGGTTCTTCTGGAGTTTCGTCCAGACCATGGGCAGCGCCGGTCTCGGCGGCAAGGCCGTGGCGGCGATCGCTACCGCGGGCCCCAGCCCGACTTCGCCCTGTGACCTGGCACCGCTGATGGTCTGCGGCGATCCCAACCAGTACGACCCCTCCGCCGGCAATTTCTGGGGTTACCACTTCGGTGACCTGGAGGTGCTGAAGACGGCGGCGGGCAATACGTCGCCCATCGGTCCCGGCAACTTCCAACTGCTGGATTTCGGCTCCGGCGGCAGTGCGGTCCGGGAAGACCTGGCCGGTGGAGGCTCGGTCTGCCGCAGCGTGGGCGACAACGTCCAGACCGCTCCCGGCAACAAGGCCGGTCCCACCTCCCAGGGCTTGAATACACGCTTCGGCATCTACAACGGCCCCGTCAGTTCGTCCGACTATCCGCCGGACCTGGTGACCTCGTCGAGCAATCCGGCGATGACCTATGACGATGCGCTTGCCCAGGCGAAATACAAGAACCAACCCGTGACCGCGAGCAACGGCGATCTCACGGCGGGTGGCGAGGCGATCCAGGACTATAACGACTGGCGAACCCAGGTCGCCGCCTGTGTGGCCGGCAGCGGCAGTGGCTGTGAAAGCAACGGGGTGTTCGAGCGCCGGATGCTGAAGATCGTGATAGGCAACTGCACCGGCAAGCAGGGCGGCTCCACCTCGATTCCGGTCCTGGGCTTTGGCTGCTACTTCGTCGTGCAACCGGTGGACGGCGGCGGCTCGGACTCCCTGGTCTTCGGCCAGTTCGTGCAGGAGTGCGAAGGGGACGGGGTACCGGGCCCTACGCCATCCACCGATGTCGGCCCGCAGATCATCCAGCTCTACAAGACCTATCTCAACGGCAGCGGCACTCCGAGCACCGACTCGTAGGAGGCTTCATGAGACTTGCCCCGTTCGATCCACCCCAGGCCCAGCGAGGCGTGGCGCTGGTGGAGTTCACCCTGGTGCTGCCGCTGTTGCTGCTGTTGCTGCTGGCCTTCGGCGAATTCGGCCGCATGCTCTTGCAGTACAACGTGCTGCTGCAGGCCAGCCGCGAAGCCGATCGTTTCGTCGCCAGCCAGGCCTGGAACTCCACCTTGGGAGGTGTCGCCCTGACCAGTACATTGCAGACCCAGACCAAGAACGTCGCGGTGTACGGCGTGCCCAACGCGGTCGGCAGCCCTGTGGTGTCGGGTTTGACAACGGCCCATGTGGAAGTCGCCGTCGTGGGCAGCGATCACGTGCGCGTCACCATTACCTACCCCTTCTGCCCGGTGATTGGCGCAGGCAACTGCAGCGGATCGATTCCGGCGTTCTTTGGCAACGCCATGCCGCTGGGCATACCGCTGGTCGCGACAACGGTCATGAGGGTGCTGTGATGAACAGGCAGATAAACATGAAGCACATGCGCGGCACGTACATCGTGGAGTTTTCCTTCGTTGGCCTGCTGGTGTTCATCCTGCTGTTCGGCGTGGTGGAAATGGGCCGGCTGTACTTCGTCGCCAATGCACTGGACGAAGCCGCACGCCGGGGCGCGCGCCTGGCGGCGGTGTGCAACATCAGCGATCCGGTGGTGCTGCGCCGGGCCATCTTCAATGCCGCGACCGATGCCGGGACCAGCCAGCTGATCAGCAGCCTGGCCACCTCGAACCTGGCGCTGACCTATCTGGACGCCAATGGCGCGGTGGTGGCGAACCCCGCCGACACGGTCAGTGCCAGTGGCTTCCGGGCCATCCGCTATGTCCGCCTGAGCGTGCAGAACTACGTTTTCAATCTGTTCATTCCCGGCTTGGGCGTGCCCATTACGTTGCCCCCGTTCCGGGCAACCTTGCCACGCGAAAGCCTTGGGCGTCATTCCGATTCCGGGGAGATCACACCATGCTGAATACCAGGGAAACTCCGCTCTCGTCCGCCACCGGCAAAGCCGGGCTGCGGCTGCTGATCAGCAGTCGCGACGCCACATCCTTGCGCGACCTGCAATGCGTCTGCCAGCGTATGCCGAGCCTGGAGGTGAGCACGCGCCTGGTGAGCAACGGCCATGTCGATCCCCTTTATGGGCTGGACCGCATGCCCGACCTGCTGCTGTTGCGGGTCAGCCATCTGTGGCGCGAGGAATTGGCCGCACTGTTGCAACGTCCGGCCCATGAGCGCCCGCCGATGCTGGTGTGTGGCTTGCTCGGCGACCAGGAAGGCATGCGCCTGGCGATGCAGGCCGGTGCACGGGATGTGTTGCCCGAGCCGTTCGCCGAGACGGAACTGGTGGCAGCCTTGAATCGGTTGGTGGCGGAGGTACGCCTGGGCAATGGCGCCGAGGGCAAGCTGGTGGCCGTTATCAGTGCCAAGGGCGGCTCCGGCGGGACCCTGGTGGCCTGCAATCTGGCCCAACAGCTCAGCATGCGGGCCGGCAACACACTGCTGCTGGACATGGACCTGCAATTCGGCAGCGTGACCCACTACCTCGATGTGGCCCAGTCCCACAGTCATCTGGAGGTGCTGCAGCAGGTCGATGACCTGGACGGTATGGCGTTGCGCGGCTTCTGCAGCCATTTCAGCCCGACCCTTCATGTCCTGGGTGGCCGGGCCGGCGAATTGTGCCTGCCCCAGGATGCCCAGCCCGAACAGCTCGATGCCTTGTTGCAACTGGCCCGTACCAGCTACGACTGGGTGGTGGTGGACCTGCCGCGGCAGATCGACCACCTCACCGGCGCGGTGCTGGAACAGGTGGACCGGGTCTACGTGGTGGTGCAGCAGAGCGTCAGTCACCTGCGCGACGCCTGCGCCCTGGTGCGGATCCTGCGCGAAGACCTGGGCATGCGCGGGGACCAGTTGCAGATCGTGGTCAACCGCTACGACAAAGCCGCCGCCATCAGCCTCAAGGATATCGGCGAGGCCTTGCGCTGCGCGAACCTGTCCAGATTACCCAATGACTTCAACCTGGTCAGCCAGAGTCAGAACACTGGCGTGCCGTTGGGGCTGCATGCGCCGAGGGCGGCTATCACCGTGGCCCTGCGCGATTTGACCGAAGACCTGGTCGGTCACCAGATGGCGGCAGACAAAGGCCTGCTCAAACGTGCCTTCAACCGTTTTTTCGGGGGATGACCCATGATCAGCGATTTCCGCAACCGCTTGCGCAAACAATCCGCCAAGCCCGGTGCCTCGATGGCGGCCCAGAACGGCGACAGCCTGCCGGACCCGACCGATGAACTGATGGCCTGGGAACAGGCTGTCCCGGATGTCATCTATGAAACCCGCAGCCAGGTCTCCCCGGTGGAAGCCGAATGGCGGGAACGGATCTACCAGCAGTTGCTCAAGGTCATGGACCTGTCCTTGCTCGACGCCCTGGAGCAGGCCGAGGCGACGCGGCAGATCCGTGATATCTGCCAGCGCCTGCTGGACGAGCATTCGGCGCCGGTGAGTTCCGCCGGTCGCCAGTTGATCATCAAGCAGATCACCGACGAGGTGCTTGGCCTGGGGCCGCTGGAACCCTTGCTGGCCGACCATAGCGTGTCCGACATCCTGGTCAATGGGCATGCCTCGGTCTATGTCGAGCGCTTCGGCAAGTTGCAACGCACTGACGTTCGCTTCCGTGACGACCAGCACCTGCTCAATATCATCGACCGCATCGTCTCCGGCCTGGGACGGCGTATCGACGAGTCGTCGCCCCTGGTGGACGCCCGGCTCAAGGACGGCTCGCGGGTCAACGCGATCATCCCGCCCCTGGCCATCGACGGTCCGAGCATGTCGATCCGGCGCTTTGCCGTGGACCTTCTCAACACCGACAGCCTGATCCAGGTGGGCAGCATGACCCCGGCCATTGCCCTGTTGCTCAAGGCCATCGTGCGCGGACGCCTGAATGTGCTGATTTCCGGCGGGACCGGCAGCGGCAAGACCACCATGCTCAACGTGCTGTCCAGCTTCATCCCGCATAACGAACGCATTGTCACCATCGAGGACTCGGCCGAACTGCAGCTGCAGCAGCCCCACGTGGTCCGTCTGGAAACCCGGCCTTCGAACATCGAGGGACGCGGCGAGGTGAGCCAGCGCGAACTGGTACGCAACAGCCTGCGGATGCGCCCGGACCGCATCGTCATCGGCGAAGTGCGCGGCGCCGAGGCGCTGGACATGCTGACGGCCATGAACACCGGCCACGATGGCTCCCTGACCACGATCCACGCCAACACCGCCCGCGATGCCCTGGGACGAATCGAGAACATGGTATCGATGACTGGCGCGACTTTTCCTATCAAGGCGATGCGTCAACAAATTGCCTCGGCCATCGATGTGGTGATCCAGCTGGAGCGTCAAGAAGACGGCAAGCGCCGCGTGGTGAGCATGCAGGAGATCAACGGCATGGAAGGAGAGATCATCACCATGACCGAAATCTTCTCTTTCGTGCGCCAGGGTATCGGCGAAAACGGCGAGGTGCTCGGGGAGTATCGACCCAGCGGCATGATCCCGGCCTTTCGCGACGTGCTGGCCAAGCGCGGCATCGAGTTGCCATTGACCATGTTCCGCCCTGAATGGATGGAGGCCCGTTCGTCATGAACAATATCCCTGCTGAGTTCATTCTGATTTTCCTGGGCATGGTGTTCATCGCGGTCTTCCTCTTGTCCCAGGGCGTGGTGGTGCCGGTGTTCGGCGAGGCCGGCAAGATGCGCAAGCGCATTCGCGGACGCTTGCACGTATTGGAAAAAGCCAATCACCTGCCCAACATGCAGACGGTGTTGCGGCAGAAATACCTGACGCGCCTGTCCCCCCTGGAAGCCAGCCTGGAGCAGTTGCCATTGATGGCCAACCTGACCCAGTTGATCGAGCAGTCCGGTCACGAATATCGCGCCTACCGGGTGATGCTGCTGGGCCTGGCCCTGGGAATGGGAGGCGGGGCCGTGGTCCTGATGATTTCGCAGGTGTGGTGGATGGCCCTGCTGGCGTTGTCGGGATTGTTCTGGTTGCCGGTACTCAAGATCATGCGCGACCGCAGCAAGCGGTTCGCCACGTTCGAGGAAGGCCTGCCGGATGCACTGGACGCCATGTGCCGGGCGTTGCGCGCCGGTCATCCGTTCAACGAAACCCTGCGCCTGGTGGCCGATGAGCACAAGGGCCCGGTCGCCCAGGAGTTCGGCATGACCTTTTCCGACATCAACTACGGTAACGACGTGCGCCGGGCCATGCTGGGCCTGCTGGAGCGCATGCCCAGCATGACCGTGATGATGCTGGTGACCTCGATCCTGATCCACCGCGAGACCGGCGGCAACCTGACCGAAGTGCTGGAACGCCTCAGCCGGCTGATCCGTGGGCGATTCCGGTTTCACCGCAAGATCCGGACCCTCTCGGCGGAAGGACGGATGTCGGCCTGGGTGCTGGTGGCGATCCCCTTCGTGCTGGCGATCGCCATCGTGCTCACCAGCCCCAGCTATATGCCGGTGCTGATCAACGACCCCATCGGCCACAAGCTGATCATCGGTGCGTTCTGCGCCATGTTGATCGGGATTTTCTGGATTCGAAAAATCATTCGGATCCAGGTTTAAGCGCCGTCCTGCCGCGAGGTATCAGTCATGGATTTTTTGCTCGGGTTGTTCAGTCGGTTTACAGGAAGCGAGGAGGTGGCACGGCTGCTGTTCATTGCCGTGATCGGTGTCAGTACGGTACTGGCGGTGGTCGCTGTGCTCTTGCTGCTGCTGGGCCTGCAGGACCCGGTGCAGAGACGCCTGGCCTTGATCAAGCGCGGCTATGGCGGCACGTCGGCGGGACAGCAGGCCCCCGGTAACCTGCAACTGCTGCTGGAGCGGGTAGGCCAGCGCTTTGCCTCGACCGACCAGGCCCAGGCATCCGCCACCCAGACCTTGCTGACCCATGCCGGTTACCGGTCCGCATCGGCGGTGCAGATGTACTGGGCCGTGCGCTTGATGCTGCCGTTGCTGCTGCTCGGTATCGCGTTGGTGTTGCTGCCGCTGATCAAGGTGTCGTTGATTGTCGGGCTGCTGATCGTGACTGTGGTGGCGGGGGTCGGCTGGTTGCTGCCGGCGATCTATGTCGGCAAGCGCAAGCAGGCGCGACAAGGCCGGTTGCGTGCGGCATTTCCGGATGCGTTGGACTTGATGGTGGTGTGTGTCGAATCGGGCCTGGCCCTGCCTACCACCATCGAACGGGTGGCGGAAGAAATGTCGGTCAGCCAGGTCGAGCTGGCCGAAGAGCTGGCCCTGGTCAATGCGCAGATCCGTGCCGGCATCACCAGCACCGAGGCGCTCAGGCAACTGGCCGTGCGCACCGGGCTGGAGGACATCCAGGGCCTGGTCAGCCTGTTGGCGCAGAGCATCCGTTTCGGCACGAGCGTGGCCGATACCCTGCGTATCTATGCCGATGAATTTCGCGACCGGCGGACCCAGGCCGCCGAGGAGATGGGGGCGAAGATCGGCACCAAGCTGATCTTTCCTTTGATCTTCTGCCTCTGGCCAAGCTTCTTCCTGGTCGCCATCGGGCCCGCCATGATTGGCGTGTTCAGGGCCTTCGGCAATATGTAGCCGCGCCTGCGAACGTTGGCTCGCGCTGACGAGAAAGCTTGCTCCCCTCCGGGCCGCCTCGCGGCCCTTGTTGTTTGCGGCGGTTGGGCCCAGGGGCACAACCGCCCTCGCCAGGGTTGTTCCAGCCTATTCTTAAGTCTCGCCTCAGTACCCTGTGACGGGATGCGTGCGCTCTTCGGGTCGCATGGAGGCCTTGGAGTCCACCTTCGTGCTGCATCAGCCGGGGTGGAGTTGTGCCGCTTTCGGGGCGCAGCCCTGCGATGCGCCACAAGGGTGTGTGATTCTGAATGTGACGAGGGCGCGTGCCCCGTTGGGTCGTCTGGCGTCCTACGCGCTGGCTTCGTGATGCATCAGCCAGCTCCGGCAAAGGAATCGAGCCTTGCCAACGGTATAAAAAAAGCCCCAGGGCGGTGGGGCCTCGGGGCGATCTGTATTGTTGCCGGATTTCATTTGCTGCTGGTGATCTCTCCACCCGAGTCCTGGTCGAAGTACTCCGGGATCGGATAGTTGAAACTATTGAGCCAGCGCTGCATGGCCAGTTCGCGTTCGGTGGCCGAGGCGGTTTGCAGGTGGGTGGAGGCAACCACTCCGCGAATCTGTAGCTGCATCCAGCTCTCGGTGCCTTGTTGGGCGGCGGAAGAAGGACCGGGCTCGATTGCCCAGGCGGTGGTGCAAAGGCAGGCCATGCACACGATCGACAGTTGTTTGGTTTTCATCTCTTGAACTCCTCGCAATGCTTACTTGACCGTGCCGGATGAGACATCGGCTACCTCGGTCAGACGGTCGGCCTGTGTGATCCCCACCTTGTTGGTCATGCCCCTGATTTTTTCCGCGCGGGCCTGGGCGTCTGCCACCTGGCTGGGACTCAGCCTGGCCATGCTTGCCAGTTCGGCGGCCTGTTTCCAGTTGTCCTGGTAGATCAGCAGCGTCACCATGTTGAGCGCCGCCAGGGAATCCGACTGGCGCAGTTCCATGGCGGTCATGAACTCGAAGCGTGCTTCAGGGATCCGGCGCTGGTTCAGATAGACAACGCCCAGGTCGTTGCGGATCTTTCCTTCGGTGGGAGCCATTTTCACCGCACGTTCGAGGTGTTCGATGGCGGTGGCATTGTCGTTCCTGGCGGCGGCCAGTTGGCCGAGGCCATGTTCGCCATCGGCGGCCAGGCAGGTCCCGAGCAGGCTCTGGTACAACGGCTCCGCTTCGTTACGCCCCATCAGGCGCAGGACCCGGGCCTTGCGCAAGCGGACCTGGACCAGGTCCTCGGGCAGCCCCTCGAGGTTGGCGAGGCTGGCGTACAAGCGACCGTCATTGGCCATGTCGTCGGCCAGGTTCAGGGCCAGCTCCTGGTCGGATCCGGGCTTGACGCAACTGGTCGGGCGAGACGCCACGCCGTTACTGGCACAGCCGGCGAGCACCAGGCTGGCCGTCAACGCGATGATTGCTTTCATTGAATGTCCCCTGGTTACAGGCTCGATCCCTGGACGCCGGCACAGCAGGCGCCGGCTCATTGGGAAAGACCCGTGCGGTTGTCGAACTCGCCGTTTTCGAGAAAGTACATCCGGTAGAAATTAGGGTCGTAGTTGCGCAGCTGTTCGCCCGGCAACGTCGGCAGTTGCGCGTTGGCAGCCAGGGGTTGGACCAGGTGCGGCGTGACGATCATCAACAGTTCCCGTTCTTCGCGGTTGATGGAGTTGTCGCGAAAGAACGCGCCGAGAATCGGAACATCGCCCAATCCCGGAAACTTGTTCACCTGGGAAGCGTTGCGGGTGCTGATCAGGCCGCTGATGACGAAACTTTCGCCGTCGGCCAGGGCAATGCTGGTATCGGTACGGCGCACGGTAAGCGCCGGAACCAGCGTGCCGGCGATGTTCACGGCGTTGGTGAAATCCAGCTCACTGACTTCCGGAGCCACCTTCAAGGCAATGCGGTTTTTCCCGATGACGGTTGGCGTCAGGGTCAGGCGGATACCGAACTCCTTGTATTCGATGGAGACGTTGTCGCTGCCGGCGCTGGGCACCGGGATTGGCACCTCGCCACCGGCCAGGAAGCTCGCGCTCTGGCCACTGAGGGCTACCAGGCTCGGCCGCGCCAGGGTGTAGGCAAAGCCGCTGCCTTCCAGTGCGTTGATCATCAGCAGGGTTTGCCCGGTGGCGAATGACAGGTTGAACATGTCGTTGTTGACCGGCAGCGACGGCCGGACCACGCCACCGATGGTGGGCAAGGTCCGAGGGGAGCCGAACAGGAAGTTGCCACGGCTGCCGAAGATCGAGGTCGAGGCTTCCTTGAGCTTGGTCCGGCTGACCTCGACGAAACGGATATCGGTCTGCACCTGGGCCAGCAGCATCGGATCCTCGGTAGGCACGCTGGCCGCGCTGGTCAACGCCGCGGTGGCCCGGCCTTCGACGAAAATCATGCTTTGGCGGGGCGTTTTCGAGCATTCCGTCCAGACCATCAGACTGGTGGCGCCCGGCGCGATGCCCGTAAGAATGAAAGCGTCGCTGCCACTGGGCTGGACGTCGGCAATTTTCGGGTCGCCCACTGCCAGCTTGGTCACGGGCGCCAGGATACGCAATTCGTCCTGGAGGCCCTGGCCAACCACGAAGGTGGCCGGCAACTTGTCCAGTTGCGCACAGCTGGCAGGTGCGGCCTGCGCCGCATCCAGGCCAAGGCCCATCCAGAACAAGCCATGGATAAGGTGTTTTATAGCGGGCACGGTACGGTAGCTCATAAGATGATCCTCGACAGACTGGCCGTCCATAGGCTTGAACGATGCCTCGGATCATTTATGGGGCCCGGGCAACCCCCTCACTCACCACGCGACTCAATGAGCCGGTACGGAATTCGCCGCTGAACGCCAGCGACGATCACCGGCCCGACTGAACGGCGGGCGGCTTTCGAAAACATCCTCAAGACCCGGAAAGCTCCGGTCGTCGAGCCAATGGCGGATATCCACAGCTCACCCGCAAGGGCGCTCTGCCTGCCATCGTTCTCGCTTCTGTTTGAAGGTAGTCGACCTATGGCAAAGCGCCACGCCTGAAATGAAAAAAACGCCTAAAAAGTGACGGTCGGCGAAATGATGGCAAAACACGTGTCAATAAAATGTCTTTTGCCCTGAGTAGCCCTTGGTCTGCATTCCTTCCAGGAATGCTCCAAGGCCTGGCGCCTGTTTCGGTTTCCCAATAAAAAGGCCCGCAGGATCAACCGTGCGGGCCTTTGGCGTGACTGGATCGAGATCAGTGCTTGCTGTCCTGGTCCGACATCGCCAGCAATTGTTTTTCCTGGTTCCAGTCGAACGGCTCGTCGTTCTGTTCGGCTTCGAAACGGCGCTCCTCCAGCGCCTGGTACAGGCTGATTTCTTCATCGGGCATGTAGTGCAGGCAGTCACCGCCGAAGTACCACAACAGGTCGCGAGGTACGAGATGGGCGACCTGTGGGTAACGTACGATCACCTGGCACAGCAGATCCTGGCCCAGGTACTGGCTTTCGATCGGGTCGATGGGCAATTGCGCACGCAACTCGTCGAAGCGCTCCAGGAACAAGGCATGGCTTTCTTCGGGAACCTGTTCGGCCTCACCCACGGCGACCAGGATGCTGCGCAAGTGGTCAAGCAGGAGAAGGTGATCGGCAACGACGTTGGACACGAGATAAGTCCTCAAGAGCAAAACGGGCGCGGGAGTATAAAGCCACCGCGCCCGTTTTTACATGGTGGAACCGGTCGGCGGGATCAGCGGACCCTGCCTTCGGCGAGTGTCAGCGCCTCCTTGTCGAAATCATCCACGTCGATGACCTTGCGTCGCGCCGCTTCGGCCTCGCGCAGGGCCTGGGCTTCGCCGGCCTGCAGCACTCCCGCTTCGAGGGCGGCGTCGATGAGGTGTTCCCCCGGGGCCGGGTTGAGCTGGCCTTGCTTGAGTGCCGTATGCAACTTGCGTTGCGTGGGATGCGCAGCGGCCAGCAGGTCGGCGGCGTGCTGCAGGGCGCCCACGGGGTCGTCGACCGATTGTGGGCGATAGCAGCCCTGCAACAACTCCTCGAGGGTCGGATCGCCCTTGGCTCGGCCGATCACCGCGGCCACTTCGGCATCCAGGCGGTCGCTCGGCCCCTTGTGGCGGCGGCCGAAGGGGAATACCACGCAGCGCAGCAGGCCACCCAGCAACCGGTTGGGGAAATTTTCCAGCAGTTCGTCCAGCGCACGCTCCGACTGACCGAGGCTTTCTTCCATGGCCCAGGTGAACAGCGGCGCCATATGGTCCGGTGAATCCAGGTCGTGGTATCGCTTGAGGGCCGCACTGGCCAGGTACAGGTGGCTGAGCACATCGCCCAGGCGTGCCGACAGGCGTTCGCGACGTTTGAGCTCGCCGCCCAGCAACATCATGCTCAGGTCGGCCAGCAGGGCGAATGCCGCTGCCTGTCGGTTGAGCGCTCGGAAATAACCCTGGCTCAAGGTGTCGCCCGGAGCTCTTTCGAAATGCCCCAGCCCCAGGTTCAGCACCAGGGTGCTGGCGGCATTGCTGACGGCGAAGCCGATGTGCTTGAGCAGCAGCCGATCGAATTCCAGCAGCGCCTGGTCCTTGTCCTCGCGAGTGGCCAGGGCCATTTCCTTGAGTACGAAAGGATGGCAGCGGATCGCCCCCTGGCCGAAGATCATCAGGTTGCGCGACAGGATGTTCGCGCCTTCCACGGTGATGAAGATCGGCGCGCCTTGCCAGCTGCGCCCCAGGTAGTTGTTCGGGCCCATGATGATGCCCTTGCCCCCATGCACGTCCATGGCGTGGCTGATGCACTCGCGGCCGCGTTCGGTCAGGTGGTACTTGAGGATCGCCGACAGCACCGAGGGTTTTTCACCCAGGTCCACCGCGTTGGCGGTGAGCATGCGCGCGGCATCCATCAGCCAGGCATTGCCACCGATTCGAGCCATGGCCTCCTGGATGCCTTCGAAGGCCGACAACGGTACGTTGAACTGCTCCCGCACCTGGGCGTACTGGCCGGTTACCAGGCTGGTGAATTTCGCCGCCCCGGTTCCCACCGCCGGCAGGGAGATCGAGCGCCCCACCGACAGGCAGTTCATCAGCATCATCCAGCCCTTGCCGAGCATGGCCTGGCCGCCGATGAGGAAGTCCAGGGGGATGAACACGTCCTTGCCCCAGTTCGGTCCGTTCATGAACGCCGCGCCGAGGGGCAGGTGACGGCGACCGATATTGACCCCGGGTGTATCGGTGGGAATCAGCGCAAGGCTGATGCCCAGGTCTTCTTCGTCGCCCAGCAGGTGGTCGGGGTCGTACGCCTTGAACGCCAGGCCGAGGAGGGTCGCCACCGGGCCGAGGGTGATGTAGCGTTTTTCCCAGTTCAGGCGCAGGCCGAGGGTTTCCTGGCCCTGCCACTCTCCCTTGCAGACGATGCCGGTGTCGGGCATCGCTCCGGCGTCGGAGCCGGCCAGTGGCCCGGTCAGGGCGAAACAGGGGATATCGTCGCCACGTGCCAGCCGTGGCAGGTAATGGTCGCGTTGTTCCTCGGTGCCGTAGTGCAGCAGCAGTTCCGCCGGACCCAGGGAGTTGGGGACCATCACGGTCGACGCCAGGTCGCCGCTGCGGGTCGCCAGTTTCATGGCCACCTGGGAGTGGGCATAGGCGGAGAAACCCTTGCCGCCGTAGGCTTTGGGAATGATCAGCGCGAAGAACCCGTGCTCCTTGATGTGCGCCCAGGCTTCGGGCGGCAGGTCCATGGCCTGGCCGATCTGCCAGTCGCTGACCATGGCGCAGAGTGCTTCGGTGGGCCCGTCGAGGAAGGCCTGTTCTTCTTCGGTCAGTTGCACCTTGGGGTAGGCCAGCAGCGTGTCCCAGTCGGGCCGACCGCTGAACAGCTCGCCGTCCCACCACACCGTGCCGGCGTCGATGGCGTCACGCTCGGTCTCCGACATGGGCGGCAGGGTTTTCTGGAACCACTCGAACATCGGCGCGCTGAAGTATCTGCGGCGCAGGTCCGGCAGCAGCAGGGGGGCCGCGATGGCGGCCAGCACCACCCAAAGGATCGCCATCAGCCAGCCGGGGGCGGGGCTGAAGATGCCCATGGCCAGCAGGTAGACCGCGACGACACCCAGCACGGGTAGCGGGGCGATGCGCCGATGCGCCAGCCAGGCGATCCCGACGACCAGGACCAGTATCCACAACAACAGCATATGTAATCCTCCGTGAACCAAGGCAAGACCGACCCCCAGAGCTTAGACGGCATCGGTCAATCCGGCGGTCAGCGCGATGTGATGGGTTTCGTGGGAAATCTCGCATGCGTTACGCCAGTCTGGTTGGCAACAGCCGTGGGAAATCGTTCGCCGAAAAGGAGAGAAAACGCCATTGTTTGGCCGAAACGCCGTTATCGCTGCATCAGGGCTGTGGATAGACTCAGCGTTTCCCTGATGCCGTAGGCGTTGCGCCGGTGCAGGAGCAAGTTCTGACCCTGGCAGCGGCGTTGCAGTGCGAGAGGTTTCCCATGCAGCAATACCTGAACCCCGGCCGCTTCATCGACAGCGATCATCCTGCGGTCATGGCGTTCGCCGAAACCCACCGCGGCACCGACCGCGATCCGACGGCGCAGGCGATCAGCCTGTATTACGCCGTGCGCGAAGCAGTGCGCTACAACCCTTATACCTTCAGCCGCGACCCGGCGACTCTGCGTGGCAGTCATGCATTGGCCCTGGGTGAAAGCTATTGCGTGCCCAAGGCAACGTTGCTGGCCGCCTGCGCCCGTCACTGTGCTGTCCCGGCCCGGATCGGCCTGGCGGATGTGCGCAATCACTTGTCCACGCCGCGCCTGCTGGAGCTGCTCAGGAGCGATGTGTTCGCCATGCACGGTTACACCGAGCTGTACCTGAACGACCGCTGGGTCAAGGCCACGCCGGCCTTCAACCAGGGTTTGTGTGAGTTGTTCGACGTCGCGCCCCTGGAGTTCGATGGTCGTCATGACAGCATCTTCCATCCGTTCAATCGCCAGGGTGCCCGGTCGATGGAATACGTCACTGACCACGGTCCTTTCCCCGACGTACCGGAAGGGTTCTTTTTCCAACACCTGGAAAAATGCTATCCGCACCTGTTCGAGGATCGGCTGGCGCCGGTGCTGGGCGACATGCAGGGCGATTTGAGTCATGGCTGATCCGGCGTATGCTGCTGCGGCACTTATTCATCGAGGATGCCGTGATGCTGAAGATCTGGGGCCGGAAAAACTCATCGAATGTCCGTAAGGCGCTGTGGTGCGCCGAGGAGTTGGGATTGGCCTTCGAGGCCATCGACGCCGGTGGCGCATTCGGCGTGGTGGACACGCCCGAATACCGCGCGAAGAATCCCAATGGCCGGGTTCCGATGCTCGAGGACGATGGTTTCGTGCTCTGGGAGTCCAACACCATCGTGCGTTACCTGATGGCCCGTCACGCATCCGGTTCGGCCTGGTACCCCACCGACCTTCAGGCTCGGGCCCAGGCTGAAAAATGGATGGACTGGACCACTTCCACCTTCGCCGATCCGTTTCGCACCGTGTTCTGGGGCGTCCTGCGCACGCCCGCCGAACAGCAGGACTGGGCTGCCATCAAGTCGGCGATCCAGGTCTGCGACGCGGTGCTGGCAGTGGCGGACCAGGCGCTGGGCGAGCAACCTTTCCTGTCGGGCGATGAAATCGGCATGGGGGACATTCCCCTGGGCAGTTTCATTTATGCCTGGTTCGAGATGCCCATCGAGCGTGCCCCATTGCCTCACCTGCAGGCCTGGTATGCGCGATTGCAGCAGCGTCCGGCTTATCGCAAGGCGGTCATGACCGCGTTGACTTAATACTTACTATCGACACGCTTGACTGTACTTGTTTGGCGACGCCAAGCACCATGGCACCTCCTGCGCCAGTGGTTGCATTGTTCGCCACTCGCCCTTATCTAGGGTTTGTGCGAAAGGTCGCGCAGGCACTTTTCGTACAAAACCTAATGTTTTTCTCTCCTCTTGGTGCGTAGATCCGATATGAGTTCCGCTCTGTCCATCCGGCAGCTAACCAAAACCTACAGCAACGGTTTCCAGGCCTTGAGTGGTATCGATCTGGACGTCGCCGAAGGTGATTTCTTCGCCTTGCTCGGCCCCAACGGCGCGGGCAAATCCACCACCATCGGCATCCTGTCCACGCTGGTGAACAAGACCAGCGGCACCGTGAGTGTCTTCGGCCATGACCTGGACCGCGAACCCGCCGCGCTCAAGCGCTCCATCGGCGTGGTCCCCCAGGAATTCAATTTCAACCAGTTCGAAAAGACCTTCGACATCGTCGTGACCCAGGCGGGTTACTACGGCATCCCGCCGAAGATCGCCAACGAGCGCGCCGAGCGCTACCTGACCCAACTGGGGTTGTGGGACAAGCGCGACGTGCCGTCCCGTTCGTTGTCCGGTGGCATGAAGCGGCGATTGATGATTGCCCGGGCCCTGGTGCACGAGCCACGCCTGTTGATCCTCGACGAACCGACCGCGGGCGTGGACATCGAGCTGCGTCGTTCGATGTGGACCTTCCTGACCGAGCTGAACCAGAAAGGCATCACCATCATTCTTACCACCCATTACCTGGAAGAGGCCGAGCAGTTGTGCCGCAACATCGGCATCATTGACCACGGCACCATCGTCGAGAACACCAGCATGCGGCAACTGCTCAGCCAACTGCATGTGGAAACCTTCCTGCTGGACCTCAAGGGCGATCTCGATAGCGCGCCGCAGTTGGTCGGTTATCCGGCCCGGCTGCTGGATCATCGCACCCTGGAAGTGCAGGTGGACAAGTCCGTCGGCATTACCGGACTGTTCACCCAGCTGGCCCTGCAGAACATCGAAGTGCAGAGCCTGCGCAACAAGACCAATCGCCTCGAGGAGCTGTTCGTGTCCCTGGTGGAAAAAAACCTGGCGAAGGTGGCGGTATGAGTTCCGAGTTCCGTCCCAATCTCATTGCCCTCAACACCATCGTTTACCGTGAGGTCCGCCGCTTCATGCGGATCTGGCCACAGACCTTGCTGCCGCCGGCCATCACCATGGTTCTGTACTTCGTGATCTTCGGCAACCTGATCGGTCGGCAGATCGGTGACATGGGTGGCTTCACGTACATGGACTACATCGTGCCCGGGCTGATCATGATGTCGGTGATCACCAACTCCTACGGCAACGTGGTGTCGAGTTTCTTCGGCAGCAAGTTCCAGCGCTCCATCGAAGAACTGATGGTCTCGCCGGTTTCGCCCCATACGATCCTGATCGGCTTTACCCTGGGCGGTGTCTTGCGCGGCCTGGCGGTGGGCTTGATCGTGACCCTGCTGTCGTTGTTCTTCACCGATCTGCAGGTGCACCACCTGGGAGTGACGATACTGGTGGTGGTGCTCACCGCGACGATCTTTTCGCTGCTGGGCTTCATCAATGCCGTGTTCGCGCGCAACTTCGATGACATCTCCATCATTCCCACGTTCGTGCTCACGCCGCTGACTTACCTGGGCGGGGTGTTCTACTCCATCTCGCTGCTGCCACCGTTCTGGCAGACCGTGTCCCTGGCCAACCCGGTGCTGCACATGGTCAACGCCTTCCGCTACGGGATCCTCGGGGTTTCGGACATCAGGATCAGCATCGCGATCACCTTCATGCTGGTGGCGACGGTGGTGCTCTATATCGGTTGCGCCCGGTTGCTGGTGAGCGGACGCGGGATGCGGACATAACGGGCTGCGCATTTACCTTGCACCACTGAAAAGGCCTCCGATCAGGGAGGCCTTTTTGCATTTCACTGCCGTCTTTTCTTGCGCTTTTTCCATTGCCGCGCCACCCACCAGCGCCAGTAGCTCATGGTCACGAAATACGCCAGGACGCCGAGCACCAGGCCAGTCACCACCGAGCCCAGCAGGAACGGTCGCCACAAAGTGGACAGCTGGTCGGTGATCCATGCCCAGGTCAGTTCATCGGGCAGGGTCCGGGCAGGAACGTCCATCAGCCACGCCCCGGTCTGGTAGGTGCAGAAAAACACCGCCGGCATGGTGATGGGATTGGTCAGCCAGACCAGGCTCACCGCAATGGGGATGTTGCCGCGGACCGTGACGGCCAGCGCGGCGGCCAGCAGCATCTGCAGGGGGATGGGGAGAAAGGCGGCGAACAGGCCGACGGCCATTGCCCGGGCCACGGAGTGGCGATTGAGGTGCCAAAGGTTGGGATCGTGCAGCAGGGCGCCGAGAAAGCGTAAGGATTTGTGTTCCCGAATGATCGCTGGGTCTGGCATGTAACGTTTGAATAGGCGCCGGGGCATAAGGCTTCTCGGTCGGTTCAAAGCAATAAAGCCGCAAGTATGTCCGGATTCTAGGAGCGGCAGATTCAGACTTTGTGACAATTGATAACGGCCACGGTGCCGCAGACCGACTATGCCTGAGTGAGGAACTCTCAAGGATGGGGTTATGCGCAGGGGAATGGTCGCGCTTGCACTGGGTCTGTCGGCCCCGGTTTTCTTGTCGGCGCTGCCGTCGCCATGGCTGATGGCGGCCATGCCGGTACTGGCTTTGATGCTGCTACCGTTTCGAGCCTACCCGCTGGGTTTTTTCCTGCTGGGGTTGGCCTGGGCCTGCCTGGGGGCGCAGTGGGCACTGGACGACCGGTTGCCCTTGGCGCTGGACGGCGAGACCCGCTGGGTCGAAGGGCGGGTCGTGGGGTTGCCGCAACAAGGTGATGGCGTGGTGCGCTTCGAGCTGGCCGATGCCCGTTCGCGGCGCACCCGGTTGCCGTCATCGATGCGCCTGGCCTGGTTTGGCGGGCCGCCGGTCAGTAGCGGCGAACGTTGGCGGTTGGCGGTGAAACTCAAGCGGCCCACGGGTCTGCTGAACCCTCATGGTTTCGACTACGACGCCTGGCTGCTGAGCCGGGGGATTGGCGCGACCGGTACGGTCAAGGACGGTCATCGCCTGGCTTCGGCCCAGGGAGCGTGGCGCGATGGGGTCCGCCAGTCGCTGGCACGGGTCGACGTCCAAGGCCGCTCGGGCGCGCTGATCGCCTTGGTCCTGGGCGATGGGGCAGGGTTGAGCCGCGATGAATGGCAGGTGCTGCAAGACACCGGCACGGTTCACTTGCTGGTGATTTCCGGGCAGCACATTGGCCTGCTCGCCGGCCTGATGTACCTGTCAGTGGCCGGGGCGGCGCGTTACGGTTTATGGCCGGCGCACCTGCCATGGCTGCCCTGGGCCTGTTTCCTGGCTTTTGTCGCGGCGTTGGGCTACGGCTTGCTCGCCGGTTTCGAAGTGCCGGTGCGAAGGGCCTGCGCGATGATCGGGCTGGTGTTGCTGTGGCGCCTGCGCTTCCGTCATCCGGACCCGTGGCGGGCGTGGCTGCTGGCGCTGGTCGGGGTGCTGGTGTTCGACCCGCTGGCAAGCCTGAGGCCTGGGTTCTGGCTGTCGTTCGCCGCAGTCGCCATACTGATTTTCATCTTCGGCGGGCGCCTGGGTCCCTGGCGCTGGTGGCAAACCTGGACCCGCCCCCAGTGGCTGGTCGCGGTGGGGCTGTGTCCGCTGCTGCTGATACTGGGTTTGCCGGTCAGCCTCAGCGGGCCGTTGGTGAACCTGGTGGCGGTGCCCTGGATCAGCCTGTTGGTGTTGCCGTCGGCATTGCTCGGAACGGCCTTGCTGCCGGTGCCATACATCGGTGAAGGATTGCTGTGGATCGCCGGTGGGCTGCTCGACCTGCTGTTCCGGGGATTGGCCCTGGTCGGCGCAATATGGCCAGCCTGGGTTCCGGTTGCGCTACCGGTGTGGGCCTGGTGCATTGCAGCGCTTGGCGCTGTCATCATATTGCTGCCGCAAGGCGTGCCGCTGCGCGTGCTGGGCTGGCCGATGCTGTTGCTGTTGGTTTTTCCGCCGCGGGACGAGGTGCCGGCGGGGCACGCCGAGATCTGGCAGCTGGATGTGGGCCAGGGGCTGGCGGTGCTGGTGCGTACCCGACGGCATAACCTTCTATATGACGCTGGGCCGCGTTTCGGCGACGCCGATGCAGGCGAGCGTGTGGTGCTGCCCACCTTGCGCAAACTGGGTGTGGGCGGGTTGGACCTGATGCTGCTCAGCCATGCCGACGCCGATCACGCCGGTGGTGCCAGGGCGGTGCACAACGGCTTGCCCACCGCCCTGGTCATCAGCGGAGATCCGGCCGCCTTACCCGCTGCACTGAAGGCCGATCCTTGCCACAGCGGTACGCAGTGGGAGTGGGACGGCGTCAGGTTTGAGCTGTGGCGATGGGCAGCGGCTCTTGAAAGCAACCAGAAGTCCTGTGTCTTGCTGGTCGAGGCCGGCGGCGAGCGGCTGCTGCTGACCGGCGACATCGATAGCCACGCCGAGCGCGCCTTGCTCGACGGCCCCTTGGCGGTCCCCATCCAGTGGCTGGCGGCGCCTCATCACGGAAGCCGCAGCTCGTCGTCGATGGCACTGCTCTCGCGTCTCACTCCTCATTCGGTCCTGATCTCGAGAGGGCGAGGCAATGCGTTCGGCCACCCTCATCCTCGAGTAATGGCCCGCTATCGACGGTTGGGCATGGCGGTCTACGACAGCGCCGAACACGGTGCCATTCGTCTGCAACTTGGAGCCTTCGCTGCGCCGACGACCCAGGCCGGGCAGCGACGTTATTGGCGCGACCCGCCGTCCTCCGGGCCATGAATCCGCTTGGCACAGGGGCTGACGCGGGGGGAGGCGGACCTGTCTCCCGAGGCCCGATGCACGGGCTTTTGGCGGGGCGGGCCTGCACGGCCGATTCTGTATGATAAAGTGGCGCACTTTTTCCGAGGGGGCTGTCACTGTGTGGGAATTGGTCAAATCCGGCGGCTGGATGATGTTGCCGATCATTCTGAGTTCCATCGCGGCACTGGGTATCGTTGCCGAACGCCTGTGGACCCTGCGGGCCAGCCGTGTGACCCCGGAGCATCTGCTCGGGCAGGTCTGGGTCTGGATCAAGGACAAGCAACTGAACAAGGACAAGCTCAAGGAGCTGCGGGCCAGTTCACCGTTGGGGGAAATCCTGGCGGCAGGCCTGGCGAACTCCAAGCACGGTCGCGAGATCATGAAGGAGTGCATCGAGGAAGCTGCCGCCCGGGTCATCCATGAGCTGGAGCGCTACATCAATGCCCTGGGCACCATCGCCGCCATGGCTCCTCTTCTGGGGCTGCTGGGTACCGTACTGGGCATGATCGATATTTTCAGCGCCTTTACCGGTTCGGGCATGAGCACCAATGCTTCGGTGCTGGCGGGCGGGATTTCCAAAGCCCTGATCACGACGGCCGCGGGCCTGATGGTGGGTATTCCGTCGGTATTCTTCCATCGATTCCTGCAACGCCGTGTCGATGAGCTGGTGGTGGGCATGGAGCAGGAAGCCATCAAGCTGGTCGAGGTGGTGCAGGGCGACCGAGACGTGGACCTGGCCGGGGGCAAGAAGTGAGATTTCGCCGTAAACCACGGGAGAACATCGAGATCAACCTCGCGTCGCTGATCGACGTGGTGTTCATCCTGCTGCTGTTCTTCGTCGTGACCACGACCTTTACCCGGGAAACCCAGCTCAAGGTCGAACTGCCGCAAGCCGTCAGCGGCTCGCCGGCCGAAGACCAGCAGGTCAAGAACCTGGAAGTCACCATCAACGCGGAGGGGGCCATTTCGGTGAACAACCAATTGCTGCCCAAGAGCGACCTGGCGACACTGATCGAGGTGTTGCAGAAGGAGTCCGGTGGTGACACCAGCCTGCCGTTGTCCATCAGCGCCGACGGCAAGACGCCTCATCAATCGGTCATCACCGCCATGGACGCTGCCGGCAAGCTCGGTTTCAGTCACCTGCGCATGACCACGGTCGAGGCGGCGCCGGCACCCTGATGGCCATGTCCGATCGATTGCTCGCCGCGTGGTACGAAGGTCACCCGGCCTTGTCGCTGTTGCGCCCGCTGGAGTGGCTCTACCGGCGCGTGGTGGTGGGCAAGCGCGAGCGCTTCCTGGCAGGCGAGGGCAACATCTACCAGCCTCCGGTACCGCTGATGGTGGTGGGTAATATCACAGTGGGTGGCACCGGCAAGACACCGATGATCCTGTGGATGATCCAGCATTGCCAGCGCAGCGGCCTGCGTGTTGGCGTGGTCAGCCGTGGCTACGGGGCCAAGCCCCCGCAACTGCCGTGGCGGGTACGGGCCGACCAGCAAGCCGGTGTTGCGGGTGACGAGCCGCTGCTGATCGTCCAGCGCACTGGCGTGCCGTTGATGATCGACCCGGATCGCAGCCGCGCGGTCCGGGCGCTGCTGGCCAGCGAACCGCTGGATCTGATCCTGTCCGACGATGGCCTGCAGCATTACCGGCTGGCCCGGGACCTTGAACTGGTATTGATCGACAACGCCCGTGGCCTGGGCAACCGGCGCTGCTTGCCTGCCGGGCCGCTGCGTGAGCCGGTCGAACGCCTGCAATCGGTCGACGCGGTGCTCTACAACGGCGCCAGCGCCGACCGCGAGGACGGTTTCGCCTTCGAACTGCAGCCCACCGCCCTGGTGAACGTGGCCAGCGGCGAACGACGCTCGCTCGACCATTTTCCGCACGGCCAGGCACTGCATGCCGTGGCCGGGATCGGCAATCCCCAGCGTTTCTTCAAGACCCTCGAAACGCTACACTGGCGTCCTATACCGCACGGGTTTGCCGACCATGCCGAATACAGTGCCCAGGCCTTGAGCTTCACACCGTCGTTGCCGGTGGTCATGACGGAAAAGGACGCGGTCAAGTGCCGTGCCTTTGCCGCTTCCGACTGGTGGTACCTGACGGTGGACGCCGCGCCGTCACCGGCCTTCGCGGCCTGGTTCGATACGCAGTTGATGCGCCTGTTGCCGGATCGTCTGTTGCCTTAAAAACCTTTATCCAGGGGAATCTCATGGACACCAAACTGCTCGATATCCTGGCCTGCCCGGTCTGCAAGGGGCCGCTCAAGCTCAGCGCCGACAAGACCGAGCTGATCAGCAAGGGCGCCGGCCTTGCGTATCCGATCCGCGACGGTATTCCGGTGATGCTCGAAAGCGAAGCGCGTACCTTGAGCACCGACGAGCGCCTGGACAAATGACAGTTGCCTTTACCGTCGTCATCCCGTCGCGCTTCGCCTCGACGCGCCTGCCCGGCAAACCGTTGCTGACGATCGCCGGCAAGCCCATGATCCAGCACGTCTGGGAACAGGCCTGCAAGAGCAGCGCCCAGCGCGTGGTCGTGGCGACGGACGATGTGCGAATCGTCGAGGCCTGCAACGGTTTCGGCGCCGAAGTGGTCATGACCCGTGAAGACCACAACTCCGGCACTGATCGCCTGGCGGAGGTGGCGCAGAAACTGGGCCTGGAGCCCGACGCCATCGTCGTCAATGTGCAAGGCGACGAGCCGCTGATCCCCCCCAGCGTGATCGACCAGGTGGCGAACAACCTGGCGGCCCACCCCCAGGCGCGCATGGCCACCCTGGCCGAGCCGATCGAGGACGTGAAGACGCTGTTCAACCCGAACGTGGTCAAGGTGGTCAGCGACCTTGATGGCCTGGCGCTGACCTTCAGCCGTGCCACGTTGCCCTGGGCCCGGGATGCGTTCGCTCAAGACCGCGACGTCATGCCCGCCGGCGTGCCGTATCGCCGCCATATCGGCATCTATGCCTACCGCGCCGGCTTCCTCCAGGATTTCGTGAGCTGGGGCCCATGCTGGCTGGAAAACACCGAAGCCCTGGAGCAATTGCGCGCCCTCTGGCATGGCGTGCGGATCCACGTCGCCGATGCGCTGATCGCACCGCCGACCGGCGTCGACACTGTCGAAGACCTCGAGCGCGTTCGTCGCCTGCTGGAGGCTTGATGCGGGTTCTGTTCGTTTGCCTCGGCAACATCTGCCGATCCCCCACCGCCGAGGGCATCCTGCGGCATAAGCTGCGGGAGGCCGGGTTGGCCGGGCAGGTGGAAGTGACTTCCGCCGGTACCGGGGACTGGCACGTGGGCAAGGCCCCGGACAAGCGCAGCCAGGCTGCCGCCCTGCGACGCGGCTATGACCTGTCGGCCCAGCGTGCCCGGCAGGTCAGCCGGGCCGACTTTGCCGCCTACGATCTGATCCTGGCGATGGACAGCAGCAACCTGCGCAATCTCAAGGCCCTGCAACCGGCCAATGCCAGGGCCGAACTGGACCTGTTCCTGCGCCGCTACGAAGCCGGGCTCGACGATGTACCGGATCCCTACTATGACGGTGAACAAGGCTTCGAGCAGGTGCTTGACCTGATCGAGCACGCCACGGATCGCCTGGTGATCGAACTGAAGGGGCGCTTATGAGCCTGCAAGTACGCAGCGGCGTCAGCCTCAAGCCATTCAACAGCTTCGGGGTGGACGTCACGGCCCGACTGTTCGCCGAAGCCCATTGCGACGAGGATGTTCGCGAGGCGCTGGCGTATGTCGCCGGACATCAGGTGCCATTGTTGGTGATCGGTGGCGGCAGCAATCTGCTGCTGACCGGCGATATCGACGCGCTGGTGCTGCGCATGGCCAGCCAGGGAATCCGCTTGCTCGGTGATGACGGCGAGCGGGTCGTGGTCGAGGCCGAAGCGGGGGAGCCGTGGCACCCTTTCGTCCAGTACACGCTGGCGCAAGGCTGGTCAGGCTTGGAAAACCTCAGCCTGATTCCCGGTACGGTGGGGGCGGCGCCGATGCAGAACATCGGCGCCTATGGCGTCGAGATAAAGGATGTCTTCGCCGGTCTCACTGCCCTGGATCGCCAGACAGGCGAGCTGCGCGATTTCACCCTTGAGCAATGCCAGTTTGCCTACCGCGACAGCCTGTTCAAGCAGCAAGCGGGGCGCTGGTTGATTCTGCGGGTGCGTTTTGCCCTCAGTCGCGCCGCGCACTTGCATCTGGAATACGGCCCGGTTCGCCAGCGGCTGACCGAGCAAGGCGTCGACCGCCCGACGCCCCTCGATGTCAGCCGGGCCATTTGCAGTATCCGCAGTGAAAAGCTTCCAGACCCGGCGGTGCTGGGCAATGCCGGCAGCTTCTTCAAGAACCCGTTGGTACCGGCCGCTCACGTGGCGCGTCTCAAGGCACAATACCCCGACCTGGTGGCTTATCCACAGCCTGAGGGGTACATGAAACTGGCTGCAGGCTGGTTGATCGAGCGAGCCGGCTGGAAGGGCTTTCGCGAAGGCGACGCCGGGGTGCACAAGTTGCAGGCCCTGGTGCTGGTCAACTACGGCGAGGCCACGGGCTCGCAGCTACTGGAACTGGCGTTGCGCATCCAGAAAGACATTGCCGAACGTTTCCAGGTCGAACTGGAAATGGAGCCCAACCGCTACTGAACCCTGCCCGTTGCCGTCATCGCGGATTTTCCGGGGCTGGCGATCCCTGCCGGGCATAGCGCCCCGCGGCGCAATCGCCTGCTTATGGCGAGGGTAAACCAAACGCCCTGCATGATCCTCGCAAGCTTCATTTGTGCAGGATTGTGCAGGGCTTTTTTTCGGGTCCTGGGTTAATTTAGTCCGCTGACGATGCGCCATAGCATCTGTAAAGGCCCGGTGCAGACACCTGCGTGTGCGCATAAGAGAGCCCGATTAGCCTGAGCCAGTCTGCGATAACCAAACCGCTACCCAAGCGGCAGATTGCTCGACCCCATAACTCGATAACTATGCGGGCGTGCCCATGATTACCCTGAAACTCAATGGAAAAGATCATCAACTGGATGTGACCGAGGACATGCCGCTGCTGTGGGCGATCCGCGACGTTGCCGGTTATAACGGTACCAAGTTCGGCTGCGGCATGGGCTTGTGTGGCGCATGCACCATTCATATCGATGGCGCCCCGGCGCGCAGCTGCATCACGCCGATCGGTTCGGTGAAAGGGCAGGACGTCAGCACCATCGACGAGCTCCATGCCGATCCGATCGGGCAAGTCGTCCAGAAGGCCTGGCTCGATACCGCCGTGGCCCAGTGTGGTTACTGCCAGGGCGGGCAGATCATGTCCGCGACGGCCTTGCTCAAGACCAATCCCAACCCGAGCGATGAGCAGATCGAGGAAGCCATGATGGGCAACATCTGCCGCTGCGGTACCTATAACCGGATCAAGACCGCGATCCGGCAGGCTTCCACGCATCTGAAGGAGGCCAAGGCATGAGCCGTTTACCCGATGATTTCGTGCTGAGCAACCTCAGCCGCCGCGGCTTTCTCAAAGGCGCCAGCGCCACGGGTGTGCTGGTACTGGCCGCCAGCTGGGGGCTGCCGGACGCCTTCGCCGAAGAAAAGAAGTTTGGCGCCGAGGGCATGCCGCATGGCGCGGTCGATGACCCCAAGGTGTATGTGAGCATTGCCGCCGATGGCAGTGTGACGGTGATCTGCAACCGCTCGGAAATGGGCCAGGGCGTGCGCACCAGCCTGACCATGGTCGTGGCCGATGAGCTGGAGGCCGATTGGGCTCGGGTGAAGGTGCAGCAGGCTCCGGCCGATGAAGTGCGCTTTGGCAACCAGGATACGGACGGCTCGCGCAGCATGCGTCACTGGTATGAGCCGATGCGTCGTTGCGGTGCGGCCGCCAGGACCATGCTGGAGCAGGCTGCTGCGGCGCAGTGGAAGGTTCCGGTGGGCGAATGTCATGCCCGCCTGCACAGCGTGGTCCACCAGCCTTCCGGTCGAGAGCTGGGTTATGGCGCGTTGGCCGCCGCTGCCAGTGCCTTGCCGGTGCCGGCGCGCGATAGCCTGCGTCTCAAGCAGCCTTCGGAGTTTCGCTACATTGGCAAGGAGGGGAGCCGGGCCATCGACGGCGCGGACATCGTCAACGGTCGTGCCGTATTCGGCGCCGACGTGCATTTCGACGGCATGCTCTACGCCGTGGTAGCCCGCCCGCCGGTCTATGGCGGCAAGGTCAAGTCCGTGGACAGCAGCGCGGCGCTGAAGGTCCCCGGGGTGGTCAAGGTGCTGCAGATCGAGCCTCGTCCCCTGCCTTCGGAATTCCAGCCCCTGGGCGGCGTGGCGGTGGTGGCGAAAAATACCTGGGCGGCCATGAAGGGGCGCGAGGCGCTGAAAATCGAGTGGGACGATGGCCCGAACGCGGGCTATGAGTCCGTCGCCTACCGCAAGGAGCTCGAAGCCGCAGCCCTCAAGCCTGGAAAAGTCGTGCGCAATGCCGGTGATGTCGACGATGCGCTGGCCAAGGCCGACTCGACCCTGGAAGCGACCTATTACTTGCCACACCTGTCCCAGTCGCCCATGGAGCCCATGGTCGCCACCGCGCGCTTCAAGGATGGCCAGTGCGAAGCCTGGGCCCCGAGCCAGGCGCCGCAGGTCACGCGTGAGCGCATCGCTGAACGGCTGGGCATTCCTTTCGAAAAGGTCACGGTGAATATCACCTTGCTGGGGGGCGGCTTCGGGCGAAAATCCAAGCCTGACTTCGTCCTTGAGGCGGCGCTGCTGGCCAAGGAGTTCCCAGGGCAGGCGATCCGGGTGCAGTGGACCCGCGAGGATGACATCCATCACTCCTATTTCCATACCGTATCGGCCGAATACCTGAAGGCCGGCCTGAATCGGGACGGCCTGCCTTCCAGCTGGTTGCATCGCACCGTCGCGCCCAGTATCACCGCGCTGTTCGCCCCGGGAATGACTCACGAAGCCCCCTTCGAGCTGGGCATGGGCGTTACCAACATGGCCTATGCCATTGCCAACCTGCGCCTGGAGAACCCCGAGGCGACGGCTCATACCCGGGTGGGCTGGTACCGCTCGGTGTCGAATATTCCCCACGGTTTCGCGATCCAGAGTTTCATCGACGAACTGGCCCACAAGGCCGGTCAGGATCCGCTGGACTACCACCTCAAGTTGCTTGGCCCGGACCGCAAGATCGATCCGCGCACCTTGAACGAGGAGTGGAACTACGGCGAATCCCCCGACCGCTATCCCATCGATACGGCACGGATCCGCACCGTGCTGCAAACGGCTGCCAAGGCGGCGGGTTGGGGGCAGCAACTGCCCAAGGGGCGCGGCCTGGGGCTGGCGGTGCACTACAGCTTCGTCACCTACGTGGCGGCGGCGATCGAAGTGGAGGTCAAGGACGATGGCACGGTGATCGTGCACAAGGCTGATATCGCGGTGGACTGCGGCCCGCAGATCAACCCGGAGCGCATCCGTTCCCAATTCGAAGGTGCCTGCGTCATGGGCCTGGGCAACGCGATGGTGGGGGAGATCAGCTTCAAGGATGGCAAGGTGCAGCAGGACAACTTCCACATGTACGAAGTGGCGCGCATGTCCCTGGCGCCCAAGAAAGTGGCCGTGCATCTGGTGACGCCGCCGGGCGAGGTTCCGTTGGGAGGGGTCGGGGAGCCGGGAGTGCCGCCGATTGCCCCGGCGCTGTGCAACGCGATTTTCGCCGCCACCGGCAAGCGCATCCGTGATCTGCCTGTGCGCTATCAGCTGCAAGGCTGGCAGCAGGCCAAGGCCTGATGGACAGTGTCGACCTGAACGTCCTGCGCAGCGTGCTTCAATGGCGCCGTGCGGGGCAGCGCGTGGTGCTGTTCACCGTGGTCCAGACCTGGGGCACCGCGCCAAGGCCACCCGGGGCGATGCTGGCCCTGCGCGAAGACGGCGTGGTGATCGGCTCGGTGTCGGGCGGCTGTGTGGAGGACGACCTGATCGCCCGGCTGCATGATGGTCGTATCCCGGCGCAAGGTCCGCCGGTGCAACTCATCACCTATGGCGTCACCCGCGAGGAGGCCGCGCGTTTCGGCCTGCCGTGCGGTGGCACCCTGCGCCTGACCGAAGAGCGGGTCGGCGATCCGCAATGGGTCGCTGAACTGCTGGAGCGTTGCGACGCCCACGAGATTGTCGCCCGGGAGCTGGTGATCGCCACTGGTGCCGTGACGCTGGTACCTGCCAGTAAACACGACGCGCTGGTTTTCGATGGCCAGACGCTGCGAGCCATTTATGGCCCACGCTGGCGGCTGCTGCTGATCGGTGCCGGACAACTGTCGCGTTATGTGGCACAGATGGCTCGGTTGCTGGACTTCGAAGTGCTGATCTGCGATCCGCGCAAGGAGTTTGTCTATGGTTGGGAAGAGCAGCAGGGGCGCTTCGTCTCCGGAATGCCCGACGAAGCGGTGTTGAGCATCCAGACCGATGAGCGCACGGCCATCGTCGCCCTGACCCACGACCCACGGCTGGATGACATGGCGCTGCTGACCGCCCTGGATTCCAAGGCATTCTATGTCGGGGCCCTGGGGTCGCGGGTCAACAGTCAGAAGCGCCGGGACAACCTGGCTCAGCTAGGCTTGTCGGCACAGGCCATCGAGCGGCTGCATGGGCCGATCGGGCTGCACATCGGCAGCCATACCCCGGCGGAGATCGCCTTGTCGCTGCTGGCTGAAATCGTGGCCATCAAGAATGGCGTCGAGCTTCGGCAGAAGAAGCCGTTGTAAGTCGCGGGTGGAGGGCGAGGAGGGCGTATGACTGAATCCATTGGGGCGATTATCGTCGCGGCCGGGGCGGGGAGCCGGTTCCGTCAGGTCGCGGGTCCCGACAAGGACAAATTGCTGGCCGATTGCGCCGGGCGTGACGGTGCTGTGCGTTCGGTGATCGAGCAGGTCCTGGTGAATCTGCCGGTTTCCCTGGCAAAGCGCATCCTGGTGACTCGCGAAGATCGTCCCCAGGCCATTCGCATGGCCCAGGCCTATGGGTGCGATTTCATCGAGCTGCAGTCCCCGGGGCTGGGGGATAGCATCGCGGCCGGCGTGCAGGCCTCGCCCGATATGGATGGCTGGCTGATCGTGCTGGCAGACATGCCGTTCATCCTGCCATCAAGCATCGAGCGGGTGATGGCGAATATCTGCGAAGACGGCATCTGCGTTCCGGTCTTTGCGGGTGAGTATGGGCATCCGGTGGGATTCGGTCGTGGTCTGGGGGCGAAATTGATGGCCTTGACCGGCGATCGTGGTGCCAGGGTCTTGTTCGCCGAGGCGGAAGTGGTCGAGGTGGCGGTCGATGACCCCGGTGTGTTGTGGGACGTGGATGTGCCTGAGGCTCTGGTCTTCAAGCAATAGCTGCGGGGCGGAGCCCGCCCGAGTGGATGGACAGGAAATAAAAAGCCCCGCCTGGCATTACCAGGCGGGGCTTTTTATCGGGCTATGGAATCAGGCGTGAGGTTTTGGCTCGTGCTCTTTTTCCAGGGCCTGGGGGTGACGCGGTGCGACTTCCTCGGCTTCAGCGGTGTGCTGAGGCTGGGATTCATCGCTTGCCGGCACCGATTCAACCGGTTCAGCCGGAGCAGGTTCGGCAGCGGCCTCAGCGGTTGGGGCAGGGGCTGCCTCGACGGCTTCCACCACCGGAGCCGGTTCGGCGACAGGTGCCTGAGCGGCAGCCAGTTCAGCTTCCTTCTGCAGGCGTTCGGCTTCGCGCTTGCGACGACGCACTTCACGTGGGTCGTTCGGTGCGCGACCGTTCGGAGTCAAGGCGCTCACAGGGGCAGGTGCTTCGACTGGCGCCTGTACCGCAGCCGCTACAGGGGCTTCGACCGCCGGAGTCGGCTCGACCGTCTTCACAGGTTCAGCCTCGGGGGCTGGCTCAGGCGCTGGCGCTGGCTCGTCGACCGCAGCCGGTGCGGCAGGCTCCGAATGCCAGTTGAACGCGGTCTGTTCCTCGCGTACCAGCGGCTCCGGTGCTTTTTCCTCTGCTGGTGTTTCGACGACAGGTTCGGCTTCAGCAATCACCGGCTGCTCGACGACCGGCGCAGGTTCGGCGACGGTTTCGGCGGCAGGCTGGGCTTCACTGACCGGCGCGACTTCCACTTCCGGCGAAGCGGTGACTTGCACTGCCGTATTGGCTTCGACCACCGGAGCTTCGACCTGTGCTTCTTCCACCGCGGCGGTGGCGCGTTCGGCCTGCTCGTTGGCCTGGGCTTCGGCCGGGGCACTGATGGTGCTGCTGGCAACTGCCGCGGTGACGGCCAGGCCGGCGGCCAGGTCCGCAGCACTTGGCGCTTCGGTAGTGGCGGACTCTTCCGAGCCCTCGATCACGTTCCCGTTGGCGTCGCGTTGGCGCTCGCGGCGGTTGCTGCGACGACGCTGGCCGCGGGAACGGCGACGTGGACGATCGCCTTCGGCGGCGTCCTGGCCGTCTTCCTGCAATTGTTCCTCGGTGTTCAGCACTTCGTCTTCGCTGGCTGCGGCGGCAGCCTGTTCGGCCCGAGGCTGACGCTCTTCACGCGGTGGACGTGGAGCACGCTCTTCGCGAGGCTGGCGAGCCGGACGCTCTTCAGCGGTGGCGGCAACGGCAGGGGCGGCGTCCAGCGGCTCGCGCAGTTCGCGAACACGTTCTTCACGCTCGCCACGTGGCTTGCGGTCTTCACGCGGGGCACGCGGTTGACGCTCTTCACGTGGTGGACGTGGCGTGCGTTCTTCGCGGGCTACGGCCGGTGCATCCTCGCGGGCTTCGCGCGGCTGGCGTTCTTCACGCGGTGCGCGTTCTTCACGCGGGGCCCGTTCTTCGCGTGGCTTGCGCTCTTCGTCGCGGCGGCCGTTGCGGTTGCGGGTCTGCTGGCGACCGTTGCGACGCTCTTCGTTGCGGGCCGGACGCTCGGTGGCAGGCTTGGCGGTGACCACGGGCGCGGCCGGTTCTTCCTTGGTGGCGAACAGGCTGACCAGGGACTTCACCAGGCCCTTGAACAGGCTAGGTTCAGGCGCGGCGGCCGGTGCAGGTGCGGCAGTGGCAACTTCGGTCGGAACCGGCGCGTTGGCGCGGGCCGGCGCGGTCTTGACGGCGGCTTCCTGGCGAACCAGGGTGCGGGTGGCGGCAGCCGGCTGGACGTCTTCCACTTCGGCTGCGGCGGCAGCGATCTCGTAGCTGGACTGGTTGGTGTGGGCTTCCGGGCTATCGTCGCGCAGGCGCTGCACTTCGAAATGCGGCGTCTCGAGGTGGTCGTTCGGCAGGATGACGATGCGGGCACGGGTGCGCAGTTCGATCTTGGTGATCGAGTTGCGTTTTTCGTTGAGCAGGAACGCGGCCACCGGGATCGGCACCTGGGCGCGGACTTCGGCGGTGCGGTCTTTCAGGGCTTCTTCTTCGATCAGGCGCAGGATCGCCAGGGACAGCGACTCGACGTCACGGATGATGCCGGTGCCGTTGCAGCGTGGGCAGACGATGCCACTGCTCTCGCCCAGGGATGGACGCAGGCGCTGACGGGACATTTCCAGCAAGCCGAAGCGCGAGATGCGGCCAACCTGTACGCGGGCGCGGTCGGCTTCCAGGCATTCACGGACCTTTTCTTCCACGGCGCGCTGGTTCTTGGCCGGGGTCATGTCGATGAAGTCGATGACGATCAGGCCGCCGATGTCGCGCAGGCGCAGCTGGCGGGCGATTTCCTCGGCCGCTTCCAGGTTGGTCTGCAGGGCGGTTTCTTCGATGTCGCTGCCTTTGGTGGCGCGAGCCGAGTTGATGTCGATGGACACCAGGGCTTCGGTGGGATCGATGACGATGGAGCCGCCGGAAGGCAGTTCGACGACGCGCTGGAAGGCGGTTTCGATCTGGCTTTCGATCTGGAAGCGGTTGAACAGCGGGACGCTGTCTTCGTAGAGCTTGATCTTGCTGGCGTACTGCGGCATCACCTGGCGAATGAAGGTCAGGGCTTCGTCCTGGGCTTCGACGCTGTCGATCAGCACTTCGCCGATGTCCTGGCGCAGGTAGTCGCGGATGGCGCGGATGATGACGTTGCTTTCCTGGTAGATCAGGAACGGCGCGGAGCGATCCAGGGACGCTTCCTTGATGGCGGTCCACAGCTGCAGCAGGTAGTCGAGGTCCCACTGCATTTCTTCGCTGCTGCGGCCCAGGCCGGCCGTGCGCACGATCAGGCCCATGTCGGCAGGAGCCACCAGGCCGTTGAGGGCTTCACGCAGTTCGTTGCGCTCTTCGCCTTCGATGCGGCGGGAGATGCCACCGGCACGCGGGTTGTTGGGCATCAGGACCAGGTAACGGCCGGCCAGGCTGATGAAGGTGGTCAGGGCGGCGCCCTTGTTGCCACGCTCTTCTTTTTCGACCTGGACGATGACTTCCTGGCCTTCGCTCAGGACGTCCTTGATATTGACGCGGCCTTCGGGGGCCTTCTTGAAGTATTCGCGGGAGATTTCTTTGAGGGGCAGGAAGCCATGGCGCTCAGAGCCGAAATCGACAAAGGCAGCCTCCAGGCTTGGTTCGATGCGAGTGATCCGGCCTTTGTAGATGTTGGCCTTCTTCTGCTCGCGTGCACCGGATTCGATATCCAGGTCGTAGAGGCGCTGGCCGTCTACCAGTGCAACACGCAACTCTTCGGGTTGAGTTGCGTTAATCAGCATTCTTTTCATGTAGTACCGTCGGTTTCCGGGCTGCCGGAAACGGCGTTCGGCACACACGACTTCTCACGGTCGGTGTCAGGTGCGTCATGGAAGTGGCATTGCCACTCCAGTGTCCAGCGAGTTCGGCCCAATAACGGCGAAGTCGCGACGGACGCGTCCTGCTTGCTGGTACTCAAGCACTCAGTCAGGAGGAGGAATCAACCGGCGCCTGTGGACGAGATGAAGCGTCTAAATATAAGCCTAGTGCTACACAGTCCGACGGTTGTACATCTCCACCCTACACGTATCCCTGATAATTCGGGTGCTGCCGCGCGCAGAATCCGCAGCGGGTTGGCATTTACCGTGAGCTCCGGAAGGGGAGGTCACGCATCATGGCTAATTAGGCGTTGTTTCCGAAGCTCTCGCCCGGGGTCGTCCGCAACTGACTGCACTTTGTGAACTGGCCGTGAATGTGGCGCGCAAGGCGAGCAAAAACTCTGCTTTGCGGCGTATTTCAGGCCTCATGTCACCTGCGCTCGTTACACCTGCAAACTCTGCCGTTACGTAGCAAAAGCCCCGTAGGACGGCCTCTCGTCCTCGTGAATTGCGTTGGTCAGGGCCGGTTTTTGACCGTTAGTCCGCTGTCCAGCCACTTTTGGCGGCGTTCGCGACTATAGCAGCAATGATTAAGTGCTTCAATTCCATAAAAAATTGTTATGATCGCCGCCATGACGACTACTGCCCCTTCGACCCCTGGCGTTCAACTGCTCGAGGTCTCGCCGGAATATGCCGGCCAACGAATCGATAATTTCCTGCTAGCCCGGCTCAAGGGTGTGCCCAAGACCTTGATTTATCGCATTTTGCGCAAGGGCGAAGTGCGGGTGAACAAGGGCCGGATCAAGCCTGAGTACAAGCTCCAGGCGGGCGATATCGTGCGTGTGCCGCCGGTTCGCGTGCCTGAGCGCGACGAACCGGTGCCCGTCGCCCAGGGACTGCTGCAGCGCCTGGAGGCTTCGATTGTCTACGAAGACAAGGCGCTGATTGTGATCAACAAACCCGCGGGCATCGCAGTTCACGGCGGCAGCGGCCTGGATTTCGGCGTGATCGAAGCCTTTCGTCAGTTGCGTCCCGACGCCAAGGAGCTGGAACTGGTCCATCGCCTGGACCGGGACACTTCCGGCCTACTGATGATCGCCAAGAAACGCAGCATGCTGCGTCATTTGCACGAACAGTTGCGGGGCGATGGTGTCGACAAGCGCTACATGGCCCTGGTCCGCGGCCATTGGGCGACGTCCATCAAGCAGGTCCGCGCACCGTTGCTCAAGAGCAACCTGCGTTCCGGCGAGCGCATGGTCGAGGTCAACGACGAAGGCAAGGAAGCGCTGACCGTATTCAAGGTCCTGCGCCGTTTCGGCGAGTTCGCCACCCTGATCGAAGCCAAGCCGATCACGGGGCGCACCCACCAGATTCGTGTCCATACCCTGCACGCCGGGCACTGCATTGCCGGTGACCCCAAATACGGGGACGACGACTTCAGTCGGGAGATACGCGATCTTGGCGGAAAGCGATTGTTTCTCCATGCTTATATGCTCACGGTGCCGCTGCCCGATGGGGGTGAGCTGAAACTGCAGGCCCCCGTGGATGACATGTGGGCCCGAACCGTGGAGCGGTTGAGTGCATCCTGAATACAAGCTGCTGATATTCGATTGGGACGGCACTCTGGCCGATTCCATCGGTCGGATCGTGGAGTCGATGCATGCCGCATCGGATCGTACGGGTTTTGCCAGGCGTGACGACCTTGCAGTCAAAGGCATTATCGGTCTCGGCTTGCCCGAGGCGATTCGCAGCCTGTATCCGGAGATCGGCGACCAGGAGTTGGTGGTGTTTCGTCAGCACTACGCCGACCATTACATCGCGCTGGAGGCCGAGCCTTCGCCGTTGTTCGATGGCGTCCTGGATACCCTCCAGGCGTTTCGGGCGGAGGGTTACCACCTGGCCGTTGCCACTGGAAAGGCTCGTCGGGGATTGGATCGCGTGCTGAAGGCTCATGGCTGGGAGGACTATTTCGATGTCACTCGTGCTGCCGATGAAACCGCCAGCAAGCCCCATCCCTTGATGCTCGAGCAGATCCTGGCGCACTGCGAGGTGCGTGCGGAGCAGGCGCTGATGGTGGGGGATTCGTCCTTCGACCTGCAGATGGCGCGCAATGCCGGCATGGGCTCGGTGGCTGTCAGCTACGGTGCGCAGACCATCGAGGCGCTGCGGGCATTCGAACCGCGATTGACGATTGACCGTTTTACTGAATTACACGCCTGGCTGAGCCGGCCTACCGATTAGAACCTGTTGGAGATGCATGTATGACCGATGAATGGAAAGCACCGGCCAAGGCAAGCGCTGAAAACGGTGACGATAAAAGCTGGAAGTTGCTGGAAAAAACCCTCCTGGCGGGGGTGCAAGAACAGCGTCGCGCTCGCCGCTGGGGAATTTTCTTCAAGTTCCTGGTCTTCATTTATCTTTTCGTCGGGCTGGGTGTCATCATCCAGGCGATCGATATGAAGAAGAGTCCCGGCAGTGCTTCGGCCTATACGGCGGTGATCGACGTCGAGGGCATGATCGCCGACAAGGAGGCGGCCAGCGCGGACAACATCATTGGCAGTCTGCGGGCTGCGTTCGAGGATGAGAAGGTCAAGGGGGTGGTGCTGCGTATCAACAGTCCGGGCGGCAGTCCGGTGCAGTCCGGCTACGTCTATGACGAGATCGTTCGCTTGCGCGCTGCGCATCCGGACACCAAGGTCTATGCGGTGATCGCCGACCTCGGCGCTTCCGGTGCCTATTACATCGCCAGTGCGGCGGATCAGATCTATGCCGACAAGGCCAGCCTGGTGGGGTCCATCGGTGTCACCGCTGCCGGTTATGGCTTTGTCGAGACCCTCGACAAGCTCGGTATCGAGCGCCGGGTCTACACCGCCGGTGAGCATAAGTCGTTCCTCGACCCCTTCCAGCCGCAGAAGCCGGAAGAGATCGCTTTCTGGCAGGGCGTGCTCGATACGACCCATAAGCAGTTCATCGCCAGCGTCAAGAAAGGTCGGGGCGATCGGCTCAAGGACAAGGATCATCCGGAGCTGTTTTCCGGCCTGGTATGGTCTGGAGAGCAGGCGTTGTCGCTGGGCTTGATCGACGGCCTGGGCAGTGCCAGTTCGGTGGCGCGGGATGTGATCGGCGAGAAGGAGCTGGTGGACTTCACTGTCGAAGAATCGCCGCTCGACCGTTTCTCGAAGAAGCTGGGGGCGAGCATCGCCGAGCGCCTGGCAATGTGGATGGGGTTCCAGGGGCCGGTATTGCGCTGACTCGCTGGCAGGGCTCCGGCCGTTCGGTTGCGGGCGGCGGGTGCTCTGCCATGGATGATGCCAGATTCAGGGTATCTCTACGCCCTCCGCCAGCAACATATCCACAAGGCGAATCAAGGGCAGTCCGATCAGGCTGGTGGCGTCCGGGCCTTCGGTGCTCTGGAACAGGCTCACGCCCAGCCCTTCGGCCTTGAAGCTACCGGCGCAGTCATAGGGCTGCTCGGCCCGCAGATAGCGCTCCACTCGCTCCGGGTCGAGCGCGCGCATATTGACGCTAAAAGCCACGCAATCGACCTGGCAGGCGCCGGTCTGGCTGTTGAGCAGTGCCAGGCCTGTGAGAAACGTGACCTTGGTGCCGCTGGCCGCCAGCAGTTGCTCGCGGGCCCTTTCGAAGGTATGGGGTTTGCCCAGGATGCGTTCGCCGAGCACGGCGACCTGGTCCGAGCCGATGATCAGGTGTCCCGGGTGACTGTCGGCCAGGGCCAGGGCCTTTTCCCGCGCCAGGCGTTCCACCAGTGTTCGGGCAGCCTCGCCGGGGCGTTGGCTTTCGTCGATATCCGGTGACTGGCAGACGAATAGTAACCCCAGGCGGGCGAGCAATTCCCGGCGATAGACCGAGCTGGAGGCAAGTAATAAGGGCAGCATGGGCATCTCCAAAAGGCAGGGGCGAATTCTAGCGGGGCGTGCAAGTGACGGACAGGGCTGAATTTCCTTTGACATGGCTGGGTGCATCCCTATAATGCTGCGCCTATGTTGAATGACCCGATTCCACCTCACGTTGACCCGCGCAAATTGGCTGATCGTGGCACCACCCTTCAAGGTGAACTGCCGCTGGCCGATTTGAAGAGACTCTGCGACCCGCTTTCCGACGATATCGGGACGGTCCAGGCCAAATTCGTTTTTGAACGAGATGAACGTAAATCTGTGGTTATCCACAGCTTTATCGACACTGAAGTCAAAATGGTTTGCCAGCGTTGTCTTGAGCTGGTCACCCTGCCGATCCACAGCGAATGCAGTTACGCCGTGGTGAAGGAGGGTGCGAATACCCAGTCGTTGCCGAAAGGCTATGACGTGCTGGAACTGGGCGAAGATCCATTGGATCTGCAGTCACTGATCGAGGATGAGCTCCTGCTCGCCTTGCCCATTGTGCCTGCTCATCATCCGGAAGAATGCCAGCAGCCGGCGGGAGCAGATGAGCCCGAGCCGAGCGAGGACGAGGTAACGCGGTCCAACCCGTTCAGTGTTTTGGCGCAGTTAAAGCGTGACCCAAACGTTTAGGAGTTAATCAATTATGGCTGTTCAGCAGAACAAAAAATCCCGCTCTGCCCGTGACATGCGCCGTTCGCACGACGCTCTCGAGGCTAGCACCCTGTCTGTAGAAAAAACCACTGGTGAAGTTCACCTGCGTCACCACGTATCGCCAGAAGGCGTATACCGTGGTCGCAAAGTGATCGACAAGGGCGCTGACGAGTAATCCTTGTCCGCTCAAGTCATCGCGATTGACGCAATGGGCGGGGACTTCGGTCCCCGCAGCATTGTTCAGGCCAGTCTTGCTTGCCTGAATGCTACGCCCTCGTTGCACCTGACCCTCGTCGGTCAACCCTCCCTCCTGGAAGAAATGCTCAGCGGCCAGCCTGCTGCGGATCGTGCGCGCCTGACGATTACCCCGGCGTCTGAAGTGATCGCCATGGACGAAAAACCCGCCCAGGCCCTGCGCGGCAAGCCCGATGCGTCGATGCGGGTGGCTTTGGAGCTGTTGCGCGATGGCAAGGTCCAGGCGTGTGTCAGCGCCGGGAACACTGGCGCGCTGATGGCGCTGTCGCGCTACGTGCTCAAGACGCTGCCAGGCATCGACCGGCCGGCAATGGTCGCGGCGATACCGACCCGGCGCGGTTTCTGCCAGTTGCTGGACCTTGGCGCCAATGTCGATTGCAGTGCCGAGCATTTGCTGCAATTTGCGGTGATGGGCTCGGTGGCCGCTGAAACCCTGGGCATTGCACGTCCTCGCGTGGCACTGCTGAACATCGGTACCGAAGACATCAAGGGCAACCAGCAGGTCAAGCTGGCCGCCACCCTGCTGCAGGGTGCGCGTGGCATCAACTACATCGGCTTTGTCGAGGGCGACGGCTTGTACCGGGGCGAGGCGGATGTGGTCGTGTGCGACGGCTTCGTTGGCAATATCCTGCTCAAGTCCAGCGAAGGCCTGGCCACCATGATCAGCGAGCGCATCGAGACCCTGTTCCGGCAGAGCCTGGCCTCGCGCCTGGTTGGAGCGCTGGCCTTGCCATTGATGCGTCGCCTGCAGGCAGACCTGGCGCCGGCGCGACATAACGGCGCGAGTTTCCTCGGCTTGCAGGGCATCGTGATCAAGAGCCACGGGTCGGCGGGGGTGCAGGGCTTTCAAAGTGCGATCAATCGTGCGGTGATCGAGATCCAGGAAAACCTGCCGGAACGCCTGCATGGCCGCCTCGAAGATTTGTTAACTTAGGCGTTTTCGTCCGACAATGCTTAAATGTGACCGGCTGGTTCAACCCGCCATCCAACTGTCAGTTTCCTAGCGCCCCCAGGGGCGTCAATTTTTGACGACAAGATCATTAGGGGCTTTGTTTTCATGTCTGCTTCCCTCGCATTCGTCTTTCCAGGACAGGGCTCGCAGTCCCTCGGCATGCTGGCCGAGCTGGGCGCGCAATACCCGCTGGTCCTCGAAACATTCAAAGAAGCATCCGATGCGCTCGGCTACGACTTGTGGGCATTGACCCAGCAAGGGCCGGAAGAGCTGCTCAATCAAACCGACAAGACCCAACCGGCCATCCTCACCGCCTCGGTCGCGCTGTGGCGCCTGTGGCTGGCTGAAGGTGGCGCGCGTCCGGCTTTCGTCGCCGGCCATAGCCTGGGTGAATACAGTGCTCTCGTGGCCGCTGGCAGTCTCAGCCTGGGCGATGCCGTGAAACTGGTGGAGCGTCGCGGCCAGTTGATGCAGGAGGCCGTTCCGGCCGGGCAGGGCGGCATGGCCGCTATCCTCGGCCTGGAAGATGCAGATGTGCTGGCTGCCTGTGCCGAAGCGGCGCAAGGCGATGTGGTCAGTGCCGTGAACTTCAACTCGCCTGGCCAGGTGGTGATTGCCGGCGCCAAGGCCGCGGTCGACCGGGCCATCGAGGGCTGCAAGGCGCGTGGAGCCAAGCGCGCCATGCCGCTGCCGGTCAGCGTGCCGTCGCACTGTGAACTGATGCGGCCTGCCGCCGAACGCTTTGCCGAATCCATTGCCGCCATCGATTGGCAGGCTCCGCAGATACCTGTGGTGCAGAACGTCAGCGCCGATGTGGCGCCGGACCTCGAAACCCTCAAGCGCGATCTGCTGGAACAACTCTACAAGCCGGTTCGCTGGGTCGAAACGGTGCAGACCCTGGCGGCCAAGGGTGCGACCGAGCTGGTCGAATGTGGCCCGGGCAAGGTGCTGGCCGGTCTGAACAAACGCTGCGCCGAAGGCGTGTCGACTTCCAACCTCAATACCCCAGACGCTTTCGCTGCCGCTCGTGCAGCGCAGGCCTGAACAGGAGAAGCTTGCATGAGTCTGCAAGGTAAAGTTGCACTGGTGACCGGTGCGAGCCGTGGCATCGGCCAGGCTATTGCCCTGGAATTGGGTCGCCAAGGCGCCATCGTCGTCGGCACCGCGACTTCCGCTTCGGGCGCCGAGCGCATCGCCGCGACCCTGAAGGAAAACGGTATCCAAGGCACCGGCCTTGAACTGAACGTCACCAGCGACGAATCCGTCACGGCGGTGCTGGCAACTATCCAGGAGCAGTTCGGTGTCCCGGCGATCCTGGTCAATAACGCCGGTATCACTCGTGATAATCTGATGATGCGCATGAAAGATGACGAATGGTTCGATGTGATCGATACCAACCTGAACAGTCTGTACCGGCTGTCCAAGGGCGTCCTGCGCGGCATGACCAAGGCTCGCTGGGGTCGTATCATCAATATTGGCTCGGTTGTGGGTGCCATGGGCAACGCAGGCCAAGTAAACTATGCTGCGGCCAAGGCCGGTCTGGAAGGTTTCAGCCGTGCGCTGGCGCGGGAAGTGGGTTCGCGTTCGATTACGGTAAACTCGGTGGCCCCGGGTTTCATCGACACCGACATGACCCGCGAATTGCCAGAGGCGCAGCGTGAGGCCTTGTTGACGCAAATTCCGCTGGGGCGTCTGGGGCAGGCTGAAGAAATCGCATCCGTGGTGGCTTTTCTTGCATCCGACGCTGCGGCATACGTCACGGGGGCTACAATCCCGGTGAACGGCGGGATGTACATGAGTTAAATGTGACGGATTGCTTCAAAAAAATGTCATACGAGCTGTCTAAAATCCGTTATAAAGCTGCAATCTATTTATAGGGGCGGGCCCGAGGGGTTTGAGGAGTGAAGCTTTCGGTTGAAAAACCGAAAAGCCTTTCTATACACTTACCCACCGGCCAGCTGCCTGAATTTGTCCATTAGGAGTGAAAACAAGGTATGAGCACCATCGAAGAGCGCGTCAAGAAAATCGTTGCCGAGCAACTGGGCGTCAAGGAAGAAGAAGTTGTGAACACTGCTTCCTTCGTTGAAGACCTGGGTGCCGACTCCCTTGACACCGTTGAGCTGGTGATGGCTCTGGAAGAGGAATTCGAGACCGAGATTCCTGACGAAGAAGCTGAGAAGATCACTACTGTACAAGCTGCCATCGACTACGTTACTGCCCACCAGGCGTAATCGTTTTTAGTCGTCGCTAGCTGTCATGGAAAAACCGCACTGCCGTTACGGCGTGCGGTTTTTTCTTTAGGCCTGATGCAAAGTCGTCATTAGAAAAAGGAGAGTGCTGTGTCGCGTAGACGCGTCGTAGTCACCGGTATGGGTATGTTGTCGCCACTGGGCACGGATGTGCCGAGCAGCTGGCAGGGCATTCTGGCTGGCCGTAGTGGCATTGGTCTGATCGAACACACCGACCTTTCTGCCTATTCCACCCGTTTTGGCGGCTCGGTAAAGGGCTTCAATGTCGAGGAATACCTGTCGGTCAAGGAAGCCCGCAAGCTAGACCTGTTCATCCAGTATGGTCTGGCAGCCGGATTCCAGGCAGTGCGTAACGCCGGCCTGGAAGTCACCGACGCCAACCGTGAGCGCATCGGCGTTGCCATGGGCTCGGGTATCGGCGGCTTGACCAATATCGAAGAGACCAGCCGTACATTGCACGATTCGGGGCCGCGACGGATTTCCCCGTTCTTCGTGCCGGGCTCGATCATCAACATGATTTCCGGTTTCCTGTCCATCCACCTGGGTGTGCAGGGGCCCAACTACGCCATTGCCACGGCGTGCACCACGGGTACCCACTGCATAGGCATGGCTGCCCGCAACATCATGTACGACGAAGCCGACGTCATGATTGCCGGCGGTGCCGAGATGGCCGCGTGTGGCCTGGGCATGGGTGGCTTCGGTGCGTCCCGTGCGCTGTCGACCCGCAACGATGAACCGACCCGCGCCAGCCGTCCATGGGACAAGGGCCGTGATGGCTTCGTGCTGTCCGATGGTTCCGGTGCGCTGGTACTCGAGGAACTGGAGCATGCCAAGGCCCGCGGCGCTACCATTTATGCCGAGCTCATCGGCTTCGGTACCAGCGGCGATGCGTACCACATGACATCGCCTCCGGCCGATGGCGCCGGTGCGGCCCGTTGCATCGCCAATGCTCTGCGGGATGCGAAGGTCAATGCCGACCAGGTCCAGTACATCAACGCCCATGGCACCTCGACCCCCGCGGGCGACCTGGCCGAAGCCCAGGCGATCAAGACCGTATTCGGTGATCATGCCTACAAGCTGGCCGTCAGCTCCACCAAGTCCATGACCGGTCACCTGCTGGGGGCCGCCGGTGCGGTAGAGGCGATCTTCAGCGTACTGGCGATCAACAGCCAGGTCGCGCCGCCGACCATCAACCTCGACGAGCCGGATGAAGGCTGCGACCTGGACTTCGTTCCGCATACCGCCCGTGGCATGGATATCGATGTAGTGATATCCAACTCCTTCGGCTTTGGCGGGACCAACGGCTCGCTGGTGTTCCGCCGGTTCGCTGGTTGATGGATAGCTGGGTCGACGGTCAGCCGGCCGACGTTCTGTCGCTGAAGGATCGCGGCCTGGCTTATGGCGATGGGTTGTTTGAAACCATCGCCGTGCGTGCCGGCGTACCCGTGCTGCTGGAGCGTCATCTGCAACGTCTTGAACAGGGTTGCCAACGGCTGGCGCTCCATGTCGACTGGGTTGCGTTGAGCGCCGAGCTGGACGCCTACGCGCAAGGCCTGGGGCAGGGGGTGCTGAAACTGATCGTGACCCGAGGCGACGGCCTGCGGGGTTATGCCGCCGTCCCGTCGGCCCCGGCCCGGCGCATCCTGCAAGGCAGTCCGCCGGTCGCGTATCCCGCTGCGCATGCCGAGCAGGGAATTTCCCTCTTTCCTTGTGCCACGCGCCTGTCCGAGCAGCCTTTGCTCGCGGGCCTCAAGCACCTCAATCGCCTTGAGCAGGTGTTGGCCCGCGCCGAATGGGGCGGTGCGGAACATGCCGAAGGCCTGATGCGGGATACCTCCGGGCGAGTGATCGAAGGGGTGTTCAGCAATCTGTTTCTGGTGTGCAATGGTGTGCTGATGACGCCTGACCTGAGCCGTTGCGGTGTGGCCGGGGTGATGCGCGCCGAATTATTGTTTCAAGCCGAGTCCCAGGGCATCGTCACGCAGATTGCCGATATTGGCCTGGAGCAACTGCACCTGGCCGACGAAGTCTTTGTCTGCAACAGCGTATATGGCGTGTGGCCGGTACGCGCATGCGGTTCGGCACGCTGGTCGGCCGGGCCGCTCACCCGTAAACTGCAGACCCTTGCCCGCGCGTTATTGGATGTTTGATTCGTGAGACGTAAATTCTTGCTGTTGCTGGAAACCGGACTGGTTCTGGCAGGGCTGTTGTGGGGCGCTTCGGCCTGGAAGATTCATTCGGCGCTGCAGCAGCCGTTGAACATTACCCAGGAAGAACTGCTGGATATTCCCAGCGGGACCAACCCGACCGGGACCCTCAAGCGTCTCGAGGCCGAAGGTCTGATCAAGGACGCTTTCTGGCTGCGGGTGTATTGGCGTTTCAACCTTGCCGGCCAACCCCTGCACGCCGGCGAGTACCGCATGGTGCCGGGCATGACGATGCAGGACCTGATCGCCGTGTGGAAGCGTGGGGAAGTGGTGCAGTACAGCGTGACGCTGGTGGAGGGCTGGAATTTCCGTCAGGTCCGTGCCGCGCTGGCCAAGGATGAAAAACTCCAGCAGACCCTGACCGGCCTGAGCGACAGCGAGGTCATGGATCGGCTCGGCCACTCCGGCGTCTTTCCCGAGGGGCGGTTTTTCCCCGACACCTATCGTTTCGTACGCGGGACCTCGGACGCCGACGTGCTGAACCAGGCCTACAACCGGCTCGAGGAAGTGCTCGCCAGGGAGTGGGCCGAACGCTCCCCCGATGCCCCTTACACCCAGCCTTATCAGGCGCTGATCATGGCGTCGCTGGTGGAGAAGGAAACCGGCGTGCCACAGGAGCGCGGGCAGATCGCCGGTGTGTTCGTGCGTCGGCTGCGCATGGGCATGTTGCTGCAGACCGACCCTACGGTTATCTACGGCCTGGGCGAGCGCTACACCGGCAAGCTCACCCGAGCCCATTTGAAAGAAGAAAACCCATACAACACCTACATGGTCCCGGGCCTGCCGCCGACGCCAATCGCGATGGTGGGACGAGAGGCGATTCATGCGGCCCTGAATCCGGCGCCGGGAAGCAGCCTTTACTTTGTCGCTCGCGGTGATGGCAGCCATGTCTTCTCCGACAGCCTGGAATCGCACAACAATGCGGTGCGCGAGTACCAGCTCAAGCGACGTGCCGATTATCGTTCCAGTCCTGCGCCAGCTACGCTGGACGACACCGCGCCGATTCCCGCCGCATCGCCTGATACGGCGCCCGAAGCCGTGCCCCAGGTCCCGGCACAGCAGCCGGCTCCCGAACCGAATGCCAGCGAGCCGTCGGGCTCGCAATGACTCTGATTAAGGACCGCCCGTGACTGGCTTGTTTATAACGCTGGAAGGCCCTGAAGGCGCCGGCAAGAGCACTAACCGCGAATACCTGGCCGAACGCTTGCAGGCCGCGGGGGTCGAGGTGGTATTGACCCGCGAGCCTGGCGGTACGCCGCTGGCGGAGCGGATTCGCGAGGTGTTGTTGACACCGGCGGACGAGGTCATGAATCCCGACACCGAGTTGCTGCTGGTGTTTGCCGCCCGGGCACAGCACCTGTCCGAGGTGATTCGTCCGGCCCTGGCTCGTGGCGCCGTGGTGCTCTGTGATCGCTTTACCGATTCGACCTATGCCTACCAGGGGGGCGGCAGGGGATTGTCCCTGGAGCGCATCGCTACACTGGAGAGCTTCGTGCAGCGTGAATTGCGCCCGGACCTGACGCTGGTGTTCGACCTTCCCGTGGAAGTCGGCCTGGCTCGCGCCAGCGCCCGCGGGCGGCTGGACCGTTTCGAACAGGAAGGCGCGGCGTTCTTCAATGCTGTGCGCAGTGCGTTCCTGAGCCGCGCCAAGGCCGATCCGTCGCGTTACCTGCTGATCGATGCCGCGCAGCCCCTGGCGCAGGTCCAGCGGTCTCTGGATGATCTGTTGCCGCGCCTGCTGGAGCGTGTCCGTGGCTGAAGCCTATCCCTGGCAGGACGGTCTCTGGCAGCAATTGGCCGGACGTACCCAACATGCCCACGCGTATCTGCTGCATGGCCCGGCCGGTATCGGCAAGCGGGCGCTGGCGGAGCGCCTGATGGCCAGCTTGCTGTGCCAGCATCCCGGGCCCTCCAATGCATGCGGTGAGTGCAAGTCCTGCCTGTTGCTCAAGGCCGGGAGCCATCCCGACAACTATGTGCTGGAGCCGGAAGAGGCGGACAAGGCGATCAAGGTCGACCAGGTCCGCGATCTGGTCAGCTTTGTAGTCCAGACCGCGCAACTGGGTGGGCGCAAGGTGGTGCTGATCGAGCCGGTGGAATCAATGAACATCAATGCGGCCAACGCCTTGCTCAAGAGCCTGGAGGAGCCTTCGGGCGACACCGTGCTGTTGCTGGTCAGCCATCAGCCGAGCCGCTTGCTGCCGACCATCAAGAGCCGTTGCGTGCAGCAGGCGTGTCCGTTGCCGAGCGAGGCAATGAGCATGCAATGGCTCGCCCAGGCCTTGCCGGAGAGTACCGAGCAAGAGCGGGGCGAGCTGCTGACCCTGGCCGCCGGTTCCCCCTTGGCCGCCGTCAGCCTCCAGGCCCAGGGTGTGCGTGAACAGCGGGCCCTGGTGGTGGAAGGGGTGAAACAACTGCTCAAGCAGCAGCAATCCCCCACGCAGCTGGCCGAGGGCTGGAATGCTGTCTCGCTGTTGTTGCTGTTCGACTGGTTCTGCGACTGGTCGAACCTGATCCTGCGCTACCAGCTCACCGAGGATGAGTCTGGCCTGGGGCTGGCGGACATGCGCAAGGTGATCCAGTACCTGGCGCAGAAAACCAGCCGGGACAAAATCTTGAACATTCAGGACTGGATACTTGCCCAACGTCAGAAGGTGCTGAGCAAGGCGAACCTCAACCGGGTCTTGTTGCTCGAAGCCCTGTTGGTGCAATGGGCGAGCCTGCCGGGCCGAAACTGACAGGCTGCAACTGAAGGAAAACCGGTGAGAATGTTCCTTGCTCTGTACGAAAAGCCTTGATACTCGTTCAGGCAGCGTTGAAAGCTGCCTCGCCTTGCCTGGCCTTCGTCTCAAGACTTTCATACAGAGCCTAGACTCAGCTCAATCGCAGCGGAGGTCAGCATGAACGAACCTGTCAGTCCCGGTCCACGCAATGGCATCCTGTCCCTGACCATCAAGGACAAATCGGTGCTTTACGCCGCCTACATGCCTTTTATCAAAAATGGTGGCCTGTTCATTCCCACCAACAAGAATTATCGCCTGGGCGATGAAGTGTTCATGCTGTTGAGCCTGATGGAGGAGCCGGAGAAGATCCCGGTCGCCGGCAAGGTGATCTGGCTGACCCCCAAGGGCGCCCAGGGCAATCGCGCCGCCGGCGTCGGCGTGCAGTTCAACGAGGGCGACAACTCCGCCCGCAACCAGATCGAAACCCACTTGGCCGGAACCCTGAAATCCGACCGTCCCACCCATACGATGTAACCTGGTTCCCTATGCTTGTAGATTCCCATTGCCACCTTGACCGCCTCGATCTTGCCGCCCATGGCGGCTCCCTGGATGCTGCGCTGGACGCGGCTCGTCAGCGGGGCGTCGGGCACTTCCTGTGCATCGGCGTCAGCGCCGACAATGCCGCCGACGTCAAGGTCCTGGCCGAACGCTACGAAGATGTCGATTGTTCGGTCGGCATCCATCCCCTCGATGTCCAGCCCGACGCCGCGCCGGCTCTGGACTGGCTGTTGCGCGAACTCGATCATCCGCGGGTGGTGGCGATTGGTGAAACCGGTCTGGACTATCACTATGAGCCCGAAGCCGCCGAAGTCCAGCAGGCGTCGTTCCGACTGCACCTGGAAGCGGCTCGACAAACCGCAAAGCCGGTGATCATCCATACCCGGGGCGCCCGAGCCGATACCCTGGCCTTGTTGCGCGAGGCCGCGTTGCCCCAGGCTGGCGTGCTGCACTGCTTCACCGAGGACTGGGACATGGCCAGGGCTGCGTTGGACATGGGCTATTACATTTCCCTGTCGGGCATTGTCACGTTCCGCAACGCCGATGCCTTGCGCGATGTGGCCAGCAAAGTGCCGGCCGACCGCTTGCTGGTGGAAACCGATTCGCCTTACCTGGCGCCGATTCCGTACCGCGGCAAACCGAACCTGCCGCAATACGTACGGGAAGTGGCGGAGTTTCTGGCGATGTTGCGGGGCGAATCCTACGAGCGTTTTGCAGCCCAGACGACAGAGAACTTCCAACGGCTGTTCCCGCTGGCCCACGTCCGTTCGGCACGGGCTTGAATTTCAAGCAAAAAAAACCCGGGTTCTGGGGGGTGAATCCGGGTTAAGACCATTAGGAGTAAAACAAAGGCACGCGGTCCTTTGGTACCTTTATCGGCGCGTCACTTGGGGGAGATGTCGCACCGACAGTTCAAGTATTGATCAGTATGCGGACGCGTCCAGTTTGCCCGGGGCGGTTTTTAAACAAATTTGGAATACGCTCGCTTCGGATAAGTTCTCATTGTCGCCTATGCCTGCCTCCGGGGCGTGGTGGGGCAAGGGAAGAAGAGCCAGATCTATACGATTTTGTGAAGAACTGAGGCCGGGAACGGATGATCCGTGCATTTTTGCGTAAGTTAGGCATAATACCCGGCTTCGAATTTTGACCCTTCAGACCTTTCTCTTATGCACAAAGAACCTCGTAAGGTCCGTGAGTTTCGTCGCCGCGAGCAGGAAATTCTCGACACCGCGCTCAAGTTGTTCCTCGATCAGGGTGAAGACAGCGTCACCGTCGAGATGATTGCGGATGCCGTGGGTATCGGCAAAGGCACGATTTATAAACATTTCAAATCCAAGGCGGAGATCTACCTGCGCCTGATGCTCGATTACGAGCGTGATTTGAACGAACTGCTGCATTCGGCCGATGTGGACAAGGACAAGGAAGCCCTGTCCCGGGCCTACTTCGAATTCCGCATGCGCGATCCGCAACGTTATCGCTTGTTCGATCGCCTGGAAGAGAAGGTGGTCAAGGGCAACCAGGTACCGGAGATGGTCGAGGAGCTGCACAAGATCCGCGCCTCGAATTTCGATCGCCTGACCTTGTTGATCAAGGGCCGGATCAGCGAAGGCAAGCTTGAAGACGTGCCACCCTATTTCCATTACTGCGCTGCCTGGGCGTTGGTGCATGGCGCGGTGGCGCTGTATCACTCGCCGTTCTGGAGCAACGTGCTGGAAGATCAGGAAGGCTTCTTCCAGTTCCTGATGGACATCGGCGTACGCATGGGCAACAAGCGCAAGCGCGATACCGACGTCCCGAGCAGCTGACATTCACCTGTCTGATTGCGCCATGGCTGCTTACATGGCGCAGTGCCCCAGTAATATACTCAGGCATGAGGCTTGCAAAAACTTGAATTCTGGGTCAAGTTTTGCCAGTCCGATTCTTCTTCCGCCGGAGTGATCCATGATCGTTGATCGTCAGGGCAGGCGTTTTCGCAATTTGCGAGTCAGCCTGACTTCCGCCTGCAACTACGCCTGTACCTACTGCGTACCTGATGGCAAGCGTCTGGTCGCCGCACAGGATGAGCTGTCGGCCGAGGCGATGGCCCGAGGCGTGGCTTACCTGATCGAGGCCGCCGGTATCGAGCGTTTGCGCATCACCGGTGGCGAGCCGCTGGTGAGCCCAAAACTCGAGCGTTTCATGACGGCGGTGGGGCAGATGGGGCTGGAAGACATCAGCCTGACCACCAACGGCCAATTGTTGGCGAAGAAACTGCCTTTGCTGGTGGACGCCGGAATCCGTCGCATCAACGTTTCCCTCGACACCCTGGATCCTTCTGCGTTTCGCGGGATCGCACGAGGGGGCGACCTGGCGACCGTGCTAGACGGCATGGACCAGGCCCGGGCGGCGGGCATGAAGATCAAGGTCAACATGGTGCCGTTGCGCGGACAGAACCTGGACCAGGTCATGCCGCTGCTCGAATACTGCCTGGAGCGGGGTTACGAGCTGCGTTTCATCGAGTTGATGCGCATGGGCCACCTGGCCAGCGACTCCAATGCATTCCTGCAGCAGTTCGTCAGCCTCGAACAGCTGTTGAGCCTGATTGGCGACCGGTACGAATACCTCCAGGCCAACGCGCCGGTGGATGCCACGGCGGTACGTTACGAGATTCCGGGCATGGGGCACTTCGGGGTGATCGCCAACGAAAGCGTGCCGTTCTGCCGTACCTGCTCGCGGCTGCGGTTGTCCTCGACGGGCTGGTTGCACGGCTGCCTGTCGTCGAGCAATCGTCACTTCATTGGCGACCTGCTGGATAAACCTCGTCACCAGGCCTTGCCGGCTATCCAGCGGTTGCTGGTCAAGGCCCTGGGAGACAAGCAGGAAGTAGCGTTTTCCGGTGGCGCCACCATCATGAAGATCATCGGCGGCTGATCCGCCTTTGTGGCGAGGGGATCTATCCCCGTCGGGGGCGAAACAGCCCTCGGCCCTGTCACCCCTGGGAATCGGACTGACTGCATTACAAGGGGCGCCTCGCACCCCATCGGGGATGAATCCCCTTGCAACAGGAATATGACGGCCCCCTCATCTATCGAACTGGCGCAAAAGCTGCATCCAACGGCCATTCGCCGGTTTTCCGACACCGGTCTCTGGAGGGTAGGATGCGTAGCCTGGTTTTGCTGCTGGCCGTCTTGGTGCTTGGCGGCTGCATGAATGTCAGCGACATGGGGGAGGGCGTGCGTTATCACATGAGCGACGCCGGCCTGCTGGATCACAGCGATAGCCGTCGTGTGAATAACCTGCGTATCCAGCCCGATTCCTTTATCTATATTGCCCAAGGGGCCTTCGCTCCGCCGGGCAGCGCCTATCCGCGACCCAATGTCGTGGCCGAGGAAGCCTTCAACGGTTTCATCGAATATTTCCCCATGGTTCGGCGCGCCCGGGTTCCTGAGGGCCTCGACCAGGCCATGGGCGAAGCCCGTGCCGCCGGTGCCCATTACCTGCTGTATACCCGGTTCGCCAAGGCCGACAACCGCATCGGCAACACCGACGAATGGTTGGACGAGGAAGCCGTGGACCGCCTGGGCGTCGACACCAGCGTGATCCAGATCATGTTGATCGAGACCAGTACCCAGTATTTGATCGATACTGCACGTATCAAGAGTCGTGGCGGTTTGCTGACACTGCACGACAAACAACCACAAGACCTCATCGCCCCACCCTTGCGTGAATATGCCCGCAGCCTGCTGGGGATGAGTGATCAGTAAACACAAGGAGTCGACATGAGCGGACCGCAAAAAGCCAATGACTTGCTGGGGCAGATCCCCAAGACCAGAGGCCTGCCACCGGTCCACCTGTGGAACCCCGACTTCTGCGGCGACATCGACATGCGCATCGCCCGGGACGGTACCTGGTATTACCTGGGGACGCCCATCGGGCGAAAGCCGATGGTCAAGCTGTTTTCCACCATCATCCGCCGTGACGGCGATGACTACTTCCTGATCACCCCCGTGGAAAAAGTCGGCATCCAGGTCGACGATGCGCCGTTCGTGGCCGTGACCCTCGAGGTCGAAGGCGAGGGGGAAGGGCAGTTGCTACGCTTCACGACCCATGTCGACGAAACCACCGAGGCCGGCCTCGAACATCCGATACGGGTGGTGATCGATCCCCACACCCAGGAGCCCGCGCCTTACGTTCATGTGCGCAGCAACCTGGAAGCGCTGATCCATCGCAATGTCTTCTACCAACTGGTCGAGCTGGGGGTGAGCCGCGAAATCGACGGCCAGCGATGGCTGGGCGTCTGGAGCGGCGGTGAGTTCTTTCCCATCGGCCTGGAACCGTAGATCCGGTAGGAAGCTCCGGCCCCCGTTGTGAGGCCAACCGAAATTCAAATTGACACCCAATCATATGATGATTAGCGTGAGCCTCCATCGAGAGTGCTCATGGGGTGTTCATGTCCAGCAGTTATCATGCATCGACCGTCGATTGGCTGGGGGGCTGGATCGCCGCCGGCCAGGTCAAGCCTGGGCAGACCATCAAGGTCGAGGCGGACCTGGGCGAGCAATTGGGTGTCAGCCGTACGGTCATTCGTGAGGCGATCAAGACCCTGGTGGCCAAGGGCATGCTGGAGGTCGGGCCGAAAGTCGGTACGCGGGTATTGCCGGTGCGGCGCTGGAACCTCTTCGATCCACAGGTGGTCGGCTGGCTGTCGCGCAGCGGCCTGCCGGAGAACTTTGTGGACGACTTGCTGGACCTGCGCCGGACCATCGAGCCCATGGCGGTGCGGTGGGCCTGCGAGCGGGCGACCGCCGAACAGGTAGAGGCCATCCGTCTGGCCTACCATGCACTGGAGCGGGCCGTGGACAGCGGCGCGGACTACAATCTGGCCGACCAGTTTTTCCATGAGTGCATCCTCGCCGCCAGTCATAATCAATTCATCGAACAAATGATCCCGGCCCTGGGTGCGTTGCTGGCGGTGTCGTTCGAGGTGTCGGCTGCCGACCCGGACGAACTGCGCCGCACCTTGCCTATCCACAAGGACATCGCCGAAGCCATCGCCGCTCGTGATGCGGCGCGTGGCGTCTGGGCCTGCATGACCTTGATCGACAATGCCGACCTGGCCATCAAGCGGTTTTACCCTGATGTGATGGCCGGTCGTACCGACACCGCCGGGCAAGCCGGAAACAGGAGGATTCAGTGATGTGGAAGGCTGTGACGGAACATAGGGCGAAACTGGGCGAGGGCCCTTTCTGGGACGAGCCGACCCAGGCGCTCTACTGGGTCGATATCGCGGGCAGGCAGGCCTTGCGCTTGATCGGCGCCAATGTGCAGATCTGGCAGATGCCCGAGCACGTATCCGCCTTCATCCCGACCCAGAGAGGTGATGCCCTGGTGACGCTGAGCAGCGGCGTCTACCGTCTCGACCTGGAGTCGCCAGGGCTGGAACCTCGGCTGACGTTGCTGTGCATGGCCGATCCCCAGCCGGGCAACCGGGCCAACGAAGCTCGTTGTGACGCGCTGGGCCGGCTCTGGCTCGGCACGATGCAGAACAACATCGGTGAAGACGGCGAAGACCTGCCCATCGAGCGCCGCTCGGGTGGCCTGTTCCGGGTGGGGGGCGATGGCCGGGTCATGCCGTTGCTGCGGGGGCTGGGCATTCCCAACACCCTGCTATGGAGCCCCGACGGTACCACGGTGTATTTCGGCGAAAGCCTCGATGGCACGCTGTACCGACATTTCATCTACCCCGATGGCAGCCTGGCGCCGGCCGAGGTCTGGTTCGGTCCTCACTCGCGGGGCGGTCCCGACGGTTCGGCGATGGACGCCCGCGGCTATATCTGGAACGCGCGCTGGGACGGCAGTTGCCTGTTGCGGTTGAGTCCGGAGGGACATATCGACCGGGTCATCGAGCTGCCGGTCAGCCGCCCGACCAGTTGCGTATTTGGCGGGGAAGACCTCAAGACCCTGTACATCACCAGTGCGGCAAGCCCGCTGGGTCATCCGCTGGACGGTGCAGTGCTGTCCATGCGGGTGGATGTACCGGGTATACCGTGTACACGGTTTGCGGGTTAAATCCCAAAATATGGGATGTAAATATATATATTGAGATTGTTCGGCGGTCGGGTTTATAGTCGGTTCCATCAGCAACATGCACTCACACTAAAAAAACAACACAGGTGAAGTGATGCAACGATCTGCCCTCGCGTGCCTCGGTGGCACAAGCGACTCTCCGTTCCAGCAATGCCAAAGGCCGGTCATCCCTGGATGCCCGGCCTTTGGCACGCCTTCGAACCGGGGGGCCTGAGCGATGGCCCAACCGCTTTGCTTGCCACCGGTGCCCGAGCCACCCAAGGGCGAGCGATTGAAGAACAAGGTGGTGCTGTTGACCGGTGCCGCCCAAGGGATCGGCGAGGCGATCGTCGCCGCGTTCGCTTCGCAGCAGGCGCGGTTGGTGATCAGCGATATCCAGGGCGAAAAGGTCGAGCAGGTCGCCGCTCAGTGGCGGGAGCGCGGGGCGGATGTGCAAGCATTGAAAGTCGATGTGGCGAAACAGCATGACCTGCACGCCATGGCACGCCGCGCCGTGGAACTGCACGGACGCATCGATGTGCTGGTGAATTGCGCTGGCGTCAATGTGTTCCGCGATCCACTGCAGATGAGCGAAGAAGACTGGCGTCGCTGTTTCGCCATCGACCTGGACGGCGCCTGGTATGGCTGCAAGGCGGTGTTGCCGCAGATGCTGGAACAGGGCGTGGGCAGCATCATCAACATCGCTTCGACCCACTCGTCCCACATCATTCCCGGCTGTTTTCCTTACCCGGTGGCCAAGCACGGCTTGCTCGGCCTGACCCGCGCCCTGGGCATCGAATATGCGCCCAAGGGCATACGTGTCAATGCCATCGCACCAGGTTATATCGAGACCCAACTGAACGTCGATTACTGGAACGGCTTTGCCGACCCCCATGCCGAACGCCAGCGGGCGATGGACTTGCATCCGCCCCGGCGCATCGGCCAGCCGATCGAAGTGGCAATGACAGCCGTGTTCCTGGCCAGCGACGAAGCACCTTTCATCAACGCTTCATGCATCACCCTCGATGGTGGACGTTCGGTCATGTATCACGACTGAATGTCCGGGTGGGCAGGTGGTTATGCTGTCTGTCATCCAATCATCATACGATATGACTATTTGGATCTATGCTGTAGCAACACGATTTGACGGCCCGGCCTGCGCAGCACCACCCCGTAGGGGAGCAGAACCGAGGCCTTGGCTTTCAATAAAAAAAACAAGGAGTCAGCTATGAATCATCGTCGTGGGATTCGTTCCCTGTGTCGCGCCGCCCTGGCCGTTACCGCGTTCACTTTCGGCAGCAACCTGCTGGCCGCTGAAGAAGTGAAAATCGGCTTCCTGGTCAAGCAGGCCGAGGAGCCCTGGTTCCAGACCGAATGGGCGTTCGCCGAGAAGGCCGGCAAGGACCGAGGCTTCAAAGTGATCAAGATCGCCGTGCCTGACGGCGAGAAGACCCTCTCGGCCATCGACAGTCTTGCCGCCAATGGTGCCAAGGGCTTCGTCATCTGCCCGCCGGACGTGTCCCTGGGTCCGGCGATCATGGCCAAGGCCAAGCTCAACGATCTGAAAGTCATCGCGGTGGATGACCGTTTCGTCGATGCCAACGGCAAGTTCATGGAGGATGTGCCGTACCTGGGCATGGCCGCATTCGAAGTGGGCCAGAAGCAGGGCGCCGCCATGGCCGCCGAAGCGAAGAAACGCGGGTGGGACTGGAAAGACACCTACGCGGTGATCAACACCTACAACGAACTGGACACTGGCAAGAAACGCACCGACGGTTCGGTCGATGCCCTGAAGAAAGCCGGCATGCCCGAGGACCACATCCTCTTCTCGGCCCTCAAGACCCTCGACGTACCCGGCAGCATGGACTCCACCAACTCCGCGCTGGTGAAACTGCCCAGCGCCGCGAAGAACCTGATCATCGGTGGCATGAACGACAACACGGTGCTGGGTGGCGTACGCGCTACCGAAGCCGCCGGATTCAAGGCCGCCAACGTGATCGGGATCGGCATCAACGGTACCGACGCCATCGGCGAATTGAAGAAACCGGAGAGCGGCTTCTTCGGCTCGATGCTGCCAAGCCCGCACATCGAAGGCTACAAGACCGCCGAGATGATGTTCGAGTGGGTCACCACCGGCAAGGAGCCACCGAAGTACACCGCCATGGATGAGGTGACGCTGATCACTCGGGAGAACTTCAAGCAGGAGCTGGAAAAGATCGGCCTGTGGAATTGATGGCCGGTTGATTCAAAAGCGGCGCAGGTGTCCTGTCCCCAGCTTCGGACAGGACCTCGACGGCGCCGCTTGATCTCTGTGAGTTCGAGGTGGTTATGCAAGCGCAGACAGCGACACAACAACACAACACCGGCGCCAGCCTGCGGTTCAATGGGATCGGCAAGGCCTTTCCTGGCGTGCAGGCGCTGGCCAATATCAGTTTCGTTGCCCATCCGGGGCAGGTCCATGCCTTGATGGGCGAGAACGGCGCGGGCAAGTCCACGTTATTGAAGATTCTCGGTGGCGCCTACATTCCCAGCAGTGGCGAGTTGCAGATCGGCGAGCAGACGATGGCGTTCAAATGCACCGCCGACAGCATCGCCAGCGGTGTGGCGGTGATCCACCAGGAATTGCACTTGGTGCCGGAAATGACCGTGGCGGAAAACCTGTTCCTGGGGCACCTGCCGGCCCGTTTCGGCCTGGTCAATCGCAGCGTGCTGCGCCAGCAGGCGCTATCGTTGCTCAAGGGCCTGGCCGATGAAATCGATCCGCTGGAGAAAGTCGGTCGCCTGTCTCTCGGCCAGCGGCAACTGGTGGAGATCGCCAAGGCCTTGTCCCGGGGCGCCCATGTCATTGCGTTCGACGAGCCCACCAGCAGCCTTTCGGCTCGGGAAATCGATCGTTTGATGACGATCATAGGGCGCCTGCGGGACGAGGGCAAAGTGGTGCTGTACGTCAGCCACCGCATGGAAGAAGTGTTCCGTATCTGTGACGCGGTGACGGTGTTCAAGGACGGTCGCTACGTGCGTACCTTCGAGGACATGAGCGAGTTGACCCATGACCAGTTGGTGACTTGCATGGTCGGTCGCGATATCCAGGACATCTATGACTACCGCCCGCGGGAGCGGGGTGACGTGGCGCTGCAAGTGAAGGAGCTGCTGGGGCCGGGCCTGCGCGAGCCGGTGAGTTTCCAGGTGCACCAGGGCGAGATCCTCGGCCTGTTCGGGTTGGTCGGCGCCGGTCGTACCGAGTTGCTGCGTTTGCTCAGCGGCCTCGAACGCCAGAGCGAGGGGAGCCTTGTCCTGCACGGCCACGACTTGAAATTGCGTTCTCCAAGGGATGCCATCGCCGCCGGCGTGCTGCTCTGTCCGGAAGACCGCAAGAAGGAAGGCATCATTCCGTTGGGCAGCGTGGGCGAGAACATCAACATCAGCGCCCGTGCGTCCCATTCCACCCTCGGCTGCCTGCTGCGGGGCGATTGGGAACGAGGCAATGCCGACAAGCAGATCAAGGCGCTGAAAGTGAAGACGCCGACAGCCGGGCAGAAAATCATGTACCTGTCCGGTGGCAATCAGCAGAAGGCGATCCTCGGTCGCTGGCTGTCGATGCCGATGAAGGTGCTACTGCTGGACGAGCCGACACGTGGCATCGATATCGGGGCCAAGGCCGAGATCTACCAGATCATCCACAACCTGGCGGCCGATGGCATCGCCGTGATCGTGGTGTCCAGCGACCTGATGGAAGTGATGGGTATTTCCGACCGAATCCTGGTGCTCTGCGAAGGGACCTTGCGTGGCGAACTGCCCCGTGACCAGGCCAATGAATCCAACCTGCTGCAACTGGCGCTGCCACGCCAACGCGTTGCCGACGCGGCGAACTGAGAGGTAATCATGACCATTCAAAACAATGCACTGCCGACGGCACGCAAACCCCTGGACCTGCGGCGTTTCCTGGACGACTGGGTCATGCTGCTGGCGGCCATCGGGATCTTCGTGCTCTGCACCCTGATGATCGACAACTTCCTGTCTCCGCTGAACATGCGGGGCTTGGGCCTGGCGATTTCCACCACGGGCATCGCCGCGTGCACCATGCTGTATTGCCTGGCGTCCGGGCACTTCGACCTGTCGGTCGGCTCGGTGATCGCCTGCGCCGGCGTGGTGGCGGCGGTGGTGATGCGTGACACCAACAGCGTTTTCCTGGGCATCGGCGCGGCGTTGGTGATGGGGCTGATCGTCGGCCTCATCAACGGTATCGTCATCGCCAAGCTGCGGGTCAATGCGTTGATCACTACCTTGGCGACCATGCAGATCGTCCGGGGCCTGGCCTACATCTTTGCCAATGGCAAGGCGGTGGGTGTGTCCCAGGAAGCGTTCTTCGTGTACGGCAACGGCCAACTGTTCGGCGTTCCGGTACCGATCCTGATCACCATCGTCTGCTTCCTGTTCTTCGGCTGGCTGCTGAACTACACCACCTATGGGCGCAACACCATGGCCATCGGTGGCAACCAGGAGGCGGCCTTGCTGGCGGGGGTCAATGTCGACCGCACCAAGATCATCATCTTCGCCGTGCATGGCGTGATCGGTGCGCTGGCGGGAGTGATCCTGGCGTCGCGCATGACTTCCGGCCAACCGATGATCGGCCAGGGGTTCGAGCTCACGGTGATCTCCGCCTGCGTCCTGGGTGGGGTGTCGTTGAGCGGTGGCATCGGCATGATTCGCCACGTCATCGCCGGGGTACTGATCCTGGCGATCATCGAGAACGCGATGAACCTGAAGAACATCGACACGTTCTACCAGTACGTCATCCGTGGCTCGATCCTGCTGTTGGCGGTGGTCATCGACCGGATGAAGCAACGCTGAGGTTTGCCAGGCTCCGTACGAAGAGTCTTGAGACAAAGGTCAGGCAACGGGAGAACAGCCGAGCAAGCGCAGAGTGCTGGAGTACATGAGCATGGCGAGGCCGTTTTCAACGCTGCATGGATGAGTATCAAAGGCTTTTCGTAGAGCCTGGGAAAAGGGTGGCTCGACCTCATCGTCAGTTGACCCAACGCCATCGCGAGCCGGCTCGCGATGGCGTGTTGCCGCTTACTAGCCGGCCTTGCGCAGCGCTTGGATCAGCTCCTCCTTGCGCATCTTCGATCGGCCGGGAATGTTCTTCGCCCGGGCCTCCTTCATCAGGCTATCCACGGTCTGGGCCTCATGGGAGGCCTTGCTGGTACGCGGATGTCCTTCGCGGGTCTTGGCGGCGCGTCGGGCCGATTCCTTGCGGTCGGTTTTCTTCTGCTCGGCGGGTTTTTTCTTGCCCGACCCGCCGGAGCGTTCGCCGCCGCCGGACTGCTTGTTCACCGTTGCCCAGGCCCGCGCCTCGGCCTGGCCTTCGGACACACCTTTTTGCTCATAGCTCTCTTCGATGTGTTCGGCCTTGCGTTTCTGCTTGTCGGTGTACTTGTCTTTGCTTCCACGAGGCATGCCAATTCCTCCTCATCTGTCGCTCAGCGGTTATTGGCTGGCGGCGCCACCTTCCGAGCCCGATCCCCCGGTGGTGGTCTTGGAACCCACGCCGGTCTCGGCGTTGTCGGGGGTGTTGGTGTCGGGGGTGTTCAAGCCACCCTGGCGCCCGGTGTCGTTGCCCTGCACGCGTGGATCGGTCCCGGTGGCCGGAGGCTGGCCGTTGTTCAAGGTGCCGCCTGTGCCGTCGGTGTTCAACTTGGGCAGGCCCTGGGTCGCCGGTGAGTTGGGTGCTTGTACCGGGTCGGTGGGGCCGGTTCCGGAGGTGGAAGCCGCCAGGGCCACCGAGGAAAGCAATGCGGCAAATGTGAATGCAGTCAGCCTTGCAGTGATCATGGTGTCGCCTCCATTTTTCGGATACTTGCCTGATCTTGGGCTGCCCGGGATAGGCGTTGGTGCCGTATGGGCGACGAATGGCGTTTTGAAGGGCGGGATCATTGAGGTGTGACGAGCGCTGCGTAGCGGCTTAGTATGGCGCTTTCCATTGGCTACAAGGGCCGTTCATGTCGATCGAGATCCGTCCCGCGCAACCCAGCGATGCGCCTCAAATCCTTGCCTTCATCACCGAGTTGGCCGACTACGAAAAAGCCCGCCACGAAGTCATCGCCAGCGTCGCCGACATCGAGCGCAGCCTGTTCAGCGAAGGCGCGACCGCCCACGGGCTGATCTGCCTGCGCGACGGTGTGCCGATCGGTTTCGCGGTGTTTTTCTTCAGCTATTCGACCTGGCTGGGCAGCAATTGCCTGTACCTGGAAGACTTGTACATCACGCCTGAACAGCGCGGCGGCGGTGCGGGCAAGACCTTGCTGCGCCACCTGGCAAAGATCGCCTGCGACAACGACTGCGGTCGCTTCGAGTGGAGCGTGCTGGAATGGAACACGCCGGCCATCGAGTTCTACAAGTCCCTCGGCGCGCAACCCCAGGAGGAATGGGTGCGCTACCGAATGGACGGCAAGGTGCTGCGGGACTTCGCCCAAGGCAATTGAACGCCTCAGCAATAGGTGTCGCCTGCGTATTCGGCAAACCCCGGTCGCTGTTCCAGTCGCTTGCAATAGGCGGCCACTGCCGGGTAGTCCGGGCGTTCCATGGGCGTCTGGCGCCAGCGGTGCACCGACAGCCCGATGAGCACGTCCGCGAGGGAAAAGTCCTTGCCGGCCACGTAGGCGCCGGTGCGGTTCAACTGCTGTTCAAGCAGCCCCATCTTCTCGTTCCACCCTTTGATACCGGCAGCGATGCGCTGCGGGTCCTGGAAATCCGGGTTCTTGCGTACCAGGGCATGGAATGCATAACCCCATGACGGGTTGAGTTCCGTCGCCTGCCAATCCATCCATTGCTCGATTCGTGACCGGGCGGCAGGTTCGGCAGGCAGCAGGTCATCGCGCCCTTGCTTGCCTGCCAGGTAGCGGCAGATGGTGTTCGATTCCCAGAGCACGCCGTTCTCGTCGATGATCACCGGCACCTGGGCGTTGGGGTTCAGGGCCAGGAATGCAGGGTCGTGGGTGGAGTTGAAACCGATGCCCCAATCTTCACGGTCGTAGGGGATCTCAAGTTCCTGACAGGTCCACAGCACTTTTCTGACATTGATCGAGGAGGTGCGACCGAGGATTTTCAGCAGTTGGCCCATAATCGTTTTCCCTGAGTGGCTGAGGCATCCGATCAGGAAACTTAGCAGGGTCGTTGGCGGATAGCGATGGGCTTTAATCAAACTTCGTCCCTATATATGGGATCAATATTTATATATTGAGATATTGCTGCGCCCGGGTTTATAGTCCGTTCACTCACTGCCAAAAAACAGAACAGGTGAAGCGGATGCAGGCGCAATTGATCGCGCTCGATTGGGGGACCACCTCATTACGGGCATACAAACTCGCCGACGGAGGCGAGGTGCTCGAACAGCGCTCGCTATCCTCGGGAATCATGCAATTGCCTGCCGGGCCGCGAACGGTGGCCGGGCTGGCCTGCACGGACGGTTTCGAACTGGCGTTCGACGAGGCCTGCGGCGACTGGCTCGACGCGCAACCAGGCCTGCCCGTGATCGCCTGCGGCATGGTCGGCAGCGCCCAGGGCTGGCGTGAGGCACCTTACTGCGACACGCCAGCCGATGTCGCCCAGCTTGGGCACTCCCTGCAAACCATCCGCAGCCTGCGTGGTGTCGATGTACACATCGTGCCGGGGGTGATCCAGCGTTCGCGACTGCCCAATGTCATGCGCGGCGAAGAGACCCAGGTGCTGGGCGCCTTGCACAGCCTGCCGAACGAAGCCGTGCTGATCGGCCTGCCTGGCAGCCACTCCAAATGGGTGGAGGTGGCTGACAGCTGCATCGTGCACTTCGACACCTTCATGACCGGCGAGATCTTCGCCGTGCTCAGCGACCACAGCATTCTCGGCCGTACCCAGCAACGAGGCGTGGCTTTCGACGCTCAGGCCTTTGACCGGGGCGTGCACGTGGCCTTGTCGACGGATGGCCAGGCCGGCCCGTTATCCACCGTGTTCAGTGCCCGCAGCCTGGGCCTGACCGGCGAACTTGCCGCCGGTGCCCAGGCGGACTACCTGTCCGGCCTGTTGATCGGCCACGAACTGACGGCACTGGCCGCCGTGCAACGCCAACGCCGCAACAGCGTCCATCTGCCGGCGGTGGTGCTGATTGGCAATTCCCAACTCTGTGCCCGTTACCAACGGGCCCTCGACGCCTGCGGTTTCGCCCGGGTGACCCTGGCCGAACAGGCCACCGAACGTGGTTTGTGGCAGTTGGCCGTGGCGGCCGGGCTGCTTGGCCGCTGAACCTGACTGGAGGTCTGACAATGCTCACACAAGCCCTGGCGCAAAACGGGTTGATCGCGATTCTGCGCGGTCTGCGTCCCCAGGAAGCGACAGCCATCGGCCACGTCCTGTACGAGGCCGGATTCCGAGTCATCGAAGTGCCGCTCAACTCCCCCGAACCGTACGAAAGTATTCGCATCCTGCGCAGTACCTTGCCCGCCGATTGCCTGATCGGTGCCGGTACGGTGCTCACACCGGAGCAGGTGGCCCAGGTGAAAGCCGCTGGCGGCCAGGTGATCGTCATGCCTCACAGCGATCCGAAGGTGCTGCGGGCGGCGAAAGCGGCGGGGCTGTACCTGTCGCCCGGGGTCGCCACCCCGACCGAGGCGTTTGCCGCGTTGGCCGAAGGCGCCCATGTATTGAAGATGTTTCCCGCCGAGCAAATGGGCCCGGCGGTGGTCAAGGCCTGGCTCGCGGTATTGCCGGCCGGGACCGTGCTGGTGCCAGTGGGGGGAATCACACCCGACAACATGACGCCGTTCGTCGAGGCGGGCGTGAAGGGCTTCGGCCTCGGCTCCGGTCTGTTCAAGCCAGGCCTGACGGCCGATGAGGTGGCGGTGCGCGCCAAGGCATACGTGGCCGCGTGGAAAGCCTTGAACTGAAGATTTTTCCGGCGCTCCGTGCGCTGCATCCGACAAGAGAGACAACACGATGAAAATCACCAAATTGACCACGTTTATCGTTCCGCCGCGCTGGTGCTTCCTCAAGGTCGAAACCGACGAAGGCGTCACTGGTTGGGGCGAGCCCGTGGTCGAGGGGCGCGCCCACACGGTGGCGGCTGCCGTCGAGGAATTGTCCGACTACCTGATCGGCAAGGACCCACGCAATATCGAAGACATCTGGACCGTGCTCTATCGCGGCGGCTTCTACCGGGGCGGAGCGGTGCACATGAGTGCCCTGGCCGGTATCGACCAGGCGTTGTGGGATATCAAGGGCAAGGCCCTGGGCGTGTCGGTCAGCGATCTGCTGGGCGGCCAGGTGCGCGACAAGATCCGCGTCTATTCATGGATCGGCGGCGACCGGCCGGCGGACACCGCACGCGCCGCCAAGGAGGCCGTGGGGCGGGGGTTCACCGCAGTGAAGATGAATGGCACCGAAGAACTGCAGTTTCTCGACACGTTCGAAAAGGTCGACCTGGCCCTCGCCAACGTCGCGGCGGTGCGGGACGCGGTGGGGCCGAACGTCGGCATCGGCGTGGATTTCCACGGTCGGGTCCACAAGCCCATGGCCAAGGTGCTGATGAAGGAACTCGACCCCTACAAGCTGATGTTCATCGAGGAGCCGGTGCTCAGCGAAAACTACGAAGCGTTGAAGGAACTGGCGCCGCTGACCAGCACGCCGATCGCCTTGGGCGAGCGGCTGTTTTCCCGCTGGGATTTCAAGAGGGTACTCAGCGAAGGCTACGTGGACATCATCCAGCCGGATGCCTCCCATGCCGGCGGCATCACCGAAACCCGCAAGATCGCCAACATGGCCGAAGCCTACGACGTGGCGCTGGCGCTGCACTGCCCGCTGGGCCCCATCGCCCTGGCGGCGTGCCTGCAACTGGATGCGGCCTGCTACAACGCGTTCATCCAGGAACAGAGCCTGGGTATCCACTACAACGAGAGCAACGACCTGCTGGACTACATCAAGGATCCGCGGGTGTTCGACTACGAGAAAGGCTTCGTGAAAATCCCCAATGGCCCGGGCCTGGGTATCGAGATCAACGAGGAATACGTGATCGAGCGTGCGGCCATCGGCCATCGCTGGCGCAATCCGATCTGGCGTCATGCCGACGGCAGTTTCGCCGAATGGTAAGTCAGGCCTGACCCTGTGGGAGCGAGCTTGCTCGCGATGGCGATGTATCAGTTACACATGTACCAACTGACACGCCCTCATCGCGAGCAGGCTCGCTCCCACAATTTGATCTTCGCAAGCAGAGAGATCTTCTTCGATACGCCCGTTTCCTCAATAAACATAAAAAAGAGGCACCTCACATGCAAGCGCACACCCTGAGCGCGCAAGCGTCGTTGGTGACGCCCAGCCGCAAGCGTTTTTTCATTATGGTCCTGCTGTTCATCACGGTGGTGATCAACTATCTGGACCGCAGCAACCTGTCCATTGCCGCCCCCGCACTGACCAGTGACCTGGGCATCGACCCGATCCATGTCGGGCTGATCTTCTCGGCGTTCGGCTGGACCTACGCCGCCATGCAGATCCCGGGTGGCTGGCTGGTGGACCGGGTGCCGCCGCGCATTCTCTACAGCGTCGCGCTGCTGCTATGGTCGGTGGCCACGGTCATGCTGGGGTTCGCCGCCAGCTTCATCGCCTTGTTCGTGCTGCGCATGGCCGTCGGCGCCCTGGAAGCGCCGGCCTATCCGATCAACAGTCGTGTCGTCACTACCTGGTTCCCTGAGCGCGAGCGGGCCACGGCCATCGGTTTCTATACCTCCGGACAGTTCGTCGGCCTGGCATTCCTGACGCCGGTACTGGCCTGGCTGCAGCACACGTTCGGCTGGCACATGGTGTTCGTGGTGACCGGCGCGGTGGGGGTTCTCTGGGCGGTGATCTGGTACGCGGTGTATCGCGAACCACGTGACTTCAAAGGCGCCAACGCCGCAGAGATCGAGCTGATTCGCGAAGGCGGCGGGTTGGTGGATATCCAGGCCGAAACTGCCCGAGTGAAGGCGAAATTCAGCTGGGCCGACCTGGGGATCGTCCTGACCCAACGCAAGTTGTGGGGCATTTACCTGGGGCAGTTCTGCCTCAACTCCACGCTGTGGTTTTTCCTCACCTGGTTCCCCACTTACCTGGTGAAATACCGTGGCATGGATTTCATCAAGTCCGGCCTACTGGCGTCGTTGCCGTTCCTTGCGGCATTTGTCGGCGTGCTGTGCTCCGGTTTCTTCTCCGACTGGCTGATTCGTCGCGGCGCCACGGTAGGATTCGCACGCAAGTTGCCGATCATCGGTGGGTTGCTGATTTCCACTTCGATCATCGGCGCCAACTTTGTCGAGTCGACGCCGCTGGTGATCGCGTTCCTGGCCCTGGCATTCTTCGGCAATGGCCTGGCGTCGATCACCTGGTCGCTGGTTTCCACCCTGGCGCCGGCGCGATTGCTCGGGTTGACCGGAGGGGTGTTCAACTTCATCGGTAACCTGGCGGCCATCGCGACGCCGATCGTCATTGGCTTCCTCGCCAGCGGCGATTCGTTTGCCCCGGCCATCACCTATATCTCTGTCCTGGCCCTGGCTGGCGCGCTGTCCTACATCCTGCTGGTGGGGAAGGTCGAGCGCATCGAGTTGTAGTCCGACGGGGCGGGCGACCATAATGCCGCCCGTTCCCCGCTCACAGTCGAAGGCCGGATATGCAGCAAGACGATCCAAAAATCACCAAGGACGCCGCGCCTACTGGCACGCAAACCCTGCTGCGCGGCCTGGGTGTGGTCCATGCGGTTGCCAGTGGCGCCCGGGATCTGAAGGAAATCGCCCGGCTGATCGGTACCACCCGCAGCACGACCCATCGCCTGGCCAGTTGCCTGGTGGACGAGCGGTACCTGCGAGTGGTGCCGCAGGTGGGTTATCTGCTGGGACCGAAACTGATCGAGCTGGGTTTCCAGGCTCGGGAAGAATTGCCCCTGGTGAGCCTGGCGGGACCGTATCTGGACGAGCTGTCGGCGTTGACCGGTGACACCGTGCACCTGGCGATTCGCGAGGGCGACGAGGTCTTGTACCTGCTGAAGAATCCGGGACGCAATGGTCCGGAGATGCGCTCGCGGGTGGGGCATCGCATGCCGTTGGCGCGTACGGGGATCGGCAAGGCGCTGATGCTGGACGACACTGAGGAGCAATGGCAGCGCTTGTATGAAATCAGCTTGCCGGCAGTAGGAAAAAATCAGTTCTGGCCGCAGCATCAGGAGCAATCCTGGGAGCAGTTCCAGCAGCGGATGCGGGAGTACGTGGCGGGGGGCTACGCGTTCGACCTGGAGGACAACGAACCGTCGATTCGTTGTGTGGCGGCACCGATTCGCGACGCCGGCAAGCGTATTGTCGCCGGTATCAGCATCGCCAGCACCGTGCCGTACATGCCATTGGAAAAAATGGCCGAGCTGATTCCCCTGGTCAAAGGGGTCACAGCCCGGCTGTCGGCGGAGCTGGGCGCCAAGGTCTGAGGAAAATCAGGCCTTGAGCGTCGCCATGTCGATGACGAAGCGGTACTTCACGTCACCGGCGATCATGCGGCTGTAGGCCTCGTTGATCTGGCGGATGTCGAGCATTTCGATGTCGCAGCTGATGTTGTGTTCGGCGCAGAAGTCCAGCACTTCCTGGGTCTCTGCGATGCCGCCGATCAACGAGCCGGCCAGGACGCGACGACCCATGATCAGTTTCGCGGCATGGACCGGCGGATCGATCGGTTCCACCAGGCCTACCAGGATGTGCACGCCGTCGAAACGCAACGTGTCGAGGTAGGGGTTGAGGTCGTGCTGTACCGGAATGGTGTCCAGCAGGAAGTTGAAGCGTCCGGCGGCAGCGGCCATCTGCGCAGGGTCGGTGGATACGATCACATGGTCGGCGCCCTGGCGACGGGCCTCTTCAGCCTTGCCGGCCGAGCGGGTGAACAGGGTCACTTCCGCACCCATGGCCTTGGCGAACTTGATGCCCATATGGCCCAGCCCACCCATGCCCAGCACGCCGACCTTGTCGCCGGCCTTCACACCGTGGTGCTTGAGGGGCGAGTAGGTGGTGATGCCGGCGCAGAGGATCGGCGCGGCAGCGGCCGGGTCGAGTGTCTGCGGTATGCGCAGCACGAAATGCTCGCTGACCACGATGCTGTTGGAGTATCCCCCCATGGTGTGGCCGCCGCTGATGCGATCCGGGCTGGCGTAGGTCTGCGTCATGCCCTGGTAGCAGTATTGTTCCAGGTCGGCGCGACAGGCCTCGCATTCGCGGCAGGAGTCGACCATGCAGCCAACGCCCACCAGGTCACCGACCTTATAGCGGGTCACATTCGCACCGACCGCGGTAACTTTGCCTACGATCTCATGACCGGGCATCAGTGGGTAGACGGCGATGCCCCATTCATTGCGGGCCTGGTGGATATCGGAGTGGCAGACGCCACAGTAGAGGATGTCGATGGCCACGTCGTCAGCCTGCGGGCTACGGCGCTGGAATTTCATCGGGGCGAGGGGAGTGGTGGGCGATTGGGCGGCATATCCGATGGCGGTATACATAATGAACCTCGCTAGGCTGTGAACAGAGGCGATCTATTCTGGGTGCCGTGGCGGCATGGGGCGATGGCGATTCCTACGGGTGTCATGCCTAATCCTCCGACCTTGGCCGTGGATCAGTCTTATGTGACGCCAGACCTGCGATGATGTTCCCATCCCTTTTTGCGTGAAGTTCCTACCATGTTGTTGACCCGCCATCTCGATGCCAATGCGGCGCTGGTTTCACTGATCGAACCCCTGGCGACCCGTGACGGTTTCATCCCTACATCGCTGCCGGGTGTGCAAGTGCTGCGGTGCAGCCAGGACATCGCCCGGGGGCCGCAGCTCTATGAGCCAAGCCTTGTGATCATTGCCCAAGGCAGCAAACTGGCTTACCTGGGACCTCGCACAATGGAGTATGGCGCCGGGCACTACCTGATCCAGGCGTTGCCGGTGCCGTTCGAGTGCGAAACCTATGCCATGCCCGATGCTCCGTTGCTCGGGATTTCCGTGGCGATCGATCGGGCGATGCTGGGGGAACTGGTGCTGGCCATGGGGTTGACGCCGGGGCGAAGCCTGGCGGCGCAGACACCGGAATCCATGACCAGCGCCGCGCTCGATGGTGCGATGCGAGGGTGTGTCGAACGGCTGTTGCACTGTTTGCACGATCCGCTGGAGTGCCAGGTCATGGGCCAGGCGCGACTGCGGGAATTGCTGTTCGTCGCCTTGCGCGGGCCTCAGGCCGACGTATTGCGAGCGCTGGTGGAGCAGCATGGGCAATTCGCTCGGATTGCCGCGGCCCTGAGTCATCTGCATGCGCATTTCACCGAACCGCTGAACGTCGAGACACTGGCCAGTTGCGCCAACATGAGCGCTTCGACGTTTCATGAACATTTCAAGCGCAGCACCTTGCTCTCACCCGTGCAGTACCTCAAGCGTTTGCGTTTGCTGAAGGCGCAGCGGTTGCTACTGGTCGAGGGCATGGGCGTGGCGCAGGTCGCGCATCAGGTGGGCTATCAGAGCTCTTCGCAGTTCAGCCGGGAGTACAAGCGCTACTTCGAACACAGTCCCGCAGATGAGCGCGCCGCCTGAGCCAGTGATCTTCCCCTGTGGGAGCGAGCTTGCTCGCGATAGCGGCGGTTCAGTTTGCATCAAGGTTGAATGGGCTGCCGTCATCGCGAGCAAGCCCGCTCCCACATTGGGTTGTGGTGTTCCTTGGATGGCAGGCAACAAAAAGGCCCCCATTGCGGGAGCCTCGATGTCTTGCGTGCCAGCTTACATGTTCGGGTAAGTCGGACCGCCGGCGCCTTCCGGCGAGACCCAGGTGATGTTCTGCGCAGGATCCTTGATGTCACAGGTCTTGCAGTGCACGCAGTTCTGGGCGTTGATCTGGAAGCGCTTCTCGCCGTCCTCCTTGGTCACCACTTCGTACACACCAGCCGGGCAGTAACGCTGCGCCGGTTCGTCGTACAGCGGCAGGTTCTTGCTGATCGGGATGCTCGGGTCGGTCAGCTTGAGGTGGCAGGGTTGTTCTTCCTCATGGTTGGTACCGGAGATGAACACCGAGCTGAGTTTATCGAAGCTGATCTTGCCGTCCGGTTTCGGATAGTCGATCTTCTTGCAGTCTGCCGCCAGTTTCAGGCAGGCGTAGTCGGGCTTGTTGTCATGCAGGGTGAACGGCAGCTTGCCGCCGAAGATGTTCTGGTCGAGCCAGTTGAAGCCGCCGCCGATGATGGCGCCGTACTTGTGGATCGCCGCGCCGAAATTGCGGCTGGCGAACAGTTCTTCGTACAGCCAGCTGTTCTTGAAGCTGTCGACGTAGGCGGTCAGTTCATCACCGCCTTCGGACTCGGCGAACAGGCGATCGGCCACCGCCTCGGCAGCGAGCATGCCGGATTTCATGGCGGTATGGCTGCCCTTGATCTTGGCGAAGTTCAGGGTGCCGAGGTCGCAACCGATCAAAGCGCCGCCCTTGAAGACCATTTTCGGCAGCGAATTCAGGCCGCCCTTGCAGATGGCGCGGGCACCGTAGCTGACACGCTTGCCGCCTTCCAGGTATTGCTTGAGCACGGGATGGTGCTTGAGGCGCTGGAACTCGTCGAACGGCGAGAGGAACGTGTTGCTGTAGGACAGGTCGACGATCAGGCCCACCACCACCTGGTTGTTTTCCAGGTGATAAAGGAATGAACCACCGGTGTTTTCGGTACCCATGATGTCCAGCGGCCAGCCGGCGGTGTGTACCACCAGGCCGGGTTGATGCTTGGCCGGGTCGATTTCCCAGATTTCCTTCAAGCCGATGCCGTAGTGCTGCGCATCGGCGTCGCTGTCCAGGTTGAAGCGCTTGATCAGTTGCTTGCCGATATGACCACGGCAGCCCTCGGCGAACAGCGTGTACTTGCCGCGCAGTTCCATGCCGGGCGTGTAGAGGCCTTCCTTCGGATGGCCTTCGCGGTCGACACCCAGGTCACCGGTGATGATCCCGCGCACCACGCCGTTCTCGTCGAACAATGCTTCCTGGGCGGCGAAGCCTGGATAGATTTCCACGCCCAGGTTCTCGGCCTGCTGGGCCAGCCAGCGGCACAGGTTGCCCAGGGAAATAATATAGTTGCCTTCGTTGTGCATGGTCTTGGGCACAAAGAAGTCAGGGATTTTGCTCGCGGTGTCGGCGTTTCTCAGGACATAAATGTCATCGCGCTTGACGGGCGTGTTCAATGGCGCGCCCAGCTCTTTCCAATCCGGGAACAGCTCGTTCAGGGCGCGGGGCTCGAACACCGCACCGGAGAGGATGTGCGCGCCAACTTCAGAGCCTTTTTCCACCACGCAGACGCTGATTTCCTTACCGGCTTCGGTGGCCTTCTGTTTCAGTCGGCAAGCGGCAGACAGGCCAGCGGGGCCGGCACCGACGATGACCACGTCGAATTCCATGTATTCGCGTTCCACAGGCTATCTCCTACTCAAGGCTCAGCGGTTTTTTCTAATTGGAGGTTGGCGTTGCATCCATTGTTTCCTTCATCGGTATGACGAAAGCGACAATGGATGAATCGCGGCGCTCTCTTTGAGCGGCGCATTATATCTACACCACTCTCAGCGTCCAATACAAACGTTTGTTTGAAATCGCTGGAAGCCAGATAAATCACTGACGTGCGGCTTATGGCTGGACATTTTGCCGTATTGACCGGAATAGGCGTTCCGGTCAAGATACGGTCGGTTTTGCGCTCGCCGTAGGCTGACTGTTGGTTTCAAGAGCACCTCTAAAGACAGGGCGAAGGCAGCACAAAGTGACTGGATTGCGTGTTCGGATGCGCAGTTTACACGCCGCGATAATGAATGACTCATCGGTCACCACTGACGAACGGTCATCACTCCCGTGAGCAAGGTCATGTGTGGTTCATGCCGGCGTTTTTAGAGGTGCCCTTGCGCCCATGAGCATCAACCGCCAGGTTCGCCTAGGCGACTTTCTTTTCACCGGAGAGTAACGAGGAATCCATGAAGGTTCTTGTAGCTGTCAAACGAGTGGTCGACTATAACGTCAAGGTTCGCGTCAAGGCGGACAACTCCGGCGTCGACCTCGCCAACGTCAAGATGTCGATGAACCCTTTCTGCGAAATCGCCGTAGAAGAAGCCGTGCGCCTGAAAGAAAAAGGCGTGGCGACTGAGATCGTCGTTGTCTCCATCGGTCCGACCACTGCCCAGGAGCAACTGCGCACCGCGCTGGCGCTGGGTGCCGATCGCGCCATCCTCGTCGAATCCGCCGAAGACCTGACCTCCCTGGCCGTGGCCAAGCTGCTCAAGGCCGTCGTCGATAAGGAACAGCCACAGCTGGTGATCCTCGGCAAGCAGGCCATCGACAGCGACAACAACCAGACCGGCCAGATGCTTGCTGCACTGAGCGGCTACGGTCAGGGCACCTTCGCGTCGAAAGTCGAAGTGTCCGGCGACAGCGTTGCCGTGACCCGTGAAATCGATGGCGGTGCGCAGACCGTTTCCCTGAAGCTGCCGGCCATCGTCACCACCGACCTGCGTTTGAACGAGCCGCGTTATGCGTCCCTGCCAAACATCATGAAAGCCAAGAAGAAGCCTCTCGAGACGCTGACTCCGGACGCTTTGGGCGTTTCCACCGCCTCCACCAACAAGACCCTGAAAGTCGAAGCGCCGGCTGCACGCAGCGCGGGCATCAAGGTCAAGTCGGTGGCTGAACTGGTCGAGAAACTGAAAAACGAAGCGAAGGTAATCTAACGATGACTATCTTGGTAATCGCCGAACACGACAACAAAGCGCTGGCTCCTGCCACGCTGAACACCGTTGCTGCCGCTGCCAAAATCGGTGGCGATGTGCACGTCCTGGTGGCCGGTCAGGGCGCAGGCGCCGTTGCCGAAGCCGCTGCGAAAATCGCTGGCGTGAGCAAGGTCCTGAACGCTGACAATGCCGCTTACGCGCACCAGCTGCCGGAAAACGTCGCTCCGCTGGTGACCGAGTTGGGCAAGGGCTACAGCCACATCCTGGCAGCCGCGACCTCCAACGGTAAAAACATCTTGCCGCGCGTCGCCGCTGCCCTGGATGTCGACCAGATCTCCGAGATCATCTCGGTAGAAAGCGCCGATACCTTCAAGCGTCCGATCTACGCCGGTAACGCCATTGCCACCGTGCAATCGAACGCCTCGGTCAAGGTCATTACCGTTCGCGCCACCGGTTTCGACCCGGTTGCCGCCGAAGGTGGCTCGGCTGCCATCGAAGCCGTGGGCGCCGCCCATGACGCCGGTATCTCCAGCTTCGTCAACGAAGAGCTGGCCAAGTCCGATCGTCCGGAACTGACCGCTGCCAAGATCGTCGTTTCCGGCGGCCGTGGCATGCAGAACGGCGACAACTTCAAGCACCTGTACGCCCTGGCCGACAAGCTGGGCGCTGCCGTCGGCGCTTCCCGCGCGGCGGTCGACGCAGGTTTCGTACCCAACGACATGCAGGTCGGCCAGACCGGCAAGATCGTTGCGCCACAGCTGTACATCGCCGTCGGTATTTCCGGCGCGATCCAGCACCTGGCCGGCATGAAGGACTCCAAGGTGATCGTTGCGATCAACAAGGACGAAGAGGCGCCGATCTTCCAGGTGGCCGATTATGGCCTGGTGGCGGACCTGTTCGAGGCCGTTCCAGAGTTGGAGAAGCTGGTCTGATCCGGCATCTTCACTTATAAAGAACCCGGCCGGTTGGCCGGGTTTTTTATTTCTGCATCGTGTGTTTGCAAGGGGAGCGTATCGTCATGGAGCTTCATCGTCTGGCTGGCTGGTCGCTGGCATGGTTGCTGGCAGGTGCGCCGGCCCTGTCCGTTGCGGCCGGCAAGTGTGAGCGACTGATCGCCACCGGCAGCCCGGATGCGCCACCCTACCTCTGGCAGGACCCTCAGGACCCCAAGCACCTCATCGGTGCCGGCGCCGACCTGCTGACGAAAGTGGCGGGTGAGTTGGGTATCAAGGTCGAACTGCTCTACGCCGGCAAGCGGGCCCAGGCGCTGGAGGAAGTGCGCAGCGGCCGCATGGACCTGCTCACCGATGCCCCGCTGACCACGGCCGGGCTCGATTCGCTCGATTACATCCACCCGCCGTTGCTGGAGAACGATTACCTGGTCTGGACCCGCAAGGATTCGCCACTCATCGCCGAGCGCCCCGAAGACCTCCACGGCCACACCGGGGCGTTGTCGGAAAAGGCGCGCATGACCCAGGCATTCGGTATGTTCGCAGAGCAGCAATTGTCCCTGGTACGCACCTCCAACTTGACCCAGGCCTTTCAGAAATTGCTGCTTGGAGAGGTCGAGTATGTCCTGGCGGGGCGCTATTCGGGCCTGGCGATGGCGCAGACGTTGGGCATGGCTCAAGACCTCCAGGCCATGCCGCAACCGGTGGATAAACCGGGGCTGTTCCTGGCGGTTTCCCATGACTCGGCCTGCAATGACCCATGGCTACGCGGACAGCTGGCGCAAAAGATGACAGAATTGGCCGCGTCCGGCCTGGCGGAGTCTGTATTGCAACGCAATCTCGAGCGCTGGAACACACAGTTGCAGTCATCTGCCAGCGCCTCAAAACAGTAGGGAACATTAGTGACTATTCGACCTCTTTTCGCTGCCCTGGCCGTTCTGGCTCTGGCGGGCTGCGCAGCCGATCCGGCGCCGAATGAACAGATCCGCCTGACCGAACAGGCGCTGGAGCAAGCCCGGGCAGTGGGTGCCACCGCCGACGAAGTGCCAGAGCTGAAACTTGCCGAAGAAAAGTTCGCCCGGGCCAAGAGCAACATGGCTGACGAATCGTACAAGAAGGCGCGCATGCGCGCCGAGCAGGCCGAGCTGGATGCGCGCCTGGCGGAAGCGAAGGTGCTGACGCTCAAGAGCCAGGAGCAATTGAACGTGCTCAACACCCGCATTGCACGCCTGCGCAAGCAATTGAGGGAGGATGCCCAATGAAGCTCTCCCATGTGATGGGCAGCCTGGTCCTGCTGGGGCTGGCCAGTCTGTATGGCTGCGCGGGGCAGCGCAGCGAGGCAGCACTGGAAAAAGCCAGTGACGACTTTCAGAAGGTCAAGGAAGACTCCAACGTGCTGCGTGCCGCGCCCAAGGACGTGATACGCGCCGGTGAATCACTAGCCCGTGCCGATCGGCTGTCCACATACTGGGGCAGTGGCGAGGACGTCTTGCATTACGCCTACCTCAGCCAGCGCTACAGCGAAATTGCCCGGGAACACACCAACCAGGTGCTCAACGAAGAGCGCGCGGCGAAACTCGAACTGGAGCGCCAGCGCCTGCAGTTGGCCTTGCGAGAGTCCAAGTTGCTCAGCGTCCAGCAGCAAGGCAAATGGCTCGAAGAGCAGATCAAGGAAATGGCGACCACCCAGACCGATCGCGGCCTGGTGATGACCCTCGGTGATGTCTTGTTCGACACCGGCGAAGCTGAACTCAAGAGCTCGGCCAACCGGGTAGTGCTCAAGATCGTGCAGTTCCTGCAGCTCAATCCCAAGCGCGTGGTGCGCATCGAAGGGTATACCGACAGCACCGGAGGCAAGCAGGAGAACCTCAAGCTCTCCCGCGACCGCGCGCAGTCGGTGGCGGACGTGCTGGTGGATCTGGGTATCGATGAAAAACGCATCCAGGTCGAGGGCTACGGCGATCAGTTTCCGGTGGATGTGAACGCTACCGAACGAGGGCGGGCGCAGAACCGTCGTGTTGAAATCGTCTTTTCCGACGAAAAGGGCCAGCTCGGCGCCGCCCGCTGAAACTTGCCTGATCCAAAAACCCGGCCCCCTGCAAAGGCGCCGGGTTTTTGCTTTCTGAACCTGCCATCATGAGTACAGTTGGGGCTATCAACCCACTGTACTGTCGAGTAATCTGGCAACTGTCCCAGTACACTTCTAAACTGTTCCGGTATCGTTTCCGACAAGAATAAAATGCCCGTGAAATCGAGTGCTGCGCCATGACCAATCTCTTGCTCTATCAACGTATTGCACAGCAACTGGCTGAAGACATCCGGCGTGGTGTGTATCAGCCCGGTGAACGCGTGCCTTCGGTGCGCAAGATGAGCTCACAGCTCAACGTCAGCCACGCGACGGTGTTGCAGGCCTACGCGAACCTCGAGGACCAGGGGCTGATTCGGGCGCGGCCGCAATCGGGCTATTACGTGCACCAGACCCCTGCGCTCACGGCGTCGACCCCGGATATCGCCCGGGTGGAGCGCCCGGGCCTGGTGACCCGCAGCAGCATCATCCAGCAGGTGCTGGTGGAGTCGCGACGCGAAGGAGTGTTTCCCCTGGGGGCGGCGGTGCCGAGCGTCGATTACCTGCCAGTCCGAGCGCTGCATCAGCAGTTGGCCAAGGTCACGCGCTTCCACAGTCCGCGGGCGTTCAGCTACATGTTCAGCCCGGGTTTCGAGCCGTTGCGGCGTCAGGTGGCGATCCGCATGCGCGATGCCGGCGTGGTGGTGGATCCCTCCGAAGTCGTGATCACCCACGGCTGTGTCGATGCGCTGCAGATGTCCTTGCGAGTACTGACCCGCCCGGGAGACCTGATTGCCGCCGAGTCACCCACCTACTATGGCTTGTTGCAACTGGCGGATCTGTTGGGGCTCAAGGTCATCGAGATTCCCAGCGATCCGGTGACCGGCATGAGCCTGGAAGCCCTTCAACTGGCGGCCAACCAATGGTCGATCAAGGCATTGGTACTGACCACGCGCTTGAGCAACCCTCTTGGCGGGACCATGCCGGAAGAGCGGCAGAAACAGCTGTTGCGCCTGGCATCGGACTTCGACATCCAGATCGTCGAGGACGATATCTATGGCGAGTTGATGTTCGAGCAGGGCCGTACCAAGGCGCTCAAGGCCTATGATCGGCTGGACCGAGTCATCTACTGTTCGAGCTTCTCCAAGACATTGTCACCGGGCGTGCGCATTGGCTGGATGATCGCCGGTAAATTCCAGCAGGAAATCCAGCGGCTCCAGACCTTCAGTACCCACTCGGCCTGCAGCGTCACCCAGATGGGCATTGCGGCCTATCTGGAAAATGGCGGCTATGACCGGCACCTGCGCTATATCCGCCAGGAATACCGCAAGAATCTCAGCGCCTTCCAATTGGCGGTGCAGCAGCATTTCCCCGAGGGTACGCAGATGAGCCGCCCCACCGGGGGCTTCATCCTGTGGGTCAGCCTTCCGGGGCGGGTCAATACCCAGGAACTGCATGTCCGTGCGCTGCAACAGGGCATCAGCATCGCACCGGGGTTGATCTTCAGTAATACCGAGCAGTTCAACCACTGCATCCGCCTGAACTGTGGCATCCCCTGGAATCGCGAGGCGGAACGGGCCTTGATGACGCTGGGGCTGCTGGCCACTCAGTTGTGCCAGGAGACGGCCGGCGGGTTCTTTTAGAAAATCCGCTTGAAGATCAGCACCTTGGATTGATGTGCTTGTCAGCGCCCCATTATCGGGCGAGCATGGGTACCTCTGTCGTAGCTGCCATTGTATTTATGAAAGTCATTGCTCCTGCCGCCTGGGTTCTGATCGGCCTGCTGACCGCCTTCCATGCCGAAGGCGTTCTGGCTGCGCCAGCGCAGGAGAAACCGGCCGCCAGCGCCACGAACAACGTGTCCAAAAAAACAGTGGCGGCGAAAAAGGCTCCTGCCAAAAAAGCGGTCTCCCCGAAGAAGAAACGACCGCCCATTGCCTCCAAGACCAAGTCGGCCCGGGAAATCGCCAAGACTCCCCTGCCTGCGGCCAGACTGGACCTGAGCCTGCCTCATGAAATGGTCGAGGAGCTGGAGCCGCCGGGAAAAGCCCCTTTGCCCAAACGTGAGCCGCTGCTGCCGTCGATGTTTGGAGAGAAGCCTGGTCCGTTCCAGCTCAACGGTCGTCTGCTGAGCAACGAAATGCAGCTTCCGCTGCGTAATCAGGAACGCAACGAGGTTGAAGGGGCCGCGTTGGACTTCGAATTCAAACAGTGAAACCTGATGGCCATCGAGCCGTCGCTGACTGTCCGGTCGTCTGCATTGAGCGAAAAAACGCGTTCACGGCAATTTAAAACGAGCGTTTTAGCCGTTACTCTGTGTTGCGTTATGAATCCGTTACCTGTCGTGAGGATGTCGACGTCATGAAATGCCGTGAAGGCTGTGGCGCCTGTTGCATTGCCCCTTCCATCAGTTCGTCGATCCCTGGCATGCCCCATGGCAAGCCTGCCGGCGAACGTTGCGTGCAGCTGTCAGTCGATAACCTGTGCCAGATCTTCGGGCAGCCGGAACGTCCGGCGGTCTGCTCGGGATTCGCGGCCGACATCGAGGTTTGCGGCAGCAGTCGTGAAGAAGCCATTCGATTGCTCGGATGGTGGGAACAAGTCACCGCAGCGTAACGGGTCGACGGACGGGTCCTGGCGATTCGTTCCGATGACAAAACTCAATGAACGGACTTCGACAATAAGGAAAACACTATGGGTTCGCTGCATCGTATGGCTGTGTCGTGTGGTCTGGTCGTTCTGTTGGCGACGGCAAGCGCCCAGGCCGAAGACTGGAAAGTCGCCAAGGAGCAGGACGGCATCAAGGTTTCCCTCAGTGAAGTGGCCGGCTCCAAATACAAGGCCTACCGTGGCGTCACCGTCATGAACACCACGGTGGACAAACTACGCGCCCTGCAGGAAGACGTTCCCGGGGCCTGTGCCTGGATCCACGAGTGCAAGAAGCAGGAACTGATCAAGCACGAAGGCGACAAGAGCTGGACCTACACCCAGTTCAACACGCCGTGGCCTGTCACGTCACGGGACTCGGTGCTGGAAGTCACCACTGTAAACGGTGCCGATGGAAGCCTGACCCGTAACCTCAAGGGTGTGCCAACCTATCGGCCAGAAGAAAAGGGGTTCGTGCGGGTGACCCAGGTCGACGGGTTCTGGAAGTTGACGCCCAAGGGCCCGGGCCAGGTCGAAGTGGTCTATCAGGTCCATACCGAGCCAGGTGGGGATGTACCGTCCTGGCTGGCCAACAAGTTCGTGGTGGATGCGCCATTCAATACGTTGAAAGCCCTGAAAAAGCTTGCCGAAGAGAAGTAATCGGCGAGATTGTCTGCAAACAGCATCGACAGACCGCCGCGAGGCGGTCTTTTCATCTGTACCGCCCACTACCCGGCGGAACGATCGTTCAGCCTTCAAGGTCGAGATAGAGGTAAGCCCGACGATGAATTGATCGAGGAGACACCAATGCGCAAGTGGGAGATCACTTTCGTTGATGATCACGGCGAAGCCATCGCCGAGCAGTTCGACCATGACCAGGAACCCACTATGGAGCAGGCAGCTCAGCTGATTCGTGAAAGATTGCTCCCGGTGTCCGCCAAGCTGGATCTCAATGACCTGGAAGGAAGGACAGAAGATCCCACTGTGAAGAATCTCAAGTCCCAGCACAGCATCGAAATCATCAGTATTAAACCGATTTCATGAAATCGTGGCCTGGCCCCGCTTGGCAGTGGCCATGACTTGCGACTACTCTGCAAACGAGATCAGCGAAGAGATCGCTAAGGTCTGGTCTTGTCAGCTACATGCTTGTGTCCCGACGGTCAGTTGATGCCGTGTTGCACGCAATCCCCGGATTGCCTGCGCGGGAAGACGGAAAGTCTATCCATCGATTTGAGGAGGACGTTTCATGAGCACAGCCTATCAAGAAGACATCAGCACCCGTGTGTTGCGCCGCATGAAAGAAGGCGGGTTCGATTTTTCACAATTCCATCCCATCGAGTTCTACGCCATCTTCCCGGATGAGGAGCGGGCGCGCAGGGCGGCGGGTCAATTTCGGGGTGAGTCCCTGAATGCACAGATCAGTCCACGGGATGACGGTGGCTGGTCACTGGAACTGAGTCGGGTGATGTACGCCACCTACGATGACATCGGGGACTTCGAGCAAGACTTCGAAGCGGTTGTGGAGCCCTTGGGCGGTGTCATCGAGGGTTGGGGCGTCAAGCAGGAAATCCGGCGCTTCCAGGCCTGAGGATTCATCCGCGACAACTGACAACGGCTGGCCTTTGGGCCGGCCGTTTTTCGTTTTGTACCCAACTGTATCCGGGACGGGCCGGGTTCTTTTTCCATGTCTATGCTCAGGGGAGCGAAGCTCCTGCGCCGCAACGAACCAGCGGCGCAGGAGAGGGCCGCGATGCCTTGATGTCGGATGACAGGGAGAACGGCATGAGCCGCGCCGGTTTTGATGAAATGTACGATGCCGAGGGTCAGGTTCGCCCGCATTACCGGGCGTTTGCCCATTGGCTGGCGTCAGCGCCGGAGGAGCTCCTGGCCCAGCGGCGGCGCGAAGCCGATCTGTTGTTTCATCGTGCGGGAATTACCTTCACGCTCTACGGCGATGAGCAGGGAACGGAGCGCCTGATTCCCTTCGACACGATCCCGCGCAGCATTCCCGCCAGCGAATGGCGAGTCGTCGAGCGTGGCTGCGTCCAACGGGTCCGGGCGCTGAACATGTTCCTGGCCGACCTCTACCATGAGCAACGGATCATCCGTGCCGGCATCATCCCGGCCGAACAGGTGTTGGCCAACGAACAATATCAGCTGGCGATGCAAGGCCTGGATCTGCATCGTGACGTCTATGCCCACATCTGCGGTATCGATCTCGTACGCGATGGGGATGGCACGTACTACGTACTCGAGGACAATCTTCGTACGCCCAGTGGCGTGAGCTATATGCTGGAAGACCGCAAGATGATGATGCGGCTGTTCCCCGAACTGTTCGCGGCCCAGCGCATCGCCCCCATCGACCATTATCCCAACCTGCTGCTCGATACCCTGAGAAGCGCCAGCGCGCTGGAAGATCCCAGCGTCGTGGTGCTCACGCCGGGGCGTTTCAACAGTGCATTCTTCGAACATGCATTCCTGGCCCGGGAAATGGGCGTGGAGCTGGTGGAAGGCGCGGACCTGTTCGTACGCGATGACAAGGTGTTCATGCGTACCACCGACGGGCCGAAAGCGGTGGATGTGATCTACCGGCGCCTTGACGATGCGTACCTCGATCCGCTGGCCTTCAATCCGGAATCGATGCTCGGCGTGCCGGGGATCCTGTCCTCCTACCGCTCCGGCAACGTGGTGCTGGCCAATGCCATCGGTACCGGCGTGGCGGACGACAAGTCGGTGTACCCGTTCGTCACCGATATGATCCGTTTCTACCTGGATGAAGAACCGGTCCTGAAGAACGTTCCCACCTGGCAGTGTCGTGATCCTGTCCATCTGTCCCATGTACTGGCGCACCTTCCAGACCTGGTGGTCAAGGAAACCCAAGGTTCCGGTGGGTATGGAATGCTGGTGGGGCCTACTTCGACGAAGGCCCAGATCGACGCATTCCGGGAGCGGATCAAGGCCAGGCCGCATGCGTATATCGCCCAGCCGACGCTATCGCTTTCCACCTGCCCGACTTTCGTCGAGAACGGTATCGCACCGCGACACATCGATTTGCGACCGTTCGTGTTGTCCGGCCACGAAACCCGGGTAGTGCCCGGTGGCCTGACCCGCGTAGCGCTTCGCGAAGGATCGCTGGTGGTCAATTCGTCCCAGGGTGGTGGCACCAAGGACACCTGGGTGGTCGAGCAATGAGGGAGCTACGATGCCAGGAAGCCTGCCATGTTGAGTAGAACCGCCTCGGACCTTTACTGGATGTCACGTTACCTGGAGCGGGCGGAAAATCTCGCCCGGATGCTCGACGTCAGTTATTCGCTGTCCTTGATGCCCCAGGACGGTCATGGCGATGGCCTGCACGAGTTGGCCATGCCCTTGCTGATCACCGGTACGCTGGATGACTACCGGGAGCGACACGGCGATCTGCATGCCGAGCGATTGCTGCATTTCTTCGCCCTGGAGGCCGCCAACCCCGCCAGTATCTACAGTTGCCTCGGGGCGGCTCGGGCCAGCGCCCATGCGGTGCGTGGGCGAATTACCGCCGACATGTGGGAAAACATCAATGCCACCTGGCTGGATATCCGCGATATTGCCGGGCAGGGCCTGGGGCGTTACGGGCTGAGCCGTTTCTGTGAATGGATCAAGGAGAGGTCCCACCTGTTTCGGGGGGCAACCTATGGCACCGTCATGCGCAACGATGCGTTCAGGTTCATCCGCCTGGGAACGTTTATCGAAAGGGCCGACAACACCCTGCGTCTGCTCGATGCCCGCTATGAGATGGCCGGCGACCAGGCTGACGCCGTCAGCGACGGCACGGCCCATGCGTATTATCAGTGGAGCGCGCTGTTGCGTGCCCTGTCTTCCTTCGAAGCCTATACCGAGATCTACCGCGATGCCCCCGGAGCCCGCCATGTGGCCGAGTTGCTGTTGTTGCGTGCCGATGTGCCGCGCTCGCTGCGCGCCTGCACCGAGGAAATCGACCAGATCCTGGCCAGCCTGCCAGGGACCAATGGGCGGCCGGCGCAACGCCTGGCGGCGCAGATGGATGCACGCCTGCGCTATACCGGTATCCATGAAATCCTTGATGGAGGTCTGCATGCCTGGCTCACGGAGTTCATCCCGAGGGTCCGCGAGCTGGGCGACGCGATCCACCGTTCCTACCTGGAGGTCATATGAGACTCTCGATCAGCCACGAAACGGCCTACCACTATGAACATCAGGTTCGCGCCAGCATCCAGTACCTGCGCCTCACACCCCAAGACAGCGAACGCCAGCACGTGCTGAGCTGGAAGCTCGACTTGCCTCGACCGGTGCGTTCCCAGCTGGATCCGTTCGGCAATATTCTCCATGTGCTCACCCTGGACGAGCCCCACGAAACCATCATCATTGGTGCACGCGGCCAGGTCGATATCGATCCCTCGCATGAGGCCGAGCATGAGCAACGCTCGGCGCTACCGTTCCTGCGGTTCACCCGGCTGACCGAAGCGGACGAGGCCTTGCGTGACTTCGCCCATGAGCAGTGCGGGCAACGGCGTGACCGCGTGGCACTGATCGACCTGATGCACGGGCTGAACCGGCACATCGCGTATACCCCGGGCTCGACCGAGGTCGAGACCCGCGCGGCACAGGCGTTCGCCGGCCGCAGCGGGGTGTGCCAGGATCATACCCACGCCTTCCTGGCCTGCGCCCGCAGTCTGGGCGTGCCGGCGCGCTATGTGTCTGGCTATGTGTACAGCGACGGCTGCGAGCACCTGGCCAGTCATGCCTGGGCCGAAGCCTGGCTCGACGACGCCTGGTACAGCTTCGATGTCACGCACCAACTGGCCCGCCCGGAGCGACACTTGAAACTGGCCGTAGGCCTGGATTACCTCGACGCCTGCCCGGTACGGGGCATGCGTCGCGATGGCGGTTGCGAGCAGATGCGGGCCCGGGTGGTCGTGACGCCGGCTACGGTGGTTGCCTGGCAGGAACAATGATGCCTCATGGACTCGGCAGCTGTTTGCGTCCGGCCATGTGCTTCAGATAACCCACCAACAGGTCCAGTTCCGAATCCGGCAACACCGCTGCGGAGAACCCTGGCATCTTCCCTTGGGGCCAGCGGCGCAGGCTCTGGGGGTCGCGGATGTAGCGTTTGAGGAAGTCCCCCGAGAAGTATTCGGTGGGATTGAAGGGAATATTCAGGTCCGGACCGAACTGTGCGTCGCCCGCGCCATTGAGGCGGTGACACGCCAGGCAGTTTTTCTGGAACAGCTCGAAGCCTTTGTTGACCGGATCGTCCTTGGCCAGGGTAGGCGCCGGCAGCAGGGCAGGGAAGCGTTCGGCTACCGCTGGCAGGCGCTTGATGCTCGCCACCGCGTAGGGCCATTGCTCGGGGCTGATATGGCCCGCCTGCGGATCGGTCCAGACCAGGTAGAAAGGCCCGGCGCTGTGCTTGCCTTCACCCAGTGGAGGCCATGGCGCGGCCGGATCCTCTATCGCCAGCCAGGCGCGTGCGCCGCTCTTGTTCAACAAGGGCGCAGCGGGCAATTCGGCGGCGAAGCCATCCAGTGCCACGGCTTGCAGATGATCGTCCGGCTGGATGCCGGTCAACAACTCCGTCAGCGGCACGGCGCGGTAGGTCATCGGTTTCTTGTAGGAGACGTCCTCGGCGATTTGTACGGTCCGGGCTTGCGGATGCTTGAGCAGTTCTTCGGTTTGCCAGGTGCGTGTATTCGCGCCCAGTTCCAGCGTCAGCTGGGCGGCGTACAGGGGCGTGCCGAGCAGCAACGCCCCGAGCATGATGAGAGCCTTCAATGGATCGCCTTCCATGTCGAGTGGGGTGCCGCAAAGGTTGGCACAGCCACTGCGGCCCGAACAACGAGCCTGTCGCTTTTTTTAGCGAGAAACACAGTATCGAGGCAACTGCCCGCGTACGGATTCAGCCGATCATCTTGGGGATATTCGGCAGAATCAACAGCAGCGTCGTGGCGAAGAGAATGAGTCCGGCTTGACGAACTTTCGTATGTTTGAACATGGCTGACCCGCCTTTTTTGTTATTTCCTGAGCCAGCCTGCATAACTCCATGACGGCTGGCGTTGCACTTCCTGTCTGACAAGCGCCTCGGCAAAACCCGACGACTCTCTTGTACAAGGATTACATTAGGGGCCGCAGCCGGCTTGGCTTAGATCCAATTAGTATCAGTTTTTAACCAGCAGTTATCAAAACGCTATGAGGCCTATTGCCATCTACCTGAAGGACCTTTTGCTAGACAGTTCGCTCTCCTGAAACGGTTAACCCGATAGCACGCTACCGTTCGTCTGACCGTGGTCGTCAACGCTGTTGAGCGCTGTGGTCATTGAATCCCCTGCCGCTGGGCTTATGGTTGGAGGCCTTGCATACAACTGCGGTTCGAGGGTGTCATGACCGAGGCTTTGATTTTCGACGCGTTGCGCACGCCCCGTGGCAAGGGCAAGGCTGACGGTGCCTTGTACAGCGTCAAGCCGGTGAGCTTGGTGAGTGGGCTGCTCAATGCCCTGCAGCAGCGCATGGACCTGGATACCGGCCAGGTGGATGACATCGTGCTCGGGTGTGTGACACCGGTGGGCGACCAGGGCGCCGACATCGCCAAGACCGCCGCCGTGGTGGCAGGCTGGGATATCAGTGTCGCGGGCATGCAGCTCAACCGGTTCTGTGCCTCGGGCCTGGAAGCGGTGAACCTGGCGGCGATGAAAGTGCGCTCCGGGTTCGAAGACCTGGTGGTGGCCGGTGGCGTCGAATCCATGTCCCGGGTGCCCATGGGCAGCGACGGCGGGGCCTGGGCGCTGGATCCGCAGTCCAACCTGTCGGGGCATTTCATACCCCAGGGCATCGGCGCCGACCTGATTGCCACCCTGGAAGGTTTCAGCCGGGAGGATGTCGACCGCTATGCACTGCATTCCCAGCACAAGGCTGCGCGAGCCAGGGCGGACGGTTCGTTCGATCGATCCCTGGTGACGGTGCGGGACCAGAACGGCCTGGCGCTGCTGGATCAGGATGAATTCATTCGCGCCGACTCGACCCTTGAGGGTCTTGGCAAGCTCAAGCCGAGTTTCGAGGCCATGGGCCAGATGGGATTTGATGCCACCGCACTCAGGGTCTACAGCCATGTCGAGCGGATCGATCATGTGCATACGCCGGGCAACAGCTCCGGGATCGTCGATGGCGCGGCGCTGATGCTGGTCGGCTCCGAAGCCAAGGGACGGGCCCTGGGCTTGCAACCCCGTGCACGGATCGTCGCCACGGCCATCACCAGCACCGACCCGACCATCATGCTCACCGGACCCGCGCCGGCTACCCGCAAGGCCTTGGCCAAGGCCGGCTTGCGGGTGCAGGACATCGACCTTTTCGAGGTCAACGAAGCGTTTGCCTCGGTGGTGCTCAAATTCATCAAGGACATGGCCATCGATCCGACGAAGGTCAACGTCAACGGCGGTTCCATTGCCCTGGGCCATCCCTTGGGGGCGACGGGGTGCGCGATCCTCGGCACCTTGCTCGACGAACTGGAGGCGCGTCGCCTGCGTTATGGCCTGGCGACCCTGTGCGTCGGTGGTGGCATGGGCATCGCCACGGTGATCGAGCGTCTCTGAGCCCGTCTTCAAGGAACCGTATTTTTTAAGGAACGCTGTCGATGACCGATGCCATACGTTACGAAGCAGGCCCCGACCGGATTGTCGTCCTGACCCTGGATATGCCGGGCCAGAGTGCCAATACCATGAATGCGGTGTACCGCGAGGCCATGGCCGCCTGCATCGCCCGACTGAATGCTGAAAAGGACCGCATAGCCGGGGTGGTCATCACGTCCGCCAAGAAAACCTTCTTCGCTGGCGGCGATCTCAACGAACTGGTCAAGGTCGGCAAGGACCAGGCCAAGGCGTTCTACGACATGATCCTGGCTCTCAAGGCGCAACTGCGCGCCCTGGAAACGTTGGGCAGGCCGGTGGTGGCCGCTATCAACGGCGCGGCCCTGGGCGGTGGCTGGGAGCTCTGCCTGGCCTGTCATCACCGTGTGGCGCTGGACGATCCATCCGTGCAGATCGGTCTGCCGGAGGTCACCCTCGGCCTGCTGCCGGGCGGTGGCGGGGTGGTGCGGATGGTGCGTCTGCTTGGCTTGGAGAAAGCCTTACCGTATCTGTTGGAGGGTAAGAGGGTCACCGCTCGGCAAGCCTTGCAGGTTGGGTTGATCGATGAGCTGGCAGGCGACCGTGACGAGTTGCTGGCCAAGGCTCGCGCCTGGATACTCGCCAATCCGAATGTGCTCCAGCCCTGGGATTTGAAGGGGTATCGGATTCCGGGGGGCACGCCATCCGACCCGGGCATGGCGCAGATGCTGGCGATTGCGCCTTCGATCCTGCGCAACAAGACCCAGGGTTGCCTGCCGGCGCCGGAGAAAATCCTTTGTGCAGCGGTGGAGGGCGCACAGGTGAGCTTCGACGCTGCGCACTTGATCGAAACCCGCTATTTCACCGAACTGACCACCGGCCAGGTGGCAAAGAACCTGATCGGTACCTTCTGGTTCCAGCTCAACGAGATCAAGGCCGGACGCTCCCGTCCGCAGGGTTTTGCGCCGTTCTCGACAAAAAAAGTCGGCGTGCTGGGAGCCGGTATGATGGGCGCCGGTATTGCCGGTGTCTGCGCCCAGGCCAACATCGAGGTGGTCCTCAAGGACATCGACCTGGCCGCGGCAGAGAAGGGCAAGGCTCGTCTGGCGGCTTTGCTCGACAGCAAGGTCGACCGCGGGCAGATCAGCGCGCAACAACACGAAGCCACGCTGGCGCGGATTCATGCCACTGACCGCGATGCCGACCTCGCCGGCTGCGACCTGATCATTGAAGCGGTGTTCGAAGATCGCGCCCTGAAGGCCAGGGTCTCGGCCGCCGCCCAGGCTCTGGCAGGGCACGACGCCGTGATTGCCTCCAACACTTCGACATTGCCTATCACCGGCCTGGCGACGGCGGTACCGGACCCGACGAAGTTCATCGGCCTGCACTTTTTCAGCCCGGTGGAAAAAATGCCCCTGGTGGAAATCATCAAGGGCGCCGGTACCAGTGATGAAACCCTGGCGCGCAGTTTCGATTTCGTCCTGCAGATCCACAAGACGCCGATTGTGGTCAACGACAGTCGCGGCTTCTTCACATCACGGGTCTTCGGTACCTTCGCCCAGGAAGGCATCGCCATGCTCGGCGAGGGCGTGAGTGCGCCCACGATCGAGACCGAAGCACGCAAGGCCGGCATGCCGGTCGGCCCCTTGGCGGTTTCTGATGAAGTTTCCCTCAGCCTGATGAGTCATATTCACGCCCAGACCCTTCAGGATCTGGAGGCGGAAGGGAAAGCCCCCATCGAGCATCCCGCGTTCGCGGTAATCGATTGGCTGCTCAATGAATGCAAGCGCCCAGGCAAGGCCGCTGGAGCGGGTTTCTACGAATACCCGGCCAGCGGGCCGAAGCACTTGTGGCCGGGACTCAAGATGCATTTCGAGGAGGCGGGCAGGCGGATTTCAGCGCAGGATATCCGTGACCGCTTGCTGTTCATCCAGGCCCTGGAGACGGTGCGTTGTGTGGAAGAGGGCGTGCTCACTTCGACGGCCGATGCCAACGTCGGCTCGATTTTTGGCATCGGCTTCGCGGCATGGACCGGCGGCGCGTTGCAGTTCATCAACCAGTACGGCCTGAAGGATTTCATTGCTCGCGCCCAGTATCTGTCCGAGCAATATGGCGAGCGTTTCGCTCCGCCGGCCCTGTTGCTGGAGAAGGCCGCGAAGCAGGAGCTGTTCTGACGACGAGGAAGGGCTTGCCTTGGAACAGTGTTTCGAGGCAGGCTCTTGGGTGTGCAATATTCCCATCACCGTGTCAGGTATTTTTTATGTCGCTACGCATCTGCATCTTGGAGACCGATATCCTGCGTCCGGAATTGGCCGATCAATATCAGGGCTACGGGCAGATGTTCCAGCGCCTGTTCTCGCAGCAGCCCATCGAGGCGCAATTCGTCGTCTACAACGTGATGCAAGGCCATTACCCCAGCGATGACGAGCGTTTCGATGCCTATCTCGTGACGGGCAGCAAGGCTGACTCCTTTGGCACCGATCCGTGGATTCAAACCCTCAAGGCCTTCCTGCTGGATCGCTACAAGCGGGGCGACAAATTGCTGGGCGTCTGTTTCGGGCATCAGTTGCTGGCGCTGTTGCTTGGCGGCAAGACCGAGCGCGCGACCCAGGGCTGGGGCGTAGGCACCCATCGCTACAAATTGGCAGCCAAGGCGCCATGGATGAGCCCGGTGATGGAAGAGCTGACCTTGCTGATCAGCCACCAGGACCAGGTCACCCAGCTTCCGGAAAACGCCACGGTCATTGCCTCCAGCGATTTCTGCCCGTTCGCCGCCTACCACATCGACGATCAGGTGTTGTGTTTCCAGGGCCATCCTGAATTCATCCACGACTATTCCCGGGCGTTGTTGGATATTCGCCAGGAACACCTGGGCGAAAAGGTCTACAGCCAGGGTGTGGCAAGCCTCGAACAGGAGCACCACGGCACGACCGTGGCGGAATGGATGATGCGTTTTGTCGCCCATAAGCCGCAGGCGGAAACGCCCCAGGGGTAAGCGCCGCAGGAAGGGTAGTCGGAGGGCGGGCTTGTCTGGAGAAGGGGCGGCCTGTCCGTTATCGATGCCGACTGACCGGGCAGCATTGCGCAACGCCCTGCACCATGGCTTCGGGCGTCATCCAGGACATCCTGCCTTTGGACCGCTCTATAACCACCCCGATCGCTTGAAGCTCGCCCAGAGCCCGGTGCACCCCACCGCGATCACTCCCAGCACCATGAAGTAGCCGTAATGCCAGGTCAGCTCTGGCATGTTCTCGAAGTTCATCCCGTAGATACCGGCCACCGCCGTGGGAAATGCGAGGATCGCGGCCCACGCTGCGAATTTGCGCTGCACCACGCTCTGGCGCGACGCTTCGAGCAATACCCCGACCTCGATGGTCTGGCTGGCGATATCCGCCAGGGTGGTCAGGTCTTCCATCTGCCGCGTGACATGGATCTGCACATCGCGGAAGTAAGGACGCATGTTCTTGTCGATGAAAGGAAAGCTCAGTCTCTGCAGTTCTTCACTGATTTCCACCATCGGCGCCGCGTAGCGACGCAGCCGTAAGACGTCCCGTCGCAAGCCATGGAGTTTCTGGATGTCCCGTTCGTTCAGGGCGCTGCACAGGACATGTTGTTCCAGCTCATCGATCTCGGCATGAATGGCTTCGCCCACTGGCTGGTAGTTCTCGATCACGAAGTCGAGGATGGCATAAAGAACGAAGTCTTCCCCATGCTCCAGCAGCAGGGGACGGGCCTCGCAGCGTTGTCGCACGTAGGCGTAGGACGCCGAGTGGCCGTTACGGGCGGTGATGATGTATCCATTGCCAGCGAAGATATGGGTCTCGATGAACTGCAGCTTGCCGTCCTTGCGTACCGGTGAATACGTCACAATGAACAGCGCATCGCCGAAGGTCTCCAGCTTCGGGCGGCTGTGCTTCTCCATGGCGTCTTCGATCGCCAGTTCATGCAGGTTGAACTGGCGCTGCAGGTTGGTCAGTTCCTCGTTATTGGGCTCCTCGAGGCCGATCCATACGAAATGATCGGGTTTGGCGGCCCAGGTGCTGCCTTCATCGAGGGTGATATTGGTGACTTTCTTACCGGCGCTGTAGACCGCAGCGGCAACGACTCTACCCATGGTGGTGGTTCACTTTTCTTGGAAATGGCAGTGACAGGCTATGCGATGCGCAGCTTAGCGCGCCCTGATGCTTGAGAGTCAGCAAAATCCGCCAAGTTCGCCGGCAAAAGAAAACCCGCCGTGGGGCGGGTTTCGTTCAGGATTTGCGGATCTGTCGATCCATCGACTCGATGCATTCATGCATCTGCTCACGGCATTGGTTCATGAGCCGGGGCATGTCTTCCATGCTCAGCCCGGCTGTAGGAATTGCTGGCAATGAGCGTATGAGAATGTCACCGCTGCGCCAGCGATTGAGGCGCATGTGGTTGACGTAGTTGCTGACGCACACCGGGACAATCGGTACCCCGGCGGCGATCGCCATCTGGAAGGCGCCTTTCTTGAATGGCAGCAACTCATGGCCAAGATTGCGCGTACCCTCCGGGAATACCCAGATGGACGTATCTTCATGCTGCAACGTGTGGGTGGTGGTCAGCATCGCCCGGCGTGCCTTGATCGCGTTGCCCCGGTCGATCAGCACGTTACCCGCCAGCCAGAACAGTTGCCCGAACAACGGCACCCATTTCAGACTCTTCTTGCCGATGCACACGGTGCGCCGCGGCACCACGCTGCCGAAGACGAACAGGTCATAGTTGGACTGATGATTGGCAATGATCACGCAGCTCCGAGGCTTGTTCGCCAGCGTATCCACCCCGGCCTTGAGCCGCAGGCCCAGGATCCACATCGCGGGCCAGGCATACAGCCGGGCGCATAAACGGCTGTTGTCCGGATTGAACGGTCGGCAGACGCCAAGGATCAGGCCGAGCACACCCGCGAGGATAAAGTGCAGGCCCAGCAACAACATACGCAGTACGAACAACATCTACAGGCCCATCGGGAAAAAGGTGGCGCAGTGTACGGATGTGCACTGTTTTCGGCAATTACTGCCCTGCAGGAAGGAGATGGGCGATGTTCGACGGCGTGCCCACGGATGGACGCGTCAGAAGCAGGCTAGAGCGGCCGGGGATTTTTAAACGCAACATGAAAAAGCCCGACACGTGGGCCGGGCTTCGATTCGCGGGTGTAGATGTCAAACCTGGAAATCCTGGTCCAGCAGAATGGCACTGTCCAACGTGTCCAGCAGAGCCTTGCGCACTTTCAACTTGGTCTGCTTGTGGGCGTTCATGTTGATTTTCTTCAACTGACGTGCCGCTTCCAGCGCAGCCCCTTGCAGCTCTTCGGCCGATACCGCCTTGTCGAGGAAGCCGGCATCCACCGCTGTCTGTGGATTGAACATCTCGCCGTTGATCACCGAGCGATGGAAGGCAGACTTGCGCAGGCGATCACGGGCCAGTTCGATTCCGGCGTGGTGCATGGTCATGCCGATCTGCACCTCGTTCAGGCCGATGCTGAAAGGCCCGTCCACGCCGATGCGGTAGTCCACCGAAAGCAGCAGGAAAGCGCCCTTGGCCACTGCATGGCCCGGGCACGCGACGATGACGGGGAAGGGGTGTGACAACAGGCGACGGGCAAGGGTCGAGCCCGCCGTGACCAGGCTCACCGCTTCCTTGGGGCCGGCAGTCATCACCTTCAAGTCGTAGCCGCCCGACAGAATGCCCGGTTGGCCGGTAATGATCACCACCGCCCGATCCGCCACTGCCCGATCCAGCGCAACGTTGAACGCGGTAATCACATCCGGCGAAATGGCGTTGACCTTGCCGTTGTTCAAGGTCAGGGTCGCGATACCGTCTTCGTGATGGTAGGCAATCAGATCGCTCATGACGCTATTCCTTGTAAGAGAAGTGATGCAGACGTTACCCACCACCGCAGGTCAGGTAAAGCGCCGTGACTGACTCACCGGTCAGCTGCCGGACCTCCTAAACAGCCTGCCCCACCCAATCGACCGCGCTGGGGGCCATCACGTCGCGTACAGACCGACCCGAAGATTGTCCGGTTTGCCATGTCCGCTGGATTTCAAATCGTCGTCCATCTTAAGCGCATGAAAATTCTCAAAAAAACCTTTGCCATCAGGAAAGCTTTCGACTACATTAGCGCGCCTCGACAGACTGAACAGTTTGCCGAGACACGGTGAAGTGTCCGAGTGGCTTAAGGAGCACGCCTGGAAAGTGTGTATACAGGAAACTGTATCGAGAGTTCGAATCTCTCCTTCACCGCCAAATTCGTTGAACACAAACCCCCGATTTTCAAGAGAAAATCGGGGGTTTGTGTTTTCTGGTGCCTGCAAAAAAGTAGCGATAGCGGCCCCGATCGATGCCGACGGTCCGCAGTTGCGTCGACTTGGCCGGCTGGGGTGGGTATGGAGGCGGATGCTGGCGTGCCGATGATGGTTGAATGGCCCGTCGCCGTCATTGGATAGTCGTTTTTGATTTGCTACTGTCCAGGCGTGAAATGGATTTGCTAACCAGACGGTACATTTTCGGTGGCAGCCCCTTCACGCTCGAACTACGCTCAAAACATCGTTTGTCGATTGGAAATGGAAAATGAAAAGGATGTCGCCTGCTGTCATTGCGCTGACAATGTTCGTCGCATGCTCGAATACCGTGCACGCCGATGCCGCTTCGCTCAATGACGCTCGTACCCTCGTTGCCCGGTCCGGAATGGGCAATAAACTCTCCTCCCTGGCGCTTTTGACGGCCAAGAGCAGTACGACCTACGCGGTTATCGCCGACAAGCTGGGAAACGCGAGTGCGAACAGCGCACTGTCCGATGAGATCAATGCACTGTTGCCGCAATACCAGCCCAAGTGGGATGAAAACCTGGCGGCTGCCTATGAACAGTCGTTTACCGGAGAAGAGTTGGCGTCCCTTGCCACCGAAGGCCGCGCCTCGAAGTACGCGCCGAAGGTCAGGGAGCGGCAAGACGGGATTGGTCGCTACATGGCGGTGAATGCCGAGCCTATCCTGGCGGCCCTGGCCTCCGATGCACTCAAGGCGACCTTGTCCAAATACGTTTCTCCACAGTAGGAAGCAGGTTTCGTCTGAAGAGCGCCAGGTTCAATTGCGTTTCGCCAGTCAGTGCCCCTTCCCAGCATCAGGCAACTTCGCAGCAGTATCGGGCAAAAGTTTTTGAGTGCGTGCCGTTAAGGTTTTCCCGGAGAGAAAATTCATCAACCGGGAGAAACCGCCATGACTCTATGGACAAGTTCGATCGTGCGTCTTCAGTTCTTTTTGCTGTGCCTGATACTGCCGGGAGCCGTTTGGGCTTCGCAAGCCTACGGCCAGGATGCCAACGCGCATCGGGTCCACCAGTCCTTCGTGAATTGGCAGCAGGGCAAAGGCAGTGTGTTCGATCTGCTGGCGCCCAATGCCAGATGGACAGTCGCCGGCTCCAGTCCCGTCTCCGGGGTGTACGAGAGCAAGGCAGATTTGATGGACCGGGCCGTACGCCCCATTACAGCCCGGCTGGCAACGCCCATTTTCCCTACGGTCCAGAGCATTGTTGCCGAAAATGACATCGTGGTCGTTCTCTGGAGCGGCAAGGCAACGGCGCTGGACCAGCAGCCCTATAACAATACTTACCTGTGGCACATGAAGTTCAAGGACGGGAAAGTGATCGAGGTAACCGCCTTACTCGACACTTATGTGCTGAACGACCTCCTGCACCGTGTGAAGCCAGCCGGTTGAGTCGGCCTTGGCGCATTGGCGCTCCAGAACAAAAGCAGCTATGCATGGTCTTTGAGAACCGAAACTCAACGCCTGAGGTTGCATAATGAGTCTGATCGATTGTCCTGAATGCGCTTCCCGAATTTCCGACAAGGCTTACGCTTGCCCGCATTGCGGCAACCCGTTCAGGGAGCCAAGTTTCCGATTGACGGAAAAAAACGTCGGCCAGATCGCCGGAGTGACCGGCGTCTGGCTTACCGCGCCCTGGATCGCCCGCATGGTATTCGGTGTGACGGCCGTGATCGCGGTCGCTGCCGTGCTGATCCTGCGTTGAGGCAAGCGGGGGGACGCGACGCTGGTGCTGGTGACTACCGCGAGGTTGCGGCTGAACTCGAATACTCCACAACGCCGGTGTGTCTTGCCGTGAATGAGATGGTATCGCCTGTCTTCATCTCCAATTGCTCGCCGGTGTCGAGGGAAATGGCGATATGGCCTTCGATCAGCACGAAGGCTTCGTCGTTATCGAAGCAACAGCGAATTCAGACGGATGTGAAGTCAAAACACCCTGGAGGAAGGCAGGCCTGATGGCGGCTGCCTTGTTTGCACCACGCTCTCAGCCGGACGGGCTGCTGGCAGGTTCCAGCTGACGCATGCCGCGTTCGATCACGGCATCGATGTAACTTGAGTCGTCGTAGATGCGCGCCAACAGAATCGCACCTTCGAAATCGGCCACCAATTGTCGCGCCAGGCCATGCGCCTCAGTCTGGCCGTGGGCGGCGCGATAAAGCTCGGCGAAGGCCTGGGCCCAGTCATCCAGAAAGCGCCGGATCGGCGCCATGAGTTCCACCTTTCCATAAGTGGCATCGACTGCCACGACGCCCATCAGGCAACCGATCGAATCGTCCTGGAAGAGTCGCTTGGCCTTGCGTCCCATGCTGGCGAGGCGTTCGCGCACCGGCAGGTTTTCATCGAAAGCAATGGCGAACAACGATTGCTTCAATCGCTCGTGCGTCCAGTCCAGCACATCCCGCAGCAGCGCTTCCTTGTTGGGGTAATGGTGATAGAAGGAGGCCTTGGTCAGGCCGCAGGCCGATGACAGTTCATCCATGGTCGTGCCGTGGTAGCCGAGACGCTTGAAGGTATTGGCACAGCGTTGCAGAAGCACATCGCGTGGGATTTTCGGTGGACGCACGGGTAACTCCTGCGAACGATCATGCAAATTGATTCTACGGCATAAGCCTGACCGTCACAATTTGACGGTTACCGAATGTTTGTTTAGTTTTCTTGAACCGAACGTTCGGTAAGTAATGGGTTGGTACGGACCCTTACGTTCCTCCATGAAGCCAGGAGACTTTTTCCATGAGCGAAGCAAACAGTGGACCGGGTCGAGTGACCCGGGAGCAGCGCGGTCATCTGATCCTGATCGGCCTCGATCGGGCTGGTAAGCGCAATGCATTCGATAGTGCCATGCTGAACGACCTTGCCCTGGCCCTGGGCGAGTACGAGCGCAATGACGAGCTGCGTTGCGCCGTCGTATTCGCCCATGGCGAGCACTTCACCGCGGGTCTCGATCTGATGGAGTTGACCCCCAAACTGGCTTCGGGAGGCTTCAGGTACCCGGATGAAGGCATCGACCCGTGGGGTGTGTCGAAACCGCGCCGCAGCAAACCGGTGGTGGTGGCCATCCAAGGCACTTGCTGGACCGCCGGTATCGAACTGATGCTCAACGCCGACATCGCGATTGCCGCCAGCAATGCCCGCTTCGCGCACTTGGAAGTGCTGCGTGGCATCTCGCCGTCCGGCGGGTCCACCGTGCGTTTCACCCAGGCTGCCGGCTGGACTGACGCCATGCGCTACATGCTGACCGGCGAGCCATTCAATGCCGCCGATGCGCTGCGCATGCGCCTGTTGACCGAGGTCGTTGAGCCCGGGCAGGAGCTGGCGCGTGCCATCGAGTACGCCGAACGCATCGCCAAGGCTGCGCCCCTGGCGATCAAGGCCACCCTGCAATCAGCCTTCCAGGCTCGCGACGAAGGCGCCGATGCGGCCCTCGGCAAGCTCAACGATCTGCTGTTCACCCTGATCAAGAGCGAAGACGTGCGCGAAGGCGTCATGGCGATGATGCAAAAGCGCGAACCGGTGTTCAGAGGTCGTTGATTCCTCAGGGCAGGGGTAAGCGATGCAGCAGCACCAGACACCGATGGCAGCGCGCGGTATAGCGCGTCTGTCTGAAGCCCAGCGGCCTGTTAAGGCGGATTCTTTGATGATCGAACAACTGACGCTGGTGGCGGACGATGGCTACCGCCTGGCCGCCAACCGATACTCGGCCCAAGGGCCATTGAAAGGCAATCTCATCATGGCGGGCGCGACGGGTGTGCAACAACGCTTCTACCGCCGCTTCGCCGAACATGCCAGCAGACAGGGCTTCAATGTCCTGACGATGGATTACCGGGGTGTCGGTGCGTCCGCCCCCGACTCCTTGAAAGGCTTCGAGATGTCCTACCTCGATTGGGGGCTGCGCGACCTGGCGGCGGCCGTCGAGTACATGGATGACGCAGAGACGGGGTTGTACTGGGTCGGTCACTCTTTCGGAGGGCATGCATTGGGATTGCTGCCCAACCACCGCAAGATCGCGGCGGCCTATTGTTTTGGCACAGGGGCCGGATGGGCCGGGTGGATGCCCAGGCTGGAGGCCATCAAGGTGCGTCTGTTGTGGCGATGCGTCCTGCCACTGATCGTGACGTACAAGGGCTACATGGCCTGGAGCCTGCTGGGAATGGGCGACGACCTGCCGCTGGGGGTCTACAAGGATTGGCGGCGCTGGTGTGTCTATCCCCATTACTTCTTCGATGACCCATCGATGGCGGCTGTCGCCGACCGCTACGCGCAGGTCCGTTCGCCTTGTGTGTTCGCCAACGCGGTGGATGATCCATGGGCGCCGCCTCGCTCGAGAGACGCCTTCATCAAGGGCTATCGCAATGTGCCGTTACGGGTCCGGGACCTGCATCCTGAAACGAAAAAGCAACCCATCGGCCATATGGGCTATTTCCGTCCAGACGCCGCGCCCCTCTGGGATGAGGTTCTCGGCTGGTTCATTGACCAAAAAGCCTGGCAGACGAGCCAACGGCCAATGAGCGATGCCTGAACGTCAATCCGCAATCTATCCCATGGGGATCATCGTCCGATGGGATAGTGCTTGATACGGCACGGGTGGCTATTGCCGTCGCCTTTGCAGATGCCGTCCAGATAGCGATAGTCGACCTGCATGGATTGCCCTTTTCGAGGCCATTGCCGGCGAGGAAGCGTGGCCTGGTAATCGGCGGTTTCCGGCGTGAAGGTCAATGTTGACCCTTGCTCCGGACATTCCACCGAGGCTGACGCGGGGTTTGCCTTCAGGATCTTGGCTTGTAGTTGGGGGAATGGACGTTTCAATACGTCAGTAATCTCCAGGTCCATCTTGCAAATCTGCCAGGTTCCTGCCTGTGCGTGGCCACAGCACACCAGCAGTGCAAGAACCGATAACCCGTAGCGTGTTGCGTGAGATTTCATGATGGCTTGCCTGGGTTTCAGGTGTGTCGATGATGAAGCGATCAGACCTAGGATGCCCTGCGCGTTGAAATGCATCAAATCGTCGATCAGCGTAGAGACAGCGAAATGTCGGGCTATTATCGAGCCGACAACAGGAAGAAGGACCTTCACCGTGCAAATCTTCCCTGAGCTGCAGACCCGACGCCTTTTACTCTCGCCCCTGCAACTGAGCGACGCAGCGGCCATCCAGCAGCTGTTCCCTCATTGGGACGTGGTGCGTTATCTCGACAGTCGCGTGCCATGGCCATATCCCGATGACGGCGCGCTGGCGTACGTTCGCGACCAGGCACTTCCCGCCATGGCGGCGGGGCACGAATGGCACTGGATGATTCGCCTGCGCGAGGAGCCGTCCCCTTGCATCGGCAGCATCAGTCTGTATGACCAGCCCGGCAATAACCGAGGTTTCTGGCTGGCACCCCAATGGCAGGGGAAAGGCTATATGCGCGAAGCCTGCGAAGTCATCAATGTCTTTTGGTTCGAAACCCTGGGACGTCCCACGATGCGAGTCCCCAAGGCCGTCGGCAATCACGCCTCGCGCCGGATTTCGGAGCACGAGGGCATGCGTCTGGTGGCAACGGCTCAAGGGGATTTCGTTTGCGGGACTTTGCCCAAGGACATCTGGGAAATGACGCGGGAGAACTGGCTGGCAAGCACTGCTTCGCCCGACCCACAGCACCCAGGGGGGCTGCGGTAAATCCTTGAGGTTTCAGGACAATCAGAAACGCAAGCTCCCCCAGCCGGACTGATCTACAATGCCGCACCTTCGCAGAGGCTGGCATTTCGTGGATGCTTTTTCCCTTGTCTATCAACAACTGATCGAGTGGGTCGTCGAGCCCGTCTGCGAACAGTTCTTCAGCCTCTTCAACCTGAACGGTCGTCTCGGGGCCTTGTTCCTCTGCACTTCCTACGGGGTTGCCTATGGTCTTTATCGTTCGCGCAAGCACCGCGGCCTGACCCAGGCCCGTTCGTTCTGGCAATTCATCGGCGGCAGTCGGGTGTATTGGCATCCCTCGGCATTGCTCGATTACCGGTATTACTTCGTGCGGGCGATTCTCAAGGTTGCCCTGGTATTGCCCATCGTCCATCTGGTGGATCCTTACATCCTGCGTTCAGGAGACTACCTGGCTTTCTTCATCAATCTCTGGGGCGCGCGACCGCGCCTGGGGGAGAGTCTCTCGCTGGCCTTGCTCTATGGGCTTGGGGTGTTCCTGGTGAAGGACTTTATCCATTACTGGGCGCACCGGGCGTTCCACTCGCGCTGGCTCTGGGCATTCCATAAGGTTCATCACTCGGCCCCGGTACTGGTACCGGCCACGGCGAGTCGGGTGCATTTTTTGGAAAAGATTGTCGAGAAGCTCGCCGTCGGCGCTGGTCTTGGGCTGTACGTCGGAGGGTTCTGGTATGTCTGCGGCGGCGAGGTCAGTCGCTACACATTGTTTGGGGTGACCTATCTGGTGTTCATCTTCAATGGTCTTGCGGCGAACCTGCGCCACACCCATGTCTGGCTGTCATTCGGCCCGGTGATGGAGCATCTGCTCAATAGCCCCGCCCAGCATCAGATCCACCACAGTGACGCGCCGCGCCATTTCAACCGGAATTTCGGTACTAATCTGTCACTCTGGGACTGGATGTTCGGCACGCTCCATGTCACCCGTTCTCAACCCGAAAGCCTGCGCTTCGGCACCGGCGAGCCGGAGCATGACCGTTACCAGACGGTCTATGGCTTGATTGTCACGCCGTTTGTCGAAACCGTGGGCAAATTCAGGGGAAGGCGAGGGCAGCGGATCGAGCCGCAAGCGCCAAGTCCATGAGAGCGCCACTGATCCTTTGGAACTGATTGGCAGGCAAATTCCTTATTACGTGTAGGACGCGTCTGTAGTTTTATCGCCATTTTTTACCGTTCAGCACTCGGTCGCAGCGCTATACGCCTCACATTCCAATCGCACATTCCCGTCCGGCACGGGATAATACGGCGCGGCTTGAGGACGCAAGCACTTCGCTTCGATGATAAGGCAGTTGGGAAGGATCGAACGCATGACAGACTGGCTGCAGAGCGATGGTGAAATGGCCGCCCAGGTAAGGCGTCATGATTGGGCCGGCACGGCCATCGGACCGCTGGAGCAATGGCCGGATGTGCTCAAGACGACCGTGGCGCTGAGCCTTGCTTCGCAGTTTCCCCAGGCCATTGTGTGGGGACCGGAGCTGATCACCCTGTACAACGACGCATTCATGGCCATTCTCGGCAACAAGCCCGACGCATTGGGTCGCGGATTCGACGAGATATGGCAGGAGGCATGGAGCGAGATCGGCCCCATCGTGCAGGGGGCCTTCGACGGGCAAGCGACCTATATCGAGAACTTCCCCTTGGTCATCGAGCGGGGCGGTGGCCCTGAACAGGCCTATTTCACCTTCTGCTACAGCCCTATCCGCGACCAGTTCGGCAAGGTGGTGGGCATGCTCGACACCGTCACCGAGACCACGTCCACCGTCTTCATGACCCAGCGCCTGGCCGTTCTCGATGCCATTGGCAGCGCGGTGGCCAACGCCACCGATCCACAGACCATCATGGCAACCACCACGCGCATCCTGGCGGCGCATCTGAACCTGTCCAACTGCGCATACGCGGACATGGAAGAAGACGAGGACGCCTTCACGATTCGTGGCGATTGGGCCAGGGTGGGGTCTGCGAGTATTGTCGGTCGCTATCGACTGGCGGATTTCGGTCGGCTGGCGGTCGCCAACCTGCGGGCCGGCAAGCCCCTGGTGATCAATGACAACCTGGCGGAGCTGGCGCCGGAAGAAGCCGCGACATTCCAGGCGATCGGCATCGCCGCCACCATCTGCGTCCCGCTGATCAAGAACGGGCGTTTGACCGCCTTGATGGCGATCCACGATAAAACGCCTCGGGTCTGGTCTTCCAACGATCTGGCGCTGCTGCTGGAGGTCACCGAGCGCTCCTGGGCCCACATCGAGCGCGCCCGTGCCGATGCGGCGGTGCGCGAGGGGCTCGCGGCCCTGGCCGAACTGAACGCGACGCTGGAGGAGCGGGTCGAGGAGCGCACTACCCGGCTGCAGCAGACCGAAGCGGCACTGCGCCAGTCGCAGAAGCTCGAAGCCATTGGCCAGCTTACCGGGGGCGTGGCCCATGATTTCAATAACCTGCTGACCATTATCCGCTCCTCCATGGATTTCCTGCGCCTGCCCAACCTCAGCGATGAGCGCCGCCAGCGCTACATGACGGCGGTGTCCGAAACGGTAGAGCGTGCCGCCAAGCTGACCAGCCAGTTGCTGGCCTTCGCTCGGCGTCAGCCTTTGAAGCCGAAAGTCATCGATGTGGGCAAGCAGGTGCAGAGCCTGGGGGACATGCTGGAGACCATCACCGGGGCACGCATGCAGGTCAAGGTGCAGTTGTGCGAGCGTCCCTGCTTCGTCCGCGCGGACTTGAGCCAGTTCGAAACAGCCCTGATCAACATGGCGTTGAACGCTCGGGATGCCATGAGCGGGCAGGGCACGCTGTGGCTGCGACTCAAATGCGGTAAAGGCATGCCGCCGATCCGTGGCCACGCCGGGTCCGGGCAGGCTTTTGTCGCCGTCGCCCTGGCAGACACCGGCACGGGGATCGCGCCTGAGGTCCTCGAACACATTTTCGAGCCGTTCTTCACCACCAAGGAGGTGGGCAAGGGCACGGGATTGGGCTTGTCCCAAGTGTTTGGCTTTGCCAAGCAATCTGGTGGCAATGTCGATGTCTCGACTGTGGTCGGCGAGGGTACGGTGTTTACCCTGTACCTTCCCGAAGTGAAAGCCGAAAAGACAAAGGAGCCCGCGAAGGAAGAGGCAGTCGATCTGATCCTGGAGAAGGGCAAGCGGCGCGTGCTGGTGGTGGAGGACAACCTGGAGGTAGGCAAGTTTGCCAACCAGATCCTGCAGGACCTGGGTTACGAAACCGTCTGGGCTACCAATGCCGAGGAGGCGCTGGACCTGGCCGGCCCGGACGCCATGGCCTTCGATGCGGTGTTTTCCGACGTGGTCATGCCGGGTATCAGCGGTATCGCCCTGGCCAAGGAGCTGCGCCGGCGCCGCGAGAACCTGCCGGTGGTGCTGACGTCCGGCTACAGCGAGGAACTGGCCCACAGTGGCCATGAGGGCTTCGAGTTCTTGTCCAAGCCCTATTCGGCCGATCAGGTTTCCCGGGTGCTGAGCCGGGCAATCGTGCGTACAGGTTGACTGTTTCCCTTCTGAAACAGTGGGTTCCATTCGTCGGTCAAGCGAGCATCGAATGAGCGGTCTGTTGATGACCGGCTAGTCTCAAGACTTGAAGATCGATATTTTCCAGGCAACGGTTGTTGCCGGTATCGGTCCCGACGAAAGGGGAAGGCGATGGGAGCATCCTACAGCGAGGACATCGGAGCCACTTATCCGATTAACGAAGGGTTGCAATGCGGTCAATCGGCTTATCGATCTGACTTCGGCGATGAGCCGATCAAGTCCATCAGGACCAGGGTGCCCAAAGTGCAACGTGGGGAGAAGGCCAAGTTCCTGCCCAGGGTCCCGGCCAGAAGGTAGCGACAGTCGCAGCCCCGTCAGTGGACGGGGCTTTTTGTTGGGGGACCGGATGCGTGCGCGTGCAGCATCGACCGGCGTGTAGATTTTTTCTTCATCTTTTTTTGTCGACGTTTCTTTCACGTTTCTTTCACACTCGGCCGCGTAGTCTCAGCTCATCCGTTAGAAAGCAGTACCTGCCCGTTTCCCCAGCGGGCTTTTTTTTGCCTGTCATAAAACAACTCCTGCATTCGCTGTCCAACCGGCATGGTTGAGCCGTTTGGCGTAAACTCGCGCCCGCGCGCAGCGGCCATTTTTCCCGATGCGGCATTTTCGAGGTTTTTATCATGCGTTTGACTTTGTCCACCCTGGTGCTTGGGCTTGTGATTGCCCAAGGTGCGATGGCGGCTGGCGATGGAACCGCTGCAATCGGCGGTGGCCTTGGCGGTGTCTTGGGTAATGTGGTTGGCCAGCAGATGGGCGGTAGCACAGGTGCCGCCATCGGTGCCGGTGTCGGCGGTGCGGCCGGCAGCGCGGTGGGGGCTCGCAAGGGCAGTCGTACAGAAGCAGCCATCGGCGGCGGCCTGGGGTCGGCCGGTGGTTCGATCGTCGGCAATCGCTTGGGTGGCTCAACGGGCTCCACCATTGGCGCGGGCATTGGCGGCGCAGCAGGCGGAGCCCTGGGCAGCAACCTGTCCAACGACAACGACGGGCACTCCGGCAAGAAACACAAGCACAAGAAAAAGCATCGCTGAGGTGATGCCTGAATGAGAAAACCCGGCCCCCGTGCCGGGTTTTTCTTTCTCGGGGATTTGTCCGGAACGTTTACCTTCCTCTCGCCTCGAATCCATACATCCATCTGCAATTGCGAGGTGTGCCATGACGCCGGAAACAGAAGGCAAGGAAGAGAAAGGTCCGTCGGGCCTTCCTTTCGTCAATGATCCGGGCAATGAGGATCCCGGTTCCCTGATGGACGACGCCCAGGTCCCCCTGATCGACGATGAAGACGCCGAGCTTGAGGAAGAATCCTACGATTGAGGTCGGTTCATCCGCCTCTGGAGGTTGCCATGACTGCCAATTCACCTGCCCCCGACGAAGATGAAACGCCGGAATACCCACTGCCATCACCCACGGACTCCCTGAGCCGGGACCAGCGTCCGCCGGATGACGAGGCCGGCATCGAGCAGGTGCCCGAAGAGGATGACAGCGTCGAAGCGACCCCGGATGACCCGGACATCGCCGGTGACGATGCTTCCGGTAAACCCAGCTGAACGCCGCAAGAGCGGCCGCCTGTCGATTTCGGGGCACCATCGGCGTCTCCTGGCGGCCACACATCAGGTAGGTACCTTGAAAAGGAGACTCACCATGATGAAATCACACTTGGCGGCGATGACACTCGCCGGCATTCTTTCGACCAGTTCGCTGGCGGCTTTCGCACAGACCACGGGCGATAATCCACCCGTGGACAAAGGTGGAATGCCACCTTCCACCCAGATGGATGCCGGTTCCACGACCGACACCAGCGGTAACGCCTTGCCCCCTGGCTCTGTCAGTGGTGGTAACGGCGGCGACGCCAGCGGCAGCAGCACCAGCCCTGGCACAGGGACCGGTTCGACCAGTGGGGGCAGTTCCATGGGTGGCGATGCCTCCAGCAGCGGGACCGGAGCCGGCACCACCGACAGTGGTGGTAGCTCAGGCGGATCCAGCGGGTCGAGCCAATAAGATAGATGAGCATTGACGGTGGGCACTGTAGGAGCTGGCGAGGGAAAGCTCGCCAGCTCCTACAGATTGCGCATGTACCTGTCGTAAGATTTTTCGTTGCCTGTTCCAACTCCCCCTCGTTATCCTGCTGAATCCTTTAAGGCGCACACCTCATCCTGGACGTACCTGAGCCATTTCCCGGAATGTAGTGTTGATAACGGATCCGCTGCGATGAAAGCACCGCACAAAGAGTTTGGCCCGATCAAGGCTGTGATATTCGACATGGATGGTCTGTTGCTGGATACCGAGGGCATCTACACCGAAGTCACCTCCATCATTGCCGAGCGTTACGGACGTACGTTCGATTGGAGTGTGAAGCAGAATATCATCGGCCGTGGCGCCGGGGACCTGGCTCGCTACGTGGTCGAGGCGCTGGAGCTACCGATCACCCCCGAGGAGTTCCTGGTGATCCGCGAACCGCTCATGCGCGAGCGGTTTCCTCATGCCCTGGGGATGCCCGGTGCCGAGGAGCTGGTGCGGCATCTGAAGGCCCATGATGTGCCGATCGCGGTGGGCACCAGCTCGTCGAGCCATACGTTCAAGCTCAAGACCACTTTGCACCGAGACTGGTTCGCCCTGTTCGATTTCATCGTCACGGCGGACGATCCCGAGGTGGGAGCGGCAAAACCGGCGCCGGATATCTTCCTCACCGCGGCGCGGCGCCTGGGCGTGGCGCCGCGAGATTGCCTGGTGTTCGAAGACTCGCCATTCGGTGTCACCGCAGCCAAGGCGGCCGGCATGACAGCCATCGCGGTGCCGGACTCGGCCATGGCCGATGAGAAATACGCCCATGCCGACGCGATCATCCGTTCTTTGAAGCTGTTCCAGCCGGCCTTGTGCGGTCTGCCGCAGCTTGAGTGGGCCTGAGAAAACAAAGCAAAACGCCGGTCATGGTCGGGCCATGGCCGGCGTTTTCCGCATGGGCCGGGTCAGGCGCCGAAACCACCGTCGATGGTCAGGCTGGCCCCCGTGATATACGCCGCTTCCGGACCGGCCAGATACGCAACGAAACTGGCGATTTCATCCACATTGCCATAGCGACCGATGGCCATCAGTGACATCAGGCTGCCAGCGAACTCGCTGTCGGCCGGGTTCATGTCGGTGTCCACCGGGCCGGGTTGCACGTTATTGACCGTAATGCCCCGTGGGCCGAGATCGCGGGCCATGCCTTTGGTCAGGCCCACCAGCGCCGCTTTGCTCATGGCGTAGGGTGCACCTCCGGCGAAGGGCATGCGATCGGCGTTGGTGCTACCGATGTTGATCACCCGACCTCCTTCCTTCATATGCCGCGCAGCCTCCTGGGTCGCGATGAACACGCTGCGCACGTTGACGGCCAGGGTCTGGTCGAAATCCTCCAGCTTGAATTCTTCCAGCGGTGCCATTGCCAGGATCCCGGCGTTATTGACCAGGATGTCCAGCCCGCCGAAGGCTTCGACAGTGGCGTTGACAGCATCGCGGATCGCCTCGGCGTCGGCGCTGTCGGCCTTGATTGCCAGGGCCTTGCCGCCGGCGGCGATGAGGCTGTTCTGCAGTTCCTCGGATTTGGCCGCGGAGCTGACGTAGGTGAAGGCCACCGCGGCGCCTTCGGCGACCAGGCGTTTGACGATGGCGGCGCCGATGCCGCGGGAACCGCCCTGGATCAAGGCGACTTTACCGTTCAGTGTTTGAGTGCTCATGGTTTTCTCCAAAGTATGCCGGGGCGAGAGGCCACGGGGATGGAGCGAGTATCGGGATCGGATCGCCGGCTGTGTAGACCGCCATTGATATAGTCTGTGTAAACCAGAAGTTTAGAGTGGCGCTTATGGAGACCTTCAGCAGTATCGAATGCTTTGTGCGCAGTGCCGAAGTCGGCAGCTTTGCCGAAGCCGCCCGGCGACTGAGTATTACCCCGGCGGCGGTGGGCAAGAATGTCGCCAGGCTCGAAGCACGGCTGGGGGTGCGCCTGTTCCAGCGCAGTACCCGCAGGCTGACCCTGACCGAGGCCGGTCATTTGTTTTTGAGCGAAGTGAGCGGCAGCCTCAATACCATCCAGAACGCGGTCGCCAACCTGGCCAGCGCCGGTGGGCAGCCGGCAGGTACGTTGAAGGTGAGCATGGGCACGGCATTCGGACGACTGTATGTGGTGCCATTGCTGGGGGAGTTTCTACGACGCTTCCCGGCGATCAGCCCGGACTGGCACTTCGATAACCGACAGGTCGACCTGATCGGCCAGGGTTTCGATGCGGCCATCGGGGGTGGTTTCGAGTTGCCCCAAGGCGTGGTGGCACGCAAGCTGGCGGTGGCCCATCGGGTACTGGTGGCCTCACCGGGTTACCTGCAGGAGCACGCCGCGGTGCTGGAGCCGGACGACCTGGCGAACCATCAGGGCATCCTGATCCGTTCGCCCCAGACCGGGCGCATTCGCTCCTGGCAACTGACCAGTCGTACCGGGCAGCACAGTCCGCTGATGCTCAAGGCGCGCATGACCATGAGTGACTCGGAAGCCGACTGTGCGGCCGCGGCCCAGGGGCTGGGCATTGGACTGGTGAGCATGCCGGTGGCCGTTCCGTTCCTGGAGTCCGGCGAACTGCAGCGGGTATTGCCGGACTGGTATGTGGATGATGGCAACATTTCCATCTATTACGCCGAGCACAAGTTGCTGCCGGGCAAGACCCGAGCCTTCGTGGATTTCATCATCGAACAGTTTGCCGAGCAGGAATGGGCGCAGCGGTTCAGGGCCGTTTGAGACCACTCGCCCATCGCAGCACGATCGCGATGGGCACGACGTGTCTCAGCGCCCGAACCGCCCCGGCCAGCCGATGATGGTCTTGGGCCGAGGTGTCGCGTAGGTGCGGACCTTGGAAGTGGATAACCCCAGTCGCACCAGGGATTCGGCGATGGTCACCGCCGCGGTCACCCCATCCACCACCGGCACCCCGGTGCATTGGCGGATCCGTTCATCGAGCCCGGCCATGCCGCCGCATCCCAAGCAGATCACCTCGGCCTTGTCCTGGCTCACCGCCAGTTCCGCCTGCTGCACAATGGCTTCGACGGCCCGTTGCGGGTCCTGCTCCAGCTCCAGCACCGCCAGGCCACTGGCCCTGACCGATGCACACCGGTCGTACAGGCCGGAGAGCTTGAGCCGGTCTTCGATCAGCGGCACGGTGCGGTCCAGGGTGGTGACCACTGAATACGCATGGCCCAGGAACATCGCGGTGCTGGCGGCGGCGTCGGTGATATCCACCACCGGCACGTCGAGCAGCTCCTGCAGGCCTTCGCGGCCATGCTCGCCATAACCGGCCTGGATCACGGCGTCGAACGGCTGATCGTAGGACATCACTCGGTCCATCACTGCGATGGCGGCCAGGTAACTTTCGAAGTTGCCTTCGACCGAGTCGGCCCCGAAATGCGGCGTGAGCCCGACAATCTCCGTACCTGGGGCGGCCACGGCCTGCGCCTGGCGGGCAATGGCCTGGGTGATGGACTCGGTGGTGTTGACGTTGACTACGAGAATTCGCATGGGCTTTCCTTGAGGTGAGATAAGCGGCCCGAGCCGGGCAGGCCGCGTTGAAATCGGGCTTCAGTGGCTGACGTTATCCACGGCGATGGATTCACCGCTGACATCTTCGTAAAACGGCTGCCGCTTGGCGATCGCCAGGTAGAGCAGCCCGGCGATCCCGGCGCCGATCAACCAGGAGAACGGTGAAACGCTGTCGAAGCCGGGCACCAGCGCCAGGACGATGGCAATCAGGGCCGCCGGAATGAATGCCGCCACCGCACGCAGGTTGACCCCCTTGCTATAGAAATAGGCGCCATCGGGGTCTTCGCTGTAGAGCTGTGGCACATTGATCCGGCCTTTTCTGATCAACCAGTAGTCGACCATGATCACGCCATACAGCGGCCCGAGCAGCGCACCGAGGCCGGACAGGAAATACACGATCACCAGCGGGCTGTTATAGAGATTCCACGGCAGGATCAGCACGGCGATGGCGGCGCTGATCAGTCCGGCCCGGCGGAACGTCAGGTATCTGGGGGCCAGGTTGCTGAGCACGAAGGCCGGTGCGACGAAATTGGCCATGATGTTCACGGCCACGGTGACGATGAGGAACGCCAGGCAGCCAAGCACCAGTAAAAAGGTGTTGGGGATCGAGGCGATGACCTGGGTCGGGCTTTCGATGATCTGCCCGTTGATCTGGAACTGCGCACCGCACAGCAGGATCGTGATTGCGGCGAAAACCAGGATATTGACCGGCAGGCCCCAGAAGTTGCCGACGACGATGGTTCGGCGGCAGGGCGAAGAACGCGCGAAGTCGCAGAAGTTGAGTACCAGGGTGCCGTAGATCGCCAGCCACAACGCGCCGCCGGCGAAAATGTTGCGCCACATCTCGGCACCGCTCAGCGGTTCACGGATCGACCAGGCAATGGTGGCGCCGGCCTGGGTGTACATCCAACCGGCCAGGGCGGCGACGGTGACGAGAATCACCGGCCCGGCAAAGCCTTCGTAGCGGCGTACCATTTCCATGCCATAGGCCAGGATCAACAACTGCACGAACCAGATCACCACGAAACACACCCAGCCCAGGCTCGACAGGCCCAGGATCGAGTCCTGGTCGTAGTCGGCGAAGCCCGGGTGGATGGCGGTCAGCAATACCCGAAAGACCACCGACGCAAGGTAGGTCTGGATACCGAACCAGGCGATGGCGATAACCGCCCTGATCAACGCAGGAATCTGCGCGCCGTGGATGCCGAAACTGATCCGGCTGATGACGGGAAACGGCACTCCGGTCTTCTGCCCCATGTAGCCGGACAGGTTCATGAAGCCATAGACCAGCGCGGCACCGATCCCCAGGGACAGCAGGATCTGCCAGCCGCCCAGGCCCAGCGCATACAGGCCGATGGCGAAGGAATAGTTGGCGATGTTGTGTACGTCGTTGGTCCACAGGGCAAAGATGCTGTATCGACCCCAGCGCCGGCCCTCGGCCTTGGTCGGCGCCAGGTCCTTGTTGTGCAGCCTGGGGCTCAGGATCAGGGGGGCTGTGGTTCGGGTATCCGCGGCAGTGGTGGAGGAGGGTAGATCCAGTGCGATGTCATTGGAGAGGCTAGTACGCATTCCGGCAGGCTCCTGATCCTCGATGCCGCGATGACTGTGCATGAGCGCATGGCTCGACAAATCTTCGTCGCGGCGGGCGAGCATCCTTGGTCAAGGGGCATCTGCAGCCTGTACGGGATAGGGCGCTTCAGGCTTGCGGAGCTAAAGTGTGTGTAGGTTTTATTTGATTTGTATACAAAACACATGTCGACTCAAGCCATATCTATGCCAGCTTCGGATCTAAAGCTTTCTGCCTTGATTTCGTTTCGTTATTTGTTTCGTATAAGTCACTGAAAAAAGGTCGTTATAAATTGACCAATCGAACAGGTATTTATTTTCAGGACGCGAGCTTTCGCCAGGAAGGAAAAATGCGATGGGGAGGGCAGGTGTAACTTTTCGGGGCATTACGGGAATAAGTGCACACAAAAATGGCACCTGAGGTGACATTTTTGTGTACAGGTTGCCGGCGCGTCACGCCATGGCCAGCAGGTCATCCCTACCGCTTCCTTCAAAGTTCGAAGCGGTCGCGGGTTGAGGGATCAGGCCTTGGATTTGCTGATGATGTTACCGGCATGCAGGCCACATTCTTTCTGCGTGGCTTCTTCCCACCACCAGCGACCTTCGCGCTCATGCTGGTTCGGCAGCACCGGGCGGGTGCAGGGTTCGCAGCCGATGCTGATGAACCCCCGTTCATGCAAGCTGTTGTAAGGCAGCTCAAGCATGCGGATATAGCCCCAGACTTCCTCGCTGGTCATCTGCGACAGCGGATTGAATTTGTACAGGGTGCGTTCCGGGGTCGAGAATGCTGTGTCGATCTCCAGCACGGCCACCTGGCTGCGGGTCCCGGGGCTCTGGTCGCGACGCTGGCCGGTGGCCCATGCGCGGACATCGGCCAGTTTGCGTCGCAATGGTTCGATCTTGCGGATGCCGCAGCACTCGCCATGACCGTCCTTATAGAAACTGAACAGGCCTTTTTCCTTCACGAACGGCTCCAGTTTCGTATGGTCCGGCGAAATCACCTCGATATCGATCTTGTAGTGTTCGCGCACCTGATCGATGAACCGGTAGGTTTCCGGGTGCAGGCGACCGGTGTCGAGGCTGAACACCTTGACGTTCTTGTTCAGCTTCCAGGCCATGTCCACCAGCACCACGTCCTCGGCGCCGCTGAAAGATATCCACAGGTCGTCGCCGAACTCGGCGAAGGCCAGCTTGAGGATGTCTTGTGAAGACTTGTTGGCATAGGTCGTGGCGAGTTCCACGACGTCAAACGATGGGCTCATCAGGGCGGTTTCCTACAGGTCGGTGGCGCTGAGCGCTCTATAGGAGGCCGATGGTAACAAAAGCGGCCGGGACTGGCGCGCTCCTGTGCGAATGGCTAGAGTCGGCAAGCCTTTTGTTCGCTCAACCGACAGACATCAATAATGGGAGTGTCCTGTGGAAATTGCCTGCCTCGACCTGGAGGGTGTATTGGTCCCGGAAATCTGGATCGCCTTCGCTGAAAAAACCGGGATTCAATCCCTCAGGGCAACCACTCGGGACATTCCCGACTACGACGTGCTGATGAAACAGCGGTTGCGCATCCTCGACGAACACGGGCTCAAGCTTTCCGATATCCAGGAGGTGATCGCCACCCTCCAGCCGCTGGACGGCGCCATCGAGTTCGTCGACTGGCTGCGGGAACGCTTCCAGGTGGTGATTCTTTCGGACACGTTCTACGAGTTTTCCCAACCCTTGATGCGGCAGCTGGGTTTTCCCACCTTGTTGTGCCATCGCCTGATCACGGATGAGAGCGGGCGGGTCACCGGGTATCAACTGCGTCAGAAAGATCCCAAGCGGCAGTCGGTCCTGGCATTCAAGAGTTTGTACTACCGGGTGATTGCCGCAGGAGATTCCTACAATGACACCACAATGCTCGGCGAAGCCGACGCCGGCATCCTGTTCCATGCCCCGGATAATGTGATCCGTGAGTTCCCGCAGTTCCCGGCGGTGCACAGCTTCGCCGAGTTGAAGCAGGAATTCATCAAGGCGTCGAACCGCAATCTCAGCCTGTAGGTAAAAAACCTGTGGGAGCGACGCTTGTTCGCGATAGCGGTGTGCCAGTCGGCTCCAGTGCTGCTGACCCAACGCAATCGCGAGCAAGCTCGCTCCCACAGGAGATGGTGTGGTCACTAAAGGTTCTGCAAGGTTTCCAGCAAGACCCTGACCTTGGTAATCGACTCCTGATACTCCGCCTGCCAGTCCGAGTCCGCGACAATCCCGCCGCCGCCCCAGCAGCACACCTGTCCATCCTTGACCAGCAGGCTGCGGATGGCGATGGAGCTGTCCATCTCCCCACGTACGTCCAGGTACAGCAACGAACCGCAATAGAGGCCGCGCCGGGTCGGTTCGAGCTCGTCGATGATCTGCATGGCGCGGATCTTCGGTGCGCCCGTGATGGAGCCGCCGGGGAAACTGCCGGCGATCAGGTCCAGGGCGTCTTTGCGCTCGGCCAGTTCGCCGGTCACGCTGCTGACCAGATGGTGTACGTTCGGGTAGCTTTCCAGGCTGAAGAGTTCCGGTACCCGCACCGAGCCGATGCGGCAGGTACGGCCCAGATCGTTGCGCAGCAAGTCGACGATCATCAGGTTCTCCGCCCGGTCCTTGGGGCTGGCAAGCAGCTCGGCGGCATGGGCGGCGTCTTCGCCAGGCGTGCTGCCACGGGGGCGGGTGCCCTTGATGGGACGGGTTTCGACGTGGCCCTCGCTGACCCTGACGAAACGCTCGGGCGACAGGCTCAGCACCGCGCCGCCATCCGGCAGGCTCTGGAAGCCCGAGAACGGTGTCGGGCAAGCCGCTCGCAGTGCCTGGTACGCAACCCAGGCATCACCCTGGCAAGGCGCCCGGAAGCGCTGGGCAAAATTCACCTGGTAACAGTCACCAGCCTGGATATAGGCCTGGATCCGGTCGATTGCCTGTCGATAGGTTTCGGCGCTGAGGTCCGGCGCCATAGGTCCTTCGAGCCTGAAAGCGCTGGCGGGCATCGGGGTGGTCCGGCTGAACAGCTCGATCAGACGCTGGCGTTCGCTTTCGCCACAATGAGGGTGGAACACCAATTGGCTGGTGCCGGCCTGATGGTCGCTGACAAGCGCCCAGTCATAGACGCCGAAGCAGGCATCGGGCAGTTGCAGGTCGTCCTGGGCCTGGGAAGGCAGGGTTTCCAGGTGTCGGCCGAAGTCATAGCTCAAGTAGCCGATCAAGCCGCCCGCGAAGGGCAATTGCACCGTGGCCGGCAGCGCCGCGTCGCCCAGTTGGGTCAGCTGAATGCGCAGGCGTTGCAGGAAGTCACTGCCGCTCTCGTTCGGCATCACCGCCAATTGTGTCAGCGGCCATGCGCTGAGCAGGTCATAACGTCCGCGTTCGGCACTCGGCCGGCCACTGTCGAGCAGCACGCTGCCCGGGGCATGACGAATCGCCGCGAAATACTCGGCAGGGTTGGCGCGGTAAGGTAACGGGTGTACGGAGCAGGTTGGCATGGGCGGGGCGGGTCAGCCATTCAGGCGGGGGAGCGATTGTAATCCCCCGTAGGATTTGCTCCTAGGGGCATGTCGGAGATGAGCATGTCTGTGGCTGTCGAAGATGACTGCGGGGAACATTTGTGATGAGAACATCCTGTGGCGAGGGAATTTATCCCCATTGGGTTGCGAAGCGACCCCAGACAGGTAGTGCGACCACCCTGATGTATTGGGGTGGCAGCTTTTGGGGATACCACGCAACCCAGCAGGGATAAATCCCCTCGGCACAAGTTCACAATGTCCCGGTCCAGACAATTGGCATTGTTCAGGATTAGAGGGATCAGCCCTCAACCGGCGGGATATGCCCGAACAGCTCCTGGGCAAACGCCACGCGCTCTTCCACGGTTTCCACGACGCCCCGTGCCTGGAGCTCCTCCAGGTGCGCTTCCACCGCATGGGTACGCAGGGTCAGGCCGCAGTCGTTGGCGATCTGGATGTTCAGCCCTGGTCGGGCGTTCAGTTCCAGGATCAACGGCCCTTTCTCCTGGTCCAGCACCATGTCGACGCCGATGTAGCCCAGTCCGCACAGTTCATAGCAACCGGCGGCCAGTTTCATGAAACCGTCCCAGTAGGGCAGTTGCACGCCGTCCACCGCGTTGGTGGTGTCAGGGTGTTTGGTGATGATGTTGTTCAGCCAGGTGCCGCGCAGGGTCAGGCCAGTGGCGAGGTCCACGCCGACGCCGATGGCGCCCTGGTGCAGGTTGGCCTTGCCACCGGACTGCCGGGTCGGCAGCCGTAACATGGCCATCACCGGATAACCCATCAGTACGATGATGCGAATGTCCGGCACGCCCTCGTAGCTGATGCTCTTGAAGATCTGGTCCGGGGTCACGCGGTACTCGATCAGCGCCCGGTCACGGTGCCCGCCCAGAGAATACAAGCCGGTGAGGATACTGGAAATGTGATGCTCGATTTCCTCGTGGCTGATGATCTTGCCGGACACGGTGCGGTAGCGGCCCTCGAAACGGTCGGCGATGACGATGATCCCGTCGCCGCCGGCGCCCTGGGCCGGCTTGATGACGAAGTCGGTGCGCCCGCCGATGATGCCATCGAGCTTGTCGATCTCCTTCTCGGTGGAAATGATTCCGTACAGCTCCGGCACATGGATGCCGGCGGCGATGGCCCGTTCCTTGGTGATGATCTTGTCATCGACGATGGGGTACAGGCTGCGCTTGTTGTATTTGAGCACGTAGTCGGCATTGCGCCGGTTGATGCCCATGATGCCCCGGGCTTCCAGGGCCTTCCAGGTTTTCCAGAGGCCGAACATTACGAGTCAGCCTTGACGAAGGCCTTGAACCGTACCAGCTCGGTCAGGCGGTAGCCGCGGTAGCGACCCATGGCCAGCATGAAGCCCACCAGGATCAGCAGGATGGCCGGGAAGGTGAACACGAAGTAGACCAGTTCCGGCACGCTCATGATCAGGTGCGCCAGGGACGCGGCGAACAGCGTGCCGATGGCCACCTTCATGGCATGGCCGGCGCCGCGCTCTTCCCAGGTGATGGACAGGCGTTCGATGGTCATGGTCAGGATCACCATCGGGAACAACGCCACCGACAGGCCGCGCTCCAGGCCCAGCTTATGGCTGAGCAGGCTGATGGCGGCGATCAGCACCACCACGAATGTCAAGACCACCGAGAGTCTTGGCAGCATCTGCAGCTTGAGGTGCTCCAGGTACGAGCGCAGCGACAGGCCCAGGGTGGTGATCACCGTGAACAGGATGATCCCGAAGCCCAGTTGGGTTTCACGGAAGGCCAGTGCGATCAGCACCGGGGTGAAGGTGCCGAGGGTCTGCAGGCCGATCAGGTTGCGCAGCACGAGGATCACCAGCACGCCGATCGGGATCATGACCATGATCATGAAGGTCTGCTGGGTCTGCAGGGGCAGGCCGTAGAGCGAGTATTCGAGGAAGTTGGCGTCGGTGTTCTCGTCCGTCAGCTTGGCCAGGCGAATGGCGTTCATTTCGCTGTTGTTCATGCTGAACGTGACGGTGGCTTTCTTGCCGCCATCGACGGTGATCAGGTTTTCATCGCCAGTCCACCACAGCAGGCGGTCGGTGGGCAGCCCCTGCTCGCCGGTGTCCGGGTTGAAGTACAGCCAGTCGGTGCCGTTGAAACTGCGCAGCCACAGTTCGGGCGTCTGCGGCTGGTCGGCCACCAGGCGGATGGTGTGGACCTTTTCCACCGGCACATGGGCGATGGACAGCACCAGCTCGACGATCCTTGCCTTGTTGCCCGAGGAGACGTCGCCGGCCAGCAGCAGCTTGACGTTGTCGTCGTTGAGGTTGTTGACCCGCTTGATGGCTTCGCTGATGAAGGTCTCGACGTCGGCAGAGTGCTGGCGGATCGGCGCGAGCAGTGCTTCGGCGGCGATCTTCTCCGGGCCTTCGACGGCGATGCTGTCGCGGAAGGTCGGGCCCTTGACCTTGGTTTTCTCGGCGCTGTAGCGCTTGGTCAGCACCAGGCGGTAATACAGGGTCTGGTTGCCCTTGGCCCGGCGGGCCGACCAGGTCACCTTGCGGTTACCGTCGATCCGGTTCACCGCCACGCCATAGTTGTTGGAAATGAAGCTCTCGTTGAGGCTCACATAGTCGCGGCTCAGCGGCGGCACGAACATCTGGACCTTCACCGGATCCTTGGCGTTGGGCACGAACTCGACCTTGGCGTCGATGTTCCACAGGTCGTCGGTGGCATCTTCGGTCACCGGGATGCCGAGCACGAAAATCTGATAGGCCGTCACCGACAGGCCCAGCACCACCAGGATGGCGATCAGCATTTTCAGATGGAGGGTAAGGGAGCGCATTGGGATTACTCTGCGGTTTGAGCGGCATTGGCGCAGGCGGGTTTGCCGGCAGCGTATTTGAGACTGGGGTCGACCAGCGCGTCGAAGCGTTTGAGCGCCTCGGAGCCGATCAGCAACGGGTATTGGAATGCACTGCGGTCGGTCAGGTTCACTTCGATGCTGCGCAGGGCCGAGCCCATGCAGATATCCAGTTCGATGACCGGCCGGGCCGTGTATTTCTTGCCTTCCTCCGGGTCGTAGTCACCGGCGCGGCGCTTGATCTTGCTGACCCGGGCCAGCGGGCGTTCGATAGGGTGCGAATGGGCCGCGTCGATGGCGAGGTAAAAGCGGACCCAGGATTCGCCGTTGCGCTTGAAGCGCTTGATGTCTCGGGCGCTGAGGGACGCGGTCTTGGCCCCCGTGTCCAGCTTGGCGGCGACTTCCAGGTCGATGCCCTGGAGCGCCGCATATTCGTTCAGGCCGTACACGGTCTTTTCACCCGCCGCGGCAAAGCCAGGCAGGCAAATGAAACACAGGACAGCGGAGAAGGGCTTGAATGTCATAGATCCTGGTGCGCAGCGGTCCGTTTATCGGTTCAGGCCCTGGCATTACTGCACAAGCTCCCTGGCGGCCTTCTTTAATAAGAAGAGAGTGGCGAATAGCGGCGGCATTCTAGCACGGTGGTTTTCTGACGCCACCGCTGGCAGGACGCTACGAGCCCGCCCAGCGGCCGGTTATGGCAAGGCACCTTGTTAGACGATTGTCGACAATATATATATTTTCTTTGACCTTTATCCTGCTCTTGGCTATTTTTCGGCGTATTGATTTTCAAGGTGTCGACAATATGCTCGATCAGCTCGAAACCCCGGTCGTCGCCCAGGACGACTCGGAAACCCTGTCCGAGAACGTCTTCCGGCGCATCCAGGCGGCCATCGTCAAAGGTGAGATCGCCCCCGGCAGCAAGATCTCCGAGCCCGAGCTGGCCCGCACGTACGGCATCAGCCGCGGTCCCTTGCGCGAAGCGATCCATCGCCTGGAAGGCCAGCGCCTGCTGGTGCGTGTGCCTCACGTCGGTGCCCGAGTGGTGTCCTTGAACCATGCCGAACTGCTGGAGCTCTACGAAATACGAGAGTCCCTGGAGGGCATGGCCTGCCGCCTGGCGGCCGAACGCATGACCCTGGAAGAGATCGACGAATTGCGCCGCGTACTGGAAACCCATGAGCGCGACGCGGCGTTCCAGGCCGGTGTCGGCTACTACCAGCAGGAAGGGGATTTCGACTTCCACTACCGGATCATCCAGGGCAGCGGCAACCGCACCCTCACGCAGATGCTCTGCGGCGAGCTGTACCAGTTGGTGCGCATGTACCGCATCCAGTTTTCCACCACCCCCAATCGTCCGCGCCAGGCCTTTGCCGAGCACCACCGGATACTCGATGCCATCGCCGACCGTGACGGCGAGCTGGCTGAATTATTGATGCGACGGCACATCGGCGCATCCAAACGCAACATCGCGCGTCATTACCAGGACAGCGCCGCCACTGAACGAGGTGAGTCATGAGTTCCAGCAAGAGCACGCCAGGCCAGCGTTTTCGCGAGGCGGTCGCCACCGAGCACCCGCTGCAAGTGGTGGGTACCATCAACGCCAACCATGCGCTGCTGGCCAAACGCGCCGGTTTCAAGGCCATCTACCTGTCTGGTGGCGGCGTGGCCGCAGGTTCCCTCGGCGTGCCGGACCTGGGCATCACCGGCCTGGATGACGTGCTGACCGATGTGCGTCGGATCACCGATGTCTGCGACCTGCCGCTGCTGGTGGATGTGGACACCGGTTTTGGTTCCTCGGCGTTCAACGTGGCCCGTACCGTCAAGTCGATGATCAAGTTCGGCGCGGCGGCGATCCACATCGAAGACCAGGTGGGAGCCAAGCGCTGCGGCCATCGTCCGAACAAGGAGATCGTCTCGCAGCAGGAAATGGTCGACCGCATCAAGGCCGCGGTGGATGCCCGCACCGACGACAGTTTCGTGATCATGGCCCGCACCGACGCCCTTGCGGTGGAAGGGCTGGAGTCGGCCCTCGATCGAGCTGCCGCCTGCATCGAGGCCGGGGCCGACATGGTCTTTCCCGAAGCCATCACCGAACTTGAAATGTACAAGCTGTTCGCCAGCCGCGTGAAAGCGCCGATCCTGGCGAACATCACCGAATTCGGCGCGACACCGCTGTACACCACCGAGCAACTGGCCGGCGCCGACGTCTCCCTGGTGCTGTACCCGCTGTCGGCCTTCCGCGCCATGAACAAGGCGGCCGAGAACGTCTACACCGCGATCCGCCGAGACGGCACGCAGCAGAACGTCATCGATACCATGCAGACACGCATGGAGCTTTACGATCGTATCGACTACCACACCTTCGAGCAGAAGCTCGATGCGTTGTTCGCTGCGAAGAAGTAAGGCGCCCATTCCCTGCAACTTGCCGATTCCCTACAAATTCAAAAATTGGAGAAAGCAAATGGCCGAAGCAAAAGTACTCAGTGGCGCCGGGCTCCGTGGCCAGGTGGCCGGGCAAACCGCATTGTCCACCGTGGGCCAGTCGGGCGCCGGCCTGACCTATCGTGGCTATGACGTGCGCGACCTGGCGGCCGATGCGCAATTCGAAGAGGTGGCCTACCTGCTGCTTTATGGCGAACTGCCGACCCAGCCCCAGCTGGATGCCTATATCAGCAAGCTGCGCCAGTTGCGGGACTTGCCCCAGGCCTTGAAGGAAGTGCTGGAGCGTATTCCCGCCGACACTCATCCGATGGATGTGATGCGCACCGGCTGTTCGTTCCTGGGCAACCTGGAGCCGGAGAAGGATTTCTCCGAGCAGCATGACAAGACTGACCGCCTGCTGGCCGCGTTCCCGGCGATCATGTGCTACTGGTATCGCTTCAGCCATGAAGGCCAGCGCATCGAATGCGTGACCGACGAAACCTCCATCGGTGGCCATTTCCTGCACCTGCTGCATGGTCGCAAGCCGAGCGAGTTGCACGTCAAGGTGATGAACGTGTCGCTGATCCTGTACGCCGAGCATGAGTTCAACGCCTCGACCTTCACCGCCCGGGTGTGCGCCTCCACGCTCTCGGACCTGTTTTCCTGCATCACGGCAGCTATCGGCTCGCTGCGCGGCCCGCTGCATGGCGGCGCGAATGAAGCGGCAATGGAAATGATCGAGCGCTTCCAGTCGCCGGAGGAGGCGATCAAGGGCACCCTGGCGATGCTCGAGCGCAAGGACAAGATCATGGGCTTTGGCCACGCCATCTATAAGGACAACGATCCGCGCAACGAGGTCATCAAGGGCTGGTCCAGAAAACTTGCCGATGAGGTGGGCGACACAGTGCTGTTCCCGGTTTCCGAAGCCATCGACAAGACCATGTGGGAACAGAAGAAGCTGTTTCCCAACGCCGATTTCTACCACGCTTCGGCTTATCACTTCATGGGCATCCCCACCAAGCTGTTCACGCCGATCTTCGTCTGCTCGCGCCTGACCGGCTGGGCCGCCCACGTATTCGAACAACGCGCCAACAACCGCATCATCCGCCCGAGCGCCGAATACACCGGCGTCGAACAGCGCAAGTTCGTGCCAATCGAACAACGCTGAGCTGGAGGGTTTTAGCCACCGGAACTGAATGACCCCGAAACCCTGTGGAAGCGAGCTTGTTCGCGATTGCGCACTGACATTCAACGTCGATATGCACCGCTATCGCAAGCAAGCTCGCTCCCAGTGGCCGGAGGGTGACTTCAAATCCTTCGCCAACCCCTTCTGAAACCACCGTGACCGAGTCCTGACGATGAACACAGAATTTCGTAAACCGCTGCCCGGCACCGCCCTGGATTATTTCGACGTTCGCGCCGCGGTGGATGCCATCTGCCCTGGCGCCTACGATGGGCTGCCGTACACCGCCCGCGTGCTGGCGGAAAACCTGGTGCGTCGCTGCGAGCCGGCCACGCTGCGTGAATCGCTGCTGCAATTGATCGAGCGCAAGCGCGACCTGGACTTCCCGTGGTTTCCGGCCCGGGTGGTGTGCCATGACATCCTTGGCCAGACGGCCCTGGTGGACCTGGCCGGCCTGCGCGACGCCATCGCCCAGCAAGGCGGCGATCCGGCGCAGGTCAACCCGGTGGTGCCGACCCAACTGATCGTCGACCACTCCCTGGCGGTGGAAAGCGGCGGTGCCGATCCCCAGGCATTCGCCAAGAACCGCGCCATCGAAGACCGGCGCAACGAAGACCGTTTCCACTTTATCAACTGGACCAAGAAGGCCTTCAAGAACGTCGATGTGATTCCGCCCGGCAACGGGATCATGCACCAGATCAACCTGGAGAAAATGTCGCCGGTGATCCAGCAGCGTGACGGCGTCGCGTTCCCCGATACCTGCGTGGGCACCGACAGCCACACTCCCCATGTCGATGCGCTGGGCGTGATCGCCATCGGAGTCGGTGGGCTGGAAGCCGAAAGCGTCATGCTCGGTCGCGCCTCGTGGATGCGCCTGCCGGAAATCGTCGGCGTCGAGCTGACCGGCAAGCTGCAACCGGGCATCACCGCCACCGACATGGTGCTGGCGCTGACCGAATTCCTGCGCAAGCAGAAAGTCGTTGGTGCCTGGCTGGAGTTTTTCGGTGAAGGCGCCAGCGCCTTGACCCTGGGCGACCGTGCGACCATTTCCAACATGGCGCCGGAATATGGCGCCACGGCGGCCATGTTCTATATCGACCAGCAGACCATCGATTACCTGAAGCTCACCGGACGCGAAGACACGCAGGTGCAGTTGGTGGAAACCTATGCCAGGCACGTGGGGCTATGGGCCGATAGCCTCAAGGGCGCGCAATACGAGCGTGGCCTGACCTTCGACCTGTCCTCGGTGGTGCGCAACATGGCCGGTCCGAGCAATCCGCACGCCCGCGTCGCGGTGTCGGACCTGGCCGCCAAAGGCATCGCCGGGCAATGGACCGAAGTGCCGGGGCAGATGCCCGACGGTGCTGTGATCATCGCCGCCATCACCAGTTGCACCAATACCAGCAACCCACGCAACGTCATCGCAGCCGGTCTGCTGGCGCGCAATGCCAATCGCCTGGGCCTGACCCGCAAGCCATGGGTCAAGTCGTCCCTGGCGCCCGGCTCGAAGACCGTGGCGCTGTACCTGGACGAAGCCGGCCTCACCCCTGAACTCGAAAAGCTGGGCTTTGGCGTGGTGGCGTTCGCCTGCACCACCTGCAACGGTATGTCCGGCGCGCTGGATCCGGCGATCCAGCAGGAAATCATCGACCGCGACCTGTATGCCACCGCAGTCCTGTCGGGTAACCGCAACTTCGATGGGCGAATCCATCCGTATGCCAAGCAGGCTTTTCTCGCCTCGCCGCCGCTGGTGGTGGCCTACGCCATCGCCGGGACCATCCGCTTCGACATCGAGAAGGATGTGCTGGGTGTGGTGGACGGTCGGGAAATCCGTCTCAAGGACATCTGGCCGAGCGACGAGGAAGTCGATGCCGTGGTCAAGGCCTCGGTGAAACCGGAGCAGTTCCGCCAGGTGTACATCCCGATGTTTGCCATCCAGGAAGACACCGGGCCGAAAGTGACGCCGCTGTACGACTGGCGTCCACAAAGCACCTACATCCGCCGTCCGCCCTACTGGGAAGGGGCACTGGCCGGCGCGCGGCCGCTCAAGGGCATGCGCCCTTTGGCGGTGCTGCCGGACAACATCACCACCGATCACCTGTCGCCGTCCAACGCCATCATGGCGGACAGTGCGGCCGGGGAATACCTGGCCAAGATGGGCCTGCCCGAAGAGGACTTCAACTCCTACGCAACCCACAGGGGCGACCACCTGACCGCGCAACGCGCCACCTTCGCCAACCCGAAACTGTTCAACGAAATGGTCCAGGAAAATGGCAAGGTCAAGCAGGGCTCCCTGGCCCGGGTGGAGCCGGAAGGCAAGGTCATGCGCATGTGGGAAGCCATCGAGACCTACATGGGACGCAAGCAGCCGTTGATCATCATCGCCGGTGCCGACTACGGCCAGGGTTCGTCCCGGGACTGGGCGGCCAAGGGGGTGCGCCTGGCCGGTGTCGAAGCGATCGTCGCCGAAGGGTTCGAGCGCATTCACCGCACCAACCTGGTGGGCATGGGCGTATTGCCGCTGGAGTTCAAGCCGGGCACCAACCGCAAGACCCTGGGCATCGATGGCAGTGAAATCTATGACGTGATCGGCGAGCGCACACCTCGGGCGACCTTGACCCTGGTGATCACCCGCAAGAACGGTGAGCGCCTCGAAGTGCCGGTGACCTGCCGCCTCGATACCGCTGAAGAAGTGTCGATCTATGAAGCCGGGGGCGTGCTGCAACGCTTTGCCCAGGACTTCCTTGAATCGGCGGTTGCCGTTTGAGTCTGCTGCGCGGGTGTGGGATTCGAGACCCCTTGCCCGCGGGCTTCAACATTCAGGAGTAGGCGCATCATGGCTCACGCCCCCCAAATCAGAATTCCCGCTACCTATATGCGTGGCGGCACCAGCAAAGGCGTGTTCTTCAGCCTGCAGGACCTGCCCGAAGCCGCCCGTGTCCCGGGTGCCGCCCGGGACGCCTTGCTGCTGCGGGTGATCGGCAGTCCCGATCCGTACGAAAAGCAGATCGACGGCATGGGCGGCGCGACGTCCAGTACCAGCAAGACCGTGATCCTGTCCAAGAGCACCCGGGCCGACCATGACGTCGATTACCTGTTCGGCCAGGTGTCCATCGACAAGCCGTTCGTGGACTGGAGCGGCAACTGCGGCAACCTGTCGGCGGCGGTGGGGTCATTCGCCATCGGCAGCGGCCTGGTGGATGCCGCTCGCCTGCCGGAGAACGGCGTGGCGGTGGTGCGGATCTGGCAGGCCAATATCGGCAAGACCATCATTGCCCATGTGCCGATCACCGATGGCGCGGTGCAGGAAACCGGCGATTTCGAACTCGACGGCGTGACCTTTCCGGCAGCCGAGGTGCAATTGGAATTCATGGAGCCGGCGGCCGAGGAAGAGGGGGGAGGAGGATCGATGTTTCCCACCGGCAACCTGGTGGACGACCTGCAAGTGCCTGGTGTCGGTACGCTCAAGGCAACCCTGATCAACGCCGGCATCCCGACGATCTTCATCAACGCCCGAGACGTCGGTTACACCGGTACCGAACTGCAAGGCGCCATCAATGGCGATCCCAAGGCCCTGGCCATGTTCGAAACCATTCGTGCCCACGGTGCCTTGCGCATGGGCCTGATCAAGCACCTGGACGAAGCCGCCCAGCGTCAGCACACGCCGAAAGTAGCGTTTGTCGCGCCGCCAGCGGATTACCTGTCCTCCAGCGGAAAAGCCGTGGCGGCAGGGGATATCGACTTGCTGGTGCGGGCGTTGTCCATGGGCAAGTTGCATCACGCCATGATGGGCACTGCCGCCGTGGCCATCGGCACTGCGGCGGCTATTTCCGGCACCCTGGTGAACCTGGCCGCCGGCGGCATCGAACGCAACGCCGTGCGCTTCGGCCATCCCTCCGGCACTTTGCGCGTTGGCGCCGAGGCCAGCTTGGTGAACGGCGAATGGACCGTAAAAAAAGCCATCATGAGCCGCAGCGCGCGGGTGTTGATGGAAGGGTTCGTGCGGGTGCCGGGGGATGTTCTGAACTGAGTCGAAAAAGCTGTGGGAGCGAGCTTGCTCGCGATGGCGCTGTATCAGCCAACATGGATGTTGGATGTGTTGGCCTCTTCGCGAGCAAGCTCGCTCCCACAAGGGATGGCCGTCAGCCTTCCGTCAGCGCGGCGACGACCAGTCCCACATTACTCTCCAGCTCCGCTACCGGATCGGCGGCATCGGTGCTGAGCACCAGCAATCGGCTGCCGCCCTCGGCAATGGCTGCCTTCAGCGCATCCGAAGGCTGGCGATGATGGAGCACCAGCGCCACGTCGTTGTCCTTCAACGTCGCACTCAATTGCTTGAGGGTTTCGGCGGTCCATTCGGCATCGGGCCGGGTATCGGTGCTGATGGCGTCCAGGTTCAGCCCGCTGATCAGGTAGCCGAAATGCTCGCTCAGGCTGACCACGCTCGGGTTGTCGGCATTGGCGAGCTGTTTTTCGCTGTCGGCGCTGAGCTTGAGCAGACGCTGCTTGAGGGCCGCCAGGTTGGTATCGATCCTCGGTTTGGCCGTCGGGGCCAGTCGCACCAGATCGGCGGCGATCACATCGGCCATGCGGCCCAGGTTATGACTGGCCATCCACGGCTGGCTCGCCAGGCCGTCGGCCATTCCCGGTTGCACGGCGATACCGGGCAGGGCGCCATCCACCGGGCGCGCGGCGTCGATTTCGACGACGCGGATATTGCTGCGTCGGGCCATGGGATACAGCGGATCGTCCGGCCATAGCGAGCGCAGGCCGATCACCGCGTCGGCGTCACTGGCCAGCTTGCTCAGCGCCGCTGCGCCCCGGCCGCTGAAGTAGGCACTCTGGCGGGTGCCGGGCAGGTTGGCGGGGGCGGCTCGCTCCAGGCTGACATCGGTGCCCTTGAGCAAGGCCTCGCTCAATCCATAGGTAACTGGCAGAGATGCCAGCAGACGAACCTTTTCGCTGGCGAATGACGAGGTGGCGGCCACGCCGCACAACGCGAAGGCCAGGGTCAGTTGTCGCAATGAAAAAACCATTTATCCAAGATTCCCTTTGAGGCTGGGGACGACGCCACGGGCGATGGCGCTCAGGGCGAAGGCGATGCCGGCCACCAGGATGATCGCGGCACCGGATGGGATCGGCAGGTCGAAGACAATTGGCGCAAGAATCCCGCACAAGGTACTGAGGGTCGCGATCAGTACCGAACACCAGAAGAAGCCTTTCAACGATTGGCTGAGCAAGCGTGCCGCCGCGGCGGGAATCACCAGCAACGCGCCCACCAGAATGGCCCCGATGACCTTCACTGCCGCTACGGTGATCAAGGTCACCAGGACCACGAACAGGTAATCCAGGGTCTTGACCGCCACACCGCGCACCGCCGCCAACTGCGGGTTGAAGCTGGCGAGCATGATGCGGTTGTACAGCGGCAAGGCCAGCGCCATCACCAGCGAGCCGACCACCGCCAGCACCAGCAGATCATTGCCGTTGACCGTCAGCACCGAACCGAACAGCACGTTCTCCAGGATATGCACGTTGATCTTGCCGGCCAGGATCAACAGCAGGCTGGCGCCCAGGGCCAGGGAAACCGACAGGAAGACGCCGATTAGCGTGTCGGGGGCCAGGCCGGTGCGGTTGCGCAGGTAATTGAGAAGGATGCCGAACAGCAGGCAGTAGCCGAACAGGCTGCCGTAGGGGCCGGTATAGGGTTCGCCCAGCAGAATGCCGATTGCCACGCCGGTCAGTGCGGCATGGCCCACGGCCTCGGAGAAGAACGCGAAACGCTTGACCACCACCAGCGTGCCGAGGCCGCCCAGTACCGGGCCGATCAACAGCCCGGCCAACAACGCATTGACCACGAAACCGTAGGCCAGCGCCTCGGGCAGGTAACCGGACGAGGCCCAGGCCTGCACCGTCAGACGAAAGGCTTCATAACTCATCAGGCGGCACTCCCGTTGCTGTGTGGATGAGGGGCGCGCGGATGCGTGGAAAACAGTGACAGCAACCGTTCCGGCGTCAAGGCCTGGCGCGGCGGGCCGTCGAACAGTACCCGGCGATTCAATCCGGTGACACGGTCGGCCAGACGCCCGACGGCTTCCAGGTCATGTTCGATCCACAGCACGGTGATACCTGCCTGGCGCCAGTCCTGCAGCAACCGCTCGAAAACCTGGATGCCAGCCTCGTCCAGGGCCGACATCGGCTCGTCCAGCACCAGCAATTGCGGCGAAGGAATCAACCCTTGGGCCAGCAACACCCGCTGGCGCTCGCCGCCGGACAGCGCGCCCATGCGGCGCTTGCGTTTGTCTTGCATGCCGACCCGCTCCAGGGCCTGGCCGATGGCGTCGGTGTAATGCTTGCTCAAGCCGAGAAAGGCGGGCTTGCGCTGACACATCGCCGCCATGAAGTCATCCACGGTCATGGGCAGGCCCCGATCGAACTCCAGCGCCTGGGGCACATAGCCGATGACGCCGGGTTCGCCTGGCCATTGCAGGCTCAGCTGTCCCTGGTGGGGCATCTGCCCGAGCAGGGTCTTGATCAATGAGCTCTTGCCGCCGCCGTTGGGGCCGACCAGGGCGTGGACGCTGCCGGCCTGCACCTGGAAAGCCACGCCGTCGAGAATGAGCGTGCGGCCCAGGTTCAGGCTGACGTCGGCGAATTCGACCAGGGGTCCGACGCGTTGCAGGGTGAGGGTTTCCTGGACGGTCATGCGCCGGACTCCTGGATTGCCCGGACCACGGTGTCGAGGTTGCCGGCCATCTCCTTTTCATATTTCTCGGCGCTGTATTCACCGTAGGAAATGTGCGAAAGCGGATACAGCTTCACTCCGGATTCACGTTGGATGGTGTCGACATAGGTGGACGGGAAATCCATCTCCGAGAAGATCACCTTCACGTCCAGCTCCCGGAGTTGATCGATGGTTTTCTTCAACTGGCTGGGGCTCGGTTCGATGCCATGTGCCGGCTCCACCACGGCGGTCACTTCCAGGCCGAATTCACGCAGCAGGTAGTCGTAGGCGGCATGTACCGTGGCGACCCGCAGTTCGGCGTTGGGTGCCTGGGTCAGCTTCGCCAGGGCGGCGGCACGCATCTGCCGCAGGCGCTTGCCATAGGCACGGGCGTTCTGGGTGTAGGCCTGGGCGTTGTCCGGGTCGAGCTTGCCCAGTTCCCGGGCAATGTTGTTGACCTGGGCAATGGAGGCACTGATGGACAGGAAGGTGTGCGGGTTCACCACCTTGCCGGCTCCCCGGGCGGCTGTACCGGTGGCGGCCAGCAGGGGAACGTTCTCGTTGGCCTCGATCACTTTCACGTCCGGGGTTTCGCTGGCGGCGATCATCCGGTCGGCGAAATCGTCATGGCCGACGCCATTGAGCACGACCACATCCAGACCGCTGATGCGCTTGATGTCCTCGGCGCGTGGTTCATAGGCATGGGGATTGAAACCGGCGGGGATCAGCGGCACTACTTCAGCCTTGTCGCCGACGATGTTGGCGACGTAACTGTAGTAAGGGTGCAGGGTAATGCCGATGCGCAGGCGCTTGGCGGTTTCGGCGTTGGCCGGGGCGGTGAACAGGCAGGCCAGCAGGCCGATCAGCAGCAGGCGTAGCAAGGGCTGGCGTTGAGATGCAATAGACATGGGCGAGCGGTCTTCTCTGCAGTGAGACGTGGGGTCAGTGCCGGTGCTGGCGCGTTACGCCGGCATCGAACTGCGCGACGATCTGTTGCCAGCCCGCGGCGGACAGGGTGCTGTCGTCCAGCGCGCCGGGGGGCGCGAGCGGGGTGCCCCGGTTGAGCCAGATATCAGGGGCTGCGTCGGACGTTTCGCTGATGCGCATCAGAAACGAACCGGCAATGGAGGCATTGGCACTTGCACCGAAGTAAGCGTGGTCCTCCAACCGTTGCCAAGCGTGGCCGCCCCGGCTGACGGAACTCGCGTCCTTGGCGAAAGGGGCAAAGCCTTCATCGGCCAGGACCTGCGGACTGGGCAGCGCCTGTTGCTCCTTGCGCAGCAGGCGGATCTCATCCAGGGTCACCCGCAGGTCGGCATAGATGCCTTGTTCGGCGGCGCTGAGGTCGCGGCGGGCGTCGATCTGGTGAGCGGCGAGGTGGCTGACATCCTGGGTTTCTCCATGCAAGGCCACGACCGAACCGGCCATAAGGACGATGAACAGGCACAGCAGCAATACGTAGAGTGTTTCATGGCCCGCGCCTGCGGGGCGGATGACCTGAGTAGTGGCGTTGCTCATGGGGCCTCGATGTCGGCTTGGTCGATTTCCACCACGTGGCCAGGGCCTGCGTCGAAGAGTACGTAGAATTCGGTGTCCGGTTTCTTGAAGGTCAGTTTCGAATCGGCGCCGAGCTTGCCCGGCACCAGGATGGTTTCGTCGTAGCCGATCACGTCCAGCGTCACGCCGGGAGCGCCACTGCCGTCGGAAAAGCCGCCGGTGCACTGGATCTGCTCGGCATCGATGGCCTTGCATTCGCACATGGGGTTGTGGGCCTGGACGCCGGCGCTGAAACCGACGCACAGGAGCAGCGCCAGGCTGCGCAGAGAGGTGTTGTGGGTCATGGTTGGGTTCCGTGGGTCTTCAGCCAGGCAATGGTGGCCGGAGAAGCCTGGCTCAGGGGAATGGAGGCCTGGTGCATCGAACCGTCCCAGCCTTCGAGGGTAAGCCACAGTTCGGCGTCGGGCTGGGTCTTCTTCGGCACCGGCAACCAGGCGCCCATGCGATAGGGCGAACCGAAGAAAATCACTCCGGCGGCTCGCAGGCTGCGAGGCTTGCCGATGCGCAGGTAGGTGGCCTTGACCTGGCTGATGCAGCTTTGGCAAAGCGCGGCGTTGAATTGCTTCATATGCCCGGCCGGGCCGTCGGCACGCGGGGCTTCATCGCGAAATTCGGCCAGTCGCACGCTCCAGGGACCGACCTGGATTTCGCCGACCTCCCGTTCGCCGAGGCCGGCATCGCCCCGGAACAGGGCCGCTTCGGAAAAGTACTTGGGCATGAAGCCCAGGGGAATCAGCAGCAACAGCACGTTGAGATGGAAGCGCCATTTCTGCCAGAACAGGGCCAGGCGAGAGGGAGAGGGTGGTGCCACGGTGGTCTGGCTCACAGGTTGCCCTCCGGTGATTCACGATTGATGGACGGTTGCAGCGGGCGGACGGCCTGAGGCGCGCGCGGGGCTTTATGACTGCGCTTGAAGGCATTGGCGGTGGCCAGGGCGGTGCGTTTGGTCCAGATCAGCAGTCCGCTGAGGACCATCATGCTCAGGACCAGGCCGAAGAAAAACCAGATGAGTTTGATCCAGAGCCCGCCGAAGTCCCCGGTGTGCAACGGGCGCATCGACTCGGTGACGAACTCCAGCGCCGTGCGATCCGACAGCAACCGCGAGGCCGCCACCTCGCCTGTATAGGGATGGATCGTGGCGGTCTGGAACATCAGCGGGTACCAGCCGCGCCCACCGATCTCCAGGTGGCTGTAGGCATTGCCGGGCATGCTGATGAAGCTCGCTTCCAGGCCAGGAATCTGTTGCCGGGCGATCTCGACGGCCCGGTCCAGGCTCAGTTGCGGCGGTGGCAGGCCGTCGGTCGACAAGGGCACGCTTTCACGGGAGACGGCCGGTATTACCGGGGCGCTGGAAATGGAAATGTGGTTATCGCCCAGCACGGCCTGGATCAGGAACCAGGTGCCGGTAATGGAGATGACTGCGATGAACCAGATCGACCAGATGCCGCTGAGGCGGTGGAAATCTCCCCAGAAAATCCGTGCACCGTGGCGCAGGCGCAGGGTCGGATGGAAGAATCCTTTCCAGAACCGCTTGTAGACCACCAGCCCGGTCACCAGGGAGGCCAGCAGCGGCAGCCCCAGGAACGAGACCAGATACCAGCCCCAGCTGTAGCCGTTGGTGAACGGCACCAACCACCATCCATGCAGGGCGCGGGTGAAGGCCCTGAAGTTGAACACCGGCGCCGAGCCCTGGACGATCCCGGTGTACGGGTTGACGTAGACGGTATCGGGACGGCCGTCGGGGTAGGTCACCTTGGCCTCCAGGGCGAAATGCGACTCGTCCGGACGGGCGATGCTTAGCACCTGGGTCTGCGGCTGGGCGCGCTTGATGGCGGCGACGACCTGGTCGTAGCTGAGCCGTTGGGCATCGTCCGAGGGTCTGCTGGCGCGCATGTCCGGGTTGACCAGCCAGACGATCTCCTGGCTGACCACCGCCAGTGTGCCGGTGACGCAGACGATGAGTACAAAAAACCAGATGGGCAGCGCCAACCAGCTATGCACCAGGAACCAGAGTTTGGAGCGGGACTTCTTTGACATGGCTGAACGTCTTGATCCGATGAAAGGTTCCGTATCGCGGGCTTCGCAACAGCGTGAACCATGAAAAACAGGCCGTGGCTTTTGCCGACGCGGCCTGTTGCATCTAATTAAGACGAACGAGCAGAGGAAATCCCGAAGATAAAGATGAAAGAAAATGTTTCGCGTTTACCGAACGCGCCAGGCCTTTGCAGATGAGCCTGTGCGCGAGAGTGACGTGGCGGTTGGCAGCCTCTGTACCGTCGGACCGCAGTGCTCGCGAACAGGCCTGGGTGATTGCAGGGATGAGTTGGGAAATCAGTTTTGCTGGAACATCTCCCTGGCCCGCTGTTCGATCTGCTCCTGGGTCAAATCCTCTTTATGGGTTGCCAGGAACCACACGTGCCCATAGGGATCCTTCAGGGAACCGCTGCGGTCGCCATAGAACTGATCCCTGACTTCGCAAATCACGGTTCCACCGGCGGCGATCGCCTGGGCAAACAGGCTGTCGACGTCCTTGACGTATAGATGCAGGCCCACCGATGGCGATTGATCGGGATTGCTCAGCGGGCCCTGATCGCATGGCGTGCCGAGCATGATGGGGCTGCCGCCGATCCGCAGTTCGGCATGACCGATGCTCCCGTCGGGCATGGCCAGGCGCATGACTTCGGTGGCATTGAAGGCTTTTTTATAGAAATCGATGGCTTGCGCAGCTTCTTTGATGCCCAGGTAAGGCGTGACGCTGTGGAAGCCTTCTGGAATGGCTTTGACGCCCATGACATTTCTCCTTGTTCCCGTACGACGAAGAGGCCTTCGTCGATTTGCGCTTCACCACTATAGGGCAGCGACCTGGAGCCGACTCTTGCGCCGACGAACGTTTCAGGTCTGATCCAGCAGATGAGGGCCCGGTCCACGCTTGCCCAATACGTCCCCCTGGTTGCGCAGCGGACACGCTTGCATCGACAGGCACCCGCAGCCGATACAGCCTTCGAGCCGGTCACGCAGTGCCACCAATTGATTGATGCGTTCGTCCAGGTCGCGACTCCATTGTTGCGACAGGCGCTTCCAGTCGGCAGCCGTCGGGGCTTGGTCGGCGGGCAAGGTTTCCAGGGCCCGGCCGATTTCCGCCAGGGGGATACCCAGGCCCTGGGCCGCCTTGATCAGCGCCACGCGCCGTAACACGCCCCTGGGATAGCGTCGTTGGTTGCCCTGGTTGCGGGTACTCCTGATCAGCCCCTTTGCTTCATAGAAATGCAAGGCAGTGACCGCGACGCCGCTGCGGGCGGCCACCTGGCCTACGGTGAGCGCTTTATGGATATCGATCTGCGTCATGATCATTCACCGCTTGACCTTGAGTTAACTGGAGGTTTTACCCTGCACGCCTTCGGATCGCAAGATTCGCCCCACCTGTATCGAGGAACCGTCATGCACGTGCCTGGGAACAATCGCAGCTTTACTCAACTGATCGAATTCGACATCGAACCGCAATGGCAGCCGACATTGATCCTGGCGCTGTCGGAACGGATCGAACGCCTGGCTCGGGATCAGCAGGGGTTTCTAAGCGCCAGTATCCAGGCCAGCGAGGATGGCAGGCGTGTACTCGGCTACTTGCAGTGGCGAACCCGCGAGGCGGGCCAAGACGCGTTTCGATGCTTTGAAAGCGGTGACGAGGATTTCTGGCAATTGATTCCGGCGCACCGGGTCAGGGCGGTGACGTTCGGCTCGTTCCAGGTGGTGCGCAGCATCGAGCGCAGCCCGGACAATGCGCTGCATTGCCAATTGGTCGTCTGAGCGCAGCGACGGGATCCGAAGCGGCGATACCCACTATCGAGAGGGTTGATTTCTGCCCCGCGAGGCTGGCGGGTAGCCTTTGTTCCATCACCTCGGAACACTGGACACTCGCCATGAATCGTATCCTTGCTGTCTTGCTGTTGTCGGCCATCGCCGTATTGAGCGGTTGCGCCAGTTCCTCGCCTGAATTGCGTCCCTACACCGCCGAAGAAACCCGTGAACTGGCGCTTGAAGCCTTGAATCGCCGGGGACTGTCGTTCGATGAATATCATGCGAAAAAAGCCGAGTTGCTCGGTCCATCGCAGAAGAATTCGAGCTTCGATGACCGTGGCGAGATGAGCGCTGAGCAGACCGTACAGAAGCTGCCAGGCAGGCCAAGCTGAGCGACTGTACTGCTTGAAGTTTCACTCAACTGTCCATGGGTTTGGGTCGAAACGTCGGGTAGGGTCATTACCCGACCACCCGATGGATTCCTGCCATGACCCTTTCGCTTGATCTGCTGCTGGGCTTTGCCCTGTTTGCCCTCGTGACCTCGATCACGCCTGGCCCCAACAACACAATGTTGCTGGCTTCGGGTGTCAATTTCGGATTCAACCGCACCATTCCTCACATGCTGGGCATCACCTGCGGGTTCTTTTCCTTGGTGCTGGCGGTGGGCCTTGGCCTGGGGGCGGTGTTCCAGACTTATCCGTTGCTCTATACCGTGCTGCGCTACGCCGGCGCAGCCTACCTGCTGTACCTGGCCTGGAAAATCGCCCACTCCGGTCCGGTCTCGGACAGCCGGACGGGGGAGCAGACACCTATCAGCTATTGGGGCGCGGCGGCCTTCCAATGGGTCAACCCCAAGGCCTGGATCATGGCTATCGGCGCTATCAGTACATACACGCCGCTTCAGGGTTATTTCTTCAATGTGGTGGTGATTGCCGCGGTGTTTGCTCTGATCAACTTGCCCAGCGTGAGCCTGTGGGTGGTGTGCGGCAGTCTCTTGCGCAATCTGCTGCGTGATCGCCGCTGGTTGCGGTTGTTCAACTGGGGCATGGCCCTGTTGCTGGTTGCCTCGCTGTACCCGTTGTTGCTCGAAAGCATCGGTTGAGGGCTGAGCTTCGACCGGATGCCTGCTAAGCTCGCTGTTCAGGAGCGTTCCTACGCACTTTTAAACGAAGTCTCACTTCTTTAAGGTCTTGATCGGGTAACGCCAGTCTCGAACCCAACGAGGGCGCCCGGTCCCGGAACAGGCTCTGCGAGTTTTCCATGAATAAACGTCCTTTGTATTTCGATTATGCCGCCACTACGCCGGTGGATGAGCGGGTCATCCAGGTGATGGTTGAATGCCTGGGCTTCGACGGCAATTTCGGCAATCCGGCCTCCAGCTCCCACGCTTTCGGCCAGCAGGCCCGCCGCTCGGTGGAGCATGCGCGCCGGCAGGTGGCGCAGTTGGTGGGAGCGCAGTCGGAGCAGATCGTCTGGACTTCCGGCGCCACCGAATCCAACAATCTGGCCCTCAAGGGCGTGACCCAGGCGCGCGGGGCGTCCACGGGGCATGTCATCACCAGCCTGATCGAGCACAAGGCGGTTCTCGACACAGTCCGGCAACTGGAAGAGGGCGGCCTTGCGGTGACCCGGCTGGCGCCGGACGCCGATGGCCTGATCGACCCGCAAGCGGTGCGCGAGGCGTTGCGCGAAGACACTTTCCTGGTGTCGCTGATGCTGGTGAACAATGAGTTGGGTACCCTGAACGACGTCGCGGCCATCGGCGAGATCGTGCGTGGCCATGGCGCACTGTTTCATGTGGATGCTGCCCAGGGGGCCGGCAAGGTCAGGATCGACCTGGCCCGGTGGCCGGTGGACCTGATGTCGTTTTCCGCCCACAAGATCTATGGCCCCAAAGGTATCGGCGCGCTTTATGTCGGTGAGCGCGCACGGCCGCGTCTGTCAGCCCAGATCCATGGCGGCGGGCATGAGGGAGGTTTCCGTTCCGGCACGCTCGCAACCCATCAGATCGCAGCCATGGGCGCGGCCTTCGAACTGGCGAATCAGGCGTTCGACGATGAACTCGACAAAATCGCTCGATTGCGCAATCGTTTGCTCGAACCGCTGCTGGCCCTGCCGGGTGTGCGAGTCAATGGCAGTGCGACCCAGCGAATTGCGCATACGCTGAGCCTGACTTTCAATGACGGTGAATTCGACCCGACTGCATTGGGGGCTTCGCTTGCTTTTTCCGCCACGTCTGCCTGCAATTCGGCGAACAATACGCCATCCCACGTACTGCTGGCCTTGGGGCTCGATGCGCGTGCGGCCGAGCGCACCATCCGCTTGAGCCTGGGACGCTTCACCCGTGAGCAGGATATCGACGAGGCGGTACGGTTGATCAAGGCGGCCTGCGCCGCTGCGCCAGCATTCTGGGCCACCACTTCATAAGCCGGACGTCCGGCGCGAACAATAATGATGAACAGGAGAAACGATGAGTACCGAGCCTTTGACCCACGGACTGGTTCCCCAACGCCTGGCCCGAATCCGTGAGCTGATGAGCCGTGAAGGCATCCATTCGCTGCTGGTGCCGTCGGCCGATCCGCATCTTTCGGAGTACCTGCCAGGTTACTGGCAAGGTCGGCAATGGCTGTCGGGGTTCCATGGCTCGGTCGGTACCTTGATCGTGACGGGGGATTTCGCCGGGGTCTGGGCCGACAGTCGTTATTGGGAGCAGGCTACCCATGAGCTGGAGGGGAGTGGGATCGAACTGGTCAAGCTCATTCCGGGCCAACCCGGTCCGTTGGACTGGCTTGCCGAACAAACCCCTGAAGGCGCGGTGGTCGCGGTCGATGGGGCGGTGATGGCCGTGGCGTCGGCGCGGACCCTGAGCGGTAAGCTTCAGGAGCGAGGCGCGCGGCTGCGCACCGATATCGATCTGCTCGACGAGGCCTGGAGCGACCGTCCGGACCTGCCCAACCAGCCGGTCTACCCGCATTTGCCCCCTCACGCGACCGTCAGTCGCGTCGAGAAGCTCGCCAAGCTGCGTGCAACCCTCAAGGAGCGTGGCGCCGACTGGCATTTCATCGCCACCCTGGACGATATCGCCTGGCTGTTCAACCTGCGTGGCGCGGATGTGTCGTTCAATCCGGTGTTCGTTTCGTTTGCCTTGATCAGCCAACAGCAGGCGACCTTGTTCGTCGCCCTGGACAAAATCGACGGTGCGTTGCGCGCGACTCTGGAGCAGGATGGCGTATCCCTGCGCGATTACAGCGAAGCGGCCAGCGCGCTCCGGGAAGTGCCGGACGGTGCGAGCCTGCTGGTCGATCCGGCCCGAGTCACGGTCGGCTTGCTGGACAATCTGCCCAGCGACGTGAAACTGGTGGAAGGGCTCAACCCCACCACGCTGGCCAAATCTCGCAAAAGCCTGGCCGATGCCGAGCACATCCGTCGGGCCATGGAGCAGGATGGCGCGGCGCTCTGTGAGTTCTTCGCCTGGCTGGAAGGTGCCTGGGGCCGAGAACGCATCACCGAGCTGACCATCGACGAACACCTGACGGCGGCGCGCAGGCGGCGTCCGGATTTCGTTTCCCTGAGCTTCAATACCATTGCCGCGTTCAACGCCAACGGTGCGATGCCTCACTACCGCGCCACGGAAGAATCCCACGCGGTCATCGAAGGCAATGGCTTGCTGTTGATCGACTCAGGCGGCCAGTACCTTGGCGGCACCACCGATATCACCCGCATGGTGCCGGTCGGGACGCCCAGCGCTGAACAGAAGCGTGACTGCACGCGCGTGCTCAAGGGCGTCATTGCCTTGTCCAGGGCTCGGTTTCCGCGGGGTATCCTGTCGCCTCTGCTGGACGCCATCGCGCGGGCGCCGATCTGGGCCGAGCAGGTGGACTACGGGCACGGTACCGGTCACGGCGTCGGATATTTTCTCAACGTCCACGAAGGTCCGCAGGTCATTGCCTACCAGGCGGCTCCCACACCACAGACGGCCATGCAGCCAGGCATGATCACATCCATCGAACCGGGAACGTATCGTCCGGGACGCTGGGGCGTACGCATCGAGAACCTGGCCATGAACCTTGAGGCGGGCAGCAGCGAGTTCGGCGAATTCCTCGAGTTCGAAACCCTGACCTTGTGCCCGATCGACACGCGTTGCCTGGAGCCATCGTTGCTGACCCAGGATGAAAAGGCCTGGTTCAACGCCTACCACGCCGAGGTGCAGCGGCGCCTGAGCCCGTTGCTGGAGGGCGACGCCCTGCAATGGTTGAACACGCGAACGATGGCAATCTGATCCACAGATCAACCGAGGGCTTCCCGGACGAAGTCCAGCCGATCCTGGCCAAAGAACAACTCTGCGCCAACGAACATGCTGGGGGCACCGAATACGCCCCTGGCAATGGCTTCTTCGGTGGTGGCCTTGAGTGCTTGCTTGATTTGTTCGTCTGCTGTCAGCGCCAGCACCTGGCCAGGGTCGAAGCCGCCTTCATCCAGCACCGTCGCCACGGTTTCCGGTTGGTTGAGATCTCGAGCATCGACCCATAGGGCCTGGAACAGACAATCGAGGAATGCCATGAAACGTTCCGGCTGGCGCATTTGCATGCCAGTCACGGCGCGCATCAATGACAGGGTGTTGATCGGGAAGTAAGGATTGAGCTTGAAGGGCACGCCATAACGCTTGGCGAAGCGCTCCAGGTCCTTGGCCATATGCGCGCCCTTGGCTGGAACGGTCACGGGCGATGCATTGCCTGTCGCCTTGAAGACACCGCCCAGCAGCATGGGGCGATAGATCAGCTCACTGCCGGTATGTGCGCAGAGCAAGGGGAGTTGGGTAAACGCCAGATAAGTCGCGGGGCTGCCAAGATCGAAGAAAAACTCTACCGATTTGCTCATGGTCACAGCTCTCTTGTTGTTATGGGGAGGGACTTACCAGCGTTCGCTCCAGGGGCGCAGGTCCAGCTCGAAGGTCCAGGCGTCACGAGGTTGGGTATGCAGGTACCAATAGTTCTCGGCGATATGTTCAGGATCGAGGATGCCGTCCTCATCCTTGGTCGCGTACTTTTCCGGGAAATTGTCGCGAATGAAGTCGGTGTCGATGGCGCCGTCCACCACTACATGGGCCACATGGATATTCAGGGGGCCCAACTCACGAGCCATGCTCTGGGCCAGCGCTCGAATGCCGTGTTTGGCACCCGCGAACGCGGCGAACCCCGAGGCGCCCCGTAGGCCTGCTGTGGCTCCGGTAAAAAGAATGGTTCCACGCTGGCGCTTGACCATGCGTTTGGCCACTTCCCGGGCGTTCAGGAAACCGGAGAAACAGGCCATTTCCCAAATCTTGAAATATTTACGGGCGGTTTCTTCGAGAATGCTGCAGGGCACGTTGGCACCGATGTTGAACACGAACGCGTCGATGGGGCCGATCTGGCTTTCGATTTGTTCGATAAGCGCGATCACATCGTCTTCCTTTCGTGCGTCACAGGCAAAGCCGTGGGCTTCGCCGCCCTGGCTGTGTATCGCCTCGATCAATGGTGCGAGTTTATCGGCGCTGCGGCGCGTGACGCAGGCGATGAACCCTTCCCGCGCGAAACGTTTGGCAATTGCGCCACCCGTGGCATCTCCCGCGCCAACAACCAGTACGACCTTCTTGTTATCCATGATCAGCCTCATTGGTAAACGATCGTTAGCTGAACGGACGTTATGCTAAGGTCGGGTATAGGTCAAGGTGAACGATCAGAGGCAGGATTCATGCGTTATTCAGCCAATCACAAAATGGAAACCCGGGAAAAGCTGCTTGCCAGCAGTGCCGTATCCGCCAAGAAATCAGGTTTTTCGACGGTGGGCGTCGATGGGCTGATGAAGGCGATCGGGCTGAGTGGAGGAGCGTTCTATAGCCACTTTTCTTCCAAGGATGAGCTTTTCAAGGCCATCGTAGAGCGGGAACTGACCCACAGCCTGGATCGTTTGAGTGGTGGTCATGTTCTGGACGCGGCCAGGTTGGAGCGTTGTCTCAAGCAGTACCTGAGCATGAGTCATGTCGAACAACCTGAAGCGGGTTGCGCACTGCCGGTGCTTGGCGCTGAAATCGCTCGTTCGGATCTACAGGTGCGGGAGACGGCTCAGACTTGGATCTGCCGTTTGCATGAGGGTTGGGCGCAGATACTGGGAAGCGATAGCCTGGCCTGGTCGATCCTGTCGCAATGCGTGGGAGCGCTGGTCGTTGCGCGCATGCTGGTGGCGCCAGAGATCCAGCGTAATGTCCTTCAGGCCAGCCAGGAGGAGATCGGCCGTCGAATGGCCGAGCAACGGATTGACTGAAGACCGTTGCTTATTTGCAGATGACGATCATGCTGCGGCTGGTATAGCCGGCTGGGTTGAGGCCGAAAGGATAGTCACCTGGTTCTTCGACCGCATCGCCCGACTTGGCGATGATTTTGTAATTCTTCGGGGCGCATGAGTTGGCGGCGCTGGCTAGGCATTGATCCCAGGACGAGGACAGGCCGGAGCAGTTGATATGCAAACCTTTCTTGCCACGCTTGACTTCACTTTTCGTGGTCGCCGCGCAACCTGCGATTGCGAGCACGGCGATCAATATCAAAATTCGTTTCATTCCCGTCCTTATGCCGTCGTGCATCTGATGTCCACGTACGGCTGTGTTCGCTTGCGTTTGAAGCGTTCGTGACGTCCTGTATGAAAAAATCCATGACTGACATTGGCTTACGCGCCTAAACATGGCCTAAAAGCGCGGCAAATGCCAGAGCTTCGTGAAGTCCTGCTTCAATCCGCCGCGACGGCGGGCTTTACAGGGTTGTTCATGGTCAAGGTTGCACCCACCGATGCGAGAATGATGCACGCAATGGCGGCCCATTGAGGCAAAGAAAGGTACTCCTGGAGGAATACGAACCCCGACAAGGCCGCGACGGCGGGCTCGATACTCATCAAGGTGCCGAAAGTGCGGGCGGGCAGGCGGGTCAGGGCGACCATTTCGAGGGTGTAGGGCAGGGCTGTAGACAAGATGGCGACGCCGATGGCGACGGGTATCAGGCTTGGCGTCAGCAGCGCGGCCCCCGCATGAACGATACCGAAGGGGGCGACGAACAAGGCGGCGATCACCACGCCCAACGCGGCGGTCTGGACGCCATTGTCTGCTCCGGCCTTTTGACCGAACAGTATATAGAGCGCCCAGCAGACACCTGCTCCCAGGGCATAGCCTGCTCCTATCAGATCGATGCCCGTGCTGGTGGCTCCGGTCGGTATCAACAGGCACAGACCAACCACTGCCAAAGCGATCCAGAGGAAGTCGATTGCCCGTCTCGAGGTGTAGATAGCCACCGCCAGGGGGCCGGTGAACTCCAATGCCACGGCGATGCCCAGCGGTGTCGTGCGAACCGACATATAGAAGAGAAAATTCATACCGCCCAGCGCCATCCCATAGACGATTACGGTACGTAGGGATTGGGCCGTGAGCTTGGCGCGCCAGGGGCGCAGCAGCAACAGCATGATGAGGCTGGCAAATATCAGTCGCAGGGTCGTGGTGCCTTGAGCGCCTATGACCGGAAACATGCTTTTGGCGAGGGAGGCGCCGGACTGGATGGACGCCATGGCGATCAACAGGAGTGCAACGGGGTATAAGGTGGCTGCCAGAGGGCGATGTGGGGGAGTCATTGAAACGCGTCGTCCAGTTAAGAGTGTGGGAATAATGGATTGAGCAATATATTGCGCACTTGTTGTTGCCCCGTCCATATATAGAACTGCTTTCAGGCAGTAATCGTCGCAAGCGGATAGATAAATCAAATTAAAGGTTGACGGCAGATTCTGAGTCTCTATAATTCGCCCCACTTCCGGCGCAGTCGAAACGGAAAACTTCTTGAGATTCAATGAGTTATGAAGTTTTCGGGTGTGCAGGACTTCAAATCATCGAAGTCCGGAAGGGGTCGACAGGGTTGCAGTCAAGTCCCGTCGGCACTTCGATCTTAACGATCGAAGACGCTGGAAAAGAGGTGTTGACAGCAGCGGCTAACGCTGTAGAATTCGCCTCCCGCTGACGAGAGATCGAAAGCGCAAGTGGTTGAAGTTGCAAAGGAAACTTTGAAAACTTCTGAAAATAACCACTTGACAGATGTACGGGGCGCTGTA
>NZ_FMUL01000040.1:0-2768 GCF_900101215.1 Pseudomonas sp. NFACC32-1
AGCACGTTCGAACTTTCGGTTCGTTTCGTCTTCACAACACCGCAATCTGGTCTCTGTCGAGTCGACAGATTGCTTGGGTGTTATATGGTCAAGCCTCACGGGCAATTAGTACAGGTTAGCTCAACGCCTCACAGCGCTTACACACCCTGCCTATCAACGTCGTAGTCTTCGACGGCCCTTCAGGGAGCTCAAGGCTCCAGTGAGATCTCATCTTGAGGCAAGTTTCCCGCTTAGATGCTTTCAGCGGTTATCTTTTCCGAACATAGCTACCCGGCAATGCCACTGGCGTGACAACCGGAACACCAGAGGTTCGTCCACTCCGGTCCTCTCGTACTAGGAGCAGCCCCTCTCAAATCTCAAACGTCCACGGCAGATAGGGACCGAACTGTCTCACGACGTTCTAAACCCAGCTCGCGTACCACTTTAAATGGCGAACAGCCATACCCTTGGGACCGGCTTCAGCCCCAGGATGTGATGAGCCGACATCGAGGTGCCAAACACCGCCGTCGATATGAACTCTTGGGCGGTATCAGCCTGTTATCCCCGGAGTACCTTTTATCCGTTGAGCGATGGCCCTTCCATACAGAACCACCGGATCACTAAGACCTACTTTCGTACCTGCTCGACGTGTCTGTCTCGCAGTCAAGCGCGCTTTTGCCTTTATACTCTACGACCGATTTCCGACCGGTCTGAGCGCACCTTCGTACTCCTCCGTTACTCTTTAGGAGGAGACCGCCCCAGTCAAACTACCCACCATACACTGTCCTCGATCCGGATAACGGACCTGAGTTAGAACCTCAAAGTTGCCAGGGTGGTATTTCAAGGATGGCTCCACGCAGACTGGCGTCCACGCTTCAAAGCCTCCCACCTATCCTACACAAGCAAATTCAAAGTCCAGTGCAAAGCTATAGTAAAGGTTCACGGGGTCTTTCCGTCTAGCCGCGGATACACTGCATCTTCACAGCGATTTCAATTTCACTGAGTCTCGGGTGGAGACAGCGCCGCCATCGTTACGCCATTCGTGCAGGTCGGAACTTACCCGACAAGGAATTTCGCTACCTTAGGACCGTTATAGTTACGGCCGCCGTTTACCGGGGCTTCGATCAAGAGCTTCGCGTTAGCTAACCCCATCAATTAACCTTCCGGCACCGGGCAGGCGTCACACCCTATACGTCCACTTTCGTGTTTGCAGAGTGCTGTGTTTTTAATAAACAGTCGCAGCGGCCTGGTATCTTCGACCGGCGTGGGCTTACGCAGCAAGTGCTTCACCCTCACCGGCGCACCTTCTCCCGAAGTTACGGTGCCATTTTGCCTAGTTCCTTCACCCGAGTTCTCTCAAGCGCCTTGGTATTCTCTACCCAACCACCTGTGTCGGTTTGGGGTACGGTTCCTGGTTATCTGAAGCTTAGAAGCTTTTCTTGGAAGCATGGCATCAACCACTTCGTCACCCAGAGGGTAACTCGTCATCAGCTCTCGGCCTTGAAACCCCGGATTTACCTAAGATTTCAGCCTACCACCTTAAACTTGGACAACCAACGCCAAGCTGGCCTAGCCTTCTCCGTCCCTCCATCGCAATAACCAGAAGTACAGGAATATTAACCTGTTTTCCATCGACTACGCTTTTCAGCCTCGCCTTAGGGACCGACTAACCCTGCGTCGATTAACGTTGCGCAGGAAACCTTGGTCTTTCGGCGTGGGTGTTTTTCACACCCATTGTCGTTACTCATGTCAGCATTCGCACTTCTGATACCTCCAGCAAGCTTCTCAACTCACCTTCACAGGCTTACAGAACGCTCCTCTACCGCATCACTTACGTGATACCCGTAGCTTCGGTGTATGGTTTGAGCCCCGTTACATCTTCCGCGCAGGCCGACTCGACTAGTGAGCTATTACGCTTTCTTTAAAGGGTGGCTGCTTCTAAGCCAACCTCCTAGCTGTCTAAGCCTTCCCACATCGTTTCCCACTTAACCATAACTTTGGGACCTTAGCTGACGGTCTGGGTTGTTTCCCTTTTCACGACGGACGTTAGCACCCGCCGTGTGTCTCCCATGCTCGGCACTTGTAGGTATTCGGAGTTTGCATCGGTTTGGTAAGTCGGGATGACCCCCTAGCCGAAACAGTGCTCTACCCCCTACAGTGATACATGAGGCGCTACCTAAATAGCTTTCGAGGAGAACCAGCTATCTCCGAGCTTGATTAGCCTTTCACTCCGATCCACAGGTCATCCGCTAACTTTTCAACGGTAGTCGGTTCGGTCCTCCAGTCAGTGTTACCTAACCTTCAACCTGCCCATGGATAGATCGCCCGGTTTCGGGTCTATTCCCAGCGACTAGACGCCCTATTAAGACTCGCTTTCGCTACGCCTCCCCTATTCGGTTAAGCTCGCCACTGAAAATAAGTCGCTGACCCATTATACAAAAGGTACGCAGTCACCCAACAAAGTGGGCTCCCACTGCTTGTACGCATACGGTTTCAGGATCTATTTCACTCCCCTCTCCGGGGTTCTTTTCGCCTTTCCCTCACGGTACTAGTTCACTATCGGTCAGTCAGTAGTATTTAGCCTTGGAGGATGGTCCCCCCATATTCAGACAAAGTTTCTCGTGCTCCGTCCTACTCGATTTCACTTCTAAGATCCTTTCGCGTACAGGGCTATCACCCACTATGGCCGCACTTTCCAGAGCGTTCCGCTAAAATCAAAGAAGCTTAAGGGCTAGTCCCCGTTCGCTCGCCACTACTAAGGGAATCTCGGTTGATTTCTTTTCCTCAGG
>NZ_FMUL01000041.1:0-2390 GCF_900101215.1 Pseudomonas sp. NFACC32-1
TTCAGCACCGTGCCGAATGCGCGGATGTACCGCACCGGCGACCTGGGCCGCTACCTGGCGGACGGCAACATCGACTACCTGGGGCGTAACGACGATCAGGTTAAGATTCGCGGTTTCCGCATCGAACTGGGCGAGATCGAAGCGCGGCTGGCGCAACATCCAGGCCTCAAGGAGGCCGTGGTACTGGCCCGTGAGGAGGAGCCCGGCGAGAAGCGCCTGGTGGCCTATTTCACGACCCATGCCGCCGATGCGGGCCTCGACATCGAGACTCTGCGGGGCCATCTGCAGAACCTGCTGCCTGAATACATGGTGCCGAGCGCTTTCGTGCACCTCGACGCCTTGCCGCTGACCCCCAATGGCAAGCTGGACCGCAAGGCATTGCCAGCGCCGGATCGTACTGCGGTAGTGGCCCGTGCGTACGAAGCTCCACAAGGCGAAACCGAGGCGACCATCGCCGGGATCTGGCAGGACTTGCTCGGTATCGAACGGGTCGGCCGCCACGACAATTTCTTCGAGCTGGGCGGTCATTCGCTGTTGGCCGTGAAAATGATCGAGCGTATGCGTCAGGTCAAGCTGAGCGTCGACGCACGCGTCCTGTTCGACCAGTCGACATTGGCGGCACTGGCCGCTGCGGTCGGCGGGTACAGGGAGGTCGATGTACCGGCCAATGGCATCCCGGCTGGTTGCACACGGATTACGCCGGGGATGCTGCCGCTGGCCGAGCTGGATCAGCCGGCCATCGATGAAATCGTGGCAAGGGTGCCGGGTGGCGTGGCCAACGTCCAGGACATCTATGCCTTGGCACCTCTGCAGGAAGGGATCCTGTATCACCACCTTGCCGCCGCCCAGGGTGATCCCTATCTGCAACACGTGATGTTCGGCTTTGACAGTTTCGCGCGCCTCGAACAGTTCGCCCAGGCGTTGCAGGCCGTCATTGCCCGGCACGATATCCTGCGTACCGGGGTGCTCTGGGAGGGCTTGCCCGAGCCCATGCAGGTGGTGTGGCGCGACGCCCGTTTGAATGTCGAGCCGGTCGTGCTGGATCCGGCCGCGGGGGATATCGCCACCCAACTGCACCAGCGTTTCGACCCCAGGTTCTATCGCCTGGACATCCGCCAGGCACCGATGATGCGGATTGCCTATGCGCAGGACCCGGAGAACCAACGTTGGGTGGGCATGTTGCTGTTCCATCATCTGGTGGACGATGTCACCTCACTGGCGGTGCTGGTTGCGGAAATCGAGGCACACATGCTGGGCCAGGCACAGCGCTTGCCCGCCTCGGTGCCGTACCGCAACTACGTGGCCCAGGCTCGCCTGGGGGTGAGCCGCGAGGCCCACGAAGCGTTTTTCCGCGACATGCTCGGCGACGTCGACGAGCCGACGCTGCCGTTCGGTCTGCAGGATGTGCAAGGTGACGGCAGCGGGATCGAGGAAGCTCGCCAGGATGTCGAGGCGGACCTGAGCCGCCGGTTGCGTGCCCAGGCGCGGCAGTTGGGGGTCAGTGCGGCGAGTGTGTATCACCTGGTCTGGGCGCAGGTCTTGAGCCAGGTGTCGGGCCAGGACGACGTGGTGTTCGGTACCGTGCTGGTCGGCCGGATGCAAGGTGGCGAAGGGGCCGACCGGGCGCTGGGGATGTTCATCAATACGCTGCCCGTGCGGGTGAGCCTGGGGGCGCAAGGCGTGCGGGCCGGGGTCAAGGCGACCCATGCACGATTGACGGCCTTGCTCGGCCATGAACATGCCTCGTTGGCCCTGGCACAACGCTGCAGCGGCGTGGAGGCACCGACGCCGTTGTTCAGTGCCTTGCTCAACTATCGGCACACCGCAACGACGGTTTCGGCCGAAGCGGTGTCGGCCTGGAACGGCATCCAGATGCTCAGTGGCGAAGAGCGGACCAACTACCCGTTGATGTTGTCGGTGGACGACCTGGGCGAGGCGTTCAGTTTCACCGTCATGACCCCGGCCCGCATTGGCGCGCAGCGGCTTTGCGGGTACGTGCAGCACACGTTGGAAAGTCTGGTCCGGATGCTGGAGCAGACGCCGCAAGCGCCGTTGCACCAGTTATCGGTGCTGCCGGCCACGGAGCGCGAGCAACTGCTGGTGGGCTTCAACGCCACCCAGGCCGAATACCCGCTGGCGCAGACGATTCACGGGTTGTTCGAAGCGCAAGTTCAGCGCACGCCGGAGTCGTTGGCGGTGCTGCATCGTGGGCAACGCCTGACTTATCGCGAATTGAACGAGCGGGCCAACCGCCTGGCCCATTACCTGCGCAAGCAGGGGGTGAAACCCGATTCTCGGGTGGCGATCTGTGTCGAGCGCGGCCTCGACATGGTGGTGGGCCTGTTGGCGATCCTCAAGGCAGGGGGCGGTTACGTACCGCTGGATCCGGC
>NZ_FMUL01000024.1:0-62740 GCF_900101215.1 Pseudomonas sp. NFACC32-1
CCCGTGAGGCTTGACCATATAACACCCAAGCAATCTGTCGACTCGACAGAGACCAGATTGCGGTGTTGTGAAGACGAAACGAACCGAAAGTTCGAACGTGCTTGCAGGCAACACACAAACTATCGCATACCCATTCGCTGGAACGTGACCGCAAGGCACACGCTGGCTACCGAATTTCTTGACGACCATAGAGCGTTGGAACCACCTGATCCCATCCCGAACTCAGAAGTGAAACGATGCATCGCCGATGGTAGTGTGGGGCTTCCCCATGTGAGAGTAGGTCATCGTCAAGATTAAATTCCGAAACCCCTATCTGCTGACGCAGGTAGGGGTTTTGTTTTAGTAGAAGTTGCTGATTTTTTACCGGCACGTTGCTGTTGGACGGGCCGGTCACAGAATTTCTTGACGACCATAGAGCGTTGGAACCACCTGATCCCATCTCGAACTCAGAAGTGAAACGATGCATCGCCGATGGTAGTGTGGGGTTTCCCCATGTGAGAGTAGGTCATCGTCAAGATTGAATTCCCAAAACCCCTGTCTGCTGACGTAGACAGGGGTTTTGTCGTTTGGGCCCGGTGATCGGAGAGACGCCCGACGACCAGCAAACTCCGAGGCCGTTGCTATGCTGTGAATGTCGGGCATCGGCAAAAAACAAGCCCGTGAGGTCTATGTGCCACTGGTCATGGGGATTCCAATAATGAAAAACCCTTATGCTCCCGGGTTCTGGTGCGCCATCGCGGCATTGGTGCTGCTTTCGGCTACTTATTTCTATGGTGTCATGCTGACTCACCAGATCGAAAAAGCACTGATTTTTTTAGACAGCGCTTCCGCCCTCATTGGCGTAATTTCCATCGCTGTCGTGGCCTGGGCATCGGTGCAAGGCCAACGCATCAAGAAGAAACACCTGGACCAAGGCAAGACCCTGGTGCTGATCTGGGATACCAAGGTAGCGTTACGGCGGGTCGAAACAGTGTTCGATCGTTACTTCTGGGGCAGTTACTGGCAGCCAGGCCGTACATTCCAGGAGGTCATGGGGGAACTCACCGGCACCCCGCTGGAAAAAAGTCTCGAGGCCCTGAAAGTCCAATGCGCTGCCCTGGATAAGCAAGTCGCGCAAGAAGGTTGGCATTGGCTCAACAATGCCCGTGAGTTGTGTGATGTCGCCAACGCTATGGCTCGTGAGCGTTATCAACTGGACTTCTGTGACCCTCGCGCCGAGTCATCGGGCGCTGCGGTGATCAACCGCGACTTTGAAGTGTTGGTGTACACCTGGACGGCACGGCTCAGGACTTTCGATCACCAACTCGACGAGATTGAAGTCCAATATTCGTAGACCACCTCTCAAGAATTCGCTTTTCCCCCTTTAAACATTGGGCCTCCAAGGGGCCTGATGGTAATCTCCCCCGCACTTCACGGCGTCGAGCCACCCCCTTTCGCGGGCCAGGGAAGACGGCGACTTTCAACCAATGGATATCGATCGGGTCACTCATGAATAAATCAGCAAGCGTACTCCTGGGAATCGTTGTGGTTGTCGGTGCGATCAGCGCGGGCGGCGCCTGGTACACCGGCACCAAGCTCGAAGGAGTGCTGCAGAACGCGATTGCCGACAGTAACAAGCAGATGGCGATTGCCCTGACCGGTTCCAACAGTTCGTCCTCCATTGAACTGGTTTCGCTGGAACGAGGGATTTTCAGCAGCACCGCCCGTTATCGCCTCAAGGGTGAAGGCGAGATGTTTGGCGGCGAAGCGGTCGAGTTGCAGCTGGTAGACAATATCGAACATGGACCGCTGCCATTTTCGCGTTTGATGACACTCAAGTGGCTGCCGGTCATGGCGACCAGCCATACAGAAATCGAGCGCAACCCGCTGACCGATAAATGGTTTGCCGCCGCCAAGGATAAGTCGCCGGTCAAAGGCGTGTTCAACCTGGGTTACGATCAGTCGGTCAACGGTACCTTGGAGCTGCTGCCCCTGGACACCAAGCTGGATGAGCAATCCCATCTGATCTTCTCTGGCCTCAAGTTTGACCTGGCCGCCAGCGCCCAGGCCGAGAAGATCAAGCTCGATGGCTACATGGACAACCTCAAGCTGACCACCGTCGCAGAGGATCAAAGCCCGGTACAGGTTGAACTCAACGGGCTCACGCTCGCCAGCAACCTGAGCAAGAGTTCTTACGGCTATTACCTGGGTGAGAACGCCCTGATCCTGAGCAATACCAAGGCCATCTTCGGTGAGCAGAAGTCGGTGGTGGGCTTGAAGAATCTGGAGATGAAGAACAGCAGCACCGAGAGTGGCACCAATGCTTCGGGGCGTGCCGATTACAAAATCGGCGAGTTGTCGTTCAACGAGAAGGCTATCGGCTCGGCACACATGGCGCTGAGCCTGAAGAACCTGGACGTTCCCGCTACGATGTCACTGATGCAGCTCTATCAGACCAAGCTGCAGCCTTATGAAAAGGCCGCAGCCGAGGCCGCTGAAGCAGGCGAGCCGGCTCCAGAGCTGAACCTGACCGAGGCAGAAGAGAAGCAGGTCAAGGCTGATCTTGAAAAGATCCTGGCCGGCAGTCCTCAAGTGGCGGTGGAAAAACTGGCGTTCAGCACTCCTAACGGCGAGAGCAGCGCCAGCCTGGTCATTAACCTGGCCAAGCCTCAGTCCATGGACCTGCCACCTGACGAACTGGGGCGGCAACTGCTCGCACTGTTGGAGCTCAACGTGAAGGTGTCCAAGCCGATGCTGGCTGACCTGGCGACCGTACAGGCACAAATGGAAGGTCAGACCGACGCCAAGTTGATCGCCGATCAGGCGACGGCCACCAGCGACATGTTCAGTGCGATGGCAGTCGGCACTCAGCTGGCTACCCTGGAAGGCAATGACGTGGTGACCAGGCTGCGCTATGCCAACGATCAGGTCGACTTCAATGGCCAGAAGATGACCGTAGAGCAGTTCACCACTTTCGTGATGAATCAGGTAGGTGGCGGCGTCGCTGTTCAGTAATTCTCGCCAGCGACATCCAGAACCGGTCCGTGCATTGCGCGCGGGCCGGTTTTTTTTGTCCGCTCACAAGGGGTTAGCAAATCTGACGGATTCTGAAGAATTGTTGCGTTCCGAAAAATGACCCGCATGGGGATGCAAGACTTAGCCCATTAGAGCTTGGCTGGATTCCTTTGATCCGGCTTCCTGTGTGATGGGCAAGGGGGCACTGCGACCCGGCTGGCCATGTAAGGGTGCTGACGAATGCCGCGTACCGTAGGTCCTTTTATTCAATGTGGTTTGCGCCCGTTGTTTGGCGTCGTGCTGTGCAGCCAATTGTGCTGGCCGGTACTGGGCTTTGCCGATACCGCCTATGACGAAGCGGTTCGTGACGCCCGTGCCGGTCGTCATGCGCCCGCCTTGGTTGCGTTGCGCGGGGTGCCGGTCGGCCAGGCCAGTACCGCGCAGATCGGCGATCATCTGCAGATCGCCAGCTGGGCCGGTCTGGATGCCGAAGTGGTGCAGGTTTATGAAAGCCAGGGTCGCTATCGCGATCTGCCAGTCCAGGCGCTGAGCGCTACGGCTCGGGCTTATCGTAATCTCAAACGCTGGGATCTGGCTGCCGAAGTCTATCGCCAGGCGCTGTTGAAAGATCCCCGCAACCCCGACCTGCAGCTCGGCCTGGCATTGACCCAGGCTGACGCGGGCAAGCCCGACGAAGCCGTTGCTCGTGCCAGGGCCATGGTTGCCGCCAAGCCCGAAGATCCGATGCGTCGCATGGCCCTGGGCTATGCGCTGACACGTGCCGGCAATCCCCATGAGGCGCTGTTCGAATATGACCAGGCCTTCACTCGCGCCGGCAACAAGCCTGAAATCGCCCGGGAATATATCGACGCCCTGCAACGGGCTCGTCTGCCGGAGCCGGCGTTGCGCCTGGCCCGTCTGCAGCCAGGGTTGATCGAGCGTGGTGTACAGCGGCGGCTGGAAGGCGATGTGGCCGCTGAGCGGGTTCGTCTGGCGGACATGGCCACCCGCAGTGAAAAAGAGCGTTTTGTCATCGCTGATCGTGCCTTGGCCGATTACGACAAGTTGCTTGCGACCTGGACGCCGGTAACCGAGGCTCACGATGATGTGCTCCGCTGGCGTATCGACCGCATGGGCGCTCTGAACGCTCGCGCTTATCGGGCAGAGGTGATCGTCGAATACCAGAAGTTGCGCGCCGAGGGAGTGAGCATCCCCACGTATGCGTTGCGCTGGGTGGCGTCCTCCTATCTCGAGCAACGCCAGCCCGAAATCGCCGTCGATCTCTATCGTCAGGTCCTGACGGCGCCGGACGCCGATGCGGCGGATCGCTTCGAGGACAGCACGGCTCTTTATTACGCCCTGCTGGAAAGCGAAAAGTCAGAGGAGGCCCGGGCCTTGGCCGAGGACTTGGCAAAGTCCCAGCGTCCGCGCGTCGAGCTCAAGGGGCTGCCCATCGGTAACCCCAACGATGAATGGATGGATGCCCAGCTGCTGGCTGCCCAGGCTGGTACCTACGGTGCTGATTATCCCTCTGCCGAAGCGAGCTTGGACACCTTGGTCAATCAGGGACCGGGCAACATCGGCTTGCGCCTGGCCCAGGCCGATCTGTATCGGGCCCGCGAATGGCCGCGACGCTCGGAAAACCTGCTCAAGGAGGTCGAGACGACCACCCCGCGCAACCGCGACCTGGAGGTCGCCCAGGCCCGCACCGCCATGGAGTTGCAGGAGTGGCGGCAACTGGATGCGCTGACTGACGATGTGGTGGCCCGCTACCCGGAGAACGCTCACGTCAAGCGCCTGCAACGCCAGCGCGAGGTGCACGACATGGCCGAGCTGCGTATCGAAGCCTACACCGGCAAGAGCTACGGTGGTGGCAACGGTGAGGCCGGCGCGGTGACCGGCAGCCGGGATTTTGGCATCGAGACCTTGCTTTATAGCCCACCCATCGACGAAGACTGGCGACTGTTCGGCGGCGCCGGCTACGCCACGGGGGATTTCGAGGAAGGGACCGGCCATCACCGCTGGCAGCGCCTTGGTGTGGAACGGCGCACCCGGGACATGACGCTGGAGGCGGAAGTCTCGAATCACGTCTACGGTTCTGGCGATAAACAGGGCGCACGCCTGGCCGTGGCCCGGGATATCGACGATCACTGGCAGTACGGCGGCAGCCTGGATTACCTCTCGGCGAACACGCCGTTGAGAGCCCTCAACAGCGGCATCCGCGCCAACGGTGGCAGTGGTTTCGTTCGCTGGCGTGCCCATGAGAGTCGTGAGTGGCGACTGACCGTCAGCCCGTCCCATTTCAGCGATGGCAACAATCGTCTCGAGGCTTTGCTGAGTGGCCGCGAAGGACTTTACAGCGCCCCTCGGCTGCAGGTGGAGCTGGGCCTGGAAGTGAGCGCCAGCCGCAACAGTGGAACCGACGAAGTCCCGTACTTCAACCCCAAGTCGGACCTGGGCGTGATGCCCACCCTGACCGCCAACCATGTTTTGCACCGCCGCTATGAGACCAGCTGGAGCCAGCAGTTCCAGGTCGGCGCCGGCACCTACAGCCAGCGCGACCATGGTACGGGTGCCATGGGCCTGCTGGGCTACGGCCAGCGTTTCATCTGGAACGATGTGCTCGAGGCCGGTGCCGCGCTGAGCTGGCTCAACCGCCCCTACGACGGCGATCGCGAGAGCGATCTGCGCCTGCTTGTCGACCTCACCTATCGCTTCTAGAAGAGTTTGAAGATGCCTGTCATTTCGCGATTCATCCTTCTGCTGGGCGTCTTGCTGGTCAGCGCCTGTGCCCAGCAGGCCCCGGCCTTCACGCCCCCTTCGCAGCGCCCGCTGGCGGCCAACGAGGCGCCCTGGCCAAAGAACCACGTACTTGGCATCGCCTACCACGATGTGAACGACCGTGATCCGGACCAGGCGCTGGTGGCCGTGCGCACCGAGCGCCTGATCGAACAGTTGGCCTGGCTGCGGGAAAACAACTATCAGCCGGTCACGGTGGACCAGATCATCACAGCCCGCAACGGCGGTCCGCAGTTGCCGCCACGGGCGGTGTTACTGAGTTTCGACGACGGTTACTCCAGTTTCTACACCCGCGTGATGCCGATCCTGCGTGCCTATAACTGGCCGGCGATCCTGGCTCCGGTGGGCAGCTGGATCGATACGCCGTCGAACCAGACGGTGGACTTCGCCGGTGTGCCGCGCAAGCGTTCGGAGTTCCTCACCTGGGAGCAGATCCGCGAGGTCTCCAAGTCTGGCCTGGTGGAAATCGCCGCGCATACCGATGCCAATCACAAAGGCGTGCTTGCCAATCCGCAAGGCAACCAGCAGCCCGCGGCGACAACCCGACGCTACGATCCCGCCACCGGACGCTATGAAACCGAAGCCGACTTCCAGGCTCGCCTGCGCCAGGACGTGGCGGCGATTTCCGAAAAGATCCGCAAGGTTGCCGGCTACAATCCGCGCGTCTGGGTCTGGCCGTACGGGGAAGCGGACGGTACCGCATTGCAGGTGATTGGCGACCACGGCTATCAGATGGCCCTGACGCTGGAGGATGGCCTCGACAGCCTCTCCAACCTGATGAGCGGGCCGCGCTTCCTGGTGGCTTCCGATCCGGATGGCGCGCACTTCGCCGAAAGCATGGTTTCGGTGCAGACGATGGACCCGATGCGAGTGGTCCATGTCGACCTGGATTACGTCTATGACCCGGATCCCGTGCAACAGGAAGCCAACGTCGGCAAGTTGATCCAGCGCATCTATGACCTGGGCGCCAATACCGTGTTCCTGCAGGCTTTCGCCGACCCTAAAGGTGACGGCCTGGTGCACTCGCTGTACTTCCCCAACCGTCACCTGCCCGTACGGGCGGACTTGTTCGACCGGGTGGCATGGCAACTGAAAACCCGAGCGAACGCCAAGGTTTTCGCCTGGATGCCCGTGCTCGGTTTTGCCCTGGACTCGAAGCTGCCGCGCGTGCAGCGTTGGGACCCGGAGACTGGCAGGACCGGCATCGCCAAGGATCAGTACGTCCGCTTGTCACCCTTCGACCCGAAGGTTCGGCATGTGATCGGCGAGATCTACGAGGACATGGCGCGAATGAGCTCGGTGGACGGCGTTCTGTACCATGACGACGCGGTGTTCTCCGACTTCGAGGATGCCGGCCCCGCTGCCTTGAAGGTCTATGCCGCCAACGGCCTCTCGACCTCCATCGCAGCCCTGCGGGACGACCCGGCGGCCATGCAGCGCTGGACTCGCTTCAAGAGCCGCTACCTGATCGATTTCACCCAGGAGCTCACTGCCAAGGTCCGGGCGATCCGTGGCCCGCAGGTGCAGACGGCCCGCAATCTGTTCGCCGAGCCCATGCTCAACCCTGAAAGCGAGGCCTGGTTTGCCCAGAATCTCGACGACTTCCTCGGTGCCTACGACTGGACGGCACCGATGGCCATGCCGTTGATGGAAAAGCAGACTCGCCGGCAGTCCGGCCCCTGGCTCGAACGCCTGGTCAACACGGTCAAGGCTCGTCCCGGCGCGCTCCAGCGCACCGTGTTCGAACTGCAGGCACGGGACTGGCACAGCCAACCGGCCAAGGACATCGACGGTGAACAACTGGCCGAATGGATGGGCGTGTTGAAACGCCAGGGCGTGATCAGTTTGGGCTACTACCCGGACAACTTCATCGAAGACCAGCCCGCCGTGAAAACCGTGCGCCCTGCGCTCTCCAACAAGTGGAATCCTTGACATGCTCGACAGACTGCTCGCCCTGCTGGTGCTGGCGATTGTCCTTGGGGTACCCCTGGGCCTGATCTTCCTGGTCACCGGGCAATTTCTGATGGACTTCGTATTCTTCTACCCGCTGTTCATGTCCGGTTTATGGATTGCCGGTGGCCTGTATTTCTGGCTGCACTGGGAGCGCCACTGGCCATGGAAGGATGACACCCTGCCGCCGCCCCTGGCCGGCGAGCCGCTGATCAGCATCCTGGTTCCATGCTTCAACGAAGGCGACAACGTTGCCGATACCATCCACGCAGCGTTGGGCCAGCACTACCCGAACATCGAAGTGATCGCCATCAACGATGGCTCCAAGGACAGCACCGGCGCGGTACTGGATCAGTTGGCGACGCAAGACCCACGTCTGCGCGTGCTGCACCTGGCAGAGAATCAGGGCAAGGCCGTGGCCCTGCGCATGGGCGCCATTGCCGCGCGCAGCGAATACCTGGTGTGCATCGACGGTGACGCGCTGCTGGCGCCCAATACCTGCGCCTACCTGGTGGCGCCGATGCTGGACAATGCCCGCCTTGGCGCCGTGACCGGCAACCCGCGCATCCGCACCCGCTCCACCTTGGTGGGCCGGGTCCAGGTGGGGGAGTTTTCTTCGATCATTGGCTTGATCAAGCGAACACAGCGGGTCTTCGGACGGATCTTCACCGTCTCCGGCGTGATCGTCGCCTTCCGGCGCACGGCCCTGCACCGGGTCGGCTATTGGAGCCCGGATATGATCACCGAGGACATCGACATCAGCTGGAAGCTGCAACTGGATCACTGGAGCATCTTCTACGAGCCCCGGGCGCTGTGCTGGATCCTGATGCCCGAAACCCTGCGCGGTCTGTGGCGGCAACGGCTGCGCTGGGCCCAGGGCGGTGCCGAGGTGCTGTTCAAGAACATTCGCGGCATCTGGCAATACCGGCATCGTTACCTGTGGCCGCTGCTGTTCGAATATTGCCTGTCCACCGGGTGGGCGTTCACCTTCCTGCTGTCGGTGGTTTTCTGGGGCGCCGGCAAATTCGTCGAGATGCCGGCGGCCATCGCCGTGGACCACCTGATGCCGCCGGCCTTCACCGGACTGTTGCTGGCGGTGGTGTGCCTGATGCAGTTCGCCGTGAGCATCCTGATCGATCGCCGCTACGAAAAAGGCCTGTGGCACATCATGTTCTGGGTGGTCTGGTACCCACTGGTGTTCTGGCTGATCAGCCTGTTCACGACCCTGGTGAGCTTTCCCAAAGTGTTGTTCGGACAGCATCAGAAGCGTGCGCGCTGGATCAGTCCGGACCGCGGCATCAAACCCTTCGGTGAGCAAGAAGAGGAAGTGATCCGATGAAAATTATCAGGACCCGCCAGCGACCTTTTCTGGTCATCATCGATGTGTGTTTTACCGTGCTGGCGTGGATCGGACTGCTGTACCTGCTGATCAACGGGTTATGGCCGCTATTCGACGGCCACGCAGGCCCACGCCTGGGAGGCGCGTGGCTGGAAACCCTCGGGACGCTGCAGATCTACGGTTGGGTGGCGCTGGTCAATGCGCTGATCCTGATTGGCTGGGCACGTTACCAGCAGCGCAAGAGCGGCCGTTTCGCCCAGCGCCGGCTACCGGCGCCGGTGGTGGACGATCGACGCCTGAGCGAGAGTTTCAAATTGACCGATGAGCGCCTGGACACCCTGCGCCAGCCTGGTTCGAAGATCATTCATAACAACCAGGACGGCGACATCAGCCATGTCGTGCCGCATTTCCATGTGCTCCCCAAGGAACTGCAACCGCCGCCTTTGGCGCCGCTGGAGCATTCGGGAGTGATCCATCTGGCTGATCATCCCGCGTAGGGGTTGGTATCGCCTTCGCAGGCAAGCCCGCTCCAAGGATGGGCAATGCAGCACAAGGCACGAACGTCACGGTTTGCTGCGCCGGTCGGCTCAAAGCGTCGAGAAGTCACGAATAAGTCGCCACGCCTCGTCTACCGGCAATGGTTGCTTCATGCGCTGGGCCAAGGCCGCCATGGCCCGGCCTTCATCACAGGCCACTGCGGCGGCGACGACGCCGTTCTTGCCCAACAGGCCGATGAAGGGCGGATGTTCAGGCGTGCCTTTGAATTGCACCTCGTCCCACTGCTCGGCATGGCCGAGGTAGTCGTAGCGTTTGCCGAAGTGATAGGTCCAGAAAAACGGTACATCCAGGTAGTGTTCATCCCCGCCGAGCATGTTCGCGGCGGCGATGCGCGCCTGTTGCTGGGCCAGGCGCCAGTGTTCGATGCGTCGGGGCTGGCCGTCGAGGGGAAAGGTCGCGATGTCGCCGACGGCCCATACCCCATCGGTCACGCGCATGCCCGCGTCGACCCTCACAGACTGGTCCTTTTCCCTGGGCAGTTCAATGAACGGCTCGGTGGCCGGACGCACGCCGATACCGACAATCACCAGGTCCGCTGCAAAGCGCTGGCCGTTATCCAGCACCACGGCTTCCACCTGGCCGCGGCCTTCGATCCGCGCCGCTTCGCCATCGGTGTGATACACCACGCCATTGGCCCGATGGCGGGCCAGGATCGCCTGGCCGACGCTCTCGCCAAACTGCTTGGCGAACGGTACGGGATGGCGAGCCAGCACGGTGACGCTCAGCTCGCGCTTGCGCAGCGATGAGGCAACCTCCATGGCAATGAAACTGTCGCCGATGATCACCGCTCGTTGACCCGCTCGGGCGTTCTCAAGGATTTGCCGGGTATGTTCCAGGTTGCGCAATACGAACACCTGCGGCAGATCGATGCCCGGCAGATCCGGAATCCTGGGGGAGCCGCCGGTGGCGATCAGCACGGCGTCGTATTCCAGCCACCGGTCATCGGCGAGCCTGATCCGGCGGGAGTCGCAATCCAGGCCAGTGACTTCGCCCTGGATCCGTTCGATACGTTGCTGGATGAAATAAGTGTCATCGCGCAGCGGTGGCGTTTCGTCGACGCTCATGTCGCCGGCCAGGACATATTTGCTCAGCACGGTGCGGTCATATCCGGCCCCCGCTTCACGGTCGATCATCTGGATGCGGCCGCCGAAACCTTTCTCCCGCAACGCCGCCGCGCAAGCCGTGCCGGCGGCACCGGCGCCGATGATGACAAAGGTGCGTGAGTCGTCGGCCGGCGGGATTTTCTCGGCCGGCAACGGTTGATCATCGACCCAGACCTCGTCGCCTTTCACTTCGACGTGATAGCGCGCCAGGCTATCGAGCGCCGGCGGTTCGCACAGGGCGCCGTCTTCTGCCCGGAACGCCGCCTTGTGCCAGGGACAGATCAGCCTTCCATGACACACCGCGCCCTTGGCCAAGGGCGCCCCGGCGTGTGGGCATCTGCCCTGGAAAGCACGTACCTGGTCGCCTGCGCGCAGCAGCAGGATGGTCGTGTCGTTGATCTTCACTTCGAGGCCGCGGTCCTCGCGCACATCCGCGAAGCGGGCGACTTGATGCACAGGCATGGTCGGTCTCCGGCAGGCGTTTCCCATTAGAACCGAAGGACCGGAACGAGGTTCAGCGTAATTGTCACTGCAACCCGGCGGGCGCTGCGGCTATAGTTCGCAAGCCGTCCATGGCCTGAACCGCATAAGGTGCCCGGTATGACTCGATTGACCTCACTTGCTCCCTGGCTGGCCGCCGTTGCCCTCGTGTTGTGCGCACAGGCAACCGTCCAGGCGCAGGAGCGCTTCACCCTCAGCATTCCCGGTGTGTCGGACGACCGCCTCTTCACCGCAGCGGCCGCCAGCGATGCGAACAATTGCGGCGGCAAGAACGTTTCCCCGGCCCTGAGCTGGAACGCCGGCCCGCCCGGCACCCTCAGCTACGCCATCGTCATGCATGATCCGGATGGTCAGAAAGGCCAGGGCGTCGACCATTGGGTGCATTACGGCATCAAGGCCTCCACGCGGCAGATTCCGGCAGGCGTGGGTGCCAAGTCGGCGCTGGAAGGCGTGAGCGGCACCAACAGCAAGAATACCCATGGCTATATCGGCCCTTGCCCACCTGTCGGTGACAGCGCCCACCATTACCTGATCCAGATCTACGCCCTGGACTTGCCACCCGAAGCGCTGCCTGCCGGCCTGACCCGTGCCCAATTGATGGAAAAGATCAAAGGCCATGTGTTGCGCAACAGCAGCGTGGTGCGTCGTTACCACCGCTGATCCGGAACGCCCCCGTCGTTCGTGGCGGGAAGGCCGATATTCCCCGGGCCGCCAGGCGGCCCTCATCACAAAATTGGCATCAGGCGGCAAAAGCGAGCACTATCGAGCCCCTGATCACTGCCGGAGATGGCGATGACGCAGAAACCCGACGGCATCGCCCGCCTGAAGAACTGCCCCACCAAGGGCGACGAAATACGCCAGGCCATCGCGCGCAGTCGCAAGGATTACCTGCCTGAAGACGAGGCCGAAGACGCCGAGCCAGGTCAACCACCGGTTCGACCCATGGACAACCGGGGCGACGACTGAACGGTCGTCCTCACTCAACTTTCTGCTATCTGCCTATGACTGCCACAACTCATCTACCAGGCGACCGATTCAGCCGGTCCGACTACAAGACCCTGGGCCTGGCCGCCCTCGGCGGCGCTCTGGAGATCTATGATTTCATCATTTTCGTCTTCTTCGCCCTGACGCTCAGCCAGCTGTTCTTCCCCCCGGAAATGCCCGAATGGTTGCGCTTGCTGCAAAGCTTCGGAATCTTTGCCATCGGCTATCTGGCTCGCCCCTTGGGCGGCATTCTCATGGCGCATTTTGCCGATCGCCTGGGACGCAAGCGGGTGTTCAGCCTGAGCATCCTGATGATGGCCTTGCCGTGCCTGCTCATCGGTGTGATGCCGACCTACGCGCAAATCGGTTATTTCGCGCCGTTGCTGTTACTGGCGTTGCGCATCCTGCAAGGGGCGGCGGTAGGGGGCGAGGTGCCGAGTGCCTGGGTGTTCGTGGCCGAACACGCACCGCCGCGACACCGAGGCTACGCCCTGGGCTTCCTCCAGGCCGGCCTGACGTTCGGCTACTTGTTGGGCGCCTTGACCGCCACGGCGCTGGCACGGCTGTTCACTCCTGAGGAAATTCTCGACTATGCCTGGCGGCTGCCTTTCCTGCTGGGTGGCGTCTTTGGTGTGATCGGAGTCTGGCTGCGTCGCTGGCTGAGCGAAACACCGATTTTCATGGCCTTGCAAGCCAACCGTGAAGGCGCGGCGGAACTGCCCCTGCGCACCGTGCTGCGCGACTATCGCCACGCCTTGTTGCCTGCCGCCATCCTTACATGCGTGCTGACCTCCGCCGTGGTGGTGTTCGTGGTCATCACCCCGACCGTCATGCAGAAGAGCTTCGGCATGACTCCTGGCCAGACGTTCGCCCTGAGTAGCCTGGGCATCGTTTTCCTGAACATCGGCTGCGTCCTCGCCGGCCTTATCGTCGACCGCATCGGCGCCTGGCGCGCGGTCATGCTCTACAGTCTGCTGCTGCCGCTGGGCATTGCGCTGCTCTACGCCAGCCTGATCGGCGGCGGTGCCTGGCTGGGCCTGGCCTACGCTGTGGCAGGCCTGGGCTGTGGCGTGGTGGGGGCGGTGCCTTCGGTGATGGTCAACCTGTTCCCGGCCAGGATCCGTGTGTCCGGCATCTCGTTCACCTACAACATCGCCTATGCGCTATGGGCCAGCATGACGCCGTTGCTGCTGATTGCGCTGGTGCCCTGGAGCCCATGGGTGTGTGTGGCCTATTGCGGGGTCATGGGCGCGGTGGGGGTGGGTGCGGCGGCGTATTTTTCGGGGCGGGCCACGAAGTCGGCGCTATCGCCGTTGGTGTGTGAGTCCTAGGTTTGCGCGACGACGCCCTGCCGCGGGCCCGGTCAGCCTCATCAGAGGCGTTCGCGCAGAAAGTCCACAAAGGCCCGGGTACGTGCCGAGCGTCGGCGGTCGCTGCTGAAGACTGCGTTGATGGGCAGGGCGGTTGGTTGGTAATCCTCAAGCAGCTGCGACACGGCTCCCTGACGCAGGTCGGCGGCAAACAACCACTGGGGTGAAAGGCAAATGCCCAGGCCCGACAGCACCATTTCCCGAATGGCCTCGCTACTGTTGCTGGTGACGTTGCCCTTGATCGTCACGCAGTGTTGCCTGCCTTCCTGGTCGAAACGCCAGGTGTCGTAGTGCTCCAGCAGTGTAAAGCCCAGGCAGTTATGGTGGATCAGATCCGCCGGCTCGAGCGGCGTGCCGTATCGCTGCAGATAGGCCGCAGACGCGTAGACCCGGCGCGGACTGTCGCCGAGGGAGACGGCCACCAGCCCTTCGTTCTTAACCGCGCCGATGCGAATGGACAGATCGATGTTTTCCTTCAGCACATCTTCGTTCTGGTCATTGAGCCGCAGGTCGATCCGCACCTTGGGATGGCGCGCCAGGAACTCGCCCAGCAGCGGCGCGATGCATAGCCGCCCGAAGCTGACTGGCGCCGCCACACGCAAGGGGCCGGCGATCTCTTCCTGTCCGCTGGCGAAACTGAGCCGGGCCGCGTCCAGGCTGGCGAGTATCTCCTTGCTTTGCGCGTAGAAACGCTGGCCCTGGTCGGTCAGCGCAAGCTGGCGGGTGCTGCGGGCAAGCAACGCGCCACCCAGATGCCGCTCCAGCGCACGGACCTGCTTGCTCACCGCCGGTTGGCCCAGGTTCAGTTCCCTGGCGACAGCCGAGAACGAGCCGCGCTCCACCACCCGTACGAATACCTGCATCGCGTCGAACAGATCCATCGGAATTTGGCCTCTTCATGGAATAAAACCTATCCGTGCTTGCTTACTTATCGGAATGCATCGTGGGTTGCAACATGTACTCCACCCACTCATTGGAGGTCACTGACATGAACGACACCATGCTCGCCGCCATCGCTGAAACCGCCCAGGCCCCTTTGGTCGTCCGCCCTGTTGCCCGGCCCGTGCCCGGCAAGGGACAGGTCTTGATCAAGGTCCATGCCGCCGGCATCAATCCGCTGGATACCAAGATAGCGACGGGAGGCGGCGCCCATGCCCGTCAACCGCTGCCCGCAGTGCTGGGAATCGACCTGGCCGGCACGGTCGTCGAGCTGGGCGATGGCGTCACTGACTTCACCCGTGGAGATGAGGTATTTGGCATGGCTGCCGGAATCGGCGGAATCCAGGGCGCCCTGGCCCAATACGTTGCCGTCGATGCGTCGCTGATCGCACCCAAGCCCCGGTCGATGAGCATGCGTGAAGCAGCAGCCTTGCCGTTGGTCTTCATCACGGCCTGGGAAGGCCTGGTCGATCGCGCCAACGTCCGGGCCGGTCAACAGGTGCTGATCCATGGCGGCGCCGGCGGTGTCGGCCAGATGGCCGTGCAAATCGCCAAGGCCCGAGGCGCCAAGGTCTATGCCACCGGCTCGGCCGGCAGCCTGGACTTCATTCGCGAGCTGGGGGCCACCGCCATCGATTACCGGATCCAGGACACCGACAGCTACGTGCGCCTGCACACCGATGACGAAGGCTTCGATATTGTCTACGACACCGTTGGCGGCTCGACCCTGGATGCGTCGTTCAGCGCCGTGAAGGCGTACACCGGTCACGTGCTCAGTTGCCTGGGGTGGGGGCAGCACAGCCTGGCACCGCTGTCGTTTCGAGGCGCGAGTTATTCTGGGGTGTTCACCTTGATGCCCCTGCTGACCGGCAAGGGGCGCGAGCACCACGGGCAGATCCTGCGGCAGGCGGCGGCACTGGTCGAAGCCGGACAACTGCGGATCAAGGTGGACGTACATCGGTTTGGCCTGGACGACGTGAACGACGCGTTCAAGCAAGTGGCCCAGGGGCTTGGCGCAGGGAAGACGGTGGTTGACATGTGAGCCATGGAAGCCAGCAAAGCCCAGTCTCCAGGACCTGGGCTTTGCTGGCTTGATGACGTTTCGCTGAAAAAATGCGCATGCAAGTGAAAAAGGTGACGTGAGAAACGCTCGGCTCCCTTAGAATGCCGCCGGTTTTTACTCTTCACTTTCCAGGGACGAATTCAGACATGCGCGTTTTTGCACTGTTGCTTGCCGCTTGCCTCATGGCGGGCTGTGCCTCCAAGCCGGACTACTATATTTCTCCCGCCCCCGTGACCATCCCCAAGACCGCCACCTATTGGATCGACACGTTCAATGTTGAAGTCGTAGGCAAGAACGAGCGTTTTCTGCCTGACGACAAAGTCCGTGACCAGCTGCACTCCGACCTGATCGTCCGCCTGCTCGACGGTAATCGCTATGCCGACAGCAAGGAAACCGCCGATTACCTGCTGGATGTGAACGCCGTCTACACACGCCGTATCCAGGACACCCAGGGCGGCTTCATGAGCAAGATCGTTGCCGACGGCACGTACCTCGCCAGCGTCGATTTCAGCTATCAGGTCAAGGTCAAGAAGGCCGGTGCCGAAGTACTGCACTTTGCCCAGGCCCGCGAAGGGCTGATGCCTGCAGGCGCGATGGGCCAGATGCAGAACATGAAAAGCATGATGGGGGCGCTGACCAACAAAGGTAATGCCGACGTCGAGGGTTACTACACCGGTGTGCTGAGCCGCTTTATCGCCGATGACCTGCAGGCCATTCCGTCCCGCTAGTCGGTTTGCATGCCTGGTCGCCTTCGGGGGGCCGGGCCTGCGATTGCAGAGCGCCGTAAAATAATGCCCGACCCTTAACCCGAATCCCCGATACCCCTCGTCTGAGCTTGTGAACGGATCATTCATTCACGAGGTTCAGCCCATGTCCCGTCCCTGTCCATTCCTGCGTCCCGCTGCCCAGGGCTTTGCCATGACCTTATTGGTGATGCTGGCCGGTTGTGGGTTGTCTTCCCGAGAGGCCCCCAAGCCGGTCGAACCGGTGGCTCCCAGCCCGGTGCTACAAAACGAGGCTGCCCACACTCGCCAACCGCTGACCAAGCGCATGGCCGCCCCGGTATCGGTGGTCGCCCCGAGTGTGGCGAACGATGCCATCGTCGGGGATTACCGCACCGAACCGCGGGAGCAATACGAGAAGCTGCCGGATAACCCTGTCCATAGTGTCGCCGAAACCCCCGTGTCGACCTTCGGTGCGGATGTCGACACCGGCAGCTATGCCAATGTGCGACGTTTCCTCAATCAGGGCCGCCTGCCGCCTGAAGGCGCTGTGCGACTGGAGGAAATGGTCAACTACTTTCCCTACGATTACGCGCTGCCCACCGACGGCTCGCCGTTCGGCGTGACCACCGAGGTAGCACCCTCGCCCTGGAATCCTCATACCCGTCTGCTGCGCATCGGCATCAAGGCTTCCGATCGTGCGGTGGCGGAGCTGGCGCCGGCCAACCTGGTCTTCCTGGTGGACGTTTCCGGTTCCATGGATCGTCGCGAGGGCCTGCCGCTGGTCAAAAGCACCTTGAAGCTACTGGTGGACCAACTGCGCGACCAGGATCGTGTGTCCCTGGTGGTGTATGCCGGCGAATCGCGGGTGGTGCTCAAACCCACCTTGGGTCGGGACAAGGCCAGGATCCGCACTGCCATCGATCAACTGAACGCGGGCGGTTCCACCGCTGGCGCCTCGGGCATCGAGCTGGCGTACCAGCTGGCCCGGGAGAGCTATATCGACAACGGCATCAACCGCATCCTGTTGGCTACCGATGGCGACTTCAACGTCGGCATCAATGACTTCGACAGCCTCAAGCAGATGGCGGTGGACCAGCGCAAAAGCGGCGTGTCCCTGACCACGCTGGGTTTTGGCGTGGATAACTACAACGAACACCTGATGGAGCAACTGGCCGACGCCGGGGATGGCAATTACGCCTACATCGACAACCTGCTCGAAGCGCGCAAGGTGCTGGTGGACCAGCTCAGCTCGACCCTGGCGGTGGTGGCGCGGGATGTGAAGCTGCAAGTGGAGTTCAACCCGGCCCAGGTCAGCGAATACCGTTTGCTCGGTTATGAGAACCGCGCACTGAAGCGCGAGGATTTCAACAACGACAAGGTCGATGCCGGCGAAATCGGTGCCGGGCACACCGTGACGGCGTTGTATGAAATCGTGCCCAAGGGCGAGCAGGGTTGGCTGGAGCCGTTGCGCTACGGCAGCGTTGCCAGGCAGGACGTTCAATCGGGGGAGCTGGCCATGTTGCGGGTACGCTACAAGCCCGCCGAGGGCGGTGTCAGCCGGTTGATCGAGCATCCTGTGGTTGCGGCGCAGGAAAAGGGCGAGGCCAGCGAAGACTTGCGCTTCTCGGCCGCCGTGGCTGCCTTCGCTCAGCAGCTCAAGGGCGATGGACGCTACACTGGCGCCATGAGCTTGAAGGACACCGCTCGACTGGCCCGCTCCGCCCGGGGCGATGACCCGTTCGGGTTGCGTGCCGAGTTCGTGCAGATGGTCGAGTTGGCCCAGAGCCTCAAGCCTGCGGCCAAGCACTGATCCCAAGCACAACGAGGACCAACTGTGGGAGCGAACCTGCTCGCTCCCACAGTTGGCCCTTGTTGTCTGCAAGACTATGTCCACACCGAAAGGAGTTCGCCACCCACATGCCCGCTACGATGGATTCTCCCAGCGACGAATCGCTGCTGGCCCGTTACCGCAACGGCGACGGGGCATGTTTTGAAGCTTTGTACGCCCGCCATCGGCAGGGGCTTTATCGTTTCCTACTGTCATTGAGCAACAAGGCCGAGCTGGCCGAAGAGGTCTTCCAGGACACCTGGCTCAGCCTGATCCGCAGTTCCACCCAGCCACAAGGACAGGCGAGTTTTCGTACCTGGTTGTTCCAGATTGCGCGCAATCGCTTGATCGACCACTGGCGCAAACACGGCGTTCATAACCCGCTGCACGACAGCTACGACGAACAGCTTCACAGGCAACCCGACGACGCCGACGGTCCCGAGCGGCAGTTGAGCCTGAGTCGCGACCAGGCTCGCCTGGACGCTGCCTTGCAGGCCCTGCCCGAGGATCAGCGGGAAGTCTTCCTGTTGCGCCTGCACGGCGAACTGGAACTGCCACAGATCGCTACCCTGACCGGCGCCCCGCTGGAAACGGTGAAAAGCCGCCTGCGTTACGCCCAGCAGAAATTGCATCGGCTGCTGGCCGATGAGGTACCCGCATGAACGACTCCAGACACACCCAGGATCCCCAGGACGACCTGATGATCGAGCATTTTCGCGAACATGCCGGCGGCGAGCCGCCCGCCTCGCTGGACGCATTCATCCTGGCCGCCGCCCGCCGCGAGGCGCCGGCACCCAAGCCGAGCCTGTGGCAGCGCTGGCTGCTGGCCTGCCAACGGCCCCGCTGGCAGGTCGCGTTCGCCAGCCTGGCCGGTGTGGCGCTGATGATCGGCCTGGTACTGCGCGCGCCTGAGCCCCGGCAAGCGCCAGCAACGCTGGACTTTTCCGCCGACCGACAGGCCCCTGCGGTTATCGCGGAGGCACCACCCCCTGCGCCCGCTCCCGCGCCAATGGCGCGCATGGCGCCCCAGGCGGAAATGGCCCAGGTCCCCGCGGATCGGCCCGCGGCGAAGATGAGCAAACCCGCCGCACCGCTGTCGCTGGAGAACGAGCTGTTGGAAATCCTGCGCTTGCGCCAGGCGGGGCAGAGCAGGGCTGCCGATGAGAAACTGCTGGCGCTGCACGCGCGCTTTCCCCAGGAAGACCTGCCGGCGCGGTTGGAGGCGTTGCAGGGGCGTTAAGGCTTTTTCGACACCCACAAAAAAGCCCCAGGTCTGGCGACATGGGGCTTTGCTGTATATGGCGCACCAGGCGGGATTCGAACCCACGACCCCTGCCTTCGGAGGGCAGTACTCTATCCAGCTGAGCTACTGGTGCAACGCGGGCGCCATGATACTCATAAGCATGCCGGGCGTCCATGCTGCTGATTCGCCGGTGTTTTCCTGCCCTTGGGCGGGCATCGGCTACGCTGATCAGAAAAAACAGGCAAATTCGGCTTTTTCGTTCTTTTTTTCGAACAGCCTATTGTCCTTCACCCCTATCGGCCCTAGGATTCGTTTGAGATTTCAAACGCTCTTGTCTGGGTGCTGAACCGCACGTCTATGCTTGTTGTGCGTTATTTCTGTGCTTCAGCCCGGTGAATGATTTCCCTGACGGCAGCCCATAAGGCGCCTTTCTACAACTCTAATTCGCTCCGCGTGCGCGCGGTGCTGTTAAGGAAAGCCGACATGCAGCTTAAAGACACCCAGTTGTTCCGCCAGCAAGCCTTTATCGATGGCGCTTGGGTCGATGCGGACAATGGTCAGACAATCAAAGTCACCAACCCGGCTACGGGCGAAGTGCTGGGCACGGTGCCGAAGATGGGCGCTGCCGAAACCCGTCGCGCGATCGAAGCCGCCGACAAGGCGCTGCCGGCCTGGCGTGCCCTGACCGCCAAGGAACGCGCCAACAAGCTGCGCCGCTGGTATGAACTGCTGATCGAAAATCAGGACGACCTCGGTCGCCTGATGACCCTGGAGCAGGGCAAGCCGTTGGCCGAAGCCAAGGGCGAAATCGTCTATGCCGCTTCCTTCATCGAATGGTTCGCCGAAGAAGCCAAGCGCATCTACGGCGACGTGATTCCCGGGCACCAGCCCGACAAGCGCCTGATCGTGATCAAGCAGCCGATCGGCGTGACCGCCGCCATCACCCCTTGGAACTTCCCGGCTGCGATGATCACTCGCAAGGCCGGCCCGGCCCTGGCCGCGGGTTGCACCATGGTCATCAAGCCGGCGTCCCAGACGCCATTCTCGGCCCTGGCCCTGGTGGAGCTGGCGCACCGTGCCGGCATTCCACAGGGTGTACTGAGCGTGGTCACCGGCAGCGCCGGCGACATCGGTGGCGAGCTGACCAGCAACCCCATCGTGCGCAAGCTGTCGTTCACCGGCTCCACCGAGATCGGTCGCCAGCTGATGGCCGAATGCGCCAAGGACATCAAGAAAGTCTCCCTGGAGCTGGGCGGCAACGCGCCGTTCATCGTGTTCGACGACGCAGACCTGGATAAGGCCGTCGAAGGCGCGATCATCTCCAAGTACCGCAACAACGGCCAGACCTGCGTCTGCGCCAACCGTCTCTACATCCAGGATTCGGTGTACGACGCCTTCGCGGAAAAACTCAAGGCGGCAGTGGCCAAGCTCAAGATCGGCAACGGCCTGGACGATGGCACCACCACCGGTCCGCTGATCGATGAAAAAGCCGTTGCCAAGGTGCAGGAACACATTGCCGATGCCGTCGGCAAAGGCGCGACCGTATTGGCCGGTGGCAAGCCGATGCAAGGCAACTTCTTCGAGCCGACCATCCTGACCAATGTGCCGAAAGACGCTGCCGTGGCCAAGGAAGAAACCTTCGGCCCGCTGGCGCCGCTGTTCCGCTTCAAGGACGAAGCCGAAGTGATCGCGATGTCCAACGACACCGAGTTCGGCCTGGCTTCCTACTTCTATGCCCGCGACCTGGGCCGTGTGTTCCGCGTGGCCGAGGCCCTGGAATACGGTATGGTCGGCGTCAACACCGGGTTGATTTCCAACGAAGTCGCGCCGTTCGGCGGCATCAAGGCTTCGGGTCTGGGCCGTGAGGGTTCCAAGTACGGCATCGAGGACTACCTGGAAATCAAGTACCTCTGCCTGGGTATCTGATCCGCTTCAAGCGCAAAGGGCACGAGAGCGCTGTCCCTTTGCGTGCTTCACCCGTTCTGTTTCTTGCGGCCGGAACCCCGCGACAGTCGATCATCGCATGCTGTCGCCGTGGCCTCCCCGCCGCGTATTCCTTTACCCGCGCCGCCCTGAGCTGCGAATGAGGACTGTAATGAGCAAGACTAACGCTGACTTGATGGCCCGCCGCACCGCTGCTGTTCCCCGTGGTGTCGGCCAGATCCACCCGATCTTCGCCGAATCCGCGAAGAACGCTACGGTAACCGACGTCGAAGGCCGTGAATTCATCGACTTCGCCGGTGGCATCGCCGTGCTGAACACCGGCCACGTGCATCCGAAGATCATCGCCGCGGTGACCGAACAGCTGAACAAGCTGACCCACACCTGCTTCCAGGTCCTGGCCTACGAGCCGTACGTGGAACTGTGCGAAAAAATCAACGCCAAGGTGCCCGGTGATTTCGCCAAGAAAACCCTGCTGGTGACCACCGGTTCGGAAGCCGTGGAAAACGCCGTGAAGATCGCCCGTGCCGCCACCGGCCGTGCCGGTGTGATCGCCTTCACCGGTGCTTACCACGGTCGCACCATGATGACCCTGGGCCTGACCGGCAAGGTCGTACCGTACTCGGCCGGCATGGGCCTGATGCCAGGCGGCATCTTCCGCGCGCTGTACCCGAACGAGCTGCACGGCGTGAGCATCGACGATTCCATCGCCAGCATCGAGCGCATCTTCAAGAACGACGCCGAGCCACGTGACATCGCCGCGATCATCATCGAGCCGGTACAGGGCGAGGGTGGCTTCTATGTGGCGCCCAAGGAATTCATGAAGCGTCTGCGCGCCTTGTGCGACCAGCATGGCATCCTGTTGATCGCGGACGAAGTCCAGACTGGCGCCGGCCGTACCGGTACCTTCTTCGCCATGGAACAGATGGGCGTTGCCGCCGACCTGACCACGTTCGCCAAATCCATCGCCGGCGGCTTCCCGCTGGCCGGTGTGTGCGGCAAGGCCGAATACATGGATGCCATCGCACCGGGTGGCCTGGGCGGTACCTACGCCGGTAGCCCGATTGCCTGCGCCGCCGCGCTGGCGGTAATGGAAGTCTTCGAAGAAGAACACTTGCTCGATCGTTGCAAGGCCGTGGGTGAACGTCTGGTCAGTGGTCTGAAGGCCATCCAGAAGAAGTACCCGGTGATCGGCGAAGTCCGTGCCCTGGGTGCGATGATCGCCGTGGAGCTGTTCGAGGATGGCGACTCCCACAAGCCGAACGCTGCGGCCGTGGCGCAGGTGGTGGCCAAGGCTCGCGACAAGGGGCTGATCCTGCTGTCCTGCGGTACCTATGGCAACGTCCTGCGCGTGCTGGTGCCACTGACGTCGCCGGATGAGCAACTGGACAAGGGCCTGGCCATCATCGAAGAGTGCTTCTCCGAACTCTGATGCCCCGGGCTGTGCGTTGATCCACAAAAAACCCGCTGCGAAGCGGGTTTTTTCATGCCTGGGTGCCGATGCCGGGATTTTGAGCTGTCTGGAATGGCTGCCATTGTCTAAGGTGCATGTATGGCAAGGGAGCGATGCTGCATGACTGCTGTGGATTTACCTGCTGTACCCCGTGTTCTGATCGCCGAGGCCGACCCGGCGTCCCGGGAGCTGCTGGAGGAGGTGCTCTCGCACGTGCGCTGCGATGCGCAGGTGGACACCTGTGACGAAGGGCGCAAGGCCCTTGAGCTGCTGGCGCACAGTCCCTACGACCTGGTGATCGCCGACTGGGAACTGCCGGGCGTGGATGGCCTGAGTATCCTGCGCGGGCTGCGCAACCAGCAACGCACGCCGGTATTGCCGTTCATCCTGGTGAGCCGGCGCAACGACACCGCCAGCGTGCGTGAGGTGTTGCCGCTGGCGCCGACGGCGTATCTGACCAAACCTCTGAACCGGGAAAACCTGACCCAGCGTCTGCAAGGCTTGTTGGTGAGCGGTGCGCAAGAAGCCCCTGGCGATGTGCCGGCTCCCGGCACGGCGCAGACCCTGGGTGCGTTTCTCGAACGTCGGCGCGATCTGTCCGAAGGCGCGCCGCTGCTGGCCGATGTGCAAGTGGCGATCAAGCGCAGCCTCAACCCCGGCGGACTGGACCTCAAGCTGCTGGAGGAGGAGCTGCGCACCGATCCGCAGATCACCGCCGTGCTGATCGCGGCGGCCAACAGCGCCGCCCAGCATCAGGGCGGCGGACCGGTGCAGACTGTCGCCCAGGCATTGCACCAGCTCGGCACCGGCCAGAGCATGAACCTGATCCTCGGCCTGACGCTCAAGCGCTGTGCCCGACTCAGCGTCCCATGCCTGGCAGAGTACGCCGAACGTTATTGGGCGTTGTCGCTGCACACCGCCGAGTATGCCCGGACAATCGCCCGGTTGCTGGACCTGGAGCCGGAGCGCTGTTATTGCGCCGGGCTGCTGCATCGCCTGGGCGAGCTGGCGGTGCTGCGTTGCCTGGAGGAGTGGAAGCAGGCCGGTGGCGAACTGGATGAGCCGGAAGAAGTGGGAAACGCGCTGGAACGGCATGGCGCCGGCTTCGGCTCGGCATTGCGTACCCGCTGGCGCCTGCCGTTGGAACTGCGGGAGCTGATCGCGGCGGTCTATGGTCTCGGGGGCGGGGTGTATTCGCGTGAAGCGCTGGTGATGAACATGGCGGCGCAGATGGCCCGCCTGACCGAGCACGAGGGGCTCGAAGAACTGGCTCGAGGCCGTACGGCGCGTTTGCTGAAGATCGGGTTGCCTGAGTTGATGCGCTTGCGCCGAAAATAGGCTGACCCGCCAACTCTCCAGGACGCAGGTTACTCAGGCGGCGATGATGCGATTCTTGCCTTGGCGCTTGGCCTCGTACATGGCGGCGTCGGCGCGGGAGAACAGGTTGTCGAGGGACTGGTCTTCGTCGGTGATGCCTGTCAGGCCCTGGCTGACAGTAATCCCGAAGCCCTGCTCCCCATTGCGGAAGGTCAGGCGCTGGATTTCCCTCTGCAGACGCTCGGCCACCTGCATCGCCATGTCTGGAGGGCAGCCGGGAAACACCGCCGCGAATTCTTCGCCGCCAATGCGCCCGAACAGGTCGCCACGTCGGAGCACGGTCCGCCCGCATTCGGCGATTTTCTGCAACACGATATCCCCTTCCTGATGGCCGTACGTGTCGTTGATCACCTTGAAATCATCGATATCCAGCAACAGGAAGGCCATGGGGGTTCCCTGCAGTCGTGCCTGCTCGAATTCGCGGTGGGCGCATTCGAAGAAGTGTCGACGGTTGCTGCTCTGGGTCAGCACATCGGTGGTGGCCAACCGTTGCAGCTCGCTTTCCAGCAGCTTCTTTTCGGTGATGTCTTCGGCGATGCCGACCACGATCACCGGTTGTCCCGAGTCGGCCTGGCGGTTGATGAAGCATTTGTCGCTCAGCCAGCGGATCTGGCCGTCGGCGGCGATGATGCGGTATTCGCGGTCTTCCACGGCCCCCTTCACCAGGACTTCGGCCAGGCTGCGTTCGGCGTAGTCCAGGTCGTCGGGATAGATTGCATCGCGCCACTCATTGAAATCAGCCAGTACCAGGCCGGCGGGGCGACCGAAGATCCGCTCGTAGGCGGGGCTGACGTACAGTAGCTGCCGGGTTTCCCAGTTGAACGCCCAAAGCACCGCATTGACGCTGACCAGCAACGAGCTGAACAGTTGTTCGCGTTCGCTCAGACGCGCCACCTCGCCCTTGGCATGCATGAGCGCCATGAGCATCTGGGCCGCTTCCGGCCAATGAGGTTGGGATGAATCCTGCAGGTTCTTGTCGACCATCGGCACAAATCTCAAAGAGCGTGCAGTGTTGTAGGTTCGCACGCGCTTGCTCCAAAGCCCGCCTGGATGGCGAAGTGCTCTTGAGATAGGGGATTGCGGGCGAAGTTCCTTTTCAGGCGACGAAGGGCAGGGGCAGTCAACCAAGTCATGACTGCTGAACCTGTGGCGAGGGGTTCATCCCCTCACCACAGATGAGTGTCAGGCCGTGGCGGGACGCAGCGAGTAGGTCTTGAGCTGGTCGGCAAAGTCCCGCAGGGACTGGATGCCGCTGGCTTCGGCTTCGTGGACCCACTCCTTGATGGCCGCGAGCATGTCGTGGCCATTGCTGCTTGTCTTGACCCAGATCTGCTGCAAGGCCAGTCGTTTCTCGTAGATTGTCTTCAGCGCCTGGCTGTGCTCCAGCATGTTCTGGATGCGCACATGGTGGCGGTCATCCAGCAGGCTGGTTTCCCGCGACAGCAGGCGTTTGGCCCGGTGGAACTGGTGGCGTACCGAGTGATCGACCTTTTCCAGCTCCTGCTTGACCAGCGGCGCGATGACCAGCCGGCGGTACTGGGCCATGATCTGGAAACGGTTGTTGAGGATCGCCATGGCGGTGTCCATGTCCAGGTGTCCCTTGCCCTTGATCCGGTGGGCGATGGGCGCGACCCGCTGGACCTTGGCCAGGCCCAGGAAGCTGAATACCCGAATCCAGGCCCAGCCCAGGTCGAATTCCCACTTGCGAACCGACAGCTTGGCGGAATTGGGGTAGGTGTGGTGGTTGTTGTGCAACTCTTCGCCGCCGATCAGGATGCCCCACGGTACCAGGTTGGTGGCCGCGTCGCGGCACTCGAAATTGCGGTAGCCCACGGCATGGCCCAGGCCATTGACCACGCCGGCGGCCCAGACCGGAATCCACATCATCTGGATGGCCCAGATGGTGATGCCGATGGTGCCGAACAGCAACAGGTCGATCAGGCCCATGAGTGCCACGCCCAGCAGCGGGAAGCGACTGTAGAGATTGCGCTCGATCCAGTCCTCGGGGCAGTTCTTGCCGTAGATGCGCAGGGTCTCCGGGTTTTCCGCCTCGGCGCGGTACAACTCGGCGCCTTTGCGCAGCACGGTGGAGAGCCCCTTGACGACCGGGCTGTGGGGATCGTCGACGGTTTCGCACTTGGCGTGGTGCTTGCGGTGGATGGCGGTCCACTCGCGGGTGTTCTGCCCTGTGGTCAGCCACAGCCAGAAACGGAAGAAATGTTTGAGACCGGCATTGAGCTCCAGGGAGCGATGAGCCGAATAACGGTGCAGGTAGACCGTGACGCTGATGATCGTGACATGGGTCATCAGCAGGGTGACCGCCACCAGTGACCAGGGCGACAAGCCAAGAAAACCTTCGTACCACATAGGCTATAGGGCCCTCGATAAAGATAGAAACAGCCGCTGCATTATCTCCAGCCCTGCAGATAAAACCAGTCGGCCTTTCAGATAAGAGTGGCAGAATGTTTCTTCCTCTATAATCCCGGCCTCTTGGTAGGGACATGGACGACCGATGACTGTTTATCACCGTATTGCCTTGCGGGGCACACTGCTCTATCTCGTGCTGTCAGTCGTCTGGCTGCAGTTGGTTGGTTATTTATTGAGCAGTTTCTTCGATCAATCCGCCGACAGGCTTCGCTGGCAACTGATCAACGGCTATACCTGGATCCTGATCAGTGCCGGGCTGATGTTCCTTGTATGGGTACGCAGATCCCGGGCGGTGGGGGAGGGTGTGCCGCGCGCCGATCGCGAGCGCCTGCGCCAGGCTGCCGCTGTCTTCGATTGCACCCGCGAAGGGGTGCTGGTGACAGACCGCGACGGCCTGATCGTGCACGTGAACCGAGCCTTCATGGCGATCACCGGTTATGACCGGGGCGAGGTGCTGGGCCAGCGTCCGAGCCTGTTCAAGTCAGGCCGTCACGGCCTGGACTTCTACCAGGACATGTTTGCGTCCCTGGCAAACAACGGTGAGTGGAGCGGCGAGATCTGGAACCGGCGCAAAAGCGGTGAGATCTACCCGCAATGGCAGACGATCCGCGCCATCACCGACGACAGCGGCCAAGTCAGCCAATACGTCGCGGTGTTTTCCGACATCAGTGCGATCAAGGATTCTCAACATGAGCTGGCCCACCTGGCCCATTACGACCCGCTGACCGGCCTGCCCAACCGCGTGCTGTTCACCGACCGTGCGGAACAGGCCCTGGCCTCGGCGCAACAGCACAAGCGTGGTTGTGCGCTGCTGCTGGTGGACCTGGATCATTTCAAGAACATCAACGACAGCCTGGGGCACACCATCGGCGATGAGTTGCTCAAAGGCGTGGCCGAGCGCTTCCGCGGGCTTTTCGCGCCGGGCGTCACCCTGGCGCGCCTGGGCGGCGACGAATTCGCCGTGCTGCTGGAAAACTGTTCCCAGCCCGGCCAGGCGGCAGTCCTTGCCCAGCGCATCCTCGATGGCTTGAGAGAGCCGTTGCGGCTCGACGGCCATGCCCTGTTCATCAATGCCAGCATTGGCATCAGCCTGTTTCCCGGCGATGCCCTGAACGCCGGGCAACTGCTGCGCAATGCCGACTCGGCGCTGTTCAAGGCCAAGAGTGCCGGACGCGACGGCTACGCCTTGTACACCGAAGAACTCACCGCCCATGCCCAGCAACGTGTGGAAATCGCTTCCGAACTGCGTCGCGCCCTCCAGCAGCAGGAATTGCGGGTGCATTACCAGCCAGTGCATGACCTGACCTCCGGTCGCCTGATCGGTGTCGAGGCGCTGGTGCGCTGGGAGCATCCTGTGCGTGGGCTGATATCGCCGGCGGGGTTCATTCCCATCGCCGAGCGCACCGGCCTGATCGCCCAGATCGATGCCTGGGTCATGGCCAAGGCCTGCCAGCAGATGTGCCAGTGGCAGCGGGAGGGCGTGGTGCTGTCGTTCGTCGCGGTAAACGTATCCAGTCGATTGTTTGCCCATCGCGAACTGTATGAACAGGTCGCCAGTGTGCTGCATGACACGGGTCTGGATCCGGCGTTTCTGGAGCTGGAAGTGACTGAAAGCGCGGTGATGGATGACCCTGAGGTGGCGCTGGAGCAGATGCATCGCTTGCGGGAGTTGGGCGTGCGGCTGGCGATCGACGATTTCGGCACCGGCTATTCGTCGTTGTTGCGGCTCAAGCGCTTGCCGGTGCAGAAACTCAAGATCGACCAGGGCTTCGTCGCCGGGTTGCCGTGGGATGAGGATGACGCGGCTATCGTCCGGGTGATCATCGCCCTGGCCCGCAGCATGGGCATGCAGGTGCATGCCGAAGGCATCGAGCAGCGCGAGCAGGCGGCTTTCCTGCTGGAGCAGGGCTGCGGATTGGGCCAGGGCTACTGGTTCGGCCGGCCCGTGCCCATGCAGCAACTGGATTGGGCGCACGCTCCAGCCATCGCCTGAGGCTACAGAAGGCTGCTCGCAATGGCGGATCGGCAGGGGAAAAGCGCCTGGCTCCTGATGAGCAGGCTCGCTTCTGACGCTACCTGAAAATTGGTTATATAAAAATTCTTAAATAGTATTTTTAAGAATATCCCGCCTTATCTAGTATGGCTCCCACGCCACGCGCAGTGCCGCCCACTGCCCGGCATTCATTCAAGGAGCAGCATGATGAGCGCATCCCTACGTAGCGTTGACGGCCAGGACGAAGCAACCATTTTGCGGGAGATCCAGAGCGCATTGCGCGATCTGCGTTTCGGCGCGGTGGAAATCACCGTGCATAACGCGCAGGTGGTCCAGATCGAGCGCAAGGAAAAATTCCGTCTGCAGCAGCCCAGTCATAAACCGAGCTGAAGGATCGCCGCCTGCGGCTGCCTCTACCGGGGGCTTGGCGTAGAGAGCTGCCGCAGGCAGCGGTCTTTTCTTCGGGCAAGTCGATTTCAAAAAGCCATAAAAACCAGAATCCCAGGAGCTTTCACCATGTCGTCGATTCGTCGTTATGCCTTGGCCGCACTGGCCAGCGCTGTTTTCGCGGGTTCCGCGGTTGCCAAGGATTACGAGCTGCTCAATGTGTCCTACGACCCGACTCGCGAGCTGTATCAGGATTACAACGCCGAATTCGCCAGTTTCTGGAAGAAAGCGCACCCGGACGACACCGTGAAGATCCAGCAATCCCATGGTGGTTCGGGCAAGCAGGGCCGGGCGGTGATCGATGGGCTGCGGGCCGACGTGGTGACCCTGGCCCTGGCCGGGGATATCGACGAAATCGCCAAGCTGGGCAAGTCCCTGCCGGCGGACTGGCAGACGCGCCTGCCTGAGGCCAGCACGCCCTACACCTCCACCATCGTATTCCTGGTGCGCAAGGGCAACCCCAAGGGCATCAAGGACTGGGGCGACCTGATCAAGAACGACGTGTCGGTCATTACCCCGAATCCCAAGACCTCCGGCGGCGCTCGCTGGAACTTCCTCGCAGCCTGGGCCTATGGCCTGAAGGCCAATGGCGGAGACGAAGCCAAGGCCAAGCAATACGTGCAGGCATTGTTCAAGCACGTACCTATCCTCGACACCGGTGCCCGCGGCTCGACCATTACGTTTGTGAACAACGGCCAGGGCGATGTGCTGCTGGCCTGGGAAAACGAAGCCTTCCTGGCATTGAAAGAGGACGGTGGCGCCGACAAGTTCGACATCGTCGTCCCATCGCTGTCGATCCTTGCCGAACCACCGGTGGCGGTGGTGGACAAGAACGCCGAGAAAAAGGGCAACCTGGAGATCGCCGAAGCGTACCTCAAGCACCTCTATAGCCCGGCCGGACAGGAAATTGCCGCGAAGAACTTCTATCGTCCCCGGGACAAGGAAGTGGCGGCCAAGTACGCCCGGCAGTTCCCGAAACTGGAGCTGGTGACCATCGACAAGGACTTCGGTGGCTGGAAAACCGCCCAGCCGAAGTTCTTCAACGATGGCGGCGTGTTCGACCAGATCTATCAGGCGCAGTAAGCTGCGGTCTGTCTTAGTGTCTGCCAGTTAAGCCACAAACTGTGGGGGCGAGCTAGCTCGCGATGGCGTCGGTTCACGCATCGATGTTGGCTGATGCACCGCTATCGCGAGCAAGCTCGCTCCCACAGTAAACCAAGGACCTCTATGTCGCGTCGCATATCCCCCGTCATACCCGGCTTCGGGCTGACGCTGGGCTACACCCTGGTGTACCTCAGTCTGATTGTGCTCATACCGCTGGCGGCCATGTTCGTGCATGCCGCCCAACTCACCTGGGATCAGTTCTGGACGATCATTTCGGCGCCACGAGTGCTGGCGGCGCTGAAACTCAGTTTCGGCACGGCACTGTGTGCCGCGATCATCAATGGCGTGATCGGCACGCTGCTGGCCTGGGTGTTGGTGCGCTACACCTTTGCAGGCCGCAAGGTCATCGACGCGATGATCGACCTGCCATTCGCCCTCCCCACCGCCGTGGCCGGTATCGCCCTGACCGCCTTGTATGCGCCGACCGGCCTGGTCGGCCAGTTCGCCACCGACCTGGGCTTCAAGATCGCCTACACCCCGCTGGGCATCACCCTGGCGCTGACCTTCGTGACGCTGCCGTTCGTGGTGCGTACGGTACAGCCGGTGCTGGCCGATATTCCCCGTGAGGTGGAAGAGGCGGCGGCCTGTCTCGGTGCCAAGCCCTGGCAGGTGTTCCGCCACATCCTGATGCCGGCGTTGCTGCCAGCCTGGCTGACCGGCTTCGCCCTGGCCTTTGCCCGTGGCGTGGGCGAATACGGCTCGGTGATTTTCATCGCCGGCAACATGCCGATGAAAACCGAGATCCTGCCGTTGCTGATCATGGTCAAGCTCGATCAATACGACTACACCGGCGCCACCTCCATCGGCGTGCTGATGCTGGTGGTTTCCTTCGTCCTGTTGCTGCTGATCAACTTGCTGCAGCGGCGCATCGAAACCCCTTGAGGAGGCGCGAAAAATGTCCCAATCGTCCATTGCCGCCGCTTCCACCAACGCAGCCCGTCGCGGCAGCGCGGTTTCGCGGCGCATCCTGATCGGCCTCGGCTGGCTGATCTTTGCACTGTTTTTGCTGTTGCCGTTGTTCATCGTGGTGTCCCAGGGCCTGAAGTCGGGCCTGGGGACGTTCTTCGCGGCGATCCTCGAACCCGACGCCCTGTCGGCGCTCAAGCTTACGGTGATCGCGGTGCTGATCTCGGTACCGTTGAACCTGGTATTCGGCGTCAGCGCCGCCTGGTGCGTGAGCAAATACTCGTTCCGCGGCAAGAGCATGCTGGTGACCCTGATCGACCTGCCATTCTCGGTATCGCCGGTGATCGCGGGCCTGGTCTACGTGCTGATGTTCGGCGCCCAGGGCCTGTTCGGGCCGTGGCTGTCGGACCATGACATCCAGATCGTGTTCGCCTTGCCGGGCATCGTGCTGGCGACAATTTTCGTCACCGTTCCGTTCGTGGCCCGGGAGCTGATCCCGCTGATGCAGGAACAAGGGACCCAGGAAGAAGAAGCCGCGCGCCTGCTGGGGGCCAATGGCTGGCAGATGTTCTGGCATGTCACCGTGCCGAACATCAAGTGGGGCCTGATCTACGGCGTGGTGCTGTGTACCGCCCGGGCCATGGGCGAGTTCGGCGCGGTGTCGGTGGTGTCCGGGCACATTCGCGGGGTGACCAACACCCTGCCGCTGCACGTCGAGATTCTCTACAACGAATACAACCATGTGGCCGCGTTCGCCGTGGCGAGCCTGTTGCTGATCCTGGCGCTCTTGATCCTGCTGCTCAAGCAGTGGAGCGAAAACCGAATCAACCGCCTGCGCGCCAGCGCCGCGGAGGAATAAGTCATGTCCATCGAAGTCCGTAACGTCAGCAAGAATTTCAATGCCTTCAAGGCCCTGGACAATATCAGCCTGGACATCCAGAGCGGCGAGCTGGTAGCGCTGCTGGGCCCGTCGGGTTGTGGCAAGACCACGCTGCTGCGGATCATCGCCGGCCTCGAAACCCCTGACCAGGGCAACATCGTGTTCCACGGCGAGGACGTGTCCGGCCATGACGTGCGTGATCGCAATGTCGGTTTCGTGTTCCAGCACTACGCTTTGTTCCGCCACATGACGGTATTCGACAACGTCGCCTTCGGCCTGCGGATGAAGCCCAAGAACCAGCGTCCGAACGAAAGCCAGATCGCGACCAAGGTTCACGAACTGTTGAACATGGTGCAACTGGACTGGCTCGCCGATCGCTACCCCGAGCAGCTGTCCGGCGGCCAGCGCCAGCGTATCGCCCTGGCCCGCGCCCTGGCAGTGGAACCGAAGGTGCTGTTGCTGGACGAACCATTCGGTGCCCTCGATGCCAAGGTCCGCAAGGAGCTGCGTCGCTGGCTGGCGCGGCTGCACGAGGATATCAACCTGACCTCGGTGTTCGTGACCCACGACCAGGAAGAAGCCATGGAAGTGGCTGACCGGATCGTGGTGATGAACAAGGGGGTGATCGAGCAGATCGGCTCGCCGGGGGACGTCTACGAGAACCCGGCCAGCGATTTCGTGTACCACTTCCTCGGCGACTCGAACCGCCTGCACCTGGGTGAGGATCGGCATGTGCTGTTCCGTCCCCATGAAGTCTCGCTGTCACGCTCGGAACTGGAAGACCACCATGCCGCCGAGGTGCGGGATATCCGTCCGCTGGGGGCGACCACCCGGGTGACTCTGAAAGTGGAAGGCCAGAGCGAGCTGATCGAAGCCGAAGTGGTGAAGGATCACGACAGCCTGGTGGGCCTGGCCAAGGGCGAGACGCTGTTCTTCAAGCCGAAGGTCTGGCAGAAAGTCGCCAACCTGTGAAGGCGGCGCTGATCCCAGGGGGAGCAAGCCCGCAATGGATCGGCCTCGTGGGCAGATTCCGGATTCACTTCAATCCTTGTGTGGGAGCGAGGCTCGCCTGCGATGGCGTCCTCGCTGTTCGCTCCGATCCGAATAATGCCGCCTGGCTTTGCTTCGATTGATTCTATTTCTGCCGCAATTCTCTCATCAAACCCTACCTAGACTCTGACCTGCCAGGAGGCAAGTAAGAGTCCACGACGGACCGGTGATTTCTCCTGGCGCCCTGATGCCAAGGAGAGAAAGCATGAGAATGGAAGTCAGTCGGCATGGCCCGCTGGGCTGTGCCTTGTTGAGTGTATTGCTGTGCCCGTCCGCCAGCGCCGCCCCCGCGCTATCACCGCAGATACCCTTCGATGTCACGGCCACCCAACCGATCTCGCTGGCCAGCCTGCAGGACAATTTCGACACGCTGTCGTGGCAGACCTTCATCGCCCTGAACTGGCCTGCGCTGGATAACGGCGCTCCCGACACCGGCACTTCCATCGGGAAACAGGATGGAGCCACGGTCTGGGAGAGCTGGAAGGAGAGCTACCAGATCTTTCGTGCCAAGGGGCAGGCGCCCTTGCCCTGGGACGCTCCGGCGACACTTCCTGAAGTCTGCAAGCAGCTCAAGCCGGGCCGCCTGTTGCAACAGATGGGCAAGGTCCCCGACGTGCTGGATGAGTTCATCCAGCCCTTCGAAAGCGGCCCGCTGGTGGATCAGAACGGTGTCTATACGCGCAACGAAATCGTGGTCAATCAATCGATGTTCAACGGTATCGTCGACAACGGTCTGTACAGCATCGAAGGCCAGCAGAAGTTCTTCGCCAGCAACCCGAAAAACGCGGTGGCGTTCAGTTGTGGCTCCAACGACACGAGCCAGGTCGGTTCCGTGATGGTGAAGGCCTCGTGGAAGGTGCTGGGTGCCAATGACCGCCCGCAGGATTTCCACACGGTCGATGCGTTGGTCTACACGCCGGGCAACAGCGATCCGAGCCACGGGCCGATTGTCGAAGAGTCGTGTGCCTCCCAGTCGGTCGGATTGGTGGGCCTGCACATCGTCCACAAGACCGCCAGCGCACCGCAGTGGGTCTGGTCGACATTCGAGCATGTGAACAACGTGCCGGAGCAATCCACCCCAGTGGCGCAGCGGACAGGGCCGTACCTGTTCTACAACGCCTCCAGCGACAGTACGATCAACCAGCCCCCGCCACGGCCCTGGAACCCGGCTGTCAAGGCGACACCTTCGCAGATCGTGCGCGAGGTGCCGTTGACCGACGCCACCAAGGCCTTGAACACCACCTACCAGGCGCTGCTGCGCACGGTCAATCCGCAGAGTGTGTGGGCCAATTATCAATTGATCAGCACCCAGTGGCCGACCGCTACACCACAGCCCGACTGCCAGATCTCGGCCGCCAACCCCCTGGGCAATCCTGCTCCGTCGTTCCTGGCCAATGCCACGTTGGAAACCTACATCCAGGGCACCACGCCCCAGGCTTCCTCCAGCTGCATGGCTTGCCATGGCAACGCCGCTACTCATGTCACCGAATCCCCGCGTACCAGCTTCGCGGACTTCACCTATTTGCTCGAACGCGCACAGTCCACCACCGGACAAGGAGCCAAGCAATGAGCGTTGACCTGGACAATTTCGTCGGCCTGTCGTCGGCCCTGACCGGTATTCCCGTCGAACGCCTGGCGCCACAGCTCGATCCGGTGGGTTTGCCGCCGCTTTTTCTCGATTACGTCACCCCACGGATCACCCACGCGGTACTCGACCCGCTGCTGGCGCAATACGCCACGCTGGCGGCCGACAAGGTGCCGCCGGACGAGATCGCCCGGCGCGTGCTGATGGCCGGGACTGCGCCGGCGGCGACCCAGGCCGCGCAAGCCGCGCGAGCCATCATGAAACTGTGGTTTCTGGGTGTGTGGTACCAACCCTATGACGCCGGTAACTACAAAAAGGGTGACTCGGCGGTGGTATCCGACCAGGCCTACATCTACAGCTGGGCGTGGAAAGTGGCCCAGGCCCACCCCATGGGTTACAGCGAATCGTTCTTCGGCTACTGGAATGAACAGCCGTCGAGCCTGGAGGACCTGACCGGCGTACCCGCCAGCACGTCTTCCAAAGCACAACAAGGAGACCGGTCATGACTATTGAACAAGCCGAAGTAGTGATCGTAGGCGCCGGGTTGGCGGGCAGTATCGTTGCCTATCAACTGGCCATGGCCGGCGTGGAAGTGCTGGTGCTCGAGTCGGGACCGGAGATTCCTGCCAATCGGACGCAATACCTGGAGCGGTTCTACACCACCACGCTGAAAACCCCGGAATCGCCCTATCCACCGGTCACCACCCTGGACCCGCCCCGCAACCCGGCCGGCCAGAACGCCCCGCGTGCGACCATCGCCGACCTGATCCTGGGATGGGACAAACCAGAGGTCAGTTACCTGGTGCAAAAGGGCCCGATGCCTTTCACCAGCACTTATGAGCGAGTCGGCGGCGGGACCACCTGGCACTGGGTCGGGACCTGCCTGCGCATGGTGCCGAACGATTTTCGCCTGCGGTCCCTATACAACGTCGGGGTGGACTGGCCTATCGGCTACGATGACCTGCAGAGCGCCTATTGCCGGGCCGAAGCGGAAATCGGCGTCTCGGCCAACGTCGCCGACCAGGCCTACCTGGGCATGACGTTTCCCGAGGGCTATGAATTTCCCATGCACAGCATTCCGTTGTCCTTGGTCGACGGCAGTTTTGTCGCGGCGGTGACGGGGCAGACCTTCGATGGCTTGCCGCTGGTGGTCAGCCCGACGCCGGCCGGACGCAACTCCCAACCCTACGCGGGGCGCCGGGTGTGTGCCGGCAATACCAACTGCACACCGATCTGCCCGATCCAGGCCAAGTACGACGCCACCGTGACGATGAACAAGGCCCTGGCCACCGGCAAGGTCAAGGTGCTGTACAGGACGGTTGCCAGCAAGTTGAACATAGGGTTGGACGGCACCATCTTCGGTGTGGAATTCAAGCAGTATCAATTGGGTGATGGACCGATGACCGGCTTTGGCGAGGCCATTGCTCAACGTTATGTCATCGCCGCCCATGCCATCGAAACCCCCAAGCTATTGCTCAACTCCGCCACGCCCGCCTGGCCCAAGGGCGTGGCCAACAGCAGCGGTCAGGTGGGGCGTAACCTGGCCGACCACCCGATCTACCTGGCTTGGGGGCTGATGCCTGAAGGCAAGGCGATTTTTCCCTACCGTGGTCCCCTGTCCACCGCGGGTATCGAGAGCTTGCGTGACGGTGCCTTTCGCAGCGAACGCGCGGCGTGGCGTATCGAGATCGGCAACGAGGGCTGGAACTGGCCGGCAAACGATCCCTACGACACGGTGGCCGATTTTATCGACGGTACGAACAACAACGGCGTCAACCCGGTGAAGTCGGACCAAGACTCCAAAGCCGCTACCGAGGCGCTTTATGGAACAGCGCTGGTGCAAAAACTCAACGACATCTTCGTCCGGCAGTTCCGCATCGCGTTCCTGGTGGAGCAGGTAGAAGACGATCCGGATAACGCCAAGTGCTACATCGTGCCGTCGGCCGACTACAAGGACCTGCTCGGTATCCCCCGGCCGGAAATCCACTATGAATTGTCCAAGTACACCCAGAAGGGGTTCCTGGAAGCAAAACGGCTGGCCACTCACATTATCAAAGACCTGCTCGGCGCCGTGGAGCTGACCAAACCGCTTACGCCAGGGACGTTCACTTACGGAAACGAACCTATGAGCTTCCAAGGTGCCGGGCACCTGATGGGTACCTATCGCATGGGCAGTGACCCGGCCACATCGGTGGTCGACAAGGACCAGCGCAGTTGGGATCACAAGAACCTGTTCCTGGTGGGCGATGGTGTTTTCCCCAGTAGCGGGACTTCGAATCCGAGCCTGACCATCGCAGCGTTGTCGTTCCTGGCCGCAGACACCGTGGCCAACGACCTGAAGGCGGTGACGATGCAGGTCCAATCCAACGTTGCCTGGCAGGGCACCGGTGTGCAGGTCAACGGGTTGGTGCCGCGCCTGGTTCGCTACGTCAGCGGTTTATGGTGTGCCAGCCCGCAAGGCGGCAATGTCGATGGGAAGGGTGGTTCGAGGCACATCGACTACAGCAGCTATGCCTTGCCCGGTGCTGCCGAAGGCGCCCTGATCGGTCGTGTGGGCAATGGCGGAGCGCCGTTCCTGGTAGGGGATCTGGCGCAGGTTCCAGGAAACCAGCAAGGGGAACTGCAACTGTGCATCAATGATGATTTGACCGGGCAGCACGGAGCTGGCTTGAGCGATAACACCGGCGCCCTGACCATCCGGGTCGAGTTCGGTGCGCTGTAACGCTTGAGTGGTAAGGCCTAACTCCTGTGGGAGCGAGCTTGCTCGCGATAGCGGTGGGTCAGTCGGCACGGATGTGCCTGGCCGAGCGCAACCGCGAGCAAGCGCGCTTCCACAGAGGGGCAGTTGGATATGGCGTGTTCTTTTCACGCCGCCGAGCGCTGGTTGCGCATCGCCACGGGCCCGGCGCGCTCTTCGATGGCCCGCTTCAGGTCACCGCGAAGCCCCAGCAGGAAACCTGCTTCCACCACCACGAACAACGGCCCCACGATCAGGCCGGAGAGATCATCGACGAATGCCGGCTTGCGGCCTTCGTAATAGTGGCCGACGAACTGGATCACCCAGCCCAGCACAAACATGCCCAGGCCGCTGACCAGCCACACAGGAGTGCTTTGCATGGCCAGGATCTGGCCCAGCCATACGGCCAGGCCCAGCAGTACGGTCATCAGCGCACCCAGGCGCAACTCCAGCCGCAGATAGAACCAGGCGCTGGCTGCCGCTACCAGGAGGGCCGGCGACAGCATGAGCGCACCCAACGACCAGCCCGGCCGCGACAGCAGCACGGCGACGGCGACGAAGATCAGCGGAATGCCAACGAAGTGAGTGGCGATATTGCGAGGATCGCGGTGATAGGTGGCGTATTGACTGAGATGATCGACGAGGCTTTTCATTGTTGTTCCTCCTGTGGTGATGCCCGCATGATGCATCAGGTCTTGCACGACGCTCTGTCAGTTAGCCGACACTTGTCCCGGAGTTTCCATGAATTCGCATCCCTGGCACTTACCGCTGATGGCCGGCCACTGGTACAGCCACTTGCCCGTTGAGTTACAGAGTAGCCTGCTGGACATGGCCCGCGAGCGCCGCCTGCTGCCAGGCCATCGGCTGTTCAAGCGCGGCGATCCGCCGTGCGGCCTGTATGCCGTGCTGGAAGGCGCGGTACGGGTAGGCGCGGTGAACGAGCAGGGCAAGGAGGCACTGTTGAGTGTGATCGAGGCGCCCCACTGGTTCGGGGAAATCTGCCTGTTCGACGGCCAGCCGCGGACCCATGACGCCGTGTGTGTCGGCCCGTGCACCCTGCTGCACCTGCCCCAGGCGGCACTGTTGGCGTTGCTGCAGGCGCAACCGGTCTACTGGCGGCATCTTGCGCTGTTGATGAGCCACAAGCTGCGCCTCACGTTCATCAACCTGGAGCACCTGAGCCTGATGCCCGCCCCGGCTCGCCTGGCTCATCGCCTGCTGCTGATCGCCGAAGGCTACGGCGAGACCGACGCGGTGCGCCAGGTCCTGCAACTGCCCCAGGAGCAGCTGGCACTGATGGTATCGCTGTCGCGCCAGACCACCAACCAGATCCTCAAGGACCTGCAGAGCCAGGGCATTCTTCACCTGGGCTATGGCGAGATCGAGATTCTCGACATCGAGGGTTTGCGGGCCCTGACCAGGACCTGAACGACGGCAGTTCGAGGCGCACGCATCCGGTTCAGCGCAGCCCATCGCGAAACTGCCCCGGGGTCATGCCGGTCCAGCGCTTGAAGGCGCGGCTGAAGCTGCTGGCATCGGCAAAGCCCAGCAGGTAGCCGACTTCGCTCAGCGAGCACTGGGGATCGCGCAAGTGCAGCAGCGCCAGGTTCTCCCGGCATTCGTTGAGCAAGGCATCGAAGCGACAGCCTTCGTCGGCCAGGTGTCGTTGCAGGCTGCGCAGGCTCAGGTGCATGGTCTGGGCGATGCGTTCGGCGCTGGGTTCGCCTTCGGGTAACTGGGCCTCGATAGCGGCCCGCACCTTGCGTTCCCAGGTCAGTGGCTGGAGCTGGGCGAGGGTGCGCTTGAGTACCGTTTCGTTGTGTTCGGCCAATTCCGGGTTGGCGTCGTCCAGGTGCCTGTCGAAGTCGACGAGGCTGAACTCCAGGCAATCCTGCGCGGCGGCGAAATGCACCGGCGAGCGGAACACCTTGTGCCAGGGCTCGGGGTCCGCCGGCTCCGGCCGCCGTAGGTAGACTGCCAACGGCGCATAGTCGCGGCCCAGCCGGTTGCGACAGGTGCGCACATAGATCGCGGCGAATGCATCGAGGGCTTCGAAGGCCGGGGCCGGATGGTCCTGGGGCGTGTCGAGGCTGAAGCGGTAGCGGTCTTCACAGCGACGCAATTGCAGCGTCAGCGCGTCGCTGACCACCGGGTGGTAGCGCACGATCCGCTCGAACACTTCCCGCAGGCTGCCGCTGGCCACCAGGGCGTAACCCAGTGCGTGGAACGTGGTGGGACTGACGAAGCGCGATACCCGCAGGCCGATGGCCGGATCGCCGCTGGCCTTTACGGCCAGGGTCCACAGGCGACTGGTGCCCGAGAGCGGGTAGCGGGCGTTCGGGTCGTCCATCAATTGTGGGTCGAGGCCGGCCTCCAGGCACAGGGCGTGGCTGTCCAGCCCCAGCGCATCGAGCTGTTTGCGCAGGGCCCGGGTCCAGCTGGCAAGGGTGGTCGGTTCAGTCATGACAATTGGCGCTTGCGGTCAACAGGTTGGCGTCTACGGCTACTACCCTGTGGAACAACGCCCGTCAGGATGAGCACATCGTTATCAGAGGATGTAAGCCATGCACGGCACTTGCGCAAGTCCCGACCGATTGAATGCACAACAACGCGCCGCCCATATCCGCCAGGTCGTGCTGGCCCGGGGCGATGAGTTACGCCAGCGTTATCCGATCCTGCGGCATCAGGATGCGCTGGGAGCTGGCATCCTGGCGTTCGCCCTGGCGGGGATGATCGGATCGGCGCTGCTCTATATCAACGGGCATCTGGCCGGCTGGGCGTGCTTGCTGCTCAACGCCTTTTTCGCCTCCCTGACCCATGAGCTGGAGCATGACCTGATCCACAGCATGTATTTTCGCAAGCAACGCCTGCCCCATAACCTGATGATGGGGCTGGTCTGGCTGGCGCGGCCGAGCACCATCAACCCGTGGATCCGCCGCCACCTGCACCTCAACCACCACAAGGTATCCGGCAGCGAAGCCGACCTGGAAGAGCGGGCCATCACCAACGGCGAGCCCTGGGGGCTGGCGAGGCTGCTGATGGTGGGGGACAACGTCATGTCGGCGTTCATCCGCCTGCTTCGGGCCAGGACCTGGGCCCACAGGCGCAGCATTCTCAAGCGCACGCTGAAGGTGTACTTCCCGCTGGCGTTGCTGCACTGGGGCGCCTGGTATGTGTTCCTCGGTTTTCATGGGGCCAACGGCGTCGCGAGCCTGATGGGTACGTCGATCGATTGGTCGGCGACCACGTTGTCGGTCATGCACGTGATCGACATCGCCGCGGTGGTGATCATCGGCCCGAATGTATTGCGTACCTTTTGCCTGCACTTCATCAGCTCGAACATGCACTACTATGGCGACATCGAGCCAGGCAATGTCATCCAGCAGACCCAGGTGCTCAACCCCTGGTGGTTGTGGCCGTTGCAAGCTTTCTGCTTCAACTTCGGCAGTAGTCACGGGATCCATCATTTCGTGGTGAAGGAGCCGTTCTACATTCGCCAACTGACGGTGCCGGTGGCTCACCAGGTGATGCGGGAGATGGGCGTGCGATTCAATGACGTTGGCACGTTCGGGCGGGCGAATCGCTTCGTGCGCCAGGAGGGTGTGGTGCGGGAGGAAGGCAAGGCCGTTCGGGTTTGAGGTGCACAATTTCAGGGATGGAAAACAACCCGTGGCGAGGGACTTTACCCCCGCTGGGCCGCGCAGCGGCCCCAAAAAGGTTGAGTGCAATCAGGCCTGACACCACGAGGCGGCAGTCAAAGGGCTGCTGCGCAGCCCAGCGGGGATAAATCCCCCCGCCACAGGGGGGCGTGGGTGACCTGAAGAATGAGTCAGAACTGGTAACTCACCGTAGCCGCCACGTTGCGTTCTTCGCCCATGTAGCAGTAACTCAAGCTGGCGCAGGAGGCCACGTAGGTTTCGTTGGTCAGGTTGTTGGCGTTCAGGCGAACGTCCATGCCCTTCAAGCCGACCTTGCCCAGGTCATACCCCACCGAAGCATCGAACAGCGTGTAGGAGGGCACTTTCATGGTGTTCTCCGCATCGGCCCAGCTGTAGCCGACATATCGCACGCCACCGCCCAGTCGCAGGCCATCGAGGGCGCCGCTGTCGAATCTGTAGTCGGCCCACACCGATGCCATGTGGCGCGGGGCCTGGGTCGGTGAGTTGCCTTTGTTTTCGATGATGTCGGTGGGGGTACTCAGGGTGCTGACCATTGATTTGGAGTATTCGATATCGGTGAAGGTGTAGCTGCCCAGCAGCTTGAGCTGCTCGGTCAACTGCAGGTGCGCTTCCAGTTCCAGGCCCTGGGAGCGCACGGCACCCACGGCGCGGTAGAAGTTCTCCTGGGGCAGCTTGGTCGCCAGGTTTTCCTGGTCGATGCGGAACAGCGACGCCGTGTACAAGTCATCCGTGCCCGGTGGCTGGTACTTCAAGCCCAGTTCCCATTGCTTGCCATCGGTGGGTGGCAGTGGATTGCCGGCGCTGTCGGCGTAGGAGTTGGGGTTGAACGACTCGGAATAGCTGATGTACGGCGCCAGGCCGTTGTCGAACAAGTACAAGGCGCCGGCGCGACCGGTGAGCTTGGTGCGCTTGTCGTTGATTTCGGTGCCTTGCGGGCGACCGGATTCGGCGATGCGGTTTTCATCCGAGGTCTCGACCCAGTCCTGGCGCAGGCCGAGAGAGAAGCGCCATTTGTCCATTTCCACCAGATCTTGCAGGTAGACGCCAGTCTGCTCCAGGCGCCGCAGATAGCTGGTGGGGCTGGAGTAGGTGATGGTCGAGTTGCCGTAGGCCGGATCGAAGGCGTTGATCGGCGCCAGGCTGCCGCTGGTCCAGTCCACCACAGTCTTGCGCCGCTGGTAGTCGGCGCCCATCAGCACGGTGTGTTTGGTCGCGCCGGTGAAGAATTCGGCTTGCAGCATGTTATCGACGATGAAGGCGTGGAGCTTTTCTTCGGCGCCGGTGTAATAGCGATTGAGCTCGTTGCTGGTGGGCGTCGTCCAGCCATAGGCATAGACCTGGTCGTTCTTGACCTCCGAATCCAGGTAGCGGAAGTTCTGCCGGGCGGTGAAGACATCATTGAAACGGTGCTCGAACTGGTAGCCGAACGATTGCTGGTCACGCTCATAGCGATCGACCCCCGGTTCGCCCTCGAAGAAATTCTCGGAAATCCGTCGGCCGTTGCGCTGGTGCAGGGTACCGTCGGCCGGCATGCCGCCATGGTAGCCGCCGTCGGGGTCATGTTGCAGGTAGGCCTGGAGGGTCAGCGAGGTGTCTTCGGTGAAGTCGATGCTCACGGTGGGCGCGAGGGCGAAGCGCTTTTCCTTGTTATGGTCGAACTGGGTGTCGGACGTGTCCGCCAGGCCGATCAGGCGATAGGCGATGCGCTTGTCGTCGTCCACCGGGCCGGTGAAGTCGAAGCCCATGCCGCGCTGGCCTTGGGTGCCGACCGACGCCTGGATCTGGTGATAGGCCTCGTACAAGGGCTTCTTGCTGGTGAGCGCCACCAGTCCGCCAGGAGAACTGCGACCGTAGAGCACCGAGGACGGTCCCTTGAGGATATCGACCCGCTCCAGGAAATACGGATCGATCTGGATCGAACTGTAGGTGCCGCTGTCGCCCATGGACTTGAGGCCGTCGAGGTAGATGTTGTCCACCGAGCCATCGTTGAAGCCGCGCATCGCCACGTAGTCGTAGCGGTGGGTGGCGCCGTAGGGGTTGGTCAATACGCCTGGGGTATAACGCATGGCCTGTGACACGGTCTGTGCACCCTGGTCGTCCATCTGCTCGCGGGTGACCACCGATACGCTTTGGGAGGTTTCCCGCAGGGCGGTACTGGTCTTGGTGGCGACCTGGCTGTGGGTGGCGTTGTAGCCCTCCATGCTGCCCAGGGCATTACCCAGGGCAAAGCCCTTGATATCGGTGGTGGGCAGCGCCAGGGTGCTGACCTCGGCCTCGGTCTGCAGGACATAACTGCTGCCGTCCTGGCTGACGGCAACCAGTCCTGAACCGCTGAGCAGGTGGCTCAGGGCCTGGTCTGCCGAATATTCGCCTTGCAGGCCAGGGGACTGCACGCCACGGGTCTGCTCCGGGGTACTGGCCAGGGTGATGCCCGCCTGGCGCGCGAACTGGTTCAACACATTGCTGAGGGGGCCGGCGGGAATGTTGTAGCTCTGGCGGCTGGTGCTGACGCTGTCGGCGGCGACCGCCAGCATCGGCGCGACGCCGGCACTCAGCGCCGTGGTCAGTAGCGCGGCGCGGATGGCCTGGCGCAGCAGGCCGGTGTCCGAGGAGCCGCCAAAGGGGGTCTTGAAGTGTACGCGCTCAGTCATTTACAGGTTTCCGTTGGAGTCGCTGAAGGCAGAAAAGCGTTGCTTACCTTCCTAGCCGGACAGCCGCCCAAAACCCGCCAAAAAATCAGGCAGGGCGTTCCACCGTGACCCACCAGCGGGTCCGATAACGTATCTGCACCCCGAGCGTGCGAGGCAGGACGGCCAGCAGCCTGTCGGTGTCCTCCAGGCGGAAGACGCCCGACAGCCGCAAGTCGGCGATCGATGCGGCGCATGTGAGGTAGCCCCGGCGGTAGCGTCCTACTTCGTTGAGAAAGTCCTCCAGGCGCATGTTGCGGGTGACGATCAATCCATCCGCCCATGCACCAGCGTCCATGTCCAGCGGCGGTGCCACGGTCGCCGTGGAGGCGGAAACGAGATAGTGCTGCCCGGCATTCACCTGGATCGGCGCGCCATCGCTGCCAGTGTGGGAACGGATCACCACCCGGCCACTGCTGACACTCAGGCGCGTGCAATCGCTGTCCTGGCGCACGATGAAGCGTCCCTCCTGGCCTTCGAACAATCCCTGTCGGCTTCGTACCAGCAACGGTCGCGCCGGATCGCGCCCGCAGGTGACCATGATTTCACCGCGGGCCAGGGTGATCAGGCGTTGCTGCGAGGTGTAATCCAGATCGGCGGCGCTGTGGGTGTTGAGTTCGAGCCGTGTTCCGTCCGGCAACTGGAAGCCTCGGCGTTCGCCGGTGGCGGTTGCGAAATCGGCGGTCCATGGCTGCCCGCCCAGGTCTTTGCCCAACCACGCGGCGCAGCCCACCAGTGCCACGCCAGAAAGCAGTTTCAAGGCCTGCCTGCGGTCGAGTCGCCGGGCGCTGTTCTCCAGGGTTTCGAGGGCGATGTGGGCGCCGGGCACGGCTCGCAGGTTCGAGGTCAGTTCGCTGTGCAGCGATTGCACCCGCTGCCAGGCCAGTTCGTGTTCGGGATGGACAGCGCGCCAGACCTCGCACTGTTGACGCAGGCTCGGATGAGCGGCGTGGTTGCGCAGGCGCAGCACCCAATTGATCGCTTGCCTGACCACTTGCTGCGAGGGTCCGTTGCGGCGGCCCATGGGGTCAGTGGTCATAGCGCAACACGTAGCAGTGATACAGCGCATCGGCGACATAACGTTCCACCGAGCGCAGGGAAATGCCCATGTGTTCGGCGATCTGCTTGTAGGTCAGGCCTTCGCATTGGGCCAGCAGGAAGGCCCGGCGCACCTTTGGCTTCAGGCCTTCGAGCATCCTGGCGATGGCCTCCAGCAGTTCCAGGATCAGGGCCTGGGCTTCGGCGCCAGGGACTTCGGCTTCCGGCAGATGGGCTATTGTTTCGAGGTATGCCCGCTCGATCTCTTCCCGCCGCCAGTGGTCGATGACCAGGCCTTGGGCAATGGTACGCAAAAAGGCACGCGGGGCCTTGAGTTCCAGGCGCTCGGTGCGCTGCAGCAGGCGCACGAACGTATCCTGGGCCAGGTCCGCCGCATCCGCGGCGTTGCCGAGCCGATTGCGCAACCAGGTATGAAGCCAGCCGTGATGGTTGATGTAGAGCGCCTGCACTGCAAACTCGGGAGATGACATGAACGCGACGCCCTGGGTGTCACAAATGATAATAGGTCGCATTGTCATCAGCGTCCGGAGAATTTGCAACCACCGTTCGACTGTCGCGGCCTTCCGTCGCCCAGTTTTTTAAAGTCCTAATTTTTTTCCCGAACTTGCCGACAGAGGAATATGCGTGCACCAAAATGGAGCGGGGTTCCCTCCCGCCCGCGCTGTCACATGGAATGTTGCAACCCGGAATGCACCCCCACTCTCTGCAGAAGAAGTCCTCATCGATGAATCTAAAGTTCAGCCATAAGATCCTGCTGGCCGCCTCTGGTGTAGTAGTGTTGGCTTTCGCCCTGTTCACCCTCTACAACGATTATCTGCAGCGCAACACCATCGGCCGCAGTCTCGAATCGTCCATCGAGCAATCCGGCGAGTTGACGGCCAGCAGCGTCCAGAACTGGATGAGCGGCCGGGTGCTGGTGCTGGAAAACCTGGCGCAGAACATCGCCCATCAAGGCGTCAGTGCCGACCTGCCGGGGCTTGTGGACCAGCCGGCGCTGACCTCCAATTTCCAGTTCACCTACGTGGGCCAGGCCAACGGTGTGTTCACCCAGCGCCCCGACGCGAAGATGCCCGACGGCTACGACCCGCGCCAGCGTCCCTGGTACAAACAGGCGGTCGCCGCCGACCGCACCATGCTGACCCCGCCCTATATGGCCGCGGTCGGCGGCCTGGTGGTCACCATTGCCCTGCCGGTGAAACGCAACGGCGAGCTGCTGGGCGTGGTGGGCGGTGACCTGAGCCTGGAAACCCTGGTGAGAATCATCAACTCGGTGGATTTCGGCGGCATCGGGCATGCCTTCCTGGTCAGCGGCGACGGTCAGGTCATCGTCAGTCCGGACAAGGACCAGGTGATGAAGAACCTCAAGGACATCTACCCCGGCACGCCGGTGCGCATCGAGAAAGGCATCCAGGAAGTGGAACTGAACGGACAGGACCGGATCCTCTCGTTCACACAGGTGGCGGGCCTGCCGAATGCGCAGTGGTACATCGGCCTGTCGATCGATGAGGACAAGGCCTATGCACCGCTGAGCCAGTTCCGTACCTCGGCGCTGATTGCGATGTTCGTCGCGGTGGCGGCCATTGCGCTGCTGCTGAGCCTGTTGATCCAGGTGCTGATGCGCCCGCTCACCACCATGGGACGCGCCATGCAGGACATCGCCCAGGGCGAAGGCGACCTGACCCGGCGCCTGGTGGTGCAGAGCAAGGACGAGTTCGGTGAGCTGGGCAGCTCGTTCAACCAGTTCGTGGAACGTATCCACGCCTCGATCGCTGAAGTCTCCTCCGCTACCCGGCAGGTGCACGACTTGTCGCAGCGGGTGATGACTTCGTCCAACGCGTCGATCATAGGTTCGGATGAGCAGAGTGCCCGCACCAACAGCGTGGCGGCGGCCATCAATCAGTTGGGGGCCGCGACCCAGGAAATCGCTCGCAACGCCGCCGATGCCTCGCAGCATGCCAGCGGTGCCAGCGAACAGGCTGAAGACGGCCGCCAGGTGGTGGAAAAAACCATCCAGGCGATGTCCGAACTGTCGGAGAAAATCAGCCTCTCCTGCACCCAGATCGAAACGCTGAACGCCAGCACCGACAACATCGGGCACATCCTGGATGTGATCAAGGGCATCTCCCAGCAGACCAACCTGCTGGCCCTGAACGCCGCCATCGAAGCAGCCCGTGCCGGCGAAGCCGGGCGCGGTTTCGCGGTGGTGGCCGATGAGGTGCGCAACCTGGCGCACCGCACCCAGGAGTCGGCGGAAGAGATCCACAAGATGATCACCTCCCTGCAGGTGGGTTCCCGTGAAGCGGTGACCACGATGAACGCCAGCCAGGCATCCAGCGCTGAAAGCGTGGAGGTCGCCAACCAGGCCGGCCTGCGGCTGGTCAGCGTGACGCAGCGCATCGGCGAAATCGACGGCATGAACCAGTCGGTCGCCGCCGCGACCGAAGAGCAGAGCGCCGTGGTGGAAACTCTCAACATGGACGTCAGCCAGATCAACCTGCTGAACCAGCAAAGCGTGGCCAATCTCAATGAGACCCTCAAGGATTGCGATGCCTTGTCCCAGCAGGCCAACCGCCTGAAGCAACTGGTGGACAGCTTCAAGATCTGACCCAGTCGCCGGGCCACCGCCATCGCGAGCAAGCTCGCACCCCAAGGGGATTGGCGGTGAGCCTGGATCTTGAGCTCGCTGCGACTCAATGCGAAAGCTTGCTCGCGATGACGTCGGTACAGCGGGCATCACCGCCGACTGCATCACCACCTTCGCGAGCAAGGGGCTGGTGCTTACGTGAACATTCCCTGCACATTGCCCATCGCCTCATCGGCGAAGCCCTGCAGGAAGTCCCTGAAGCCCGAGGGCGAATGGGCGTCGGTGTGGTCGGCGATGATGGTCCAGGTGGCGCGACAGCGCTTCGGCGCCAAGGGCTCGACCTGCATCGATGCCCACAGGTTATCGATGCCCAGGGTGTTGTAGACCAGTGTCCAGGTCATGTGCATGGCCTGATCGTCGCGGCTGTTGAGCTGCTCCACCACCAGGTTCTGCCCATCGGCGAAGAATTTCTTGCGCAGGGACCTCACGCCCTCGCCGGTCATTTCGATGCGCGCAAGCGCCGGGATGAATCGGTTGAAGCCACCGAAATCACCCACCAGTTCCCAGACGCGGGCCGCATCGTCGGCGACCTCCACCGAGGTTTCGACGTGGCAGGCCCGGGGGTTCCTGATCAGGGTGTCGGGTTGGAATGTCTTCATGGTCTTGCTCCTTTTTTTGCGGTTGGGTGTTTCAGATGAAATCGATGGCCTTGAGGTAGTCGGCGCCGCGGCGCAGCAGCGCCGGGGACTTTTCCGGGTAGCGGGCGCCCATCTGTCGTACGCCGGTCCGGGCGTTGTCATGACGGATCATCGAGATGTCGCCGATGTCTTCCTCGAACCCGTTGAGATAGAAGCCCAGTACCCCGAACAGCGCGTTGTCGGCATCGACGCGGCCCAGTTGCCGCTGCCAGTCCGCGACGCTCACCAGGGAAAACTCGCGACCGCTTTCACGGAACGACGCCACATAGGCGTCCCAGCTCAAAGGCTCGGGATTGTGCAGGTTGAACACCGCCTGGGTCGGCTGGTAGCGACTGGCGTGGAAGGCGATGAAGCGGGCCAGGAAGTCCACCGGCATCAAGTCGAAGTTGAGTGACAGGGCCGGTACCTGGCCCAACTGGATCGAGCCCTTGAGCATCAGCATCAGGCGATTCTTGTGGGGCTGGCAGACCCCGGTCAGGCTGTTGAAACTGATGTTGCCGGGGCGAAACAGATTGACCCGCACGCCACGCTCCCGGGCCCGTTGCAGGATCCGTTCGCCCACCCATTTGGACAGGTTGTAGCCGTTCTTGATGTAGATCGGCGGCGTCGCTGCGGCGGGCTGCTCCAGGACCTGGCCGTCGGCGTCCAGGGCACTGGAGGCCGACAGGGTGGAGATGAAGTTGAAGACCTTCTTGCTGCGTCCTTCGCACAGGCGCAGGCATTCGAAGATCGGTTCCACGTTGTCCCGTGCCAGCGACTCGTAGTCGAGCACGTGATTGACGTGGGCAGCGTTGTGCACCAGCGCGCCGAAGGTCTGGTCGATACGGGCATAGACGTCATCGGGCAGGCCCAGTTGCGGCTGGGTGATGTCGGCGGCATGGACGCTGACCCGACTCAGGTCCAGGTGGGTCAGGCGGTTGTCCTGCAAGGCTTGGGCAAAACGTTCGGCGGCGCTGTTCCTGGCGGATGGACGCACCAGGCAGGCCACCTCCGTGGCACCCCAGGCCAGCAAGGCCTCGACAATGTGCACCCCGAGAAAGCTGTTGGCTCCCGTCACCACCACCTTGTGCACATCCCCGCACTGGCTGATGGGCAACGGATCGATGTCCAGTTCGGCCTCGGCATCGATGAACGCCTGCGGGCTGAGGACCGATGCGCCACTTGCTCCGGGATCGTCGAGCAACTTGGCCAGGGTGATCAGGGTGGGCGCTTCGATGAAGCGATTGATCGACAGGCTGCGGCCGAACGCCTGGTGGATATTCAGCAACATCTGCGACAGCAGGATCGAATGTCCCCCCAGGTTGAAGAAGCTCTCATCGATGGCAATGTCTTCGGCAGGCAACTCCAGCAGCTCGGCCCACAGCTGTCGCAACTGTGCCTGCAGTGGGTTCTGTGGCTGTCGATGCTCTCCTGAGGACGATACCTGCACCGGCAGGGCAAGCAGGGCCCGGCGGTCGACCTTGCCATTGCTGGTGTAGGGCAGGCTGGGCAATTCGACGTAGGCGGCGGGATGCATGTAGGCGGGCAGCGTCTGTTGCACATGCTCGCGCAAGGCCTGGAGCGCGGCGCCGGGCCGGTCTTCCCGGGGATGGACGAGAAACGCCAGGATCCGTCGCCGCTCATCCACCCCCACCGCCACTTGCCGAAACCAATGGCTTTGCCGCAGGCAATGCTCGATCTCTTCCGGCTCGACCCGGAAGCCGCGGATCTTCACCTGGTTATCGCGCCGGCCGCAGAGCACGATGCCGTTGTCGGTCCACTGGCCGATATCCCCGGTACGGTAGGTGCGCAGGGTGTTCTCGCCGGGCAGTGTGAGGTCGAGGTAGCGGCCCGCAGTCAGCGCCGGGTCATTCAGATAACCCAGGCCTACCCCCGGTCCGGCGATGTAGAGCTCGCCGGGTGTGCCCTGGGGCACCGGTTGCCGGTGCTCATCCAGAATCAGCAGGCGAGCGTTGGCGATGGCCACGCCGAGGTTGCGGTTGTTGTCGCCCACGGCGAATTGTCGCGTGGTGGCGAGCACGGTGGTTTCGGTCGGGCCGTAGATGTTATGGAACTGGCACTGCGGCGCCAGGCGCTCGATCACGAACGGCTCGCAGACATCCCCACCAGTGATCAGGTGCTCCAGGCCCAGCGGTGCATCCAGCGGCATCACACTCAGCAGCGCCGGCGGAAGGAAGGCGTGGGTGACATGCTGCTCACGAATCAATGTCACCAACCGCCGCGGGTCGCGACGCTGGTCCTCGTCGGGTATCACCAACAGCGCGCCCTGGCGGAAGGTCGGCAGGATATCCAGCAACGACGCATCAAAATTGATGGTGGAAAACTGCAGGGCCCTGCTGTCTCGCTGCAACCCGACATAATCGGCGTACCAGGCACAGAAGTGGCTGAGGTTGCGATGGCTGAGCAATACCCCCTTGGGCCGGCCGGTGGTGCCGGAGGTGTAGATCGCCACGGCCGGCTCGTCGACCTCCACCCTGCGGCGGATCAGCGAGGCGGGAAAGCCAGGCCGGGACGATGGCAGTCGATGCACGTCCAACGCAGGCATCGCCAGTTCGCCCAGGTCGCAGTCGCCATCGTGCAGCAGCAGGTCGGCGGCGGCATTCTCCAGGATGAAGCGCCGCCGCTGCGCCGGGTGTTGCGGGTCCAGGGGCAGGTACACGGCGCCGCAACCGAGCACCGCGAGAATGGCCGCATACAGCGGCGCGGACTTGGGCAGGCAGACGCCGATCACCCTGGGGGAAGTGCATGGACCGATCCGCTCCAGTATCGCTTGCTGCAACCTCAACGCCAGGCTACGCAAGTCTCGGTAATCGATGAGCCGGCCTTCGACCCAAAGCGCCGATCGGGTTGCGTCATCGAGCATGCGCTGTTCGATGTCGTGCATGACCGGCACCTCGGCGGCCGCCAGCAGCCACGGCACCGCTGGACCGTTGAGCCGGTGCTCGAAGGCCAGCGCCTCCAGCATATCGAGGCCGTGCAAGGGGGACTCGACGGTATCGGCCGGGGCCGTCGACCAGTGAGCGAAGCAGGCTTCGTCCCGTGACAAATGGCTGACCAGGCGCGCCGCGTGTTCCACTACCACGGCCACTGTGCGCAACCGCAACGACTGGCCGTTGCCCGAGCTTTCCGGGGCGACGACCTCCCGGCATAACGGACGCTGCCCGGCGTCGAGAAACACCACCACCGGTTGCGGCAGGACTTCGCCGGGCACGGCCAGTAACGCCATCCGCACGTGAAGGTGCGAACGGGCGGCAATGGCGCCAGGCACGGTCGCATCGTCGATCAACAGGTCGACCGCGCCAGGGTCGGCCGGAGATTGGAAGTGGACGACACCGTGGCCGTGCAATTCAAGTTCGCGGGCCAGTTCGGCCATGGCCAGGCTGGTGCCAGACACTGCGATTTCGAGACGTCTCATCGGCTTCTCCTCATGGGGTCAGGTAGTCGGCCAGGGCCTCACGCACGCAGGGCGAGGCGAGCATCGAGCTGCCGCGGAAAAACCGCGTGATGTTGCCCACCAGCGGGTGAAAGCGATTGATGGGATAGGCCAGTGCGCCGGCCTCTTCGCGCAGCGACTGGCGCACGGATTCGTCGACGGGCAGGTGAGCGATCAACTCGAAATCGAAGGCCTGCTGCAGGTCGCTCGCCAGGTATTGGACGATGAAGCCGGGCATCAGGCGCGCGATCGCTTCGCGGTCTTCTTCGCAAGCGGTGCGCCAGTACATCTGCACCAGTCGCGTCCAGAAACCCGAGTGCCGGCCTTCGTCCAGCAGGTGATCGGCCATCAGTCCCTTGATCGACGCCTTGACCGAATCGTCCCGGGCGAAGGCTGCCACGTCGTTGGTCACGGTGTTTTCGGCAATGGCGATACAGATCAGCTCCACGGCGCTGAGCAAATGCCCGGGCGCCTGGGCCAGGGTCGCCGGTATGGCGCGACTCAACTCGATCTGTGCAGGCAACGGGATCGGTTCTATGCCGGTCATGTCGATGGTCTGCTGCATGAAATCCATGGCCACCAGCGCGTGATAGTCCTCGTCCACCACCACCGTCATCGCGTCGTAGCGGCAGGCGAACGGGAACTCGATGCCGAAACGATTCTTGGCAATGCGCCGGGCGGTGTGGTCCACCAGTTCAGTCTCGAAGATCACCACATCGTTGATGAATTTGTAGAGACTCTGCACCAAGGCAAAGTCGCGCAATTGCGGGCAATGACTGAGAAAGGTCTGGCTGTGCACCAGCGGTTGACGACTCATGGGAAAAATCAACTTGTCGTCGTTTTCCACCCAGCGTCGAGGCCGGGTGCGGATCGTGGCGCGGGTTTCCCAGGCGTCGGCGAAGGACTGGTACTGGACCGCGCTCATGGCATCACCTGCGCGACCGGTTGGGTCATGCTTTCGTGCAAGCCGTCCCACAAGGCCGCACGGCTGTGAACCGCGGCGAGCGCGGCGGACAGCACTTCGGTCTCGCGCTGCGGGTCGCCGTCGATCAGCCGGGCCAGCAGTTTTTCCGCGGCCGGGCCGTGATCTTCCGAATCCACCTCGATGTGCCGTTGCAGGTAATAGCGAAACGTCGGCGCCTGGTCCAGGCCAATGCCCCAGTCGTCCAGCATCCGCTGGAACATTTGCGGGATGACGCTTTCACGACCGTGTACGAACGCGGCCGCCACGCTGTGGGCCGGGGCGTGCAAGGCGGTATGCAGGGTCTGGCGGACGAACCGCGCCGCCGCTGGCTCCACCTCGACACTGTCCAGCGCGGTATCGGGATTGACGCCTTCCTGTTGCAAGGCAATGAATCGCTCGATCGCCTGGGTGTCCGCACCGACCTCACGCATGGCGTCCAGGTACAGTTCGAAATGGCTGCAATAGCCCGCCCCCGGACGATCGTCCGATTCTTCGCCCAGGACGATCTCGTTGATCAGCCGGGCGGCATGGGGATCGGCGGGTGGCAGCCAGGGTAGCTGGACGCAGGTCAGTTCCCGTTGCAGCCGCTTGGTCAGCGACATGAAGTCCCACACGGCAAACACGTGACTTTCCATAAAGCGGCGCAACAGGTCGATTGAAGTTATTTCGGAAAAAACCGGATGTAGGCCAAGTTCACGTTTCTTCAGGATAAGTTGCTCTTTGGTTGGCTGCATTGGAACGTCCTCATCAATGATGTTTGACCGGAAGGTGGCTCGAGATTTAATCAAGGCGAGCGGGTGCCTGAACCGGAGTCCATGAATAACTAAAGTGTTCGCAGTAATTGCGTGCTGCTGGCTTTGCGGCCTTTGTTTCTGGTTTTTCTGTGAGGTTTTTCAGCGTCGATGGAAGCGCGACGTAGAAAAAACTAATACACGAAACAAGTAAGCGGCAAGAACTTTTTTAATTATTTGAAGTTGTACTTTTATTGGGTGCGAGTAGTGCTTGTAAAACTTTTTATATAAGTTTTATTGGGGCGAAGAAGCTCCTTCCGATTTATAGCGATCAGAATCGAATAGTTCGAGTGAATGCCTCACCCGGAGCACTTCAGGGGACAGGGAATAAGAAGTTTGGGTTTTTAAGGGCCGGAAGTCGTTCGGACATACGATCCTCCCGCCGGTTGGGCGACGCTCCTTGCGTGGTGGCTTCGATTCGCCTGGCTGACGCCGGGCGCTGACTTCTTCAGGTCTGTTTTTTGAATCGACAAACGCAAGAGTGAGCCCAAATCGGCGGCAGTGCCATTGGGCTGGTGCGACGATGAGGCGCGGCGACGGCCAAGCCCGTCAGGCAGGCGGCAAGACGGGTAGGAGGGATGTGTAAGAAAGTGATACGTCGATGGCTTGGCGGGTGAGGTCAGTCCTGCGACTGCTCCAGGTACCGTCGGATGGTTACGCAGGCTTTTTCCAGATGGTGCTCCAGCAACGCCACCGCATGGTCGATATCCTTGGCTGCCGCCGCCTCGAGCAGGGCACGATGATCGTCCTGGGTCAGCTTGCCCAGCCCCATCGAAGACAGGTGGAAGCGCAGGAAACGCTCTTCTTCATTGAGCTCGCGCTCCACCAGGTCCAACAGCTTGCTGTTGGGGGCCTTGTGGTAGAGCGACATGTGGAACAGCCGGTTGAGCCGGCCGATTTCGGCGTGATCGGTTTGCGCTTCCAACTGGTCGATGTATCGAGCGGCCTGGGCCAGGTCGTCGGCGTCGAGCAGCGGGATCGACAGGCGCAAGGCGAAGGCTTCGAGGACTGCGCGCAATGCATAGGTCTCGATGGCATTGTTGGTGATCAGCGGGGCCACCACGGCGCCCTTGTGCTGGACCACGTTGAGCAGCGATTGGGCCTCTAGCTGGCGCAATGCCTCGCGCACCGGCATGCGGCTCACGCCGAACAGGTCGGCCAGTTCCTGCTGGCGCAGGGCGGTGCCACGGGGCAGGCGTCCATCGAGAATGGCCTCGCGCAGGGAGCCTTCGATGATCGAACGTGCCTGGGCCGCAGGGACGGGCTTGTTCACCTGGATAGTGCTTAACGGCTTGGGCTTCTGTGTCACGACAACGCACCCTGGCTGGTAGTAACGAAATTGGATCCAAGCCAACACTAGTTACAGTTTCTCATGCCGTCAAAATCTGACGGCTCCGGTTCCTGAACTAAAGTTTAGCGTGCCTGGGATGATTTCACCCTGCCATTGTCTTTTCCCGGGCCAGGCTGCACCATCCAACGAATTTCCCCACGGCCCTTTTCCGGACGTATTTCCCTTGGCTGCACCTTCCACAGTCCTCAGGTCCTTGCGCTGGTTGTGTTCGGCATTGTTGCTGGCCGGCCTCATGCTGGGTGGCCTGCGGGCCGACTGGGACTTCGCCCAGATCAGCCGGCGGGCCCAAGGGTTGTACGGGCCGCTGGGCGAAGGACAGCAACGGATCGATGCCTGGCAACAGCTGCTGGCGACCCAGAAGCAGATCCCGGAACTGGAACAGCTCAAGGTGGTGAACCTGTTCTTCAACAAGCAGGTGCGCTACGTGGAAGACATCGACCTGTGGCGTGAAGTCGACTATTGGGAAACCCCCATCCAGGCCCTGTGGAAGGGCGCCGGCGATTGCGAGGACTACGCCATCGCCAAGTATTTCAGCCTGCGCCATCTCGGGGTGTCCAGCGACAAGCTGCGCATCACCTACGTCAAGGCGCTGCGGCAGAACCGGGCACATATGGTACTGACCTACTACGCCACCCCCGATGCCATGCCCTTGGTGCTCGACAGCCTGATCGACGGCATCCAGCCGGCCAGCCAGCGGACCGACCTGCTGCCGGTCTACTCTTTCAATGCCGAAGGGCTATGGCTGCCGGGCACCAAGGGCAACAAGAAAGTGAGTGACACCAAGCGCCTGTCCCGGTGGCAGGATGTGTTGAAGAAAATGCAGGCCGAAGGTTTTCCGGTCGAGACTAACTAGGAGCGCGCGCTCAGATGTCCTTGTTCAAACAACTGTTGATCGCTATCTGTCTGTTCCTGGTGGTCGCCTTCAGCGGCAGCTTCATGGTCAGCCTGGAGAGCTCGCGGACCCAGTACGTCAATCAGCTGCGTTCCCATGCCCAGGACGCGGCCACGGCGCTGGCGCTGTCGTTGACACCGAACATCGACGATCCGGCGATGGTGGAGCTGATGGTCAGCTCCATCTTCGACAGCGGTTATTACGCCAGCATCCGCGTGGTCGACGTGGCCACCGACAAGACCCTCGTCGAGCGCACCGGCGTACCGGACGCCGGCAGCGTGCCGCAGTGGTTCGTCAAGCTCATCGGCCTGGAGCCGGCCGGTGGCGATGCCATCGTCAGCCGCGGCTGGGAGCAGGCGGCGCGGGTCGAAGTGGTCAGCCACCCGATGTTCGCCCTCGCCAAGCTCTGGCAGAGCGCCCTGGGCAGCCTGGGCTGGCTGTTGCTGTGCGGCGCCGTGAGCGCGGTGCTGGGGGCCTTGCTGCTGCGGCGTCAGCTCAAGCCCCTGGACTACATGGTGCACCAGTCCCATGCCATCGCTCGTCGCGAGTTCCTGAGCCTGCCGGAGCTGCCGCGTACCCCTGAATTGCGTCGCGTGGTGCAGGCGATGAACCAGATGGTCGAGAAGCTCAAGGCGCTGTTCGAGGAGCAGGCCGAGCGCAGTGAAAAACTGCGGGTCGAGTCCTACCAGGACAACCTGACGGGCCTGGCCAACCGGCGTTATTTCGAGATGCAGCTCAATGCCCGGGTGAGCAATCCGGAGCAGGCCAGTTCCGGTTACCTGCTGCTGTTGCGGGTCAAGGACCTGGCCGGGCTGAACCAGCGACTGGGCGGGCAGCGTACCGACCAACTGCTCAAGGCCGTGGGCGAACAATTGCTGCGTGAGTGTGCCCGCTACCCTGAAACCCACAATCTGGTGACCCGCATCCGCGGCGGCGAATTCGCCGTGCTGGCGCCGGGCCTGGTACGTGAAGAGGCGCTGCAGCTGGCGCAGAATCTCGAAGCGGCGTTGGCAAGCCTTCACGCCACCGGCGCGACCGACGTGGCGTCGGTGGCCTCCATCGGGCTGGCGCCGTTCGTCCACGGCGATTCGCCACAAGCGGTGCTCCAACTGGGCGACCAGGCCCTGGCACAGGCTGAAAGCCAGGGTGAACCCGGTTGGGCCTGTCTCGAACACAGCGCGTCGGCCAGCGTCGGTGACGATCACCATGCCTGGCACACGCTGCTCGACCAGGCGTTGAGCAATCAGCGGTTCGAGTTGTATTTCCAGCCGGTGGTGGCCGCCCAGGACACCCAGCTGGTGCTGCATTACAAAGTGCTGTCGCGGCTGCTCGACGACCAGGGCCAGACCATCCCGGCCGGGCGCTTCCTGCCTTGGCTGGAGCGTTTCGGCTGGACTGCGCGGCTGGATCGCCTGATGCTCGAACAGGTGCTCAAGCAGATGGCCGGGCACGAGCAAGCCCTGGCATTGAACCTGTCCTCCGCTACCCTGGCCGACCCCCAGGCACTGAACAGGATCTTCGAGATCCTGCGCGCCCATTCCAACCTGGGGCCGCGCCTGACGCTGGAGATCGGCGAAGAGCAACTGCCCGAGCAAGCGGTGCTGGAACAACTGACCCGACGCCTGCGCGAACTGGGCTTCTCCCTGAGCCTGCAGCGTTTCGGTGGACGGTTCAGCATGATCGGCAACCTGTCGCGGCTGGGACTGGCCTACCTGAAAATCGACGGCAGCTACATCCGCGCCATCGACCAGGAAAGCGACAAGCGTCTGTTCATCGAAGCCATCCAGCGCGCCGCCCACAGCATCGACCTGCCCTTGATTGCCGAGCGGGTGGAGACCGAAGGGGAACTGGCGGTGATTCGCGAGATGGGGTTGTTCGGCGTGCAGGGGCAACTGGTGGGCGAACCCCGGCGTTGGGTGTGATCCTGAACCACTGATCGTTCCCATGCAGAGCAAGGGAAGGATCAGTCAGCCCGGCTAGATCAACCCTTTCTCATCGTCATCGATCAAGCGGCTCAGCCCGCCCAGCGCTTCCCGGGCCTGGTTGCGGTCCATCAGCTTGGCCTGGGCCGCCGGCGGCAGGTCGGTGACGCGGATGACGCCCTTGGCTGTCAGGACCTGGATCAGGTCGTCGAGTACCCGAATCATCTCCAGGTCGCTCTGCTTGAGCTGCTTGAGGCTGTTCTCTACCGCCTGGTTGGCGAACCAGTCCTGGATCTCGTGATTGTCGGCCGGCAGGGTTTCGGTGGCCTCGGCATAAGCGCTGGCCTCCACGCGCACCAGCAGGCCTTGTGCATCGCGTTGCACATAAAACATCGGGCATCCCTCATGTATGAAGCGGCGTCATGCTGGGCAGCATAGGCCAACTGTGCGGGAGTATGAACCCTTATCCCCAGGAGAAGGAGCAAGCGCTCTCTCCTGGGGTGCGCTCAGGTCAACTGTTGTTGTGATCGACCTTGATGGTCGGATCGCTGCCGGCGATCAGGGAGTTGAGGTTAACGTTCGACCAGTTGTTGCCTTCGAGCTTGATCGTCACGTCCGGCGTGGCGGCTGCGCCGTTGGCCGCGTTGAACTGGCCGGTGGTGCTGACCTGCAACGACGACACCCCATCGACCGTGGTGATCTTCAGGAAGTGATCGATGGTGCTGCCGGTTTCACCCTGCAGCAGATCCCTCAGGTCGATCCGGTCGCCTTCGCTGGCCTTGAAGTCCTTGATCACGTCGGTGCCGGTGTCGCCGGATTTCCACACAAAGGTGTCGCCGCCCAGGCCGCCGATCAGGGTGTCGTTGCCTTTGCCGCCGATCAGGATGTCGTTGCCGTTGCCGCCGAGCAGGATGTCATTGCCCTTGCCGCCATCGAGCGAGTCGTTGCCGCCCTGGCCGAAGATAATGTCATTGCCAGCGCCGCCCAGCAGCGTGTCGTTGCCATCGTGGGCACCGGACACATCGAACGCGGTGTAGTGCTCGGTGATGTACTGGTGCACGTTGGCGGTGGTGACCTTGCTGACGTCGACGCCGCTTTGCTGGGCCACGAACGACTGGATGGCCTGGTAACCCTCGCCGGCGATGCCGTTGAAGCTCACCAGGTCGCCGAACAGGATGTCGTTGCCGTCGGCGCCATTGACCGTGTCGGAGCCCGGGAGCGTCGCTTCGGTATGGCCAATGATGGAGTTGGCCAGGTCTTTGGGGTCGATGTTGGTCTGCGGCTTGCCATCGGAGTCGTACGGCTTGAGGTCGGTCAGGGTGACGTCCTTGTTCAAGCCGATCGCTTCCACGCCCGACACCGAGCTCAGCAGCGCGAAAGCGCTGAGAGAGTTGCTGGTGGTGGCCGAGTCGGTGCTGCTGCCGGTGCCGTCGCGGTATGACAGTTCGTAGGTACCGTCCCCTTGGGCGTGCAGCGTGCCCAGGGATTCCTCGCTCCAGTAGCCGCCCCAGGATTTTTTCCAGGTCAGCAACGAGACATTGCCGGACTCGTCGACCTGCACACGGTGGGTGCTGTCCAGGTCGGCGCTGAATGTCTGGCCCAACTTGTAGTTGGTCGTGGTGATCAGGCTGTCGAGCTTCACGCCGTTATAGAGGTCGGGGTTCGTCTGCTCGCCGGCCTGGTAGAACGTCGGCTGGCCATCGGTGATGAAGTACGTGAGGTTCTTCGCCCCGGTGTTGCTCGTGGCCTCGGTGCTCTTGAACCAGTTGGCGGTGGTCTTGAACACGTCTTCGTAGTTGGTACCGCCGCCGGACACCATGGAGTCCAGGACGTTCTTGAGCAGGGTCAGCGCATTCGGGTCCTTGAGATTGACCGAAACGGTCTTGTTCACCTGGCGGTCGAAGTCCGCCAGGAAGATGTTCACCGTGCCCGAGTTGTTGCCCATGCTCTGCTTGAGGGTGTTGAACACCGACGTCAGCGAGTTCTTGGCGGCAGTCAGGGACGACTCGCTCATGCTGCCGGAGCTGTCAACCATGAAGGCAATGTTGTAGTTGACGCCCGGTACCACGGTCAGACCGCCAATGTCGGCGACAATCACGTCGTTGCCGTCGGTGCCCGTGAAATTGTCGCTGCCGGAGGTGGCGGTGGCCGCGTTGTAGACCGCCGGATGCACCGTTACCGGGATCTGCGCGGTGGTGACCGCCGATCCGCCAAGGGCTTCGGTGGAGGTCGACGTCACGGTCAGGTTGATCTTGCCGTTGAAGTAGGATGGAGGCGTCAGGTTGAGGCTGCCCAGGTTCCAGCCCGTGACCAAGGCTTCGCCGTTGGCGCCCACGGTCGCGGTGTGGCCGTCGCCGTCGCTCAGCACACTGCCTTGCGGCATGCCGCCGATCTTCACGCTCAGGCTCTCGGAACCGTCGGTATCGGTCAGGGCGGTGGTGATCTTCGACAGATTCACGCTGCCACCTTCGGCGCCTTCGTTGAGCTTGAAGCCGTCGTAATAGCCTTCGCCATTGGCGCCGTGCAGATCGGAAACGGTCACACCGGCATTCACCAGGTCCGTCACGCCGGTATACAGCGGTACGCCGGCACTGCTCAGGTCCACGGGCGTGCTGCCGTTGACCGAGAGGTTGACATCATAGCTGCCCGGGCCGGTCTGGTTGTGATGGTAGATGTCCAGGGTGTAGTAGCCACTGGTGGTCGGGGTGAACGACCCATTGAGCTTGCCGCCCGCCCCCCAGGTGATGCCGGCCACATCCTTGCCGCCAATCGTCACCAGCAGGCTGTCGTCGCCAGTGCCGCTGAAGGTGTAGGTCTTTCCGGCTTCCAGGAAAATCAGGCCCGAGGTTTTCGAGGCGGTGCCCGGGTTGACGTTGCTGTCGGACTGCACGTTGGTCACGTTGGTACTGCTGTTCGGCGTGCCGGCGGCATCGATGACCGACTTGAGGGTGCCCGATGGCGCCCCGCTGCCATCGGTACCCAGGCCTGGCAGGCCGGTCCAGACCTCCTTGATCAGGCCGGTGGAGGTCACGTTGTTGCCGGCCACGCTCAGGCTCGGCTTATCAGCCACCGGCGTGATGTCGATCTTCACGGTACCGGCGTTACCCAGCGTCTGGCCATCGGTCGGCTGGAACTGGATCTGCGTGTAGTCGGCTTTCTGGTCGCCCACGCCGCTCGGGTTGCCATTGGCGCCGGACTCGTTGGCGTCCGGAGTGAAGCGCAGCTTGCCGCCGTCGATATCGGCCTTGCTGAAGGTCTGGTTGCTGGTCACGTCCTTCCAGGTCGCACCATCCAGGTACTGCAGCTTGCCCTCGCTCGGCAGCCCGGTGATCTTCACGCCCAGGCTTGTGCTGGCGCTGTCCACATCGCTGATGCCGAAGTTCGACCAGCCCAGGACCAGCGAAGTGTCTTCGGTTCCGGTCGCGGTGCCGCCAGCGGCCACCGGAGCATCGTTGACCCCGACCACGTTCACGGTGGTGGTGGCGGTATTGGAGTAGTTGGTGCCGTCGGTCACCGTCACGGTGATGACGCGTGGCACTGTGCTCGGGTCGTCGCTGTTGTTGATGAACGTGATGTTCTTGATCTGCTGCATGTAGTCGGCCAGCGTCGCGTTGCCTGACAACGTCAGGGTGACCGTGCCGTTGGTACTGTTGGCATTGATGCTGATGCCGTTGACGCTGTTGCCCAGGTTCAGCGCATCGCCTGGCTGACGGTTGGTCAGCACGATGGTGGCGCCGGTCAGCATGGTGCTGTCCGGGTCGGTGATCTTCAGGTCAGTGTCGCCGATGGATACGCCCGGGCCGGTGGTGCCTTCGGTGAACGTCACCTGGTAATCGGCTCCGGTCTTGCCGCTGGAATTGTTGGCGTCCAGGTCGAGGACCGGTGGAGCATCGTTGTCCACGATCGAGGTGCTGACGCTGCCGTTGGTGCCACTGACCGCGAGGTGCTCGAAGTTGCCACCGGTGGCCGAGTCGATCCTGACCACGAAGTTCTCGGTGCCTTCGGTGATCTTGTCGTCCAGCGTCGCGACATTGAAGGTTGCGCTGGTGGCGTTGGCCGGGACTTTGACGGTGTAGACACCCGTGAAGTCCGTGCCATCGGCGGCGGTGCCGCTGTAGACGATCTTCACCGTCACTTCGGTTTGCGCCGGGTTCGTCAGGCTGACGGTATAGGTGGCGGACTGGCCTTCGGTAACCGCCGTGCTGCCGCTGATGCTGACAGTGGTGTTATCAGGCGTGTCGGTCACGGCCGTCACTGCCGGGGTGGTGCTTGGCACCAGGTGTTCGAAATTGCCACCTGTCGCTGTCTTGATCGTTGCCTCGACGTTGCCTGCATCTTTATAGACGTCGTCCTTCGGTGCGTCGACGGTCACGGTGCCGGTCTTGGCACCGGCGGCGATGTTGATCACCGCACCGTTGCTCAGGGTGACGGTCACTGGCGTCTGAGCCGGGTTGGTCAGCGTAGCGGTGTAGGTGATCTGGCCGCCTTCGGCCACGGTGTCGGTTGCCGAGAGCGTCAGGCCGGTGGTGTCCTGGGTATCGGTCACTGCAGTGTTGGCAGGCTTGCCATCGACTTCCAGGTTTTCGTAGTTGCCGCCTTTGGCGTCGTCGATCTTGACGCTGAGATTGCCGCCACCCGCCAGGGCATCGTTCGGCGCGGTGAAGTTCACCGAGCCGGAGCTCTGGCCGACCGGGATCGTGATGCTCTGGCCGTTGGACAGGGTCACCACCAGTGGCGCGCCGGTTACCGGAGCGTTAACCGAGGCGGTGTAGACCACGGTGCCACCTTCACCAACAGTCGAGGTCGCGGAGAGCGAAACGGTGCTGGTATTGAGGGTATCGGTCACATCCGTAACGGCAGGCACAGTGCTTGGCACCAGGTTTTCGAAGTTGCCACCAGTGGCCTTGTCGATGCTGACTTCGACCTTGCCGGCATCCTTGTAGACGTCGTCCGTCGGTGCATCGACGGTCACGGTACCGGTCTTGGCGCCGGCGGCGATGTTGATCACCGCACCGTTGCTCAAGGTAACGGTGACGGGCGAGCCGGCGGCGTTGGTCAGTGTCGCGGTGTAAACGATGGAGCCGCCTTCGGCTACCGTGCCGGTCGCCGAGAGGGTGAGTGCGGTCGCGTCAGGCGAATCGGTGATGGTGGTCACCGCAGGCGTGGTGCTTGGCACCAGGTTCTCGAAGTTACCGCCGGTTGCGCCAGTAATCGTGGTGCTGACGGTGCTGCCGTTGTTGTAGACATCGTTCGCCGGCGTATCGACCGCAACAGTGCCAGTGGTCTGGCCAGCGGCGATAGTGATCACCGCGCCGTTGCTCAA
>NZ_FMUL01000043.1:0-2004 GCF_900101215.1 Pseudomonas sp. NFACC32-1
GGGAAGCACCCGGATCACGCCGTCGATGCTGCCGCTGGTGGCGCTGGACCAGGACGCCATCGACCGCATCGTGGCGACTGTGCCGGGTGGCGCGCGCAACGTGCAGGACATCTACCCCCTGGCGCCCTTGCAGGAGGGCATTCTCTATCACCATATTGCGGCGGCCGCGGGCGATCCGTACGTATTGCAGGCCACGTTCAGCATCGCCGACCGCGAGCGCCTGGACGCATTTGCCCACGCACTGCAAGCGGTGATCGATCGCCATGACATCCTGCGCACCAGCGTGGTCTGGGAAGGCCTCGATGAGCCTGTGCAGGTGGTCTGGCGCAAGGCGCAGCTGGCCGTGGAGGAGGTGATGCTGGCTGCGGCGACGGGGGATATCGCCGGGCAGCTGCGCGAGCGTTTCGACGCTTTGCACTACCGTCTCGACATGCAACAGGCGCCGCTGATGCGCATCGCCTTTGCCCATGACCCCGCCAACCAGCGCTGGGTGGCGCTGCTGTTGTTCCATCACATGGCCCTCGATCACACGGCGCTTGAAAGGGTGCGCCACGAGATGCAGTTGCATCTGCTGGGTCAGGCCGATCGTCTGGGCGAGGCGGCGCCTTTCCGCAACTACGTGGCCCAGGCGCGCCTGGGAAGCAGTCGCGAGGAGCATGAGGCATTTTTCCGCCAGATGCTCGGTGACATCGAAGAGCCGACGCTGCCTTTTGGCGTGCAGGACGTGCGCGGCAACGGCAGCGATATCGAAGAGGCCGGGTTGCACCTCGGTGCCGACCTGAGCCGTCGTCTGCGGGCTCAGGCCCGGGCACTGGGTGTGAGCGCGGCGAGCCTGCATCACCTGGCCTGGGCGCGGGTGCTGAGCCAGGTGTCCGGCAAACCGGACGTGGTGTTCGGCACCGTGCTGATGGGGCGGATGCAGGGTGGTGACGGTGCCGAGCATGCGCTGGGCATGTTCATCAATACCTTACCGTTGCGGGTGGACGTCGCAGAGCAGGATGTGCGCGGCAGTATCAAGGCGGCCCATGCCCGGCTGACCGGCCTGCTGGGTCATGAACACGCGTCCCTGGCCCTGGCACAGCGTTGCAGTGGCGTGGTTGCGCCCATGCCGTTGTTCAGCGCCTTGCTCAACTACCGCCACAGCAATGCGGGGATGGACTCGAGCGATGCACTGGCGGCCTGGAACGGCATCGAAATCCTGAGCAACGAAGAGCGCACCAACTATCCACTGACCCTCTCGGTGGATGACCTGGGCGAAGGTTTCAGCCTGACCGCGCTGGCGGTGCCGCAGATCGGCGCGCAGCGGATCTGCGCCTATATGAACGTGGTGCTGGAGAACCTGGTGTCTGCCCTGGAGCAAGCACCGCAGACGCCGTTGAGCCGCATGTCGATCCTGCCGGCGAGCGAGCGTCGCCAACTGCTGCTGGAGTTCAACGCCACCACGCGTCGCTATCCACAGGACAGGACCGTCCACGGACTGTTCGAAGCCCTGGCGCAGGCCAATCCGCAAGCGTCGGCGGCGGTGCACGACTGCAACAGCCTGACGTATGCCGAACTCAACGCCAGGGCCAACCGCCTGGCTCGTCATCTGGCGGGCCAGGGCGTGCAGCCCGGGGACCGTGTGGCGATCCTGCTGGAGCGTTCACTGGAACTGTTGGTGAGTCAACTGGCGGTGCTCAAGTGCGCCGCCGTCTTCGTGCCACTGGATATCCATGCGCCGTTGGAACGCCAGCAGTTCATGATCGAAGACAGCGGGGCCAAGGTCCTGCTGACCCTCAGTTCCGCGAGTGTGGCCGAAGGCACTGCCCGGCTCGATCTGGATCGCCTGGAATTGGCTGACATCAGCGCCAACCTCGATCTGCCCCAGAGCGCCGAAGCGGTGGCCTACATCATGTACACCTCCGGTTCCACCGGCACTCCCAAGGGTGTGCTGGTGCCGCATCGGGCAATCAATCGACTGGTGATCAACAACGGCTATGCCGATTTCAATGCCCGGGACCGGGT
>NZ_FMUL01000045.1:0-1657 GCF_900101215.1 Pseudomonas sp. NFACC32-1
GTCGAGACCGCGCTCGACACAGATCGCCACACGGGAATCGGGTTTCACGCCCTGCTTGCGCAGGTAATGGGCCAGGCGGTTGGCCCGTTCGTTCAATTCGCGATAAGTCAGGCGTTGTCCGCGATGCAGCACCGCCAGCGATTCCGGCGTGCGCTGAACTTGCGCTTCGAACAACCCGTGAATCGTCTGCTCCAGCGGGTATTCGGCCTGGGTGGCGTTGAAGCCCACCAGCACCTGTTCACGCTCGCTGGCCGGCAGAATCGGCAGGCGATACAACGGCACCTGGGGTGTCTGCTCCAGGGCCTCCACCAGTGTTTCCAACGCTGCCTGCACATACCCGCAGACCCGTTGTGCGCCGATCCCGGCAGCCACCAGCACCGTCAGACTGAAGCCGCTGCCCAGGTCGTCGACGTTCAAGGTCAGCGGATAGTTGGTGCGCTCCTCGCCTTCCAGGGCCTGGATACCGCGCCATGCCTGCACCGCCGAGGTCGAGGCCGCGTCTGCGCCAGTGGCGCTGTGGCGGTAGTTGAGCAAGGCGCTGAACAACGGCAATGGCGCCGCCACGGCACTGCATCGCTGGGCCAGGGCCAGAGAGGCGTGCTCATGGCCCAACAGGGCCGTCAGCCGTGCATGGGTCGCCTTGACGCCCGCCCGCACGCCCTGCTGCCCCAACGTCACGCGCAATGGCAGGGTATTGATGAACATCCCCAGCGCCCGGTCGGCGCCCTCGCCGCCCTGCATCCGGCCCATCAGCACGGTGCCGAACACCACGTCCTGCCGGCCGGACACCTTGCCCAACACCTGGGCCCAGGCCAGGTGCACCAGGCTGGCGACGCTCACCCCCGCCTGACGCGCCTGCTGGCGCAGGCGCAGATCCAGCGCCGGGGCCAGCGCTTGCCGGGCCTCGTCGATGTCGTGGTTCTGCCCCTGCACGTCCAGCAAGCCGAACGGCAATGTCGGTTCGTCCACGTCGCCGAGCATGTCACGGAAGAAGGCTTCATGCTCTTGCCGAGTCACCCCCAACCGTGCCTGCGCCACATAATTGCGATAGGGCACCGTTTCCGCCAGTCGGGCGGTCTCGCCCAGCAGGTGCGCCTGCATTTCGTGTTGCACCACCTCCAGCGCCGTATGATCCAGCGCCATATGGTGGAACAGCAAACTCGCCACCCATCGACGATTGGCCTCGTCTTGACCGTAGGCCAGGCGCATCAACGGTGCCTGGCCCACGTCCAGGCGATGCTGTCGCGGGTCGAAGCGCTGGCGCAGCTGCGTTACGGCGTCCCCGGCGGTCGGGTCGAACCGGACCTCTTCGAGGTGCAGTTTCGCCTCGCGCCAGACCACTTGCACCGGCGAAGCCAGCCCCTCCCATACGACGCTGGTGCGCAGGATGTCATGGCGATCGATCACCGCTTGCAACGCCTGGGCGAAGGCTTCCAGACGCTCACGGTCCTCGAAGGCGAACTGCGTCTGGAGGACGTACAGGTCACCCTGCTCCGCCGAGAGGTGATGATAGAGAATGCCCTCCTGCAAAGGCGCCAGGGGGTAGATGTCCTGCACGTTGCGCGCACCACCCGGCACAGTCGCCACGATGCGGTCGATGGCGTCCTGGTCCAGCGCCACCAGCGGCAGCATCGACGGCGTGATCCGGGTGCTTCCC